>NZ_JAGGQC010000004.1:0-599170 GCF_018613455.1 Bacillus sp. ISL-78
TTTCTGCCTAGTGTTAAAGATGCGTCCACTGAAAATTATAGGCATAATATTATTACTTCTATTCTATCGTAAATATCAAGAGCCGAGACTAATTAATTAGTCTCGGCTCTTAGTTTCAAACAAACGTACTTAAGCTTTTAAATGGATCTAGCATGCAAAATAGCACTTTATATATACGCAAATTACCGCCTAAAGTAACAGTTAAAGGGAGATCTTTGATCAAAATTTATTTTAAAGTAACACTTTTTTCTTAATGAACTAAAGGGGCAGGTTAGTTGAAGAATATTAATGAATTTTTTGTTAGGATATAAGCTATAAGAAAGACGTGAAAAAGTATAAAAATACTATAAAAGGATGTTAATTTTATGATTAAGAATCATGAAGAATTTAATGAAATTTTGTTAGCCAAAAGAAATTCAGGTAGTGTAACTTGCAGTTTCAAAGACATGAATCAATTCGTAAATACTACAACAAATGAAATTGCAAAAGAACTGTTCTTGAAAGAACTTGGTCTTAAACCTAAGAGGATAAAAGGAAATTGGAAGCAGATTGACCAAAGTATTGCTAAAAAAATCCTTGAATATATTTTATCAATGGACATGGCTTATGATATTGAATTAGAAACTAAGCCTTTAGCAAATATGTTAAGCAATTATTTCTTAAACGAATTTCTATCTAATGCTATTTATTATACTAATGGTGACTTCGATGAGGATGATGGCTTCTTTAGGCTAAGAGGATGGCAATCTATCACAGACTCCACATTTGATACAGGAGTCTTAGTAATAGATAAAAATAATATAGGTATCCTTTGGGCGGAAGATAACGACTGATAATTTTATGGAACTAACGGGTGCTTTACTTCAATAAGGTAGGTTGCTTAAGCAGCCTTAAGGCACTAACGGGGCAGTTTAGTTTAATAAGAGAGAAGCCTATTTTATGTCGCTTTTATTCATCTAAATACCAGATAGTTCTACAAATAGATAAATATGATAAAGTTAAAAAGGATGTAAAAGAGACAGAATTTTGGACAAGGAGATATAAAGTGAAGAAATTAAAAAAACGAGTTTTTCTAGGGTTAGGTGTGCTGATGGCTGCGTATATACTTTTTGTAGTCTATGATTACTTAGACAATCAGAAAAAGGAAGAACAGAGCCGAGCATTCATGGAAGAAAGCAATAAGGTATTTAATGAATATGATATTAAATCGCTCGGAGTCAATCCAAATAACAAAACGATTAAAGTCCATGTGCCGATAGAGGAAGAACAACGGAATGAACTGGCCTATTCTTTGGCTCAAATCGCCCAAAAGCATGGCATGAAGGATTATGAAGTCATAGTTAGAGCTATAAGAGATGGGTACCCAATTTCCAATTGAAAGCCTTGTGAAGGATTTTACTTAAACTAACGGGTGCTTTATTTCATTACCAGGAATATGAGACATTAGAAGCTCAGCTTGATAATTATAGAGGTTTTGTTACATTGGATGAACTTTAGATCTGTTGCTTATTAATCTAACTGGCAGTCTTATACTCTGTTTAAATAAAAAAGGCTGTTATTCTCAGGAAAGGAATTAACAGCCTCAAAACAGGAACATATTTCCAATATGGTACAATGATTTTAGGGATACCACCAACAAAACGCAGAAAATGTTTTCCGCGAAATGTTGGTGCCCCTCTTTATATATTAATGACTCTACTACAAGTTTGAGCAATATGATTATCATGGGTAACAATAACAATTGTGTTACCCTCGTTATTAAAATCCTTTAACATTTGAATAATGACATCCCGATTTTCTATATCTAAGGAGCCTGTAGGCTCATCTGCTAGTATGAGTTGGCTTTCTTGTAAATATAGTTTTAGCATTGCTATTCTCTGTTGTTCCCCTCCACTTAGCTTATATACATGTTTATCCATAAGTTTCTCTAAATGGAGCATTTTTAGTGCTTCTTTAATTTTTTGTACTCTTTCATTTTTAGACAACTTTTTGTACTCTAATGCAATATTTAAATTCCATTTTACTGTCTCATCTTCTACCAAACCATAATTTTGAAATAAATAACCAATCTTATTACGTCTTAATAACATTGCCTCTTTCGAGTGGATATCAACATTCTTTTTATTAAATAAATATAAATCTCCCTCAGATGGTTTTGAGATTAATCCCATTATATTTAATAGTGTAGTTTTGCCCTTACCACTCTTACCCATGATTGCTACCATTTCACCATCATTTATAGAAAAGTTAATGTTTTCAATTACCGTATTTCCATTAAACTCCTGACATATGTTTTCTAATCTTACTATCTCCAAGTTAATTCCCACCATTCATTACTTTATATACGTCTTTAACTATTAGCTTATTATACAAATAAAGCATAGATGCCAAATCATATAAGATAAACAACAAATAAATGAAAATATTTACATTTAAAATATACAAAACACTCGAAACACCGATCATAAAAATAATCATTACTAAATTAGCCCTTAAATTCTTTAGTAAATGATACCCTTGCATATATCTTGCAGCATAACTTCTACCATTTACAATCATATCTATATAATTTGATATATAAATGATAAAAATTAATACAATGATAAATAAGAATACAAAAAGCTTTGCTTGGTCAAATAGAAATTCATAACCACTGAAAATAGATTCAAACGGGGTCAACAAGTTATGTGCCATATATAGATTATCTAAATCATACTGAATCAACATACTTTTAAATTCTTCCCTATCATTTAACTTAAAAGCCAGCTGGGAAGATCCTAGCATATCGAAATAAAAACCACTTCCAAAACTTCCATTATCAAGCATGATAATAGAATCAGTAAGTTCGATATCTACCTCATCTTCATAGGGAATTGAACTTAATATTTTATATTTATATCCATTGTTAATATAAATAATTTGTAAATCATCAATACTAACTTCCTTACCTTTAATATCATATCTTGTATTATAGTTTAATGTGGTATTATACCTTTCTATAAAATATTTTTTTATATCCTCTTCACTATCTCTATATTTTTCAGGAACAAGAATTGTAGGGGTATCCTCATTAAAATCCCAATCCATTTTAATGTCAGTATAGTTTTCTATATAATTTTTATTTAAAATTAAATTGTTTCTTTCATTATTCATTACTTCTTCTCGCGATATTCCACGACTTGCTAGGAAATTTGGATCCAAATTATCACGAACTGGATCAAACATAACATACGCTTGATCTATATTTTTGACGTACATCTTCTTTACATTGTCTGCAACTTCTTCTAACCTTTGGGGATTGTTGAGTAATTTATCATATTCATCTGAATTTCTACCATGCGAAGAATACAAGGAATTTAACATTTTATAGTCATCATATTTTTTATAGACTTCATCTAGCTCTTTGTAATAATTAATAACAAGATTCATTAGAATGGTTACAGAAAGAATTAATATAATCTTAATCAAATTAATAATCATATATAGCCTGTTAGAAAAAATTTTATTCTTTAATGCTGCAACGATATTGGTTTTCCTTACAAAATGTTGTAATAGTAATAATAACAAAATGATTATCATACTAACGACTGATAAAAATAAAAATAAGAAAATTGTATAAGTCCAAGAAAATTTATCAGTTATTAAATAAAATACTGAATGTCCCACAACCAAGATTGTTATAAGGATTCCTTGAATTTGTAAAGTTTCCTTTATATTCGTTATAACTATTTTAGTAGGAGAAAAACCACTTAACTTTTTCACTGCATTTGTTTTAAATCTAAATATTGTATATATGTATAAAATTGTAAAGGTAGTGATACCTAATACTAAAAATTGTAATAGATTGTTATTAAAAATTTGATTGTAAGACAACCTATTCTTACTTACTGGTTTAATGTCTACTGCAGTCCTTAGTGAAAGTTCTACCATTTGGTTATCGGATAAATTTGCACTAAAATATCCAGAACTATCTATAAACTCATCTTCTGTCATTTTAAAATACCGATAAATATTATTGGAAATCCCAACATATTGTTTTACTGAGTTTATATCTGTATGGTAAATATCATAATAGGTTTTTCCATCTTCTGACATTGGATTTTTTACTATCTGAAAATCTACGTTCTCTTCAATAAGTCCTTTATAGACTTTTAATAAATCTTGACCTGTTTCATAATCTACTTTATATTCATTTAATGAGGAATCTCCTATATTATTAAGCCCATAGATTTCATAAATAGAGTTAGTGTAGATATAGGAGAATATAATCATTAAACCAGTCAAATAAATTATATATATTTTTTTCATATATATTCCTTCCATCTTCTTATAATATATATATCATTAGCTTAATTACTTGACTCTTGCATTTTTACCAAAAGCCCTAAAAAGGGCCTATTTTTGAAAGAATCTAGTTAATATGTATAGTTCATTACCGCAAAACACTAGTATATATTTTAAATGTAAAAAATAGTATATTTATCCAACTCAGGCTGTCGAGAAAGTCTCGACAGCTTTTTTCATATCTATTTACTACAAAATATAGTGGTGTATCAATGAATTAATACCCGTATGTTGTGGTAATAGGACAAATAAAACATCAAAAAACCCCTTTTTCAATATCTCATTTTGAAAATTAGGGGTTTTTCTACAATCTGAGTTGGATATATTTATCCAACTATTTTTTTATTGGCCACATAATACGTGATAATAACCTTTTAAATACTATTAATATGAATCTCCCCAATTACTATAATCTGATTTATATTTTGTCGTTATACTTTTATAATCATAATCAGAAGTTTCATTAGCATACCATACTCTATTTGCACTTTTAAATGCTTCCCCTATTTTCCAACCAGATGAATATACAGTATTACCAACTTTAACTTTTGCTAATACTGCATAATTTTTTCCATCATCTCTACTGCCAAAAGCCTTATGGTCCCATATACGACAGAAAACCTTAGTATCACTTTCTCCAGCATCAACAGCGAGCGCTCCAACAGCTGGGTATTTAATAGCTGCTTGTGCCACAAATGGAAAACTCAAACAGATAATTGCTAAACAGAGAATAGATTTTACTTTTTTCATATTTCCCCCCCTAATTGTAAATATTATGTAGCCTCTTTTTAAAAATATTTACATATTTTAATATACTTGGAAGTTAATGTTTTTGCAATAAAATTGTTACAAATTGTCATAATACCGTTAAGAAATGAATGAAATATTAATAAGTGATATTCAATCCTATAAATTTCCTAATTTTTATTTCAGCTTTTTTTTGAAATTCGACAAAAAAATAATGTAACATAAACCTTACGGTAAAGACAACTTAGAATTTGCGGATAACAGAATTTCAAGGTACTCTATGCAACTAGGCAAATGTGCAGTAACAGGGGAATTTTTGAAATCCGACAAGCTGCACTGTCACCATAAATTACCCAGACATATGGGTGGTACAGATGAATTTAGTAATCTTGTAATCGTGCATGAAGATGTACATAGATTAATACATGCTACTAGTGAAACGACGATTGAACGATATAGGAACATTCTTCAATTAGATGGAAAACAACTGAAAGAAACTACAAGAGATTGTGAACAAAGTTACTTAAGCTAACGGGTGCGTTAGTTGATTATGGAACACAAAAATGATAAATCTTTTTTATAAAAGAATAATCCAATTAAATAGTATAAGGGCATGTTTTGATTTATCTTTTTTCAAAACATGCCCTTTCTATTTATTCATTTATCAAGGTTTCTTGTATTAACTTGATCAAACTTTATTTCAAATCTACTCCTCACCCTATAAAATCTAGAGAGGTAGGTGAAGAGTTCTTCATGTTTTACAGCTAGCTTAAAAAAGCTTAAACTCCAATATTTAATTAAGAACTAGGTTTATTTATCAAACTTCATCCCTTTTAATAAATCTGCAAATGGATTATTAATCGGTTCAGCTTCTTTTTCTTGCTGTTTTAAGTACTTTTGTACAGAGCGTTTATCCACTTTTCCACCAGACTCTTTTTTTCGTCTTGCTTCAAAAGCAGATAGTTTCTCGCGATATCCACATTTACATGTGAAGATTTGACCGTCGCCTTCACCACGTAGTTCCATTTTCTTTTTACATTGAGGGCAGCGTGCGTTGGTTACGCGTGCCACGTTCTTTTTATGACCACATTCACGATCTTGGCAGACCAGCATTTTACCTTTCTTGCTGTTCACTTCAAGCATTGGCTTACCACAGTCTGGACAAGATTTTGTTGAGATATTGTCATGTTTATACTTTTTATCGCTAACTTTAATTTCACTGACAATCTCTTTTGTGTAATCTTTCATTTCATTGATGAACGCATCTTTTTTCAGTTTCCCTTTTGCGATTAGTTCAAGCTTTTGTTCCCATTCAGCTGTTGTCGCAGGAGATTTCAATTTTTCTGGCACTAAATCTAAAAGCTGACGTCCCTTAGAAGTGATATAGATTTCCTTACCGCCACGTTTTTCGAATAAGAACGAATTAAATAATTTATCAATGATATCAGCACGAGTGGCTACTGTACCGAGTCCACCAGTTGATTTTAACGTGTCTACAAGCTTCTTATCGTTTGTTTTCATATATTTCGTAGGGTTTTCCATTGCTGATAGTAAAGTCGCCTCAGTAAAGCGTGCTGGGGGCTTTGTTTGGCCTGACGTTTGAGTGATTAATTTTGTCTTTATTACATCGTCTTTTTGAATACGAGGTAATAGCTGCTCTTTTATATCATCTGTTGATTCTTCATCATCAAAATGGTTTTCATAAACTTCCTTCCAGCCAGAATTAATCACTGATTTTCCTTTAGCAATAAACTTTTGATCACCGATTTTCGTTTGCACTGTTAATTGCTCATATTCAAATGCAGGGAATAAAACAGCTAAGAAGCGTTTCACGACAAGGTCGTAGATTTTGCGTTCTTTGTCAGTGAAGGATGAAAAATTTACATAACCTTCAGTTGGAATAATTGCATGGTGATCACTTACTTTACTATCATCTACAAACCCTTTTGACGCTTTAATAGGCTTATTTAACACTTTATTTGCAAGAGGACGATATTCACCTATAGCACATGCTTTTAAACGCTCTGGAAGCGTACTAACTATATCTGAGGATAAATAACGTGAATCTGTACGGGGATAAGTTAAGACTTTGTGTTGCTCGTACAGTTTTTGCATAATGTTCAATGTTTCTTTAGCAGAATAGCCAAAGAGTTTATTCCCATCACGTTGTAACTCTGTTAAATCATATAGAGCAGGTGCGAATGTTTTCTTTGCTTTGCGGTCAATGGCAACAACAGTCGCATCTTTACTTCCAAGTGATTTCACGATTGCATCAGTCATTTCTTTATTAAAGCTACGACTATTTCCGTTTGCATCTTGCCACGATAAATTAAGTCCATCTGTTTGGGCTTCAATTCCATAATATGTTTGAGGTTTGAAATTCGTAATTTCATCTTCACGTGCTGCAACCATTGCAACTGTTGGTGTTTGAACACGCCCACAATTTAATTGTGCATTAAATTTTGTTGTTAAAGCACGAGTTGCATTTAAACCGATATACCAGTCTGCTTCCGAACGTGCTACTGCAGAGATATATAAGTCTTCATAAGCTTTACCAGGTTTTAAGTTATTGAATCCATCTTTAATAGCTTTATCTGTTACAGAAGAAATCCAGAGACGTTTGATAGGCTTATGAACTTTTGCTTTATCAATAATCCAACGTGCAACTAATTCTCCTTCTCTCCCTGCATCAGTAGCCACAATTATTTCATTCACATCACTGCGATTTAATTGTGTTTTAACAGTATTGAATTGCTTTCCAGTTTGTTTCATGACAACTAACTTCATGTGTTCAGGAAGCATAGGAAGGTCTTCTAATTTCCATGTTTTATATTTAATATCGTATGCCTCTGGATCTGCTAGTGTAACTAAATGTCCTAATGCCCACGTAACGATGTATTTATCGCCTTCTAAAAATCCATTGCCTTTTTTATTACACTTCAATACATTTGCAATATCACGTGCAACTGAAGGCTTTTCAGCAATTACCACACTTTTTGACATTTGTTCAAACTCCCTTACTAACTATTTACCGTCTAATATAACATAATTTCAAGGAGGTAATTGTCTATAGACTCCTATTTAGAGGACATAATAGACATCGCTTGTTTGAGAATTTCAACTTCTTTTTTTAAGCGTATATTTTCTTTAGAAATCTCATTTAACTTTTTAGGAGAAATTGTAGTTTCTATATTTGAATAAATCTTAACCCATGTGTAAATAGAAGTAGGGGATATTCCATATTCGGCCCCTAAATCTGGAACAGATTTACCCTCAATATGTAATTTAACAATACGTTTTTTAAACTGCTCGTCATATTTTTTATAAGTCATCATTTAAACCTTCCCAGACAAAATTTTATTTTAATTGCTTAATATTGTATCATCAGTATGTTTTGATGACTATAGTCGGTCGAAGGGGATGGCATTTTTCTTAGTTAATTAACTAAGAGGTGATGTCATGGAAGTCTCAGAAGCATTTGGTCAAGTATTACGTAAACATAGAAAAGCAGCTAATCTTTCACAAGAATATTTAGCCCTACACTGTGAATTAGATCGAACTTATATTGGTTTACTTGAAAGAGCACAAAGACAACCAAGTATATCTACGATATTTTCAATTTGTAAGGTGTTAGAGGTAAAGCCCCATATATTAATAAAGGAAGTAGAAGAGTTAATAAACTAAAAATAATTTATTATACTAAAATCAATTGAGAGCCGACGCATTATTAAACAATCAGTGTCGGCTCTTGTTATTTAAGGTGCAATTACCAATTTAAGTAGATTTGTTTGGTTTTATCTAATTGATATTAAATGAACGTCGCCTTTCTAAGTAGCAAAAGCAAGAAATATTCAAAAATGAGCAGGGGTGGTGTTATTAAGTATATGCTTTTGTAAGGCGTTAGATTGTCATCCTGATGATATTGTTGAATACTGAATATGAATAAATCTTATTCAACTAAAGGTGCGTTAGCTGAAGATCGGAGCTGTCTTAAGGCAGCTTTTTCTTCTTTAACTAACAGGTGTTATTATTTAATTAAAAATCTACTAATCTAGTATAATAGTTCTTCTTTTGTCTATACTGTCTATTAATATAATAGATTGGGGAGAAACAGGTATGATCTTAACTGATGTATGGGGTTTATATAAGGCAGATAAGCAAATCCAAGGTTATTCTCAACAAACATTAAAGGCCTATTATGTCCAATTTAACTTGTTGGTGAATAGTTTTGGAAATATATCCATTCAAGAACTTTCAACTAATTCTCTTAAAGTTTATCTGGGAAAAGCAGCTGAAAAGCTTAAGCCATCCAGTCTGGGTCACAGAATTCGATTTATTAAATCTTTATTTAGATGGGCTCAGGATGAAAATTTAATTAATGGAAATCCTGCTTCCAAAATCAAGGAACCAAAATTAGAATTAAGGGTACCAAAATACTTGTCTGAAGAGGAAATTGAGCATTTGCGGGAAGCTTGTCATACAACATTTGAAAATGCTTTATTTGAATTTATGTATTCAACAGGATGCAGAATTGGTGAAGCAATAACGCTAGATAGGGACTCAATCAACTTCTCTAATCAATCAGCAATCGTATTAGGTAAAGGACATAAAGAACGAGAAGTATATTTCAATACTCGTTGTGAAATATGGTTGAAGCGATATTTAAATGAGCGAAAAGATCAGGAGGAAGCACTATTTGTGACAACACGTGCACCCCATCGAATGAGTATTTCTCAAGCGAGAAACATTATAAAACTGGTAGCAAAAAGAACGGACATTAAAAAGAGCATTCATCCCCACCAGCTTAGACATAGTTACGCCACAAATTTATTGAATAATGGAGCCCCTCTAGAAGTGATTCAAAATTTAATGGGTCATGAAAAAAGTGAAACCACAAAAATTTATGCATATCTAAGTGGTGCTTTGCGGAGAGACTTATATAGAAAGTATTTTTAAGGGACCAAGGGTCCTTTAATTTTGTTCGTAATGAACTATCGGGGCAGGTAAGTGGAAGAACAGTAACAGAAAAGGTAGGGTAATTTGTAGGAGGTGCTAGTATTCGGGTTTTCTTATGTTTTTTTTATTTGTTTCTTTTAAGTGGCCTAGTAATGGGTTCAATGGAAAGTATTTTTTTTACTGATATTTTTGGTAAGGCAGGTAAAGGTATTCCAACACTTTTGGCAATACCTTTACTTTATTTGATACGAGATCATTTTAAAGAGATAAAAGATCTGGATTTTGGAATGATGTTGTTTTTAAGTATTGCTTTATTAACAGGACTTGCAGTCATCTTTGTTGTTTAGAGATGTTAAAAGGTGATTTTAAAATTTTCTTTTAGTGAATAACGGGTGCGTTAGCTCATTAAGGAACACAAAAATAATCAATTATAAAAGTAGAATCCAATAAAATATATAAGGGCATGTTTTGATTAATCTTTTCTCAAAGCATGCTCTTTTCTTTTGTTCGTTTATAAAGGTTACTAGTATTAATTTAATTAATCTTTATTTCAAAGCTACTTATGAAAGAATCAGGTAACTATAAAGAGCCTTACTGAATTTTATGTAGCAAGGCTCTAACCTTTTTTAATTATAATTATTACTATTTTCTTAAATAATTTATAGATAACTTTATATTTATTAACGTGAACTTTTAATCTATTCTATATCTAAATTAAACATTTTATTTAATTCACTAATATTTGTTTCTTGTTTACTTTTAAGATTCAACTCATTTTGAAAGATATTAAACGGAGTATCTAATTCTAATGTTTTTGTCTTTTGAACTGGCAAAGGAATAATTTCTGCCTTCACATTAGCTTGTTTTAACTTTTCTGAACGTCCGTATAAATGAGGAAAATAACTTTCAGCAACAATTTGATTATAAAGTGTTTCTAAGTGTACTTTCTGATCCGTTGTTTTGGATAGCTTTTCTTTTAGTTGATCCATTTCTAACTGCATTTTATGCGTAGATTCCTTAAGTGTTTGTAATTGTTTAGCGTCAGTATATAGATCGCTAATAATATTTAAAAGCTTTGCAATTTCATTTTTTAACTCTATTGTATTAGTACCGTATTTTAAAAATAGTTCTTCAACGCTAGGAATTGTTATAATACCACTTTCATCAAGTTTAGGAATGTGGACAGGTGAATTTAATTGATCGATGAATTCTTTCATTCGTCTACTCCAAGTATTTCTACCTATCCCGGTTTCCTTTTCTAATAATAAAGATGTTAATTTACGATTAGGTTGTTTGTATTTAATTTCTAAAGCAAATTGCTTTAAATCCTCATCAGACCATTTTTGTGGTTTACCTCTTTTAGGATTTACCATTCATATCACCTGCAATATCAGCATCTACTTTAGATTTTAATTCAATATAATGATGAAATTTTCTAGCTGCTGATTTTCTTTCTGCTGTATTTAAATCGTGACCATATCTTTGTGGTAAGGAAAATAAACTCTCTAAGAGCGCAATTGACTCTTCAATTCGTTTTTCTAAATCTTTAGAGTGATGAGAAAGCCATTTTATTGCTTCTTCTCTTTCATTAACACTAGGAGAGAAAATGTATTTTGGACAAAACTCACAAAATTCAATACAAGTGTTCGGAAAATTATCTTTAAGCTCTGAACAAAAACCATATTGAACTATACCTACATGCGATTCGTTTAGCTTATTCCTCTCAATTAAAGATTTATGAACAATATATTTTTTCCAACCTACAATAGAGCTGTCCATTTTATAGCTAATATTAGTTTCAAGTTTTAGTTGAGCTAACCTATATACATACGATTGTGCGAAATGTTTAGCATGACTGAAATAACCTTGCGTAATTTTAAGTTCACTATGACCGGCTAGTGTAGCCACATTATGCATACTAAAACCTTGTAAACACATATTAATGATAGCGAAATGTCGAGTATCACCAGCTTTCACACGTTCTAATTTGTATCGCCGATATTTTTCTTCTGCGATTTTTTTATAGAATCGATCTTTTAAATCATTAAAATCTCGTAAATTCATTATTGGATTCTTCTTTTGCCCTCTAACTTTAGAATTTATGCTGAACATTTCTGATGGAAAAAAGTATTCCGAATTAGGAAAATAAATATTTACTTTATCTTTAGCTTCAGTTAAAAGTTCATATGTTTTTCGATCAATTGCAACTGAATCATACTTTATGGAAAAGCCGATTTCAGAAGACTTATTTTTTATACGAGGGACAGAAATAGTATAGGGCTCGTTTTCACTGTCATCATAAGATAGGCAGTTCTTTTTTAGTTTCAAAAGCTCACTTGGACGCATTGGAAGCGTATTAGTTAGTAGCCACCAGACTAGGATTGGTATATACCCTATAACTTCTTCTACATCATTATTTTTAAAATAATGGTTAATGATATCATCTAATTCAAGTACATCTTGAAAATCAGGTAAATCTCTGGTTGTTTTAGGCTGCCTAGGCATACTAGAGCAAATATTAAGGATCTCTTGGTGATTATCAGTCCTATAAAAATCAATGAAATTAGATGTAGTACTAACCATGTGATAACCAAGATATTTATATTTCATAATATTCTCAGCCAGTAAACTTTTTAATTGAGTTAAATCTTCAAAACCTCGCGAACCGAGTATAACATTTCTTAATGAAGCTATTTCATCATAAATAGTTTTAGGAGTCTTGCCTGATATAAGCCTAAGCAATAGATAAAACTTTAAATGTTCATTTATTTTTGGATAACTAATTAAATTAAATTTCAAATGTAAATCTAATTGCGATAAAGAATCATAAACAAACCAGATATTATCTTCAAAAAGGCTGTTTTTTATAATTTCACTTTCGACTAAATCATCAAAAATCTTTTTGTAATCACTTAATAACAAGTCATTTTTAGAAACTTGTTGAATAGATTCTACTTTATAAAAATCTGATTCATTTAAAGTTTTTCTAATCTCCATCATTAACTCCTGGTATATAAATTTTATAAGCATACTGTTTTAATAAATTATTTATTTTATTTACATCTACATAAGCTTTTACATGATTTTTACCGAAAGTGTTATTTGCTTCGCTTAATATCAATAAACATTGCAATAAAAAGCGACTTTGCCTTTTTAAAAGGTTTTCATTTTCACTTTCCTGTATGGAGGTTAAGAGTCTTAAAAGTTCTTGATTTAATTGGATTAGAATTAAATTTTGTGGAAGGACATATTCGCAATACATACAATTCATTAAAGCTGGATAAGCACAATTAGGAAAAACTAAACATTGAGCGTGATCAGTTTTAGATGGCATAGAATGATTTGATAGTTTTGAAAATAACTTGTGTAATTGCTGCGTATTTAAACGCATAACTTGATGTATCACTTTTAAACGTTTTTCATAGATTGAATTTATTACATTTTCTACTGTATCATCATTAGACTCCTCTATAGCAGAAGGGGATAAATAATTAGTAATATAAGCAGCTATTGACTCAGTTTCTTTAAGAGGGAAGTGTTCTTTTATCCCTTCAATAATAGTTGTCCTATCTTCTAGGCTTAAGATTTTATAGTTATCAGTAAACGTAAATCTTAATAATTGTTCATATAACCATCCAAAATTTCCTCTTCTGAAAATATTAGTGGAAACTCTTCCAATAGAGCCATCTTTATTCATCATTTGTATATAAGCTTTTGTGCTATCTTCGTTTTTATGTGATCTTGCATTTTTTGCTAAAGTAAGTGCTAATTCAGAATCGTAACCATCTCCTTCAGTTACAGACCCATATAAGTATGTTGCTAAAGAACGGTTCATTATTAAACTACTAAATCTAAATCCTTCAAAATCTTTATAATCGTCAAAGAATTTTAAATGAGCGTCTCCACCTTGAGTCCTTATTTTGCGGTATTTACCTTCGATAAAGGTGTCTAACTGAAGCGTATTGTCTTCTCTTAATCGTTCTGCTAAAACTAATGCATAAGCAAGTGGTTGCTCTAAATTTGAGGGCACTAAGAAAGTAAGTAGCTCACCAGTTTTAGAAGCACGCTTATTTCTATATGAAAGATACAAAGTTTTGATTACTGTTTGAACTTGATGTTTATTTAATTTGAAATTATTAGAATGAAAATCTGATTCTTGGATATCAAGTTCTTTTAAATTCAAGATAGGCGTGTTAAGAATTAAATCACTTCCTCGAATAAAGTCGCAACATAGTAAAGTTACATAAACCCACATATTCACATATTTTCTTTTACTAAGGCTCTTTTCGAAATGAAGTTCTATATTTTGTACATGTTTATATATTTGATTAAAAGTTGAAGCTGAATAAATTTCTTGTTCATTCCGGTTGTTCTTTTGGACAGCTAATATTTTATTCTTTTGTGATATATTCTTTTGATCAAAAACATATGATAGAAAACGAGTAAAAATCAGTCTTTCCTTAGAAGTGAACAATGTTTCTTTTAAAAATAATTTGTTTAATTCCTCAATATCCGTTTCAAAGACTTCTCTATGTAAGTTATTTTGTAATTTGTTATGAAAGTTAATAAATTGAGCAATAGTAGCTTTCTTATAAGTCGTAGAGCCTGTACTTTTATTAAAGTAAACACGTGAATACTCTAAAAATAGATATTGAGTTTCAATAAACAATATATTTTGTTTGGTTTCAATAGAGATTTTTTTAATCGCATATTCACAATCGATTTCTACAATGCCATCACGTTCGTGTAAAAATTGCTTGTATTTAGCTAGTTCTTCTTTTGATATAGATACTTGGCCATTTATTTTCTCTGCATTTATTTTATGCTTAGACGCTTTCGAATAAATATTATTATAAATTGCAGTAATACTCCTATTAAGGATTTTTGAGACTTCTCTAATTGAATAATAATCTTTATTCAAATGAACCATGACTATTGGATTTCCTTTCGATAAGCTTAGGGATGTAGTTTTCATGCATAAGATCTAGCTTATTTTCAATTTTTTTATGCATTCTAGGTGTTGATACCATATAGGAGAGTGCAGACTCTAAACTAGAATCACCTCTTAAATGTGCAATTTCATAAGGATTCTCTGCTTCATTTGCTATGAGATTTGTAAATGTTCCTCGTCCTATATGAGTAGACCATTTAATGCTTTTTAAATGTTGTGCTACTAAACGATGGTCAATATTGTTTGACTCTTCTAAGGTAGATATTAATTTCGCTTTACATTTATCAAAGTACTGTCTATAACTTCTACCTGACATTGGTTGGTCACCGTTGTTTAAAAATAAAGCATTAGTTGATTTAGAAGAGTATAAATTTAAATGTTGACGGATTAATGCAGCTCCCCAACCATTAACATCTAATACAACCTGAGAACGTGTCTTTTTAACAGAAGCATGCTCTTTTAAATCTGTCCTGAAATTCTGGTTCTCTACTTTTAAAATAATCTCTCTGTTTGCAATAGCTTTTGAAACCTGTGTTCTTTTTAGATTCACCACTTCAGATATTCGTAATCCTCCAAAGATTTGAAAATATATCCCTAATGCAATTCTAGGAGTATGAGTAGAGGCAATCTCTAAAAATAAAGGTATAAATTCAAATGGTAGAATGTGTTCGACTTCTTTAATCTTCTTTTGTGGATAAACTACTTTAAAAGGGGAATTAAAATACCAGTTATTGTGCTCTGTTTTTTCTTGTTTGAAATCAGATAAACTAACTTTAGGTAATAGTGATTTGTTAATTCCCCAAATATAGAATTGTTTTAAAGTTCTTTCGGCATCTTTAACGGTTTCTTGAGAAACTTTATTAGTACCTAACCAACTTAAATATGTTGATCCATGTGTAACAGTTAGTTCAGTTAGATTCTTGATTTTTAAACTTGGATAATGATTTATTAAGTAGTTTAAAAACTTTACTGTATTTGTAGCGTGTTTCTTCTGTGTGTTAAACAACTTGTATCCCCATTTATCGATGATAAAGTTACTAAGATGATGAATTACATAAGTATCTTTTTCAATATCTTTAATAGTAATTAAACAAAGGTGTTTTTTCTCTTTAATATTCTGATTCTCTCCAATGACATAATCAATCCAAATAGGATGAGTTGTAAATTTAAAGTGTTCATTTGCACAATATGCTGAGATGATATCTCCCAAGTTTCGTTACCTCCTTTTTATATTTATGTGCAATAGATTTTATGAGGTTATTACCACCTGCCTCCCTAAGAAACCTAATAATAAAGCTCCTTTGGTGTTCTTTAATATTGTACGTATTTTTATTGTACATCATCATAGAGATATGCAGGCCGTGAAGGGGAACTTGTTGCACGCTGGATTCTCGAAAAAGCGAATGTGAAGAAGCCGGTCAAGCGGCTTTGGATTTCCTCTGTAACGGATAAAGCGATTAAAGATGGATTTAAAAATCTGAAAGACGGCAAGGAGTATGAAAACCTATTTGCCTCTGCTGTAGCAAGGGCGGAAGCGGACTGGATCGTTGGGATGAACGCGACACGTGCCCTAACGACCAAGCACAATGCCCAGTTATCTTGCGGGAGGGTCCAAACGCCGACACTTGCGATGATTGCAAAAAAAGAAGAGGAAATAAAACAATTCCAGCCTAAGAAATATTATGGAGTTTCGGCAATTGCAGAACCCAATTTGCGCCTCGTCTGGCAAGATGCCCAATCAAAAGACATCCGTACATTTGATAAAAACAAGGCAGAAAAGGTTCTTGCAGCCGTTAAGGGGAAAAGTGCAGAAGTGGTTGAAGTGAACAAGGCACATAAGAAAAGTTTTTCCCCTTCTTTATATGATTTAACAGAACTTCAACGGGACGCCAATAAGAAATTCGGCTATTCGGCGAAGGAGACGTTATCGATCATGCAGCGCTTATATGAAAGCCATAAGGTCTTGACTTATCCAAGGACGGATTCACGCTTTTTATCAACGGATTTGGTTGATACGCTAAAAGAAAGATTACAGGCTGTAAGCATTAAACCATATGCCCAGTATGCATCGAGGATCCTGCGCAGCCCGATTAAAGCAAATAAATCGTTCGTGGACGATAGCAAGGTTTCTGATCACCATGCAATCATCCCCACTGAGCAAACGCCGCTGCCGGGAAAACTGAGCGACAAAGAATCGAAAATCTATGATTTGGTCGTTAAAAGGTTCCTTGCTGTATTGATGCCGCCTTTTGAATATGAACAAACGACCATCACCGCAAAAATGGGGCAGGAGATGTTCATGGCAAAAGGGAAGGTCATCCTGAAGTCAGGTTGGAAGGAAGTTTATGATCATCAATTCGATGAGGAAGAAGCTAAGGATGGCCTTGCGGAGCAATTGCTTCCGAACGTTCAAAAAGGAGACAGTTTAACCATTTCGACTGTGAAACAAACAGAGGGTGAAACGAAACCGCCGGAACCATTCAATGAAGGGTCGCTTCTTTCGGCAATGGAGAATCCTGCTCGTTTCATGGCAGGGGAAAGCAAAGAGCTCATCAAGACTCTTGGTGAAACTGGCGGGATTGGAACTGTTGCAACACGTGCGGATGTCATTGAAAAACTGTTCAATAGCTTCCTGATCGAGAAGAGAGGAAAGGGCCTGCATGTCACCTCGAAAGGGAAACAACTTCTTCAACTGGCACCTGAAGACTTGCGTTCTCCAGCTTTGACAGCTCAATGGGAGCAAAAGTTAACTGCGATAGCAAAAGGAAAGCTGCCAAAACAGGCTTTCATCGGCGATATGCGCGCCTACGCCAAAAATATCGTCCATGAAATCAAAAATAGTGATCAAAAATTCAAGCATGATAACGTGTCAGGAACGAAATGTCCTGATTGCGGCAAGCTGATGCTAGAAGTGAATGGTAAAAAAGGAAAAATGCTTGTCTGTCAAGATCGTGATTGCGGCCACAAAAAAAGTGTTTCACGTGTAACAAATGCCAGATGCCCGCAATGTCATAAAAAGATGGAAATGCGCGGTCAAGGAGAAGCACAGACATTCACCTGTAAATGCGGTTTTCACGAAAAACTATCTTCTTACAATAAACGAAGAGGGCAAAATAAAAATCAAAAAGTATCCAAAAATGAAGTATCCAATTATATGAAAAAGCAAAATAAAGAAGAGCCGATCAATACTGCATTGGCAGATGCCTTGGCAAAACTGAAATTCGATAAATAAAAGTAAAAGGATGGAGCAATCGCTCCATCCTTTTTCGGGATATTACCGCTTCGACTAAATTTCATTCAGTACGGTGCCATGTAATTCATATTCAAGTGTTTTGTCAGTGTGTGTGTGTTTATCCGAATCTACTCGTATGAGCGTACTGAATGGCTTCTGATCACCCGGACTGAAAATTGCTTCATCATTCTCTGGATTCCATAGGCTGTAAATACTCATGATCGTATCCTCCTCCTTTGGATGAGAAGACTAGTAATTCCCATGCTTGATCATCATCTAACATTCCATTGACTCTAACGCTGATCGCCGGGACTAAACACCGCTGCGTCATTCTCTTTGTTCCATTGGCTTCTGATTGTACTCATCATGCACTATCATCTCCTTTGGTGAGAATGTCTTACAGTATTTGTATACCCGGATTGGACAGGTTAAAACATATATTATAAAAAAACTTGATTATATCCAGAAATCAGTATTTTTATATATCGATGTGATAAATAAGCCTTTTTTTGCTATCAAACAGTTTGTATTCTTGTTCGCCAATATTTCCAAGCTTTCTGCATAGTATTGCAATCAGATTTTATATCTATATGGCTTGATGAAATAATTCAGCTTTGAGACCTGCGTTTTCCATCAAAAAAATCAACAGAAAAAACCCCTGTTACTCAGCGGAAGGACCGCTTGTAACAGGGGTTTATAATTAGCGTCCCAGATAGGAATCGAACCTACGACCTACAGCTTAGGAGGCTGTCGCTCTATCCTGCTGAGCTACTGGGACATATGTTAAAGTCGACGACTTATTTATTATATTTCTTATAGGCAAACTTTTCAAGCTAATAGCACATACTTATGAAAAAAAATCCTCAAGAATGTTCAGCGCATCGCTAAGCTCTCGTTTTTCCTCTTTTTTCATTAAATGGAATACTTTATTATTCGCTGGTTATCTGGTACTATTATACTATAAAAAATCAGGAGAATGATAGTGAAAAAATATAGAGTTTTAAGGATGGCGGCATTGCTGGGGATTTTGATTTTACCTGGATGCACACAAGGGATTTTAGAGGGGATAGGCACAAAGACGGCTGCACCGATTGCGGAAGATGACATTGAAGTGGCCGAAGCGGCTGAGAATGGGAGCGGGCAGGATTCGGAGGGGCAAATCGATACGGGAGACTGGATAAAGGCCGAGTCCCCGGTCCAGCTTCCGATATTGATGTATCACAGCATTTCCCAAGGTAATGGCCTCCGGGTTCCAAGGGAGGAATTCCGATCACAGATGGCGTGGCTTCGGGAGAATGGTTACTATACCTTATCCCCTGAGGAAGCATTCCTCGTTTTAACCGAGAATCGGATGCCAAGTGAGAAGTGCGTCTGGCTTACTTTTGATGATGGCTATACAGATAACTACACGGAGGCATTCCCGATATTAAAAGAAAATGATATGAAAGCAACTGTCTTCATGATAGGAAAGTCCATTGATAAAGGTCATCACCTGACTGAAAATCAAATGTTGGAGATGAGCAGGGATGGGATTTCAATTGAAAGCCATACCATCAACCATTTGGAGCTGAACCGCATGACGGCAGAGCAGCAAGAAGCGGAAATGGTCCAGTCGAAGGTGTTGTTCGACCGTATCCTCGATCAGGACACGACAGTGCTTTCCTATCCGGTTGGCAGGTATAACGAAGAGAGTCTCAGGCTGTCAGAAGAGGCTGGATACAAGATGGCAGTCACTACCGAACCTGGGGGAGCTTCAAGCGACCAAGGGATGCATGCTCTGCATCGAGTTCGGATTTCACCAGGGTTATCGGTCAATGGGTTTGCGTCGCTGATTGAAAATGCTTCAAAGCACTGAAGTTGGAAGGGTCATTTCGCACTTGTTCAGAAAAATCATATAATAATCGATTCTTACATGGTGTATAATGAAGGCAGTGAAAATTATATACATATGAACGATTTGGTGTCTTAATGACTTAAAAGGGAAGTTGGTGAAATGCCAAAGCGGTCCCGCCACTGTATATGGGAGCTGACGGCTGTGTACCACTGTATGAGATATGGGAAGGTGCCGTTGACGATGACCATGAGCCAGGAGACCTGCCAGAATTCGTACACCTGTAACCTACGCGGATGGGAAGGTGTGTGGCAGACCCTATGAAGAGTCCGTATTGATATTGTTGCCATGCAAGCATCTTCCGTTTAACGGGAGATGCTTTTTGTTTTCAGGCATCTTCCAGGATTGGTTTTCTCTATTAGGTATGAAGAAATTAATAAAAAGATTGTGGGGAATGAAAATGAAGAAGATTTTTGGTCTGATACTGTTAATGTTACTTACTGCAGGCATGATGGTTGGCTGCGGTGGCGCTGCTGATGAAGGAAAAGAAAAAGAAAAAGAGCAAACGAATCATGCTCAACACGAAGCTTTCCCGATTACGATTAAAGATGCAAGTGGGGAAAAAGTAACGATAGAAAAAGAACCGAAGAAAATTGTTTCGTTGATACCAAGTAATACGGAAGTGGTCTTTGCACTTGGTTTGGGTAAAAAGGTCGTTGGTGTTTCCGACAATGATAATTACCCGGAGGAAACGAAAGAAATTGAAAAAGTAGGCGGAATGGAAATGAACACGGAGCTGATTGTCTCCATGAAGCCTGACCTTGTTCTTGCGCATGCATCAAGTGCCCATAATTCAAATGAGGGGTTGCAGCAGCTTAAGGATGCTGGAATAGATGTACTCGTAGTCAATGATGCACAAAGCTTTGACCAAGTCTATGAATCTATTGAAATGATTGGAAAGGCAACGGGAGAACATGATAAGGCAAATGAAATCGTTGCGGATATGAAAACGAAGCTCAAGGATATCCAGGAAAAAGCCAAATCCGTAAAGAAAGAGGATAGGAAGACCGTTTTAGTGGAAGTTTCGCCTTCACCGGAAATATACACACCTGGGAAAAATACTTTCATGAATGAGATGCTTACTATTATTTCAGCGGATAATGCCGCTGCTGATTTGGACGGTTGGGCAAAAATTGATGAAGAGTCGATGATTGCTGCAAATCCTGATGTCATCATTACAACGTATGGTTATTATACGAAAGATGCAGTAAGTGAAGTGAAGGCCCGAAAAGGATGGCAAGACGTAAATGCTGTTAAGGATGGCCAAGTCTTTGATGTCCATTCTGACTTGGTGACCCGTTCCGGTCCACGCTTAATAGAGGGAGTAGAGGAACTTGCCAAAGCAGTCTATCCGAACCAATTTGACAACTAAATGGGCGTTTGCTTATTTGATTGCGTTGTTCATTTTGTTATTCGCAATGACGATAGGCATTTCCTTTGGTTCGGTGCCAGTACCGATTCCCGTACTTATGCAAATAATCGGCAAGGAGATTTTCCACTTGCCGATTTCTGCCGATCCGGATGTGATGCTTACGAATATCGTGATGAACATCCGCTTGCCGCGGGTGCTGCTCGCTGGTTTGGTTGGGGCATCACTTGCGATTGCGGGTGCGGCTTTTCAGGGACTGCTCCGGAACCCGCTCGCTGATCCTTACACATTAGGTATTTCATCAGGTGCATCGGTCGGAGCCGTATTGACCATATTTTTGAATATATCACTGCCATTCATCGGTTTATATACCCTTCCGGCATTGAGTATCTTATGTTCAGTGCTCACGATGCTCTGCGTACTGACTTTTGCAAAAAAAATGGATCGATCGATGAAAGTGGAAACGATCATCTTAACGGGAATCATTTTCAGCTCGTTTTTAAGTGCCTTCATTTCATTGATGATTGCGCTGACGGGTGATGAATTAAGACAAATCATCGGCTGGCTGATGGGAAGCGTTTCAATGCGCGGATGGAATTATATCGTAATCATTTTGCCGTTTTTTATCATTGGTTCGTTGACCTTGATCATGAATACAAAAGAATTGAATGCGATGACTTTCGGGGAAGACCGGGCAAAACACTTAGGTGTGAATGTCAAGCGGCGGAAAATGTGGATCTTGATAGCCGGTTCGTCATTGACAGGGGCAGCCGTTGCCGTTTCAGGGGCGATTGGTTTTGTAGGATTGGTCATTCCTCATTTTATCCGTAAGATTTGGGGACCTGACCATAAACATTTGCTTCCGTTGTCATTGCTGATAGGAGGCGGATTCTTGATATTGGCCGATTTTGTAGCACGAACGATCATTGCCCCATCGGAACTGCCGATCGGGGTGATCACCTCACTTATCGGGGCACCTGCATTTGCGCTGATTTTATTAAAGAGACGGAGAGAAGGGTAAAACGGATGCTTGAAGTAAAAGGGTTAACAGGTGGATATCACAACAAAGCTGTTTTGGACTCTGTCTCTTTTGATGTACATAAGGGGGAATTATTCGGGATTCTTGGTCCTAATGGCAGCGGGAAAACGACGCTTTTAAGTATGCTTAGCGGGGTGCTCGATTATAAAGGCGGAAGCGTACGGATAAGCGGCAGGGATTTGAAGGATTATTCGTCAAAGCAACTTGCACAGGTCATTGCCGTGCTCCCTCAACATTCCTCATTAGCTTTCTCCTATACAGTAAAAGAGACGGTCTCGCTTGGGCGATATGCCCATCTATCAGGTTGGTTCCATAGTTGGTCCGCAGAAGATGAATCGATTGTCCAGCGGGTGATGGAACAAACGGGAGTAGCTGATTTTCAGGATCTTCATTTCGATCGATTATCAGGAGGGGAAAGACAGAGGGTCCTTCTGGCACAGGCCCTTGCCCAAGAGCCGGAAATCCTTTTTTTGGATGAACCTACGAACCATTTGGATCTTTCCTATCAAAAAGATCTTCTTGATCTAATGAGGAAAATGGCAAAAGAGCAGAAGTTGACCGTTATTTCAATTTTTCATGATTTGAATTTGGCTGGATTATATTGTGATCGGCTTATGCTGCTTGAGAAAGGGCAGATTCAGGTTGTTGATGTGCCGAATGAAGTGCTTCAACAGGAACGGATTCAGGGTGTATATCATACGACGATCGAAAAACATCCGCATCCCGCCCTTCCGAAACCGCAAATGTTCATCGTTCCGGAAAAGCATGGCCAGGATACGATCCCGTTGGAAATTGATGATTCTTATTTGACAGTCGGATTTGAGATGATTCAATTGAAGTCTCCGATCCCGCTTAGAACGATGTCTTCTGGAGTGACTGGTTCAGGGACGGGCTGGCATAAGTATTTTGTGAATAGGCACGTCCATCATGGTTATGATTGCGAGGATCATCATGTTGAAATGGCCGACTATTTAACAGCTCATGGTTTTGAGCCTCAGGAAACGGTAGGGATGATGACAGCTGTCTTTCTCGATACGGTTGCATTCAGGCTATTAAGAGCTGAAGATTTCTCGGTTTTTATCATTGTGACGGCCGGTGTGGGGAATGCCATCGACGCTTCATTAGCTGACCGGCACTCTTGGAGTTCCGCTCCAGGAACGATAAATACATGGATATTCGTAAATGGGCATTTGGCAGAAGAGGCATATATCCACAGTATAGTGACTGCGACCGAAGCAAAAGTAAAAGCGCTTCATGATTTGCTTGTCATGGATAAGGTGACAAATACTTGTGCAACAGGAACATCGACAGACAGCATGTTGATTGCGGCAACTCAAAGAGGGGCAAAGCTTCAATATGCAGGCACCATCACTCCGTTAGGGAAGCTGATCAGTCGCGGTGTATATGATTGTACAGTGGAAGCATTGAAGAATAATCGGAAGCGGATTGAGGAATTATGATTTATCATCATCTTTTTGCGGTTACGCTGGCGTTTTTCCTTGATTTATTAATTGGAGATCCGCCAAATTGGCCGCATCCAGTCAAATGGATAGGAACGCTGATCAGCAAGTTGGATCTGGCATTCAATAAAGGGGCATATAAGAAACGGAAAGGGCTCTTCATGTTGATCATCGTCCTATCGGCGGTGTTATTGATTACACTTCTTACCGTTTATTTGGCTTATCTAATCCATCCGCTTGCAGGTATCCTTTGGGAAGCTGTTGTCATTTCCACAACGATAGCTCAGAAGGGCTTGAAGCAAGCTGGGATGGATGTTTGCCTTCCGCTTAATGAACGGGATTTCCCTGAAGCGAGGGTAAAGCTTTCCTATATCGTTGGCCGTGATACGGCTGATCTTGATGAACCAGAAATCGTCAGGGGCACCGTGGAAACCGTAGCGGAAAATACCAGTGATGGGATTACAGCGCCATTATTTTGGGCAGCTATCGGCGGTGCGCCGCTCGCGATGGTGTACAGGGCGATTAATACCTGCGATTCCATGGTAGGGTACAAGAATGATAAATATGGGCAATTCGGCTGGGCTTCAGCTAAACTCGATGATATCGTCAACTGGATTCCCAGCCGCCTCACCGGATTCCTGATGTTGCTGAGCTCGAAATCCGGCTATCATGGATTCGGCGCCAGATGGAAGATATTATTCAATGACGCAAAAAAACATCCAAGCCCGAATAGCGGGTGGTGTGAAGCAGGCGTTGCGGCCATTTTGGGAATCCAGCTTGGAGGTCGGAACATGTACAAAGGAATTGTTTCCGACCGTGCGAGGATGGGAGTTCCGCTTGTTCGATTGGAAGCAAAACATATACCACAAACGATTACCATCATGCATCGGTCATCTTTTCTATTTCTGCTGATGCTATGGTTAGGGGGAATTACTCTTGACGTTACCTTCTCATGGCTCTAATCCTCATTATCTTTATGAAGCGCTGGAAATCGAAATGCCTGAATCGGTTCTCGACTTCAGTGCCAACATCAACCCATTGGGTCCGCCTTTACGCATAAAGGAACAGTGGTCTGAGTTTTTCGAAGGAATCCTTCAATATCCAGATCCGCATGCCATTGAACTGACAAAATCAATTGCAAAAAAAGAAGCACTTCCCAAGGAATCCGTTTTGATGGGGAACGGTGGTGCTGAAATCATCATGCTGGTAGCGAACGGATTAGCCAATCAAAGGGTGCTGATCATACAGCCGGCATTTGCGGAATATGCTGAAGCTTGTTTGGCAGCAGGATGTAAGGTCGATTTTCACCAGCTTGATGCTCCTGGGTGGCAATTGGACTTGGAACGATTGATTCCAAGATTACCCGAATACGATGCCATTTTCTTATGTACGCCTAATAATCCGACTGGAGTTTCATTTAAGCGGGATACAGTTAGGGAATTGATCATTGAATGCCAAAAAGCGGATTGCCTGGTTGTCCTGGATGAGGCTTTTTATGATTTCACGGAGGATGCCTTTAGCTATGCTTCTTTAATCCATGCATTTCCACATTTACTCATACTAAGATCAATGACTAAAATCTTTGCGATCCCCGGTTTGAGACTAGGCTATTTGCTTGCGTCACCTGACATCATAAAACGGGTAAGGAATTATAAACCGCATTGGAGCGTCAACCATGTGGCACTTGAAGTAGGGAAAATCTGTCTTGCAGAAGAAGCCTATATGAGAAAAACAAGAGACTATATTGCATGGCAAAAGCAAAGACTATTCCCGTTTTATGAGGAGCAGGGGTTGGATGTCTCCGATAGCACAGTTAATTTTTATTTGGTGAAAGATGAATCTTTATCCCTTTTCCCCTTTTTGCTGAAAAAAGGAATCGTACCGCGCCATACCTATAATTTTCCGGGCTTGGATGGAAGGTGGCTTCGGTTTGCAGTGAAGAGTGAACATGATAACGAAGCACTGATGGAGGGGGTAAGACAGTGGAGAAAGCAAGGCTCTGTTTTATAACCGGGGGTGTCCGTTCTGGAAAAAGCAGCTTCGCGGAAAGAAAAGCCCTGGAGTATGCACTCCAGATGGATGGGAACTTGCATTACCTCGCCTGTGGCCGAGTCAGTGACGCTGAGATGGGTGAACGCATCCTTAGGCACCGGAAAGATAGGGAAAGCAGCCCGATTGCGTGGAAGACCTCCGAATACGCAACGGATATTACAAGAATAGGGGCGGATATTGATCAGGATTCCATAATTCTGCTCGATTGTCTGACAACCCTGCTTGATAACGAACTATTTGGTCCTGGCCTTCCGCTTGAAGAAGAATTCTTAAATAGCGTTTTTTCAAAAATAATAACCGGAATCAATGAGATAAAAAAACAATCCAATTGTTTAATAGTCGTGAGCAATGAATTGGTACAGGAACCGATTTTCCAGGATGATTTCCTTCATATATACGGAAAAACACTGGGGTTGCTTCATCAAACGATCGTCGGGATGGCCGATGAAGCCTATTTAGTGGAAGCGGGAATTCCATTGCGGAAGAAAGGGTGCATGCAGGAATGAGCGGAGTGATCGGTTTTTTAATTAACCTGCAGTTCTTTACAGTCTTTCCAATAAAGAAACAGCTTCCGATGGAGAAGAAATATATTCACCGTGCCATTCAAACCTTTCCATTAGTAGGTCTTTTGCTAGGCTTGATATTGGGCGGCGTTTTGTATGCACTAGTGGAATGGACCCCCTTGTCATCGCTTTCGATTGCCTTTTTCCTTTGGTTTTTGACCATGGCATTAACGGGAGGTTTGCATCTCGATGGCTGGATCGATGCAAGTGACGCTTTTTTTTCCTATCAGGATAAAGAGCGGCGATTGGAAATCATGAAGGATTCCAGGACAGGTGCCTTCGGTGTCATCTCCGTCATAGTCCTATTGGCCGCACGGTTTCTATTTATCTATGAAATTGTTGAAAGGGTAAATGAATGGACATATTTCTTGATCATTGCCCTTCCGCTCTTAAGCAAATGTGTGATGGGTTATTTACTCATCCGGATGCCGCTCGCTAAAAAGGAGGGGCTCGGTGCCTTTTTTCAAAGTGCAGTGATGAAAAGCAGTTTGCCCATTTATTGGCTGTACCTTCTTGTAAGTCTGGTGTTCGCCTGGATCATTGATTTTAAGCTTGTCCCCTTATTTTTCATCATGTGTCTGGCTGCCGTGTTTTTCCTGGTTTATATAAAACGTAAAATCGTCAGTTGGTTCGGTGGGATAACGGGGGATGTCCTGGGGGCATCCGTGGAAGGGGTTGAACTTTGGTTATGGCTGATATTGTGGCTATTACATTACTTCGCCATGGGCTGACAGTAGCCAATGAACGAAAGGCCTATTTAGGCTGGACGGATTCTCCATTAAGTACAGAAGGAGAAAAGGAAATACTGGGCTTAAGGGGCTCGTACCCACAGTATGAAAAAATTTTCAGCAGTGATTTGTCCCGATGTGTGGAAACTGCACGCCTGCTGTTTCCACATGCAGTTCCAATCAAAAACCCTTTGTTCCGTGAGATGAACTTCGGCAGTTGGGAAGGGCGGACGTATCATGAGTTGAAGACAGATGGAGATTATCTTAATTGGCTGGAACGTCCCATGGAGGCACTGGTGCCTGGGGGCGAAAGTTATCCGGCATTTTCCGAACGTGTGAATAATGGCTGGAAACAATTGATTGCCTGTAAGGAAAACCGCTTTGCCCTAATGACCCATGGAGGGGTAATTCGTGATTTATTGGTCCGCTATGCCCCGAAGGAAAAGTCCTTTTTTGATTGGGGAATTTCCCATGGCAGGGGATATGAGCTGATATGGGAAGACCGGAACAGCTTAAGGAGGGGAGAACGCTGCACTTTGTTACAGGAGGCGCCTATAATGGGAAAACTAAATGGGTAAAGCAATTGTATGGTTTGGAAAAAGATGTCCTTTGGTTATCCGGTTATCGAGAAGAACAGCCGGAATTGATTGATTTCCAAGGCAGGACAGTTGTATTGCAAGGTTTGGATGCATGGATTCAACAAGATGCAGAAAAGATGGATTCAGATTCGATTCGAAAAAGATGGAAGGAAATCATGGCTGATTGGCGAATATGGGAGAAAGAAAGGGATGAACACAGCTGCATTGTGATCGGTTCTGATATTTCCAAGGGAATTGTCCCGATGGAAGCAAGAGACCGCAGATGGCGCGATGCCTGCGGATGGATCTATCAAGATGTAGCATCCATATCAAAGCGCGTTGATATCATCTGGTATGGAATTAACCAGCGAATAAAGTAGAGGAGGTAATTGGGATGAAGATCTATACACGTACAGGGGATAAGGGACAAACCAGCGTAATCGGAGGTCGGCTTGACAAGGATGACATTCGTGTTGAATCTTATGGAACGGTGGATGAAGTGAATAGCTATATCGGTCTTGCGGTGACAGAATTGGATCCTGCGATATTTACGGATGTACTGGCAGATCTAGAGAAAATCCAGCATGAGTTATTTGACTGCGGAGGAGATTTGGCAACCGTTTCCGAGAAAGCCCCGCAAAAGCTGACGGAAGAGACCATTACCTATTTGGAAGAACGGATAGATGCCTTCATACTTGAAGCGCCGGAACTGGAAAAGTTTATCTTGCCTGGCGGTTCAAAAGCGGCTGCAACGATTCACATTGCCCGAACCGTGACAAGAAGGGCAGAACGATTGGTCGTTTCATTGATCAAGTCGGGTGCGGCCGTTTCACCATTATCACTTCAATATTTAAATCGTTTGTCGGATTACTTCTTTGCTGTTGCACGTGTGATCAATTTCCGTCTTGGTGTAAAAGATGTGGAATATATCCGCAGCGCAAATGTGTTCCGAGGAGGGAAAAGAAAGGAAAAAGAGTAAACATGGACGTAAGAAAAATTAGTGCAATTGCTATATTCATCGCCTTATCGGCGGTAGGGGCAATGATTAAAATTCCTTCACCGATCGGAAGCATCGCTTTGGATAGTTTCCCGGCCCTTTTGGCGGCTGTCATACTTGGCCCGGTATCGGGAGCTATAGTTGCTGGGCTTGGTCATATCATTTCAGCGTTCATCGGCGGCATGACACTTGGTCCATTCCATTTTTTGATCATGGTCGAAATGGCTGTCCTGACATGGCTGTTTAGCATTTTATATATAAAAGGGAAAAAAGTAGGCGCATTTTTTCTCTTCTTTATCAGTAATGCCTTCGTTTTGGCCCTGCCTTTCGCATTTCTGATCAGCCCTGGCTTTTACACGTTATTGGTTCCGGGCTTAACGGTGGCGACGGCGGTAAATATAGTATTGGCAGTCCTTTTATTGCCGCGCTTGGAGCCTGTTTTGAAAAAAATCATTTTTAAAGATGGATTAGCAGAATGAGTGATTCATTGATTTTGCCATTTTCCGAATCAGATTCCTTGATCGTCTCAAGTGACAATAGCGGCGGGATCGGACTGAAGGAAAAAGATCTTGTCCATGTCCCTTATGAGGTCGTTGGATATTATTCCTTTCGGGTTGCCGTCATGGAATGCCTGGGCGTTGGCGGAATCCCCGTATCCGTCGTTCTAAATAATTTCTGCGGCGATGAAGCCTGGGAGGACTTGACCAGGGGTGTCAGGAAGGGGATGAATGAATTGGGAATGGAGGATCTTCCCATCACTGGCAGCACAGAAAGTAACATGCCGCTTCTTCAGTCAGCACTTGGTCTTATGGTGATTGGTAAACGAGTGAATGAACGTGTTAAAAAGCAACAGCCCTTACGGAAAATCGCTCTGATCGGCAGGCCGCTCGTTGGCGAAGAAGTAATGGAACAGCAAGAGTGGGTCGCGCCATTATCTTTATATAAAAGCTTATGTGAAATGGAAGGTGTTCAGGCACTTCCAGTCGGCTCAAAAGGGATAGCGTATGAATGGGAGCATCTGGATCAAAGTGGTGAAGGTGTTTCTGTGCATATAAGCAATAAAGTCGATATTGAAAAATCATCAGGACCATCCACCTGCTTCCTCATTGCCTATCCTGAACAACTTGAGGAAGAAATCAAGCAAAGATCCGGTCCTCTTTTTATTGGCGGTTGATCGATTCATGACTGAATCAGGCATCGAGTTTAGTTCATAATGAACGGGTTCGATGCTTTTTTCATGAGATCTTACCTTGATGGTTTCCTTATCCTATTTAGAGTGAAAGCTTGAATAAGATGTTTGGTTTATTTGGATAGGCGGGCTTGTTGCCCGATTTTATCCTGCCAAAGTAAAATGAAACCCATATATTGCGTTACTGCTCACTTCCGTCACTTTAGGGATCATCACAGGTATGGATATTCGGGATGTTGCAGATGCTGTTCAGACAGGGGTAGGTAATACTCTTGGTAATGTTGATCGGACCTTTGGTGAAGATTCAACATGGAATGATGGGTTGATTTCATCGGAAAAAAAATCATTGCGCCTCATGGTTTCATTCTTTGCATTAGGTTGCGCTAGAGGTTTTAATAAAGGGGTGCAAAACCAATTCATGTCCGCTGCCTTCATCATCTAGATTATTGGAGCGGGCGGTGCATTTAAAAATGTATGGCAAGAGCTGATGAATGAAGCCATTGCAGGTCAGTCTAGCGACATCCTTTGATATTGTTGGGCTGGCTCGTTACAGCCATGATAAATATTAAGCTGCCTGCCGATCATATCTGCTGTCCTGGTGTTATAGTGAATTCTGGTCCATTGCTCCATCACATGTGAATGGAGCAGATTTAGGATGGTCGGCAGTCGCACAAACGATAAAGTCTTGAACGGTTATGGAAATGATTATCTCAGTCGTTTCACTTATCCTAATCTTACTATTGAATTCAATTGTTTAAGAGAAAGGAGCATGATGTATATATGAAACATTCAGGTTATATGATGGGGATCGATATTGGCACGACGAGTACGAAAGTTGTTCTTTTTACAAAAGGGGGGGAAGTTGTCCAATCTTGTTCAAGGGGATATCCTCTGCACAGTCCGACTCCTTCCGTTGCGGAACAAGAGCCCGAAGAAATATATAAAGCGGTCATCATAGCAATTGGCGAGGTCATGATTGCAAGCGGAATAGAAAAGCAAGAACTGGGCTTGATATCGTTCAGTTCGGCGATGCATAGCTTGATTGCAATGGGTAAGGACGGCATTCCGCTTACGAATAGCATTACATGGGCGGATAATCGAAGTGTTGCCTATGCGGAGAAATTGAAGGCTTCAGAACAGGGAATGCAATTGTATCACAGGACGGGAACACCTATTCACCCAATGTCCCCAATCACGAAAGTAATGTGGTTAAGAAATGAGCATGCCGGGATTTTTAACGAAACGGACAAATTTATAGGAATTAAAGAATACATCATCTATAAATTTTTCAATGAGTATGTAATGGATCATTCACTCGCTTCTGCAACGGGCATGTTCAACATGAATGACCTGAATTGGGATGAAGAGGCACTCACCATTGCTGGAATTGGGGCTGATAAGCTGCCGATGCTTGTCCCTACAACGCATATCCTCTCAGGCTTAAGTGAGGAATTAGCTGCAAAAATGAACATTCATGCTGGTACACCGTTTGTGATTGGAGCGAGTGATGGAGTGCTTGCCAACTTAGGTCAAAACGCAATCAAGCCTGGCGTTCTGGCAGTGACAATCGGAACGAGCGGTGCGGTAAGAACCATCAGTGACAGGCCGCTTACCGATCCCAAAGGCCGGACATTCTGCTATGCCCTTACTGAGAATCATTGGGTAATCGGCGGACCCGTCAACAATGGGGGAATCACCTTCCGATGGGCACGCGATCAATTGGGCCGTGTGGAAATCGAAAAAGCGAAGGCTTCGGGACAGGACTCCTATGAGATTCTGACGGATATGGCTTCTATTATTGCACCTGGTTCTGATGGGTTGATATTCCATCCGTATATGGCAGGGGAACGGGCACCATTATGGAGTGCCGATGCAAGGGGCTCCTTCTTTGGACTGGCGCTTCATCACACTCGTGACCATATGGTCCGGGCAGTACTGGAGGGTGTGATGTATAACTTGTACAGTGTCCTTATAGCCGTAAAGGAATTGACTGGTGCTCCCGAGAAGATTCATGCAAGCGGCGGATTTGTCCGTTCGAAGCTCTGGCGCCAAATCATGGCTGATATATTCAATCAAAACGTGACAATCCCAGAAAGCTTCGAGAGTTCGAGCTTAGGTGCCGCCGTTCTTGGATTATATGCTTTAGGCGAAATCGAAAGCCTTTATGAGGTTGAGGGTATGGTTGGTGAAACGAATGAACTTGTCCCGATCGAAGAGAACGTTAAAGTGTATGAGGAATTGATGTCGATTTATTTATCCTTGAGCAGGCAATTGGAAGGTGACTACAAGAGGATAGCGGATTTCCAAAGACGCCATTTAGAATGACTCTTAGGATGAATAAGCACTGTGCTTCAATTTGTCGAAAAAAAGAGGGCGGAATTCACAGAAAACAACTGGAACTTTTATTAATAAAAACTGAGGCAGACAGGCTTTTCCTCGAATTTGTCTATAGTCTAAAGGCACAGATGCATAAGCACTGTGCTTTTCTTTTTGCCTGGTAATTATAATGGTAAGATGGAAGAAAACGATAAGGGGAATTTTCTTATGGGAGCCAGTAAAACGAATGCAATGCGAATTCTTGATAACAAACGTATAGAGTATGGCATGATGAGTTATGATGCCCGCGATGGAAAAATTGATGGGATCACTGTTGCTGACAAGATTGGAAAAGCGCCAGAAACCGTTTTTAAAACGCTTGTCACCCATAACGGACCGCAGCAGCTTTACGTATTTGTCATTCCTGTAGCTACCGAATTGGACTTGAAAAAAGCAGCGAAGGCCGCAGGTGCAAAAAAAATTGAAATGCTTGCGGTTAAAGATCTGCAAAAATACACAGGGTACATTCGAGGAGGCTGTTCCCCGATCGGAATGAAAAAACAATACCCGACCTTTATCGATGAAAGTGCAGCAAACCTGACTGAAATCATCGTAAGTGGGGGGAAAATCGGTACACAGATCGTTTTAAAACCGTCAGAATTCCTGGAAGTCACACAAGCGGAACCTGCAGCCCTAATAAAATAAATTGTTTACCTTTAGGTATTCACCTATTAGGCCTTTTCTTCATACGCTGTCTTGAAGATCACATTTTTATTGTGAGGGAGAGTGTGAAAGTGACAGGAAAAGTGATGAATTATTTTGCTGGAGGCAATACGGCTAAAGGTTTTTATAGTTTATATGATTCAAATTTAAAAGGTCTGGAAAGATTATTCATATTAAAAGGCGGACCTGGTTCCGGTAAATCGACCATTATGAAAAAAATCGGCCAAGAATGGCTGGATAAAGACTATGACATCGAGTATTTACATTGTTCGTCCGATAATGATTCCATTGATGGAGTAATCATACCGGCTTTGAAAATCGGTATCGTGGATGGGACTGCGCCGCATGTGATTGAACCGAAGGCACCAGGGGCGATTGAGGAATATGTCAATCTTGGGGCTGCCTGGGATTCCCAGCAGCTGGCTTCTGAAAGAGCGGCCATCATAAAGTTGACGAATGCGAGAAGCAAGAGTTTCGAGAAAGCATATGCCCTATTCGCTGAAGCATTAAAGATACATGATGAATGGGAAGACATTTACAAGTCAAATATTGATTTCGCAAAATTGAATGGGTTGACCAATAAATTGATTGAAAGCTTTTATAGAGATATCGTCCTTAATAAGAAGTCGGATGTTCGTCACCGATTCTTAGGTGCAGCTACACCAACGGGTGCAGTTGATTTCATCCCCAATATTACTGAGGGAATACAAAAACGGTACTTTTTAAAGGGTCGTCCAGGTTCAGGGAAATCAACGATGCTGAAGAAGATTGCAAAGGCTGCGGAGCAAAGGGGCTTTGATGTGGAAATATATCATTGTGGCTTCGATCCGCATAGCTTGGACATGGTAATCGTCCGGGAGGTGGGGATCGCCATTTTTGACAGCACATCGCCTCATGAATATTTCCCTAGTTGTGGAGGGGATGAAATCATTGATATATATAAAACGGCCATTTTGCCTGGAACAGATGAAATATATGCCGATCAATTAAAGGATGTTTCCACCAGGTACCGCACGAAAATGAATGAAGCGACAGCAAATCTGGCTAAGGCAAAAGAGCTTCATGACGAACTCGAAAAGATTTATGTGAAAGCAATGGATTTTACAGCCATCGATGATATTCAAAAAGACATCAATGAACAGATTACTGAACGGGCTCAAGATGTCGATAGAAAAACGATTCTACATTAAGAAAATAAACTGCGCCTGCCTTAATTAGGCGCAGTTTATTTATATTTTTTAATCCCCGAAGCCACACCAAGAATATATACGGGTTTGTTAAACGTGTTTATCCACGCCCTTTCGGTTAAAATAGGGATTATATTGAAAAAAAGGGGCGGATTGAATTGATAAAGACGATTGCGATTGATATGGACGGAACATTGCTAAACAAAATGCAAAAGGTCAGTGAGGAAAATAAACAAGCAATCCAGAGGGCGCAAAACGAGGGAGTGGAAGTGATCATTGCTACTGGAAGATCTTATGTGGAAGCGAGGTTCGCTTTAGATGAAGCAGGCATCGTTTGCCCTGTCATCTGTGTAAATGGTGCTGCCCTCTTCACGGAGGAAGGGAAGATTGCCGCTTCCAAACCAATGTCAGCAGCCACTGCTAAAATGGTCGCTGGATTCCTCGAAGAACAAGGGATTTATTTCGAAATATATACGAGTCAGGGGATTTATTCCAAAGACTATGAAAACGCAATATCTGTTTTGGTTGATGTATTCGTTACAGCCAATCCCGACATTGACCCTGAGGGTATGCGAAAATTTGCAGAGCAGCGTTTACAGCTGGGGCAGGTAACTTCCATTTCCGATTATTCCGAGTTATTCAGCCGTTCGAATGAGGAATATTATAAAATTCTCAGCTTCTCAAAGGATTTAACTTTATTAAATCAAATTGCTGCGAAATTGGAAGGACAAGGAGTTACAGTCACTTCATCAGGACGTGAAAATGTAGAAATCATGAGTGAAACGGCTCAAAAAGGTACGGCACTTGAAACATATGTAAATGGAAAATCCGGCTCGATGCAGGAAACCATGGCTATTGGGGATAATTATAATGATGTATCCATGTTTGAACGGGTAGGTTTGTCTGTCGCAATGGGAAATGCCCCGCTCGAAATTAAAAATCTGTGCGATGAAGTAACAGGAAATAATGATGAATCAGGCGTCGCGGAGGCCATTTTAAAGGTACTTAAACAGTCAGCCTATTAAACTCATGAATCAAAGGGGGAAAAGACCTTTGAAAAAATTGCTCTTATTTTTCCTTATGGCTACATTGTTTTTAACTGGTTGCAACAGGAATGATGACGAAAGCAAAAACAGGCCGAATCCTGACAAAGAAGTGACAGGCGCATTAGGGGAAGATCCGGATGTGTTGGTAACGAACCTGCAGGCTCCATGGTCGATTCAGAAGAATGGGAACACAATGTATGTGTCAGAGCGGACAGGAACCATCGTCGAATGGGACAAGAATAAGATGACACGGCAAAAGGTCAATCTTAAAAAGACATTGTCAGCTAAAGCGGAAGCTGGATTGCTTGGATTTTTGCTAGCTCCCGATTTCTCTAAGAGCGGGCAAGCTTTCGCCTATTATACTTATGAAGAGGGCGGGGATTCCATCAATCGCATCGTCATTTTAGAAAAAAGTGATGATATTTGGCAGGAGATGGGGACCTTAATCGACGGAATACCAAGCGGGGACTTCCACCATGGCGGCAGGATCAAGATTGGACCGGATGATAAGCTATATGCAGCAACAGGTGATGCAAGAAAGTCTGAAATCGCACAGGACATAGAATCTTTAGGCGGGAAAATTCTGCGCCTGAACCTGGATGGCACCATTCCTAAAGATAATCCTTTCGGGAACTCATACGTCTATTCATACGGTCACCGCAATCCACAAGGTCTGGCTTGGGATTAATCAGGACAGTTGTATGAAAGTGAGCACGGAGATTCGGCTCACGATGAACTAAATAAAATTGACCCGGGTAAGAACTATGGCTGGCCAGACATACAGGGCGATGAGCAAAAACCGGATATGGTAAAACCATTGATTCATTCCGGTGAAAATACATGGGCTCCTTCAGGCATGGCCTATTTTGACGGAAAGCTGTATTTTGCAGCCTTAAGGGGCGAAGCGCTAAAGAGTTACGATGTAAAGAGCGGAAAACTGACCAATATCATCACGGGCTCAGGAAGGATACGTGATGTATTCGTTGATGAAGAATACATATATTTCATAAGCAACAATACGGACGGGCGAGGAAATCCTGGTGAAAAGGATGATAAGCTATATCGTTTGTCGCTATCTCGGTTAAATATGCCTTGATGTTATCAGTGAGAAGAAATGGAGTATATATTCGGGAACCCCGCTAGCGGGGTTTCCTTTTTGTGTATGGCCCCAAAACCCACGAGTAAAAGCGCGAAATTGACGAGTAAAAGTGTGAAACTCACGAGTAAAAGCGCAAAACTCACGAGTAAAAGTGTGAAACTCACGAGTAAGATCCCCAATCTACTGAAAAAGGGATTTTTTTGTCTTGGAAGTCGTGGAGAAGCTAAGGAAACAGTGTCTACGATTATTTTCGTTCTTCCTGAGGGCTAGACATTTTTAATGAATAGGTGTATAGTTACCTAGGTAACTACTTTACAGGAGGAATACCTTTGTCCTTTCAAAATGGTTTTTTTCATCATAACTTACAATTTTCAAGGTCATTTACGAAAAAGTTAAATGAACAATTGGCCAAGGTTGATCTTTATCATTCCCAATGGTCGATTGTATATTATCTAAGTCAGTTCGGCTGTTCTACGCTTGTTGATATAAGCACTTATTTAGATGTGGAGAAACCGACGGTAACCAGGACGGTAAACCGATTGGAAGAACTTGAGTTGATTGAACAAGTTCCAGGAAAAGATAAACGGGAACGGAGAATACAGTTAACGGAGTCAGGTTTAAGGACTTATCAAGAGGCCAAAAAGGTAGTTGAGGAATTTGAACTTCAATTAATGAGCGGTTTGGCTGAAGAAGACCGGGAGGCAACGTTACGAACGTTGATTTTCCTGAAGGAAAAATTAAAACAATAGTAAGGAAGAAGGATTGAAATGAATCACAAACCGAAATTGTGGACGAAAGACTTTCTGATTGTTTCGTCTGCGAACTTTTTTCTATTTTTAACTTTTTATGTCCTGATGGTGACATTGACCATTTATACGATGGATAATTTTCATGCTTCGCAAGCACAAGCAGGGCTTGCTTCAAGTATTTTTGTTCTTGGGGCTGTGCTTGTCAGACCGATTGCAGGGAAAAAAATTGACAAGATCGGCCGCAGAAAGATGTTGCTTGGCTCGTTGGTTCTATTCCTGATTGCATCAATTGGATATTTCCTGGTGAATAGTTTATCCCTCTTATTAGTCGATCGGCTTATTCACGGTTTTGCTTTTGGCCTTGCCACTACGGCAACTGGCACGATTGCTGCAGATATCATTCCGAATGAAAGACGCGGGGAAGGTACAGGTTACTTTGCCATGAGTACCAACTTGGCAATGGCATTCGGTCCGTTCATTGGATTGCTGATTACACAGCATTTCAGTTACTCCATCATTTTCTATGCAGCCTCCTTATTTGCCGCATTTTCTTTAGTTGCATCATTATTCATGAATGTGCCTGAAGGGGATAAGGGCGGAGCTTCACCACAAAAAGGATTTAAAATCAGCGATTATTTTGAAAAAAGGGCACTGCCCATTTCCATTTTTATCGGATTTGCCGGATTTACCTATTCGAGCATTTTGTCCTATTTAACGTCTTTTGCGAAGGAAATGGATTTAATGGATGCGGCGAGCTTCTTCTTTGTCGTTTTTGCTGTTTTCCTTTTGGCGTCCCGTCCGTTTACAGGACGGATGTTTGATGTGAAGGGGGAAAATGCAGTTATTTACCCATCGCTTTTGCTATTTGCCGTCGGTATGGTCATCCTCAGTCAATCTCATCATGGTATCACGCTCCTGATTGCCGGCGCCTTGATCGGAGTGGGGTACGGTACATTCCAATCAAGCTGTCAAGCGATTTCCATCAAGGAAGCCCCATCAAATCGGATGGGATTAGCCACATCCACATTTTTTACAATGTATGACTTCGGTATTGGTGTTGGCCCATTCTTATTGGGATTCCTTATTCCATTTACAGGGTTCAAAGGGTTATTCATGGGAATGTCGGTTTTTGCATTCGTACTTATTGGCATTTATTACTTGGCACATGGGAAAAAAGCATCGGCAAGAGTGAAAATGCAGCATGAGGAACGCTTGTCTGCCTAAATTTTTTCAATAGGATTGTATAAAAAGAAAAATTTTGGGGATGCTTATATTATGATTGATTTTCCAAAGTATCCCCCTTTTCTCCGCCTGTAATCCACAGGCGTTTTTTTATGCCTAAACAAAGAAAACCGCCTTATTGGCGGTTTTCTTAAAATTTATAGGTCCATAATCTTTCTTTGCGGATCCAGTCAAGGAAATCTGCATCCTGATTCTCGAATTTCTCTTTCCAATCGATCACCATTGCTTCCGTTTGCGAACGGTGGGCAGTGAATGTGGCTACCTTTTTTTCTTCGACGGCAGTGATATCATGGACGATGTCGGGCTGTCCCAATTCGTCAATGCAGTTATTCGAGAAGGCGACACAATGAAGTTTAGGTCTCTCTTTCTCTTCCATTCTTTCCACGGCCCGAACTACAGCCCGTGCTGTCGCTTCATGATCCGGGTGGACACTGTATCCTGGGTAAAACGTAATGATCAATGATGGATTTAATTCATTGATGGCATCGGTAAATAATGAAGTCAGCTTTTCATCATCTTCGAATTCAATCGTCTTATCACGCAATCCAAGCATGCGTAAATCTTGGATGCCAATCGCATTTGCAGCATCGATTAATTCCTTTTTACGAATTTTAGGAAGTGATTCCCTTGTTGCGAATGGAGGGTTTCCTAAATTACGTCCCATTTCTCCTAAAGTTAAGCATAAATAGGTGACAGGAGTGCCCGCTTCTCTATGAAGGGCAAGCGTTCCGGAGACCGAGAAGGCTTCATCATCGGGATGTGGGAATATAACTAATACATGGCGTTCTTTTTCCAAGGTATATTTCTCCTTCCGTACTACTTACAGTAAGTATGTTTATCGGTGAATGGGAGTTTTCATCGGAATCATCATATGATATATATCAAGCAAGTTGTCATCATTCAAAGGGAGTGGGACTGAGCTGCATGGAGACAGCAAGCTTTCCGGAAAAATCAAGGCCTGCCAATAGCAATCTCCCCTGTTCATCCATTTCGAAGTGGTTAACGCCTTCTGCATATACCCAGCCAATATTGAGCTTCAAGCCGATGCGATAGGGTCCATCCCCAACTATCTTGCCATGTTCATACTGAATAAAAGCGTTACGAATATAAGCACCTGCCGAGAAGAAAGCTTCATCTACATGAGTGGCATAGGCGCCATTTGTCGTTTCAAGGTGAAGATATACATCTTGTCCGGCGAAAGAATCAATGGCATTTTGCACCTCTGTACGGTCTATAGGTTTCATTCGATAATTTCCTCCTTAACTGGGCGGCTAGATAAGCTTTTCCTTCTTTCTATTTTACTAGATAAAAACAAAAAAAGCGAAAAAGGCCGCTCGATGAATTTGAGCGGCCATTAAACTTGATGTTTTATTTTTGTGTTTTTTCCGCAACCCCATATTTATGGTATGCGCCATGATTGACGGGTCCGACATAGTCATTCATTTTCCAAGAATGGCGAACCGCTTCGGTGATGAAGTCTTTGGAAATGAGGATAGCCTCACGCGGGCTTTTCCCTTCAGCCAATTGAGCTGCGATGGCGGCAGAAGATGAACAGCCGGCACCATGTGTATTGGTCGTTTCGATTTTTTCCGATTCAAGGATTTCAAATTCTTGTCCATCATATAAAAGGTCGATGGCTTTATCATGATCAAGCTTATTACCGCCTTTGATCAAGACATATTTTGCACCAAGTGCATGAACCTTTTCAGCTGCAGCCCTCATATCATCAATCGTCTTGATAGGAGCAGTTCCCGCTAACTGAGCGGCCTCGAACAGGTTAGGTGTGACTACAGTTGCACGTGGAACAAGCAGTTCGCGCAGTGCTACAGCCGTTTCAGGGTGCAATACTTCATCTTCACCTTTACATACCATAACTGGATCGATTACGACTTTGTCCAGCTTCAACTCATCTATTTTACGGGCAACAAGTTCAATGATTTCCACTGATCCAAGCATTCCTGTCTTCATGGCATCAATGCCTATTGATAGAATCGTTTCGATTTGGGCTTCCAAAACTTCGACAGGTGTAGGGAATACATTATGGGCCCAGCCATTCTTCGGATCCATCGTCACGATTGTCGTTAAAGCGGACATACCGTAAACGCCGAATTCTTGGAATGTCTTTAAATCTGCTTGAAGACCTGCGCCGCCGCTCGAATCAGATCCGGCAACCGTCATAGCTCTTTTCATAGTCATTATGTGACCTCCTCAGGAGAATTAGATATCGATATTATCAGCATACCAGTTAATATCCTATTTTTAGAATATACCAAAATTTCTTTTATGTAAAACTTAGTTTTCAGCCTAATATGAGTGTCTTGGCGAAGGAAGGGCAATCGCCTCGCATAAGTCATTTTTCGAACCTGTAATTAAGGAAATTGGATGGATGTCAGCCCCTACTTCCATCTTTTGATGGACAAAGCAAAGGTTGTGAAAGTGTCATTATTTTCAAATTTGATTTAATATATTTAAATATAGTGGAGACACATTTAGTATAGCTTTTCCGTTCGATGCTGGATTAAACCCAAAAAGGGAGGTTGATTTCTATGGAATGGACCATGTTGCTTTTAGCTGGCGGGAAATCAAGCCGTATGGGAGTGAATAAGGCACTTTTGACCGTAGGCGGCATTGTGAACATTTCAAGAGTGGCATCCGAATTGAAAAAGGTGTCAGAAAACATTATGGTCATTACGAATACATTTGAAGAATATCATTTTCTGCAACTTCCGCTCATTCCGGATTTACATAAAGATCAAGGACCTCTTGGCGGATTGCATGCAGGGCTGACCTCATCGAAAACGGAGCTTCAGTTCCTTGCAGCGTGCGATATGCCGTTTGTGAGTGCAGCTGCCATCAAGGAAATCATTACCCATTATGAACCTGGATTCGATGCTGTCATTCCAGAAATAAATGGCAGGCTCCAGCCGCTTTTTGCGGTTTACCATAAAAGGTGTCTTCCTGTACTGACGGAGTGTTTATTAAAGCATGAATTAAAAATGAGCCTATTCTTGGAAAAGATCTCGGTGAAAATCATGAAAGAAACCGACTTTACGTTATATCGCGAGAATCCTGAACAATTTCACTACCTTTTTTTCAATATGAATACGAGGGAAGATTATCAAAAGGCAGATTATATTGATCAAACTGAATTATATAAAGGATGGTAGACATGAATTATAATATTTCAAAAGAGCCGATTGTCATCCAGGAAGTGATTGATAAAGTAGTCAGTCGAAATGCAGGTGCCGTCACGACCTTTATTGGTACAGTGAGGGAAATGACGGAAGGAAAAAAGACCCTCTTCCTAATTTACGAAGCGTATGTACCGATGGCCATCAAGAAATTGGAGCAAATCGGATCTGAGATCAAGGAGCGTTGGCCTGATGCAGAAACGGCGATCACCCATCGTGTAGGTAAACTTGAAATCACGGATATCGCAGTGGTTATTGCCGTTAGTACGCCGCACAGAAATGATGCATATGAGGCGAATAGGTTTGCGATCGAAAGAATTAAAGAAATCGTCCCGATTTGGAAAAAAGAACACTGGGAAGATGGGGAGACATGGGTAGGAAACCAGTTGGAAACCGTTCCATATCCATCAGGGAAACCGGAAGAGGGGGATATTGATGATTAATGTACTTTTATTTGCCCATTTGAAAGATGAGCTAGGCAAAGAGACTGTTTCAATAGAAGGAAATGGAGTGAGTGTTGCCCAGCTAAAAGCAAAGATGAAGGTGGATTTTAAATTGGAAGGTCTTGAAACCGTGATGACAGCGGTCAATGAGGAATTTGCCGATGATGACACGATTTTATCTGATGGAGATACAGTTGCTTTCATTCCGCCAGTAAGTGGAGGGTGAAGGATCCGGAAGGGAGGGATCACGGTGAAAGAGCGATATTCAAGGCAGACTTTATTCGCACCCGTTGGTGAAGGGGGCCAATTGAAGATTATGAACAAGCATGTCTTGCTTCTTGGTGCAGGGGCTTTGGGATCTGCTAATGCCGAGGCCCTTACTCGTGCAGGAGTAGGGAAGCTTACCATTGTCGACAGGGATTATGTCGAGACCAGTAATTTACAGCGCCAACAAATGTATACGGAACGGGATGTCGCGGAGAAACTGCCAAAAGCAGAGGCGGCAAAGCGTCATTTATTGGATATCAATCATGAAGTTGAGGTGAATGCGATCATCATGGACGCAACTGCCCAGAATCTCGAACAGCTGCTTGGTGATGTTGATTTGATATTGGATGCAACCGACAACTTTGAGACACGGATGATTATTAATGATTTATCACAAAAGCTTCATATTCCGTGGATTTATGGAGCTTGTGTGGGGAGCGTGGGCATGACTTTGACGATCCTTCCCGGGCAGACTCCATGTTTGCACTGTTTGCTTAAAGCGATCCCGATTCAAGGAATGACCTGTGACACAGGAGGGATCATATCACCGGCTGTTACGATGGTAGTGGCACACCAAACTGCCGAGGCTTTGAAAATCCTTGTTGAAGATTGGGAATCGGTACGGCCTGCACTTGTTTCTTTTGATCTGTGGAGAAATCAATACCAAACCGTTAAATTGACAAAAGCGAAAAAGAGAGATTGTCTCTCATGCGGAGAGCAAAGGACATACCCCTTTTTAACAATGGAAAATGCAACGAAAACGGCTGTTCTTTGCGGGAGGGACACTGTACAGGTAAGACCGCCAAAACCTCTGGAACTGCAACTCGAAAAATTAGCCAAAGATCTGGACGGCAGCGGTTATTTGGTGAAATTCAATCCATTTCTTCTCTCCTGTGAAAAAGCTGGGGAACGTATCGTCATTTTCAAGGATGGCCGGGCGTTGATTCACGGTACGAAGGATATGGTCCATGCAAAGGCCGCGTACCAAAGCATCCTGGGATAATGATCATAAAAAAACGAGGCCCCAGGTTTTGGGTCCTCGCTTTTTTATGAATCCATATAGGGTAATGGTACGGGTTTTAGTGTGTGACCCCGTCTTTGTTATCTTGTTTGGAAGCAACGATGACTACTTTTCCTTCGTCAAGTACTTCCTCGTAACGTTCTGCCTCCATATCACTAAGGCCAAGGTTGCTCATTCGATTACGAAGTTCATCTCCGCGAGATTTAAAGAGATTTCCGACGGTATCAAGGAAACCTTGTTCCTTCATGCCTACATCTTCTGTATTTGTATTCTCGGTAAGGTGTTTAGAACGGGTTTTATCATGGGCAAACAAATATACATCGTCTTTCGTATAACCTGACGTAACTAATTCATCGATTTTTTCCTTTGCTTGTAAACCGTTTTCTACTACATGTACTTGATACATATAAACTCCTCCTTGAATTTTATTAAGATTTTCTTGAATATAGGTAAATGGAATCTTGCTTATTACAGTTGTTGATTGGCTATAGTAGTATATAACCTCAATTGGGCCCTGTTAAACATTTATATCAGAAAATATTTAGTAAGTGGTGAAGCGGAATACCTTCTGTATGCGGTAGGTCAAGTATTTGAAGACAGGCAGTTTCTTTTGGTATTCACTGTAATCCACCGTGTATGTTCCGTTTTGATTTGTCCAAAGTCTATGGAAATAGCTGTCGACATCCTTGGAAACGTCCCCATCATTTGGAGCATGGATTTCAACATTCGCTTCAAGGTTATAGTCATCTAGATTTCGTGAAGTATAATTAGCCGATCCTCCAAGAATGACCGTTTCATTAGCTTTTTGGATCATCATCAATTTTGTATGGAACTGTTCTTTAGCTGTTTTATACCAGCGGATCGAGATGTTTTCATCCCCCAGTTTTTCGAATTCGGCGGCAACCGGAAGATTGGGCAGCCCGATTTTTTCGCTTCCGAATGCGTTTTGATTCGGATCCAATATCATTTCAATCTTCACACCCCGTTTAGCTGCATCCGTTAATGCCTCGACAACCTCGCGATCGGCAATGTAGAACATGGCAAGATGGATCTTGTCACCATTTTCGGCATCCTTAATTGCCTTTAGGACATGTTTATTGATTTTTCCTTCCGTTAGCAGTTGTACCGATATTGGCCCTTTATCTGCTGATTTCTCCTTGAAATCAGGAAATGACCTTGGTCCTCCCGAGAATTTCGAAGCGGCTTCCTCGGCTTTAACGAAATCGCCGATTATATTCCCGTCCATCTGGAAGGCAATATTGGAATGGAATCCACTTGCGTCATGAGGATTGGCAGATGAGATGATGGCCGTTTTTTCAGTCGCGACCACTTTTCTGTGATTGGCTTTGATATTCATCAGTCTAAGATAAGAACGCAAGGTGACCTTTGGTGCGCTTTTAGCCATTGGATTGACGATCCAGCCTTTCCCGTTTTCACCGAACCATTGGAAAAAGGTCCGATACACACCTGAATAGAGAGGATTCGGATCCCGGAGGCGGTCCAAGTTGGTAACAATGACATCAATTCCATTTTTCTTCATCGTTTCCAATGCCTCTAACTGGTAGGCATTATAGGAAGTATTCACTTCATCAGTAATGAATATAATCTGGAGGTCAGGTTTCTTTTTCTTCTGTTCAACCAGATTATCCTTCAGCGTCTCGGTTAACTTCGGGAAGTTTATCTTTTCATCATAAAAAGCATTAAACAAAAACATATCGATTACGATATAAGAATCAGCCTCTTCTATGGCTTGATTTATGGTTTGGAAAATTCGCTGCTCATGTTGCAGATTCCCTTGTTCATCGTGATAGGAAAGGTCATAGATGAAATCGATATCCTAGACATGATGAACTTTCCCTTCATAAGAAATGCCATCGGGAAGCGGCTTGTAGCTGTTATAGGCAATGACGATTGCAATGACGGTCAAAAAGCTGACAAGCAGATAAAATCGTTTTCTTTTGTACCACTTTTTCATAGGAAAGCCTCCAACATGGTTAATTTGCTTGCTAACTTTCTATTTTCCCCTTTTTGGGGTATATAGAAACATAAATCGTAATCTATGGAAAAAGGCAAGGCGATGAAGTTTGATATAATATAGTTTCAAAAAGCGGAGAGGGGCTGTGGCAGATGGCAAAGCAGTTTTTAACAAATGATTGGTGGCCTCTATTGAAAGAGGAGTTCAAAAAAGAATATTACCAGGAGCTATGGGAATTCATAAAGCAAGAGTACAGTCAGCAAGTCATTCATCCGGATCAGGACGATATTTTCAATGCGCTTCACTATACTCCTTTTGAAGATGTAAAGGTTGTCATCCTTGGACAGGACCCTTACCATGGCGAGGGTCAGGCACATGGCCTTAGTTTTTCAGTTAAGCCGGAGGTGCGCATCCCGCCCTCATTAAGAAATATCTTTAAAGAATTACACACCGATCTTGGCTATGATGTACCGGATAATGGTTACCTGGTCGAATGGGCAAAACAGGGAGTGCTTCTATTGAATACCGTCTTGACTGTCCGTGAGGGAGAGGCGCACTCACACCGCGGAAAAGGATGGGAAATCTTTACGAATCAAATTATCCGCCTATTGAATGACCGCCCGAAACCGGTTGTATTCATCCTGTGGGGGAAACCTGCTCAAACCAAAATCCCTTTGATTGATGAAGCCCGCCACAAAATCATTAAGTCCGTACATCCGAGTCCGCTGTCGGCATCCCGTGGTTTCTTTGGCACCAAACCATTTTCCAAAACAAATCAATTGCTGATGGAAATGGGGGAATCTCCAATTGATTGGAAAATCCCGAACCGATGATATCGGCAATAGAACGAAACGGGTGAATTGTATGGCGTGCCGTCATTTCTATATAACTTGGGATCTGAGTTTTCCAAAAGGCTGCCGTGCTTTTCAATTCAAAACATCAAACCAGCCTTCTCTTGATGTCTTTCGTTCTTCAGGAGAGCCATGCTTGAAATTCCAAGCAAAGCCAATTAAAAGGTAGGAAATATGCAAGGTGTTTTCTTCTCTGATTTTTGCTATGCTAGTTATGATAGTTTTGACCTGTATATAGACGAGGTGGTAAAGTTGGATATTTCATCAAGACAAATGTTGGATAAAATCGAAGAGCTTGTTTTAAAAGCGAAACAGGCAAATTCAGAGGATAAGGTGCAAGGGTATGTTATGGCCATTAAGTCCCTTTGTGAAGTGATGGTTGATGAAAAAGCTGCGAACATCAGCATACAGAAGCCAATCACATTGACCCAGCCCGTCATGTCGGCTACACCGAATGTAGAACCGGTTAAAATGGATGAGGCCAATGGGGAGTCCTTGTTCGATTTTTAAATTAGGGAAGGGGAGCGAAATAATTGAAACTGTTCATCATATTAGGTGCATTGAATGGGTTTATTGCAGTGGCACTTGGTGCATTCGGTGCGCACGGACTGGAAGGGAAAATTCCTGATAAATATTTGGAAACTTGGCAAACCGCTGTTCAATATCAAATGTTCCACGCGGTGGGTTTATTGGTGCTCGGTTTATTGGCTGGGAAAATTGATAGTCCGCTGATCAACTGGTCCGGCTGGCTTATGCTAATAGGAATTATCCTATTTTCCGGAAGCCTATTCGTTCTAAGCGTTACGCAAATCAAAGTCCTTGGTGCCATCACACCGCTTGGCGGAGTTTCTTTCTTGGTTGCTTGGGTCTTAATGATCATTGCTGCGTATAAATACTTGTAAGGTCAGCTGAGGCTGTAGACAAATTCGAAGAAATCGAGTTTGCCTGCAGTTTTTTTTATGGATTGTACAATTTGCACGGACATTACCGCTGCAGGCACTCGCTTATCCAGAGGCGGGCTCGCACCTTTTTCTCCAATCAACTTTGTTATTACATATAGATAGAAACCATACCTGATGAGTTGAAGGTGGAATGTTTTCCGAACCTCTACAAACTGAGCTGATCGATCTTTTTGGAAAAAGTCATGCCAATATAAGAAGAGCCTCGGAATCAAATGGATTCCGAGGCTCTTCTTTATTGAATTTCCTTCACCTTGGGGAATAGGTGGTAAGCCCAGCGCCCCCGAATGGATATTCATATTCGATTTCCTCATCAAACGTTATATAATCTAAGTATACCATCGGGATTAAGTATCGTTTTCCCGTTTGAGGATCGCTTATGATTAAGTGATCGCGTCCTGCAGCCTCGATGATTCCTTTGAAGATCTTGGCATTCCATTCCTTGTTGTTTTCAAACGTTGTATAAACAGTGGCTAATTTCCCTTTATTCAAACGCAAGATGTTCTCGATGTATGATTGTTCGACCGGAAGCATGCCAGGTATCTGCGGTCCGGAAGTGGCTGGACTCACCTGCATCGGCATTTGTTGTGGCGTGCCGGCCATAGTGGGCTGTTGTGGCTGGTATGGCGGTTGTTGGTATCCTTGCTGCGGGTAACCCTGCTGCTGGTTAGGATTCTGCTGCCTTAGTTCAGGCTCATTACTTTCATAGGGGTAATAAGGGCTTCCTCCGTACGGGTAATTACCATAAGGATTATTTTGTGACATTGCATTCCCTCCTGAATTCAAGGTTTAGTTGATGCTGTGGAATTTGGATAATCCGAGAGTGTGGACTGGGAGAAACAGTGCGATTTATAGCGACCGGTAGTATTGTATATGTTTTCTGGACAATCCCCGGGTGGCTTAAAAAACCACAATGAATGTTAAGCGATACATAACGGCTGCCGTTCATGATAAAAGCCATATCCTCTTGCCGGCTAATGAATAGAAGTAACGTTCCTTCACCTCGCTGGAGTCAGGAATTGCCTTGATCAATTTTCCTGAAGCTGAATGGGACTGTGAAAAAATAAATTCATCACTATTGAAAATGTATGGGATGGGGATTGGATTTATTCCACAGCCGGGGAAAAAATAAAAAGGGGCGGACGGAAAAAAAGCCTCCGGAAACCGGAAGCCCTTCGTCTTAAACGTATAGGAATGAAGATACATTTTCTTCAGGCAGGATATTGCCTACAAAGAAAGAGCCAAATGCAGCGTAGCGTGCACTCACTTCATCAAAACGCATTTCATAGATTAATTTTTTGAATTGAAGGACATCATCTGCGAATAGAGTCACGCCCCATTCATAATCGTCAAAACCGACAGAACCTGAAATGATTTGTTTTACTTTACCCGCATAACTGCGGCCAATCAAGCCGTGGGAACGCATTAAGCCTTTGCGCTCTTCCATGGAAAGCATATACCAGTTATCATCGCCATCACGACGCTTGTCCATTGGATAGAAGCATACATGTTTCGCTTTTGGCAGTATCGGATAAAGTCTGGAACGAACATGAGGGTTCTGGTATGGGTCCTCACCATCTCCGCCAGCTAAGTAATTGCTTAATTCCACGACCGAAACGTATGAATAAGCGGGAATTGTATATTCGGCAAGCTTCGTTTTGTTGAATTCGTTTTCGATTGCATTCAATTCTTCCATGGTCGGACGGGCAAACATGAGCATGAAGTCCGCTTTCTGACCAACGATGGAATATAGGGCATGGCTGCCTTCATTGTCGCTTTGAGTCATATTCCATTTATCCAGTAAACCTTGGAATTCCGAGATGGCCAATTGGCGTTCGTCACTTGATAACGTTTTCCAAGAAGCCCAGTCGATCAGGCGGAAATCATGTAAACAATACCAGCCGTCCAGTGTTTGTGCTGCTTCACTCATTACAATCACTCCTAAGTCTTATTATAACTTTTAATATAGCATAGTTTCAGTATAAGGAAATTTATATCAACCCGCAAACACCATCACTGTTTTTCGGTGTTTCTGTAATTTTCAAATTTGCGGAGGGCTGGAATTTACCTGACTGCTGGAGTATTCTTAAAAGAAGACGACAATGGATTTTACCGGATGGTTAAATATAGAAAAAATGGGGGAAACGTATCTAAAAAGGAGGAAGAGCCAATGAGTGATTTATTTGAAATATTGGAATCGAAAATTATGGGGCATAATTTAAAGATCGTTTTTCCGGAAGGGTTGGATGAACGGATTTTGGGAGCAGCAGGCAGGCTTGCCCAAGCTAAACTGGTGACACCGGTATTGATCGGGGATATCGGGTTGATTCAAGAGAAGGCAAAAGACTTAAAGATCTCCCTTGATGCAATCGAAATATATGATCCGAAGAATTATATCATGATGGATGAAATGGTTGAAGCGTTTGTGAAGGTCCGTGATGGTAAAGCGACCGATGTACAAGCACGTGAAACCTTAATGGATGAGAACTATTTTGGAACCATGCTCGTCCATATGAAACTGGCACATGGAATGGTTAGTGGCGCAACGCATTCGACTGCCGATACGGTTCGTCCAGCCTTAAAGATCATTAAAACAAAGCCAGGCGTCCAAAAAACCTCGGGAGTGTTCATCATGGTCCGGGAGGAAGAGAAATATGTATTCGCGGATTGTGCGATCAATATAAACCCAAGTTCCCAGGACCTGGCTGAAATTGCTATAGAAAGTGCGAAGACTGCATTAATGTTCGATATCGAACCGCGCGTGGCGATGCTGAGCTTTTCGACAAAGGGTTCGGCAACATCCCCCGAGACCTTAAAAGTGGTTGATGCCGTCGATTTGGCAAAAGAAATGGACCCTGAAGTCATTCTTGATGGGGAATTTCAGTTTGACGCAGCCTTCGTTCCTTCTGTGGCAAGGAAGAAAGCACCGGATTCCCTTATTCAGGGGGATGCCAATGTTTTTATTTTCCCAAGTCTCGAAGCTGGGAACATTAGCTATAAGATGGTGCAGCGCTTGGGTGGCTTCGAAGCGGTCGGTCCGATCCTTCAGGGGCTGAATCGTCCGGTGAACGATCTTTCGAGGGGATGCAGTGAAGAGGATGTATATAAACTGGCTGTCATTACAGCGGCACAGGGATTTGTGGCGCAGTATCAATAGGCAGCTTGAGGATTAAATGTAGAGGGAGATTCGTATGGGTGAGACAGATTCATTATTAATGCAGCAAGAGTGGAGGATTATTGATCAATCTTCCGTTGGGCCTCAGTTTCCTGCTCTGGAGTCCTTTGCGATGGATGATACATTTTGCGCTTCCGTTGGGTCAGGTAAATCAGCGGCCGTAGCCAGGGCGTGGGTACACCACCGAACCATCGTCATGGGTATACAGGATACGAAGTTGCCTTTTCTTAAAAAGGGCTTGGAACATTTGGAGGAACATGGTTTCCGGGCCATCGTGAGGAATTCCGGAGGGCTTGCAGTCGTCCTGGATGAGGGGGTCCTTAATTTTTCGCTCATTTTTCCTGAAAACGAGCAGAAAATTGAAATCAATCGTGGATATGATGCGATGTGGAAGCTTGTCCAATTGATGTTTTCCGATTTCCCAGTCAAGATGGAGGCGCGGGAAATCGTCGGTTCCTATTGTCCCGGCAGTTATGATTTAAGTATAAATGGGCAAAAGTTTGCCGGTATATCCCAACGCAGGATCCGCAATGGCGTAGCGGTGCAAATCTATTTGTGTGTCAATGGAAGCGGGGCTGAACGTGCCAGTCTCGTGAAGGGTTTTTATGATGCAGCTAAAGGAAATGCAGAAACCAAATTCGCTTATCCTGATATCGTCCCTTCGGTAATGGCATCCCTAACCGAATTGTTGGGTGTGCAATTGCGTGTTCAAGACGTGATGCTCAGATTCCTTCAAGTATTGAAGGAACATAGCGAAAGGATATTCTCTGACACACTTTCCGCTGAGGAATGGCCGTTGTATGAGGCGTACTTGACGAGAGTGGTCGAACGCAATGATAAAGTATTCGATGCATTAAAGGATTGATCTGAAAGAAGCCGTTCCATTAAGTCAGGAATGGCTTCTTTCATTTAATATTTAATACGACTTTAGCATTCACTGAAACTGTAAAAGGACTGTATGATAGGCGGAGATAGTATTCCTTCTTTCTTGAAACAATGAAAAAAAGAGCCTTGTTGGCTCCCTTTTTCGGATAAATAGGGATGAAACGGCCCCTGGCATGTGGTTGAACTATATAACAGAACCCCACATTATCTTATTACTCGGCCATTTTTTCCAAATTGCCATTCCGGTCCATCTTGAACTTAGTTGCCGGACGTTCCTCTTCCTCTAACAAGACCAGTTTTCTTGCCCGATTCATGATATTCATCAAAGTTTCATAATCTTCCTGCATCAAGCCGCTGTTTTGTTCTAGGTGGCTGATTTTATTCTCCAATTCTTCGTTTCGCTTTTTCAGCCCTTTAATTTCAAGCTTCAATCTTTCATTTTCGGTTTTTAATACTTCGGCTTGAAGCATGCGGCCGTTCATGGATTCTAAATAGGCGATGACGGTATCAAGGCTCATGGCCGTTTCCAAAATAACTGGTGTGTGCTGTGACCTAGGAGCGAGGGCTTCTGCCACAACGAATTCCTCTGCTGCTTCATAATTGGTAGTATCGACTTCGGATTTCAACTCTAGTTCCTCTTCTTGCACATGGGGAACCATTATGTCGGAAATCGTTGGGGACGGCGGTGTATAAAGAAGCCGTTTTTTTCCTCCTTGATCTTTTCCAAGGATCCTTTGCCGCTGCTTACGCTGTTTCTTGGCAAGGGATAGCGCTTTATCATAATTATGGCGGACAACTGCATTCCAGCGGAATCCGCACGCTGCAGAAGTGCGATTCAACTTATCTCCTACCTCTTCAAAAGCATTAAGCTGAGTGCTGCCTTCCCGCACATGGCGCAACACCGTTTCTGCCAAAAGCAAATCATCTTCTTCTGTCCAGGCGTCTTGACGAACCTTCATTTCTACATACTCCCTTTCTGGTAACTTTTAAAATAAATAACTATATAAAATATCGTGTGGCAGTGATTTATGGAGTGTTCTACTAGCATTTTGGACAAAATATGGATTTTTTATACAAAAAGGTTAAAAGGATACTAGTTTTTTGATTAATTACGTCATTTTTCACATCATTCAGCCCTCTTGATATTCATAAGTAGAAACGGTAAAATACCCTTTAGTCATATAAATGGATGAAATACAGTTTGTCATGGAAAGGATGGTGACCGGAGGATGTCCAATGAATTCAGAGTGTGCGATGACTGCTTGGCGGTAAACATAAAAACATTGATCCCGCGTCTTGAAAAGCTTGATCCCGACGCGAAAATTGAAGTGGGCTGCCAATCCTACTGCGGTCCTGGCAGAAAGAAGTCTTTTGCCTTTGTCAATAACCGTCCGGTTGCTGCACCGACAGAAGACGAGTTACTAGATAAAATCAATAAAAAACTAAAGTAGGATCCATGATATATAGGTAGAGTGGATTGTTTCTTATGATATATGGAACCAGTAATCATCACCCAGATTCGACACACTGCGGTGATTTTTTATTTCCTTATTTTCGAGACAAAACCAGACCGGAACTTCCGTTTTCTTACAAAATTCCACCTCTTACTAGCAAGGTGGAAGTTAGGGTTTTTTGTCAAAATACGCTATAATGAGTGCATCGAGATTATGAAAAAGAGGGTAGTTCATGGGATATTCCGGCGAAAAATTACAAGAAGAAAAAGTATTCAAGGATCCGGTGCACCGATATATACATGTTCGTGACCGGGTTATATGGGATTTAATAGGGACGAAGGAATTTCAGCGGCTTCGTAGGATCAAACAGCTGGGAACGACTTATTTAACCTTTCATGGTGCGGAACATAGTCGGCTTAGCCATTCGCTTGGAGTATACGAGATTGTCCGGAGAATCGTGGATGATGTTTTCGAGGGCAGGCCGGAATGGAAACCGGAGGAGCGGTTACTATCCTTGTGCGCAGCCCTCCTGCATGATTTGGGTCATGGTCCTTTCTCTCATTCTTTTGAAAAAGTGTTTGATCTGGATCATGAGCAATTCACGCAGCAGATAATCATAGGCGATACGGAAGTGAATAAGATCCTCCTTAGAGTTGGGCGTGATTTTCCAAAAAAAGTGGCAGAAGTCATCGCGAAAACCTATAAAGGCAAATTAGTAGTCAGCCTGATTTCAAGTCAGATCGATGCTGATAGAATGGACTATTTACAGCGTGATGCTTATTTCACTGGCGTGAGTTATGGACATTTCGATATGGAAAGGCTTTTGCGTGTGATGAGGCCAAGGGAAGAACATGCCGTAATAAAGCAGAGCGGGATGCATGCGGTTGAGGATTATATCATGAGTCGCTACCAAATGTATTGGCAGGTTTATTTCCATCCGGTTACGAGAAGTGCGGAGGTCATACTTACCAAGATCCTGCATAGGGCAAAACATTTATATGAATCCGGTTATGAGTTTGCGCAAGAACCGCACCATTTTTATTCATTGTTCAAGGGAGAAGTGACTTTAACGGACTATTTGAAAATGGATGAATCGGTGATGCTCTATTATTTCGAAGCATGGGAAGAGGAAAACGATGCGATTTTAAAAGATTTATGCACTCGCTTCGTTAACCGTAAACTATTTAAATATGTGGAATTCCATCCGTCGAATAGTCAAATGAACAGATTGATGGAACTAAGGACGCTATTCAAGAAGGCAGGCATCGATCCGGATTATTATCTTGTCGTCGATTCCTCATCAGATCTGCCGTATGATTTTTACCGGCCAGGTGAGGAAGAGGAGAGACTTCCGATTCACTTGCTTAAAAATAATGGCGAAATTCGTGAATTATCACGTGAATCCGAAATTGTCGATGCAATTTCAGGGAAAAGAAGAACGGATCATAAGTTGTATTATCCAGCGGATTTATTGCGTGATGAATCTACGAAGAAAAATATTAAAAAACAGATCCGCAAGCTTTTGGAGCTATCGGATTAAAGTGGTACATTTTTGGTGAGGAGTGACGGGCCTTGTTTAAGGATCATGCAAACATTATCAATGCAATTTCTACTGCCGGTGAAATCTCGGGTCGGAAAAAGTTACAAAAAATCGTTTATATCGCGAAGAAGCTGTCCTTCCCATTTCATGAAAAGTTTCAGTTTCACTTTTATGGACCGTATTCGGAGGAGTTGACCTTACGGATTGAAGAGCTCTGCGAAATGGGCTACTTGAATGAAGTAAGGGAAAAAAAAGCAGGCTATTATCAATATTGTTATTCGATAACGGATGCCGGCAGGGATTTCCTATCCATACAGGAAGTGGAGATGCCGGCACTTGAGGCATGCTTACAGGATATGAACGGACAGAATGCCAGGTTTTTGGAGCTGGTTTCAACGGTGCTATACTTCGACACGCTTGAAAAAGAGGAAGTCACCGAGAAAATTTTCACGCTGAAAAGCAAACAAAAATATACCCTTGAAGAAATCGATGAGGCATATGAATATATTGAGCAGTTAAAAACAAAAGCTAAGCCGAATTGATGGCTTAGCTTTTCCCCATTATGTAAATCTTATAGATCGCTTTTACGGACACCGGCTACTGCTAAATGGTTTTTTGACATTTCTTCAATGAAAATCGTCACGGCTTCAGCTGGTGCTCCAGTTGTTTCCGTCACGGCTGCAGTCACCTTTTCGACTAAAGCCTTTTTTTGTTCGTCTGTACGGCCTTCAAGCATTTTGACTGTTACATATGGCATCTCTTTTCCCCCCTTCCTCTCTTATCTTGTAGTGTTTCACAATGGAAAAAGAATTGCAAGACACGGAAGTCAGAGTTTTTTCACTTCTTGAACTTTTGATGTATACTAACGGTAATAAACAATGGGGGAGAAGCTATCGATGCAATTTTTTGAGCAAATAGAACCGTTTTTGGCTTATAGTTTGGAAGAACTTCCATATGTCATTGTGTCACTGTTGATCGCATTTACGGTTCATGAATTTTCCCATGCTTATGTGGCCTATAAGTTCGGTGACCCGACTGCAAAAAATGAGGGAAGAGTCACATTGAATCCGATTTCCCACTTGGATCCGATCGGGACGTTGCTGATATTAATAGCCGGATTTGGTTGGGCGAGACCTGTACCTGTCAATCGTTTTCATTTCAAGAACCCAAAATTGGCAGGAGTGCTCGTCTCTTTTGCCGGTCCGTTCAGTAATTTGCTTGTTGCAATTTTGGGGTATTTGATTTTTTACGGGTTGCTGGCGGCAGGCGTTGGACCTGAGTTACCGTTTTTCGTCGAGCCCTTCTTAAATATACTTATAAATTTAAATGTCCTTCTATTTGTATTTAATCTGTTACCGCTGCCGCCGCTCGATGGTTATAGGATCGTTCAGGATCTTGTTTCAGTAGACTTGCGGGCAAAAATGACCCAGTATGAACAATATGGTTCCCTTATTTTTTTGATTTTGATCATCACACCGCTGAGTCAATATACAATCAGCCCGATTTTGGATACTGGTACTAAGTTTGTGGGAGAAATCTTGAGTCAAATTTTTTCACTTTTGTTTTTTTAACCAATAATAAGGAATGACAAACGATGAAGGGGGATATGAACATGGAAGAACAACCAAAGAAAAAGGTAGGCTTCAATATTATAAAAAATGACCCGACAGAAGGCCATGGCGGATATGGGGCAGGGGTATTGACGCTCGATAATATTTCTCCGGTCATCATCGATGTGGATGCAGGTGAAGCAGAGGTCGATATCGGTGCGATGCATGCAAGGAGTGCTGTGGAAAAAGGGATCAAGTTTTTAAAGACTAAAGAGGAAGTCCCGAATGCCAAACCTTACTGGCTTGTTTGGGTGACCATTGAGGCCACTCAAAATGGTCCGCACTATGCAGGTGTGACAGCATGTGAAATGACGGTCGACAGATCAATCAGACGCGGTTACAAATCGCTCCCGGAGCATGTTAACCGGATGGATAAATCGCTAAAACGAAAGATCATCGTTGAGGACATGGACGATAAATCAAAACGTGTGCTTGCAGACTTTCTGAAAAACCATGATGCGGGAATGTGGGAGCGTTCTTCAGATCAGCTGAAGGAGTCATTGACGGTTTGAATCTCGTTTGATGGATGAAATGTTAAGTTTAGTGAAAAATGCACTTGTAGGAAAGCGATAAAATCAGTAAACTTAAAGACAGCAGTTTAGTCACTGTGGAACTAGGACAGAAAAACCCCCGAAGCCGCTGCAGGCTTCGGGGGTTTTTCGTTATCCCCAAGGTTTTAAGACTTTCTTGTACCACGGGGCCTTTTTATGTTCTTCTTCTTTTGGGGCATGTTTCGGATTCTCACCCTTAAAGTGCTCGGCACAGTATTCGACAGGCTCGGTTCCTTTAACATAATAAGTCATTCTTGAGACGGGACAATCTTTTGTGGCCAATTTTCCGCTTACGGGATTCACGTTTACCCCGATTACGTTTTCGGTTTCCTTAAATGATTTTGCCGGTTTACCTTTTAGACCCTTTTCCATATAGGAAGCCCAGATTTTTTTTGCATAGCCTTTTTCGGCAGGGATTTCGATCTTTTTGCCTTGATCATATCCAGTCCATACTCCTGCTACAAGCTCGGGTGTGTAACCGATCATCCAGCTATCCGTCGGGGTGGAGCCTGATTTGCCGGCATATGGGCGGGTCAGCTTGGAACTGATGGTGCTGCCGGTCACTTTCGTATAACCATTTAACGTTTCATCGAAAACACCTGTAAGCATCTGGGTCATGACAAATGCCTTGTCCTTATCCAGAATCTGTTCCGGTTTCTCCTTTTCATTAAAAATCACTTCACCTTTTTGATTTTCCACCTTTTTGATAAACACGGGTTCAACCTTCTTGCCGCCGTTAGCCAGAATGCTGTATGCGTTCACCATTTCAATCGCCCTAACACCTGACGTACCGAGTGCCAGGGAAGGGACCGCATCCATCTTTGCCGTGATTCCGAATCGACGCGCCGTATCGACCAATGACTGTTCCCCAAGGAACAAATGTGTTTTTACGGCGAAGATATTATCGGAAAGAGCAATGGCCTGAGCCATCGTGATTTCGCCTTCCGCATATTGATGGTTGTAATTATGCGGTGTGTAAGATGAGTGACCACCATCGAAAGAAAATGTAGTTGTCTCGCTTTTTAAGGTGGTGGACGGTGTGAAACCATTCTCCAGCGCTGAATAGTATAGCAATGGCTTCATGGTTGAACCAGGCTGGCGAACGGCCTGTGTGGCCCGATTGAATGGCGACTCGGAATAATCTTTACCGCCGACCAGTGCACGGACCTCCCCGGTATCCGGATCCATTGCCACTATCGAGGCTTGAATGCCTGAAGACTTGGGTACGGTACTGGAAAGGACCTCTTCGGCAGCATCCTGCTGGGTTTCGTCCAGTGTCGTATACACCTTAAGGCCGCCGAGCTCGATCGTCCGGTCATCTAAATGAAGCTGAGATTTTAAAGCCTGCTTGACGGCATCCTGGAAATAGGGAGCGGTCTTCTTGGTGACCGTTCCGTGTTCCCCTTTTAATGTAAGGGATGTTCGCAGCGCTTCCGCGATATCCTTGTCTGAAACGTAGTTTTTGCTTTTCATGGATTGCAGGACAACTTTCTGCCTGGATTTCGCTTTTTCAAAGTTATCCAATGGAGAATAGTTTGACGGCCCTTTTGGTATTCCGGCCAGCATGCTCGCTTCAGGAAGAGTCAGATCCTTGGCATCCTTGCCAAAGTAATATTGACTTGCAGCTTGGGCTCCATATGCGCCATGGCCATAGTAAATCGTATTTAAATAGCCTTCTAGAATTTCCTTTTTGGAGTAGTTCATTTCTAAACGTATCGTATAAAAGGCCTCATTAAGTTTACGCGACCACGTTTTGTCATGCCCAAGAAACAGGTTCCGGGCATACTGCTGGGTAATGGTGCTTGCTCCCTGGACCTTGGACATTGCCTTAATATCGGCAAGGATGGCACCGCCGATCCGCTTTATATCAAATCCATAATGTGTGTAAAATTGGCGGTCCTCAACGGCGACAGTCGCTTTGATGAGCTGTGGTGAAATCGACTCCATTCCGGCCCAATAACGCTTCTGGCCATTATCTGTTTCACCGATCACGTTTCCATCATCACTATAATAGAGAGTGGACTGCGGCACGACCAAAGGAGGCGGACCTAATATTTTTGCATAAATCAGTAAAGAGAGAAGCAATACAAAGAGTATTGTCAGCCCGATTGTGGCAAGGATGATGAAGGCCCGTACATATTTAGTTGTCCTTTTAAATCGTTCGCTTGGAATCAATTCCATTGCTTTCACCTCTCTTATCAGGTAAGAATCTAGTATCTATTACTATTATGGAAAAAAAAGAAAATTTTAAACATAAGAACTGCATTTAAGAAATTTATCTTGCAATTCTGCTAGATTCGTCTATAATTTTTCTAGCTAATGACTATACCGATTTTGGGGAACCTATAAGGTGACTGACAATATGAAATGGAAAAGGAGCGTTAATAAATGAGCATTTGGTTTACTGAAAAACAAACAGAGAACTTTGGTATTACGATGAAAGTGAATCGTACTTTACATACGGAGCAAACTGAGTTTCAAAAGCTTGATATGATTGAAACGGAAGAGTGGGGCAATATGCTATTGCTGGATGACATGGTAATGACTTCACAGCGCGATGAATTCGTTTACCATGAAATGGTAGCCCATGTTCCTTTATTTACCCATCCTAATCCAGAAAACGTTTTGGTTGTAGGTGGAGGGGACGGAGGAGTTATCCGTGAAATCCTTAAACACCCAAGCGTAAAAAAAGCTACATTGGTGGATATCGATGGGAAAGTCATCGAATACTCAAAGAAGTACCTGCCGGAAATTGCAGGCATGCTTGAAGATCCGCGTGTAGACGTACAAGTTGGGGATGGCTTCATGCACATCGCCAAAAGTGAAAATGAATATGACGTGATCATGGTTGACTCAACTGAACCTGTCGGACCTGCTGTCAATTTATTCACAAAAGGTTTTTATGCCGGGATTTCCAAAGCTTTGAAAGAAGACGGGATTTTTGTGGCACAATCCGACAACCCTTGGTTTAAAGCGGACTTGATTCGCGATGTACAACGTGATGTGAAAGAGATATTCCCAATCACGAGCCTGTATTTAGCGAATATCCCGACGTATCCAAGCGGCCTTTGGGCGTTCACGATCGGATCGAAAAAATATAATCCGTTAGAAGTGACTGAAGACCGTTTCCATGAAATGGAAACGAAGTATTATACAAAAGAACTTCATAAAGCAGCATTCGTTCTGCCTAAATTCGTTCAAGATTTAGTGAAATAAGGGAGGCATGGACCATGAAATTCGATGAAGCCTATTCAGGCAATGTATTCATTAAAAGCCACCCTGTTTTTGAGGAATCTGAAGCTGTGCTATACGGCATGCCGATGGACTGGACGGTAAGTTTCCGTCCGGGTTCCCGCTTCGGCCCTACCCGGATTCGTGAAGTTTCGATTGGTTTGGAAGAGTACAGCCCGTATTTAGATCGTGAATTAGAGGAAGTTAAATTCTTTGATGCCGGGGATATTCCATTACCATTCGGCAATCCGCAGCGCAGTATCGATATGATTGAAAAATTTGTCGACAGCTTGTTGGATGCAGGTAAGTTCCCAATGGGTATGGGAGGGGAACATCTTGTCACATGGCCTGTCATCAAAGCCATGTTCAAAAAGTATCCCGATATGGCCATCATCCATATGGATGCCCATACAGATTTACGTGAGGATTATGAGGGAGAGCCGCTTTCCCATGCGTCCATCATCCGTAAATCCGCAGAACTTATCGGCCCGAAAAATGTATACTCTTTCGGCATTCGTTCCGGTCTGAAGGAAGAATTCCAATGGGCAAAAGAAAATGGCATGCACATCTCTAAATTTGAAGTACTTGAACCTTTGAAAGAAGTACTGCCGCAGTTAGCTGGCCGTCCTGTATATGTGACGATCGACATCGATGTTCTTGACCCTGCGCACGCGCCGGGAACAGGCACCGTAGATTGCGGAGGCATCACTTCCAAAGAGCTTTTAGCTTCGATTCATGAGATAGCACGGTCTGAAATTAATGTGGTCGGCTGCGATTTAGTAGAAGTGGCACCGATCTATGATCCATCCGAGCAAACTGCGAATACGGCGAGCAAGCTGATTCGCGAAATGATTCTAGGGTGGGTTCAAAAAGGTTAATGATGGAAGACTTGACTGTTCCTGTTTTTTTAGCGGGAATGGTCTTTTTTTATCCATGGATAAGAATTGAGGCTCTTTTTGAATATTTCCGCCCAATGAGTCATTATTGCGTTAAAATCAAATGGATTGCAACAACATGATTTCGACAGATTATCCTCACAATTTTGGATTAACACTTTATTTTCCGCTCCAAGTTGAAACTTCCTTGAAGAATATTTATACTTATAAAGTTAAGAACGACATGATGAAGGAAGTGTAGCTTTGACTCTTCATGATATAGATAAGCATGCTATTAAAGTGACTTTACAGACAAAAATCAAGCATGGTCCAGAAACGGAAACGTATGAGCTGGTCACATTTGGTACAAAAATGTATAAAGGTGCAGATTTATATTTGCAATATAAAGAGGAAAATGAAACCGGTCAAACACAAACGACCATCAAGCACAAACCGGATGAAACGATCCTGCTTAGAAATGGTGCCATTAAAATGAGGCAGCTTTTCCGCCTGCAGGAAGCGACAAATGGGCATTACGAAAGTATCTATGGCAGGTTAGGATTACGGACGACCGCGAAGAAGATCCATCATCAATGGGATGAGCAGTCCAAACAAGGGAAACTTGTCCTTAAATATACGTTACATATGCAGGGAAGCGAACCCGGTCAATATGAGATGACTATTTCCTACAAGGAGGAAACATAACACATGAATATAGTTAATGAGGTACAGGAAAAACTGAAAGAAGAGATTAAAGCGGCAGTCATTAAAGCTGGTTTAGCAACGGAAGAGCAAATTCCGAATGTTGTATTGGAGCTGCCAAGAGATAAGACACACGGAGATTATTCCACGAATATGGCCATGCAATTAACGAAGATTGCAAAGAAAGCGCCAAAGATGATAGCAGAGGCAATCATCGAAAACTTTGACAACTCAAAAGCATCCATCGAAAAAATTGAAATAGCAGGACCGGGTTTTATCAATTTCTACATGAATAATGCCTATTTGACGGAATTGGTTCCTGTCATTTTGAAAGTGGATGAAGCATATGGGGAAAGTGACTTTGGTAAAGGCGAAAAAATCCAAGTGGAGTTCGTTTCCGCAAACCCGACCGGTGATCTCCATCTTGGTCATGCCCGTGGTGCAGCAGTAGGTGATACGCTATGTAATATCCTCTCTAAAGCAGGTTATGATGTTTCACGTGAATACTATATCAATGATGCTGGAAACCAAATCAATAATTTGGCCATTTCCATAGAAGCCCGTTATTTCCAGGCGCTTGGCCTCGAAAAGGATATGCCTGAGGGCGGTTATCATGGCGAAGATATCATTGGCATCGGTAAGACGCTTGCAAGTGAATATGGGGATGAATATGTAAATGCCGATGAGAAGGAACGTTTTGAATTTTTCCGTGAGTACGGCTTGAAATATGAAATGGAAAAACTGAAAACGGACTTGGGTAATTTCCGTGTCGGATTTGATGTATGGTACTCCGAAACATCCCTCTATCAAGACGGTAAAATTGATGAAGCACTTAAAGTGTTGAGGGAAAGGGGCCATGTTTACGAGGAAGATGGGGCTACATGGTTCCGCTCTACGGAATTAGGCGATGATAAAGACCGGGTGCTTATTAAGCAGGATGGATCTTACACATATTTGACACCGGATATTGCCTATCACCGTAATAAATTGGAGCGTGGCTTTGAAACGCTGATCAATATCTGGGGTGCAGACCACCACGGGTATATACCTCGCATGAAAGCGGCGATCGAAGCATTAGGGTATAACCGCGATCAGCTTGAAGTGGAAATCATCCAGCTTGTTCACCTGTACAAGGATGGCGAGAAAATGAAGATGAGTAAACGTACCGGTAAAGCAGTTACGATGCGTGACCTGACTGATGAAGTGGGTCTGGATGCAACACGTTATTTCTTTGCAATGAGAAGTGCGGATACCCATATGGATTTCGATTTGGATCTTGCAGTATCACAATCCAATGAAAACCCGGTTTATTATGCACAGTATGCCCACGCCCGTATTTCCAGCATTTTACGCCAAGGTGTGGAACAAGGGATCAGCTATGAAGGAGTCACTGATTTCTCTGCCCTAGCAACTGAAAAAGAAGTGGAGCTTTTGAAGAAATTAGGAGAATTCCCGCAGGCAATAGCGGAAGCAGCCGAAAAACGGATGCCTCACCGTATGACGAATTATATATTCGACCTGGCTTCTACATTCCACAGTTTCTACAATGCAGATAAGGTTCTGGATGTTGAAGAAATGGAAAGAAGTAAGGCGCGACTTGGACTGGTCAAATCTGTCCAAATTACGTTAAAGAATGCATTGGCCATCATCGGGGTTTCGGCACCGGAAAAAATGTAATGGAAAAAAGCGGCTGTTTCTAGCGAAACAGCCGCTTTTTTTGGGTTAATTAGCACTCAATGGCTCCGCCGCTCACCCTTTTTACACCTCGAATCCTAGCCATATCTTCAATCAGCTGCAACATTGCCCGATCCTTCATCTTGGCCTCGATCATGAAATCCACGTCCTGTCCAAGATCCTTAAGCACTTTAAAAAGGGGCATGATGAAGTCCAAATCGATATAATCTGCATGCGAGCGAAATTCACCTGCGGATTTTGGGGATGAAATATGGATCTTTGGTACCGCTCCTGCTTGATTCCAAGTCGTGAACACCTCGGTGAGCAGCTCGTTAAGCGGCTCATCTGAAAGGTTTGCGAGATGATGATGATAATCGAATACAAGTGGAATGCCCTCCCTTTTACATACACCGAGGGTTTCAGATGCTGTATAGGTTTTATCATCATTCTCCAAAGTCATTCTTTCCTTGATGTGCATAGGCAGCGATTTAAGGTTGTCATGAACCCTTACTAGGGCGGACTCTTTATCACCATAGGCCCCACCGACATGGATATTGATGAAAGAGGTGTCCGCAATGCCCATTGCATCAAGCATTTTATAATGGAACTCCATATCTTTCACTGCATTTTGTGTGATCTCGGGCTTCGGGCTGGTGAATAGCGTAAACTGATTGGGATGAAAGCTGAGCCTCATCTTGTGTGCTGTGGCCCAATCGCCAAGCTGTTTCCACTCTTTCTTAAAAGGAGTGACGAAATCCCATTCGATTTCGGGATGTGTGGCTAAAGGAACAATGGAACTGGACATCCGGTATACTTCTATTTGGTGTGCCGTGTTATATTGAAGGACCCTTAAGGTATTTTCAATGTTCTGCCTTGTCACATCCAGGAGCTTTTCCATTCCTTTTTCTGCGCCAAGTATGCTATATCGCTTGAAAGTAAGTGTCTTAGCCGGAGAAGCCTCCCATAAACAGGTGGCATTGGATACGAACCCAAATCTTATTTTCATTATTTTTTTCTCCTTGAGCAAAGGGTTGTCAAAGAAAAGGAGAAAGGATGGAAGCCAGCGATTCTTTTGCTGAACGGACTACATTCATGCTGGAAAGAGCATCCCCGTTCAGCGGCTTGGATTCGGCCAGGTCCACTGCCAATTCCCTTTCAACATCTTTTATAAATGTCCGGTCAAATACGGTGCAGTTCATTTCACTATTTAAAAAACAACTGCGTTTATCAAAATTAGCCGTACCGATATCACACATTATATCATCGATCAGTATCACTTTAGAATGGTAGAACCCTCTTTGAAATTGCATGATTTCAGCCCCGTCTTTTATTAGTGCCCGAAAGTAGGGAAAAGAAGCTTCTTTTACAAGGGCATGGTCTGAAATTTCAGGTACGATGACCGTAACGGAAACATTGCGTGCAAGGGCTTCCCTCAATTCCTGAAATAAAGTTTCACTGGGAATGAAGTATGGAGTCCCGATAATGATTTTTTTAGTCGCTTGACGAATCATGTGTGTCAGTGACTGTTCAAGATCACTGCCATTCGTGACGACAAACTGATGGGCCTGCGTCCCGGGAGTCAATGTCGGAAAATAGGAAGGTGTTCCTCTGTAATCCTCATTTGTATCATAGAACCAATCCGAGAGGAAGACTTCCTGAAGGTCCTTTACACCCTCCCCGGTCATTTTTAAATGGTAATCCCTCCATGGGTTCAACTTCTCCCCTTGGTTTATATACTCCTTACCGATATTAAAGCCGCCAAGATAGCCGATTTTTCCATCTATCACCGTGATCTTACGGTGATTTCTTTTTTGTATAGTATAAAAAAGGAAGGGGAGTTTCGGTTTAAAGCTGAAAGAAAAGTGAACGCCGCTTTCAGTCAGCTCCTGAATGGTCTGGCGGGACATCTTTTTACTCCCTATCCAATCGACTAAAAGCCGCACTTCCACGCCCTCTTCCGCTTTTGACTGCAGTAACTTCAAAAAGTCCTTGCTGAATTTATCATTTTTCACTATATAAAAAAGGATATGGATGGAATCCTGAGCTTGCCTGACTTCCTTGATATAATCTTCAAACAGGATTTCCCCTGATGTGAATACAGTCATTTCGCTGTTACGAGGCGGATATTTAATGTTGGTTGCGTGCTTCAAATAACGCTTATGCCCTACCTTAAGATCAACCCAGCACCACGTGAAGATCAATAAAAATATAGAGGCAATCGTAGTGATTATCTTCAAAAAAACCCCCCCTAAATGATTATATTTAGTTTGGCTCTAATTCCCTGTCAGTAACCATTAAAAAGTGGGAAAGGGCCTTCATTTTTTTATAATGCAGAAGGGTAATGCATGGATTTGTCGAATTATATAGTTAAGGGGCAGAAAAATTAAATGGTTTTTAAAAGAAAAAAGTTGACTGAATGCTCATTCATTATATAATGGAATTAATCAAATTTCAGAAAAATGCCAAATTTCCCATAATGATACCTGGCATTTTGCAATTTACTAAAGAGGGGGAAAGACTGCATGGAAATGAATGGTTTACTGTGGATCAACTTAGTTGCATTCCTGTTTGTAACCGCTTACGCCGCCGGTTTGTTTGTCTATTTGATAAAGACTCGTATTGCTTATATAAAACTTGGCAAAAAAGTGGAATTCGATAACCGTGTGAAAGATCGTCTTGTCAAAATAGGGATTTATGTATTTGGACAGAAGAAGCTCTTTAAAGATAAAAAGAGCGGGATCATTCATGCTCTGTTATTTTATGGTTTCATCTTAGTGCAATTTGGCGCACTTGATTTTTTCGTTAAAGGCTTAAGACCGGGGTGGCATTTACCGTTTGGCCCTGTTTATCCGGCCTTTACATTCTTCCAGGAAATTGTGACGCTTACCGTTCTTGTTGCAATCCTATGGGCGGCATACCGCCGTTATGTCGAAAAGCTTGTTCGCTTGAAAAGGGATTTCAAAGCAGGTTTGGTTGTCATCTTCATTACCGGTATCATGATCACCGTATTGCTGGGGAATGGAATGGGGATGATCTGGCATGGACACGATGCAACCTGGTCAGAGCCAGTCGCATCGAGCATCGCATTTCTATTCGGCTGGATGGGGACAACAGCGGCAACCGTCGTTTTTTATGTAGCTTGGTGGCTGCATTTACTGATCATATTATCTTTCCTTGTTTATATCCCGCAATCTAAGCACGCTCACTTGATTGCCGGTCCTATAAATGTATTCCTTAATCGTCTGGATAATCCGGGGAAATTGAAACCGGTTGATTTGGAAGAAGAGATATTCGACAAAGAAGGCAATCAATATTACGGTGCCAAATATATCGAGGACTTGACGCAATATCAAATGGTGGACCTCTATGCTTGTGTGGAGTGCGGTCGCTGTACGAATATGTGCCCTGCTACAGGTACCGGGAAAATGCTGTCCCCGATGGACATCATAATCAAGATGCGTGACCATTTAACAAATACAGGCGCTGCCGTTACAACGAAGCAGCCATGGGTGCCGTCTTTTGTTTTTGGAAATACGAAGGGAAATAAGATCGCTTTGGCTGGTGCCGCGCAGGGGGCGCAGGAATCAGCTGCAGCAACAGAAGCTTACAGTCGGAGCCTGATTGGCGAAGTCATTACGGAAGAAGAACTTTGGGCTTGCACCACATGCCGGAACTGTGAAGATCAATGCCCGGTTATGAACGAACATGTCGACAAAATCATTGATATGCGCCGTTATCTAGTTCTTACTGAGGGCAGACTTGATCCCGATGCACAGCGTGCCATGACGAATATCGAGCGTCAAGGGAACCCGTGGGGATTGAACCGTAAAGAGAGAGAAGATTGGCGAAGCCTTCGGGAAGATGTCAGCGTCCCAACCGTGAAGGAATTAAAAAAGGCAGACGAAGAATTCGAGTATTTATTTTGGGTGGGTTCAATGGGGTCTTACGATAACCGAAGCCAGAAGATTGCCCTTTCCTTTGCTAAATTATTGAATGAAGCGGGCGTCACATTTGCAATTCTCGGAAATAAGGAGAAAAACTCAGGGGATACTCCACGGCGATTGGGTAATGAGTTTGTGTTTCAGGAACTTGCCATGAAAAATATTGAAGAATTCCAGAAGAATGAAATAACGAAAATCGTGACGATCGATCCGCATGCATACAATATCTTTAAGAATGAGTATCCGGATTTTGGTTTGGAAGCGGAAGTGTATCACCATACTGAGCTGTTGGCCAAACTTGTCAGTGAAGGCAGGCTGGTGCCGCAGTATCCGGTGAATGAGACGATTACATTCCACGATTCCTGTTACTTGGGAAGGTACAATGAAGTTTACAGTCCGCCGCGTGAAATCTTACAATCCATTGATGGAGTGAAACTTATTGAGATGGAGCGTAACCGTGAGAAGGGTATGTGCTGCGGAGCTGGAGGCGGTTTGATGTGGATGGAAGAAGAAACTGGAAACCGCATTAATGTGGCCCGTACCGAACAAGCGCTGGCCGTCAGTCCAACAGTGATCAGCTCAGGATGTCCTTATTGTTTGACCATGCTATCTGATGGGACGAAGGCAAAAGAAGTTGAGGAAAATGTTAAAACGTATGATGTAGCTGAACTACTCGAAAAAGCGGTCATTGGTGAAAATAAATCGATTGCCTCTTAATTTTAAATGGAATTGCCTGCTTCCTCTAAATGAGATTCAAATGGAAGCAGGCAATATTTTCAATATTTACAAACTAAATATTTTCATTTTTGAGAAAAATGTGTAATATAATATAATATTAAGCGCTTACAACACTATTTTTTTAACTCCAAATTGAGCGAGCGTTCAATCAATGTTACTTATAGGGGGAAATAATGATGGCGAAAACAGTGATTATTAGCGGTGTGAGAACACCTTTTGGTAAATTCGGCGGTGGCCTTAGCAGTTTGACGGCTTCACAACTTGGCGGAATAGCAATCAAAGAGGCACTTGTTCGGGCAGGGGTTGAAGGCAGCCAAGTGGACGAGGTCATCATGGGGAATGTGCTTCAAGCAGGCCAAGGCCAAATACCGTCCCGCCAGGCAGCCCGTCATGCTGGATTGCCTTGGGAAGTGAAAACGGAAACTATTAATAAAGTATGCGCATCAGGACTTCGCAGTGTCACATTGGCTGATCAAATCATTCGCTTGGGTGAAGAAGAAATCATTGTTGCCGGCGGTATGGAATCGATGAGCAATGCACCTTATATTCTTCCGAAAGCAAGGTGGGGCCTAAGGATGGGTGATGGGGAACTGAAGGATACGATGATATCGGATGGACTTAGCTGCAGTTTTACGGGTGTCCATATGGGGACTTACGGTAACAGTACAGCCGAGGATCTTGAAATCACCCGTGAGGAACAAGATAGCTGGGCTTACGAGAGTCACCAAAAAGCGATAAAAGCAATCGATGGCGGAATTCTTGCAGAAGAGATCATTTCCGTACAGGTGCCGGTCCGAAAAGGCGAACCAATTACCATCGAACATGATGAAGCCCCAAGAAAAGATACATCTGCCGGAAAGTTGGCTAAACTAGGTCCGGCTTTCAATAATGAGGGGACCATTACGGCGGGTAATGCACCAGGTGTCAATGACGGGGCGGGTGCACTCGTATTGATGAGCGAGGAACGTGCGGAAAAAGAAGGGAAGACGCCTTTTGCCTATATTTTAGCTCATGCAGAAGTGGCAGTGGAAGCAAAGGACTTCCCTAAAACGCCAGGTCTGGTCATAAATGAACTTCTGAAGAAGACAGGTAAATCGATAGAGGAAATTGATTTGTTTGAAGTGAATGAAGCATTTGCAGCGGTTGCATTGGCCAGTGGCAAAATTGCCAACATCGAGCCGGGAAAAGTGAATGTAAACGGAGGGGCTGTAGCTTTAGGCCACCCAATCGGGGCGAGTGGTGCCCGCATCATCATTACGCTGATGCATGAACTGAAACGCCGCGGAGGGGGATTGGGCATCGCAGCGATCTGTAGTGGCGGCGGTCAGGGAGATGCCATTTTAATAGAAGTGCCTAAGCAAGGATAATAGTTTCATAGATAAATGAGGAGGGATATTCCCATGGGCATTCAAAAAGTGATGGTCATTGGTGCGGGTCAGATGGGATCTGGCATTGCCCAGGTCTGTGCAATGAGCGGTTATGAAGTTCTTTTACACGATTTAAAAGATGAGTATGTAGAAAAGGGGTTAGGGACTATTACCAAAAACCTATCCCGGCAGGTTGAAAAAGGGAAAATGGAATCCGAGGAGAAGGATGCAATCCTTTCCCGGCTTACTTCCTCAACGAATTTGAAAAATGCAGCTGCGGTAGATTTAGTGATTGAAGCGGCAGTGGAAAACATGGAAATTAAAACAAGAATATTCGCCGAGTTGGATGAAATCACGCCCCGTCACGTCATTCTTGCATCCAATACTTCTTCGCTTCCGATTACCGAGATAGCCGCTGCCACGAAAAGGCCGGAAAAGGTAATTGGCATGCACTTCATGAACCCCGTTCCAGTCATGAAGCTGGTTGAGGTCATCCGCGGCCTTGCTACGGCGGATGAAGTTTATCAAGAGGTTGAAAAGATGGCGGAATCCTTGAATAAGGTACCTGTGGAAGTCAATGATTTTCCAGGTTTTGTAGCGAATCGGATTTTAATGCCGATGATCAATGAGGCCATCTTTACACTTTATGAGGGCGTCGCTACTAAAGAAGCGATCGATGACGTAATGAAACTGGGAATGAACCATCCGATGGGCCCGCTTACGCTAGCTGACTTCATCGGCCTGGATACATGCTTGTATATAATGGAAACCCTTCACCACGGACTGGGAGACGATAAATACCGGCCGTGTCCGCTGTTAAGGAAATATGTAAAGGCTGGGTGGTTAGGAAAGAAATCAGGACGGGGCTTTTATGAATATAACTAATCTTGGAAAGATGTGCAGCCAGGGAGGGATGAAGGATGGAGTTCAAGTTTACCGAAGAACATGAAATGATGCGGAAAATGGTAAGCGCTTTTGCGGAGAAAGAGATCACTCCTCATATCGAGGCAATGGAAACAGGCGTGTTTCCAAAAACGATTCTGCAAAAAATGGGTGAGCTTGGTTTGATGGGAATTCCGATTTCAGAAGAATACGGTGGCGCGGGTATGGACTTCATGTCATATATCATTGCCATCAATGAGATTTCCAAAGTAAGTCCCACTCTCGGTGTCATACTGTCGGTTCATACATCTGTTGGCACAAATCCAATCGTTTATTTTGGAACGGAAGAGCAGAAGCGGAAGTATGTGCCTAAGTTAGCCGCTGGTAAAAATTTAGGGGCCTTTTGTTTGACTGAGCAAAGCTCAGGTTCCGATGCTGCGAGTTTGAAATCGAAGGCAGTAGCAGTAAAGGAAGGCGGACAATATCGGATAAATGGGTCCAAGGTTTTCATCACCAATGGCGGGGAAGCGGATGTGTTCATTGTTTTTGCTTCAACCGACCCACAAAAGGGAAGCAAGGGAATCTCTGCTTTTGTCGTAGAAAAAGGGACGCCAGGCCTAATCATCGGTAAAGACGAACGTAAAATGGGCCTTCATGGCTCGAGCACCGTGCAGGTAACATTTGAAGATATGAAAGTCCCTACAGCCAATCTCCTTGGCAAAGAAGGTGAAGGTTTTAAGATCGCCATGGCCAACTTGGATGCTGGAAGGATCGGGATTGCCGCTCAAGCGCTGGGAATTGCTGAGGGTGCTATGGAACATGCTGTCCAATATGCAAAAAGCAGGGAGCAATTCGGAAAACCAATTGCAGAACAGCAAGGGATCGGTTTCAAACTGGCCGAAATGGCAACGAGTATAGAAGCTTCAAGGTTACTTGTCTATCGAGCGGCATATTTACGCTCACAGGGATTGAAGTGCGGTAAAGAGGCGGCAATGGCTAAGCTATTCGCTTCGAGGACGGCTGTTGATGTGGCGATAGAAGCAGTCCAGGTGTTCGGAGGCTATGGATACACGACGGAATATCCTGTCGAACGATATTTCAGGGATGCAAAGGTAACTGAAATTTATGAGGGTACAAGCGAAATACAGAGAATGGTCATCAGTAAAAGTCTATAATTACGAGAAATTTAGGAGGTATTGCCATGCAATTCAAACTAACGGAAGAACATGAAATGATCAGGAAAATGGTGCGCGACTTTGCCCAGAATGAAGTGGCTCCGACTGCTGCCGAGAGGGATGAAGAAGAACGATTCGACCGTGAAATCTTCGATAAAATGGCTGAACTTGGATTGACCGGGATTCCGTGGCCTGAGGAATACGGCGGAATTGGAAGTGATTACTTAGCGTATTGCATAGCGCTTGAGGAACTTTCCCGCGTTTGCGCTTCTACTGGGGTGACTTTATCAGCCCATACTTCGCTCGCAGGATGGCCGATATATAAGTTTGGCACTGAAGAACAAAAACAAAAATACCTTCGCCCGATGGCACAGGGTGAAAAAATCGGTGCATATGGCCTGACTGAGCCTAGCTCAGGCTCAGACGCCGGAGGGATGAGAACGACTGCAAAGCTTGTGGGTGATGAATATGTTATCAGCGGTTCCAAAATCTTCATTACGAACGGCGGGATTGCGGATACATATGTCGTCTTTGCATTGACAGATCCTGAATCGAAGCAAAAAGGAACGAGTGCTTTTATCATTGAAAAGGACTTCCCGGGCTTCAGTGTTGGTAAAAAAGAGAAGAAGCTTGGAATCCGTTCATCACCGACTACGGAAATCATCTTTGATGAGTGCCGTGTTCCTAAAGAAAATCTCCTTGGAAAAGAAGGGGAAGGCTTTAAAATCGCGATGATGACGCTTGATGGCGGCCGTAATGGAATTGCAGCCCAGGCTGTAGGGATAGCCCAAGGTGCATTGGATGCCGCGGTTGATTATGCAAAAGAGCGCGTCCAATTCGGCAAGCCAATTTCTGCACAGCAAGGAATCGGTTTTAAATTGGCGGATATGGCAACGGGTGTTGAGGCTTCAAGGCTATTAACCTATCAGGCTGCCTGGTTGGAATCAGTGGGCCTTCCTTATGGGAAAGAGTCGGCCATGTCCAAACTTTTTGCAGGAGATACAGCAATGAAAGTGACGACGGAGGCCGTACAGGTTTTCGGGGGCTATGGATATACAAAAGATTATCCGGTGGAGCGGTATATGCGCGATGCGAAAATAACGCAGATTTATGAAGGTACACAGGAAATTCAAAAGCTGGTCATCTCACGGATGGTTACTAAATAGGGTTGAAACTGCGGTTTTCCGATGAGGCTCTGCCTTTACCGGAATTCCCTTTTCAATTTCTTCAGAATATCAATGGTTGAATGATGGGCTTTCAAAAGGAGTTTGGAAATGGAAAAAAGAGAGGTTCTTGCATCTGTAAAGGATGAGCGGCTGGTTGAAAAAAGGCGTACTCAAATGATTAAAGGAGCGGTGACCCTTTTTAAAGAAAAGGGATTTCATCGTACGACTACCAGGGAAATTGCCAAAGCGGCAGGCTTTAGCATTGGCACATTATACGAGTATATCCGGACCAAGGAAGATATTTTATATCTCGTTTGTGACTTTATCTATGATGAAGTCCAGGAAAAGCTTCAGAAGGAAATAGAACAGAGTGATGGGACACTTGAAAGCTTGAAGTTGACGATCGCCTATTTTTATAAAGTGATGGATGATATGCAGGACGAAGTTCTTGTCATGTATCAGGAAGTGAAAGCCCTGACGAAAGATGCTTTACCATATGTTCTGAACAAAGAACTTCGGATGGTGGGCATGTTCGAAAAAGTGATAACGAAATGTGTCGAAAATGGGGAGCTATCATTAACGGAAAAACAAATAAGCCTTGTTTCACATAATATTTTCGTACAGGGACAGATGTGGAGTTTTAGAAGATGGGCTTTGCATAAACAGTACACGCTTCAAGAGTATGTTGAACTGCAGACGCAATTATTGATTCAAAATGTATCGGGTTCCAAAAAGCACTGATATAAATAAGTTTCAATAAGGAGGAGCTAAATGAGTACAGTTGAGGTGTATAAACCGAAGAACCATATTAGATTCGTTACAGCTTCGAGTTTATTTGATGGACATGATGCATCCATCAATATAATGAGGAGAATCCTTCAGTCCAGCGGGGCGGAAGTTATTCACCTAGGTCATAATCGTTCGGTGGAAGAAATCGTGAATGCGGCCATCCAGGAAGATGTCCAAGGCATAGCCATGTCATCTTACCAAGGCGGACATGTGGAATATTTCAAATATATGTATGACCTGCTGATGGAAAAGGGAGCCGGGCACATTCGGATTTTTGCCGGCGGTGGCGGGGTCATCATCCCTAGGGAAATTAAAGAACTCCATGATTATGGGATTGCCCGTATCTTTTCACCTGATGAAGGGCGGGAATATGGGCTTCAAGGAATGATAAACGTTTTGATGGAGGAGTGTGATTTCTCGACAGTCAAACCATCTTTACAGGAACGTTTTGATGAATTGATTGCCGGGGGAACGAATGCCATTGCCCAATTCATTACCTTTGCCGAAAATAGACTCGATGTTTCACAGGAATCAGCGGCAGCGGTGGAGAGTCTTTTTGAGCAGATCAAGACTTCAGAAAAGAAAGTTCCTGTTCTGGGAATCACGGGGACTGGCGGAGCTGGAAAAAGTTCATTGACTGATGAATTGATACGGAGGTTCATTAACGAAATTCCGGACGAGAGAGTCGCCATTCTATCCGTAGACCCGACCAAACAGAAAACGGGAGGTGCCCTGCTTGGTGACAGGATCAGAATGAACTCGATCTTTTCAGAGCGTGTTTATATGCGGAGCCTAGCCACGCGCCATTCAAAAAGTGAGCTGTCTTTGGCGATAAAGGATGCCATTTCCGTCGTGAAGGCAGCAGGCTTCGATTTAATCATCGTTGAAACGAGCGGGATCGGTCAGGGCGATGCAGAAATCGCCGAAATATGCGATGTATCCATGTATGTAATGACGAGTGAATTCGGTGCCCCTTCGCAACTTGAAAAAATTGATATGATTGATTATGCAGACTTGATAGTCATTAACAAATACGAGCGCAAAGGTTCCGAGGATGCAAAAAACCAAGTGCAAAAGCAATACCAAAGAAGCCGTACGCTTTTTGATCAAGATCCATCTGAAATGCCAGTATACGGTACAATCGCTTCCCAATTCAATGACCCAGGCACCAATGCATTATTCGCTGCACTGATTGAAAAGCTTAATGAAAAATCAGGAACGGCTTGGAGTACGGCCTTTTCGAAAGAAGCGGATGTTTACAAGCAAAATGTCATCATTCCCACTGACCGCCGGTATTATTTACGTGAAATCAGTGATACGGTCAGATCGTATCATAAGCGTGCCGCTGAACAAGTGCGTATTGCCCGGAGGCTTTTCCAGCTTGAAGGAGCCATTGATGCGGTTAAGGAAAATGATAATGATGGCGATATGGTGGCTTCTTTAGAAAAACTGAAAAAGGAAACCGCTTCGAATTTATCACCTGAATCTAAAAAAATCCTTTCTGGATGGATGGATTTAAAAGAAAAGTATGCAGGAGAACAGTTTGTAACGAAAGTCAGGGATAAAGAAATCGTCACAAAGCTGAAAACGAAAAGTTTATCAGGGTTAATGATTCCGAGAGTATCACTGCCGAAATATGTGGATTATGGAGAGATTTTGGGATGGGTATTTCGTGAGAACGTTCCGGGCTTCTTCCCTTACACAGCGGGAGTCTTTCCATTCAAGCGTGAAGGGGAAGACCCGAAGCGGCAATTTGCCGGTGAAGGATCGCCCGACCGTACCAACAGGCGTTTTCATTATTTATCAAAGGATGATACTGCTAAACGGCTAAGCACGGCTTTCGATTCAGTAACTTTATATGGCGAGGACCCTGATCACCGGCCTGATATCTATGGAAAGGTAGGGGAAAGCGGAGTCAGCATCTGCACGTTGGATGACATGAAAAAGCTGTATGCAGGTTTTGATCTTTGCCACCCCTCAACCTCTGTATCCATGACAATCAATGGACCGGCACCAATCATTTTGGCCATGTATATGAATACGGCAGTCGATCAGCAGATTCAACGGAAAGAAGAAGAGCTAGGACGTCCCCTTACAGACGCCGAAGCTGAAGAAGTGCAGGCTTATACGCTTCAGACGGTCCGCGGAACTGTTCAGGCGGATATTCTGAAAGAGGACCAAGGCCAGAATACATGCATTTTCTCTACGGAATTTGCTCTAAGGTTAATGGGCGACATTCAAGCCTATTTCATCGATCGGAAAGTCAGGAACTATTACTCTGTATCCATTTCTGGCTATCACATTGCAGAAGCGGGTGCCAACCCAATTTCACAGCTGGCTTTTACATTAGCGAATGGCTTTACTTACATCGAATATTATTTAAGCCGCGGAATGAATATTGATGACTTTGCCCCGAATTTGTCATTCTTTTTCTCAAATGGGCTCGACCCGGAATATACGGTGATCGGGAGGGTGGCAAGAAGGATCTGGGCGACAGTCATGCGGGATAAATATGGTGCGAACGACCGCAGCCAGAAGCTCAAATATCATATACAGACTTCCGGGCGCTCGCTTCATGCCCAAGAAATTGATTTTAATGATATCAGAACGACACTTCAAGCTTTAATGGCCCTGCAGGACAACTGTAATTCCCTGCATACAAATGCGTACGATGAAGCCATCACGACGCCTACTGAAGAATCCGTGCGCCGGGCAATGGCCATCCAAATGATCATTACGAAGGAGCATGGTCTCTCAAAAAATGAAAACCCGATGCAAGGTGCCTTCATCGTGGAGGAATTGACGGATCTAGTCGAAGAGGCCGTCCTGCAAGAGTTCGATCGCATCAATGATCGTGGCGGTGTGCTGGGTGCAATGGAGACGCAGTATCAGCGCGGGAAAATCCAGGATGAATCGATGCATTACGAAATGAAAAAGCATACGGGAGAATTGCCGATCATCGGTGTCAATACGTATTTGAATCCAAATCCTCCTTCCGAAGAAGCGGTGAACAGCATGGAAATTGCCCGTGCAACCAAGGAAGAAAAGGAAGGGCAAATCATAAATCTCCGGGCATTCCAGGAAAGGAATAAGGAGTTCACGGATGAAGCGTTAACTAAACTGAAATCGGCAGCCATGAATGGGGAAAATATCTTTGCTGAGCTCATGAACTGCGTGAGGGTGGCCAGTCTGGGTCAGATAACGAGGGCGTTATATGATGTAGGCGGTCAATATCGAAGAAATATGTAAACTTAGAAGGGGGCTCCGAACGTTTAGGGGCCCTTTTTTTATATAATTTCCGTCTTTTTTAACAAAATGAAGATTTTACCTTATAATTATTTGGAAAAGGGGCAAAAATGAAGAATCAGCCCTACTGGAGTTGAGAAAATGAACCTGAAAATGATTGGGTTGATCATAGGTTACATTCTTGCCATCATTTTTTTATTTGAGCTGTATGAGCATCAATTGGGAGCCATTTCTTTTTTTATCCTGACTGTTGTCTTTTTTGCGGCAGCCTATCGTCAGAAATCGAAAAAGAAAAAAAGGAATGATCTTTAGCTTTTGGTTTCCTGTGAATGATAGACAATAAGGTAAATCTGTGAAAGTATCATATAGAACTAGCATAAACCCATTTAGATTGTTTATAATGGAGTATATGTCTAGCAGGAATTGTCGTTATTTTATCGAACTACTGTTTTAGATTATTTTTTTATGTGAAAAAACACGGAATTCAGTGTTTGAATAGAGAAGGGAAGTGCGGAATTTGAGTTTAAAACAATACTCAAAAGAGCAATTATTGGAAATGTCCTTAATAGAGATGGCATATGATTTGTTAGTTGAAAGAAATGAACCGATTCCATTTAAAGACTTAATTAGTGAATTAGCTTCACTGCACCATTTATCCAAAGCGGAAGTGGAAAAGAAAATTGCCCAATTCTATACGGATTTAAATGTGGACGGCCGTTTCACTTCACTTGGAGACAACCGCTGGGGATTGAAAACATGGTACCCGGTTGACCAAATCGAAGAAGAAGTCGTACATGTTGTAAAACCTAAAAAGAAAAAGAAAGCCAAAAAGGCTGCTGTCGTCATCGATGATTTCGATGAACTTGAAGACGAAGACCTTGACTTTGAAGAAGATATCGATGATCTGGACGAGGATGAAGATGACGACGATGATGATATTCTAGGTTCTCCAGTCATCGACGAAGTGCTTTTGGATGATGACGTGGATGATGACGACGATCTGGAAGAAGAAATAATCGAAGATGATGCATTTGTCCTGGAAGATGATGAGGATGAAGACGAAGATGACTTGGATGACTTGAATGAAGAGGATGAGAAATAAATAATCGCCCTTGACTTTTTAAGGCGAAATTTGTAGAATCATTTTTGGGCTCCTTAAAAAAGGACACAATGATTAAATTATATCGCTCCCTTACTTTTTTGTAAGCGGAGCGTTTTTGTTTTTAATGATGGAATGAATAAATGACATCATTTTTTTATTTTTAAAAATGATTTCTCGTAGAATTGTAAAAACTATAGAGAACATATTTATGTTAACTGTCATTTAAGGAAGTTTATTCTTGTTCATGTATCCTGCATGACTCTCACTAAAGACCTTTAAGTGATTAATGGTTTGTACTGGTTACGGTTTTTAGCTTTTAACCGCTCATGTGGCGGAAGATTTGATTCAGGTTCCGATCTAATGATGTGAAGAACTGAATTGGAAGAAAACATTCTATTAGGAGGATATAAGATGACAAAATATATTTTTGTGACAGGTGGAGTAGTTTCTTCCTTGGGAAAAGGGATTACGGCCGCTTCTTTAGGCAGATTATTAAAAAATAGGGGATTGAATGTTACGATCCAGAAGTTTGACCCTTATATCAACTTGGATCCTGGTACGATGAGTCCATATCAACATGGTGAAGTGTTTGTAACGGATGATGGTGCTGAAACGGATTTGGATTTGGGGCACTATGAGCGTTTCATCGATATCAACCTTGGTAAACACAGCAATGTGACTACAGGCAGAATTTATTCAACCGTCCTGAGAAAAGAACGCCGCGGCGATTATCTAGGTGGAACGGTTCAAGTCATTCCCCATATCACGAATGAAATTAAAGAACGGGTTTTCCGTTCAGGCAATGAAACGAATGCCGACATAGTCATCACTGAAATTGGCGGTACTGTAGGGGATATCGAGTCTCTTCCATTCCTTGAAGCGATTCGCCAAATCAAGAGTGATATCGGCATCAATAATGTTATGTATATCCACTGTACACTGGTTCCTTACATCAAAGCTGCAGGTGAAATGAAAACAAAACCGACACAGCATAGTGTTAAAGAATTACGCAGTCTTGGCATTCAGCCAAATATCATCGTTGCACGTACAGAAAGCCCGATTTCACAAGATATGAAGGATAAAATCGCTTTATTCTGCGATATCGATAAAAATTCTGTTATCGAATGTCTTGATGCAGATACACTTTACTCCATCCCTCTAGCGCTTCAAGCACAAAATATGGACCAAATCGTTTGTGATCACTTGCAATTGGACTGTGGCGAAGCGGATATGGAAGATTGGAAGGAACTAGTCAAAAAGGTTACTTCTTTATCAAAGAAAACGAAAATCGCTTTAGTCGGAAAATATGTTGAATTGCAAGATGCTTATCTTTCTGTAGTGGAAGCACTTAAGCATGCTGGTTACGCATTTGATGCAGATGTTGAAATCGACTGGGTGAATTCCGAAGATGTAACTAAAGAAAATGTTGCAGAACTTCTTCAAGATGCAGATGGAATCCTTGTACCTGGAGGTTTTGGAGATCGTGGAATCGAAGGGAAAATTGCAGCGACTGAATTTGCCCGCACGACAAAAAAACCATTCTTTGGAATTTGCTTAGGCATGCAGTTGGCGTCCATTGAGTATGCACGCAACGTCCTGGGATTGCCAGAAGCTCATTCAGCTGAAATTAAGGAGAATACTCCTGATCCAATCATCGATCTTCTTCCTGAGCAGAAGGATGTAGAAGATTTGGGCGGAACACTGCGTCTTGGTCTGTATCCATGTAAGCTTATTGAAGGTACTAAAGCATACGAAGCTTATAATGACGAGGTTGTTTATGAACGTCACCGTCACCGTTATGAATTCAATAACCACTACCGTCAAGCTATGGAAGAGGCAGGATTCGTGTTCTCCGGTACAAGTCCAGATGGTCGTCTAGTCGAAATCATTGAACTGAAAGATCATCCTTGGTTTGTGGCTTCCCAATTCCATCCGGAATTCACGTCACGTCCTAACCGTCCACAGCCGCTATTCCGCGACTTTGTCGGTATGTCATTAAAGAACGGCGAAAATCGTTAATAAACAAAAAAACAGCCCATGTGGCTGTTTCAGACTGCAGGCAAACTTGAAGAAAATCGAGTTTGCCTGCAGTTTTTTTATGGATTGTACTTAGGATGTTGATGGCCACTCCAAGCACCGCTTAGACGCGCTTTCCCGCATGAGTCCCGCACACCCGCTCCAATCAAATTTGTTTTAACATTTAGAGAGTGGTCAGTGGGTTCGGGACCATCATTTGATGAAGGATATTTTTTTTGAAAAATGAATTCATCATTCTTCATCTTCATATTCTTTTATGATTTCTTCAAGAGTGAATTTAATTCCATGATAAGCGAAAAGAGCGGTAAGGAGGGTAGGGTACCCATATCGATTTCCGGTTTCATCGGGAATCAATCCCCGTTGGATGCGTAAATCAATATGTACGTCAGCCAACTCCAAAAGAGAATCTTCTTCGGAAGGGACGGATGTAGAAACCGCAACAAATGGGATATCTTTTTCCTTGAGTTGTTTTGCCAGCATCAATGCTTCTGAATCGTCCGAATGGCGGCTGAATATAAGAAATCGATCTTCCTTGGAAATTGTTTCACTTAAATCATAGCTTTTTGCCTTAGGAAAGGGTTCTTCCCCATTCAATGCCTCGGCAGTGACGCCCTGCATTTCACCAAAACCGTGAATGAACACAGAACCGTCCCCAACCACAGCCTGAGCCAGCAGGCGTCCGGCATCCTCCATTTCAAAGGCTTCATTTTCAATCATTTTTTTAAATAAACCGCTTATCTGTGTCGAGAAAATTTTTAACATGATCAGGGACTCCTTTAAAAAATAATATACTTATTATAAAGGACTTTCCTTTGCATTGACAGGTTTCAGGGCTTTTGGTCCAAAGGGCTGAATTGACTAAATCGGTCGAAAAAACAAAAAAATTAAAATTCCTTTTAGCCATACAGCAGGAATTTTGTTACAATTATCGAATATGAACATAGATATCATGAATGAATAAATGCGTTGGTCAAGTAATTTAACGCAATCTATGTAACTACCCTTTTTCGGGTAATATGGCCGAATAGGCTAATATATTTAATGGATGAATCGGGAAGGGGAGAGGTGATAAAATGCCAGGGAAAATATTGATTGTTGATGATCAATTCGGGATTCGTATTTTATTGAACGAGGTGTTACATAAAGAAGGGTATGAAACATTTCAAGCAGCTAATGGCATTCAAGCCTTGGAAGTGCTAAATAATCATTCACCCGATCTTGTATTGCTGGATATGAAGATTCCGGGAATGGATGGCATTGAAATCTTGAAAAGGATGAAAGTCGTCGATCCGGACATCCGGGTCATAATCATGACGGCATATGGTGAACTTGATATGATTCAAGAAGCAAAGGATTTAGGGGCAATGACACACTTTGCAAAGCCGTTTGATATTGATGATATTAGAAAAGCCGTTCGTGAATACTTACCGATTCAATCCAGTTAACGGTCTTGAAAATTTAATATTATTGACGGGGAAATTGCCGCGGCTATCTTTTTTTAGATGGGCCGTGTTTTTTTGGAATAAAATTTGAGACATGGTACAGTTGTAATTGTTGCTGTTTTTTTGATGTATTGATATGCTAAAAGAGAAGAGATATTCTGAATTATAAAGCGTATGCTACTTTGGTTTTAGGGAATATCTAGAAAGAATTAACTTTAAAAATAAACATCCACTAGTAGGAGGAAATCAAATGCCTTTAGTTTCTATGAAAGATATGCTGAATAAAGCTCTTGATGAAAAATATGCAGTAGGTCAATTCAATATCAATAACCTTGAATGGACTCAAGCTATCCTAGCTGCTGCTGAACAAGAAAAATCTCCAGTCATCCTTGGTGTTTCCGAAGGTGCTGCCCGTCATATGGGTGGTTTTAAAACGACTGTCATGATGGTTCAAGGTTTGTTGGAAGACATGAAAATCACTGTTCCTGTGGCCATTCACCTTGACCATGGTTCAAGTTATGATAAATGTAAGGAAGCCATCGAAGCGGGATTCACTTCAGTAATGATCGATGCTTCACATCATCCAATTGAAGAAAATATCGAAACAACCAAGAAGGTTGTCGAATTCGCTCACGCACGGAACGTTTCGGTTGAAGCGGAAGTGGGCACGGTTGGCGGACAAGAAGATGATATAATCGCTGATGGAGTCGTATATGCAGACCCTCAAGAATGTGAGCAGTTGGTTAAAGAAACGAATGTAGACTGTTTTGCTCCAGCTTTGGGATCCGTTCACGGACCATACAAAGGTGAACCTAACCTAGGCTATAAAGAAATGGAAGAAGTACGGGATTTAACGAACAAACCTCTTGTTCTTCATGGCGGTACAGGCATCCCTACGAAAGATATCCAAAAAGCGATTTCTCTTGGAACATCAAAAATCAACGTGAATACGGAAAATCAAATTGTGTTCACAAAAGCGGTTCGTGAAATCCTGAATAACGATTCTGAAGTGTACGATCCTCGTAAATACATGGTTCCTGGCCGTGAAGCTATTAAAGAAACGGTCATCGGCAAAATTCGTGAATTCGGTTCAAACGGCAAAGCATAATTCCAAAAGGGTTCCATCCCTTTAAATGTAAGGCAATATTCCCATTGGGGGGCTCCCCCCTAATGGTTTCTTTTAGATGCAGGCTTAATCCGATCTCTATTTTTCGAACAATTAGAATTCAATAGAGAAATAAAAAATCGATTACATACGGAGGATATTTTATGAAATTCTTTATAGATACAGCAAATATGGAAGAAATCAAACAAGCGCACGAACTTGGCGTTCTAGCAGGTGTTACGACTAACCCATCTCTTGTTGCCAGGGAAAAGGGAGTTTCTTTCCATGACCGGTTAAAAGAAATCACAAGCCTTGTTAAGGAATCCGTTTCTGCTGAAGTCATTGCGCTTGATTTTGAAGGAATGATGGCAGAAGCCAAGGAGCTTGTTGCGATTGCACCTAATATCACGATCAAAGTGCCAATGACTCCAGATGGCTTGAAGGCTGTTTCAGCACTTACAAAACAAGGTGTTAAAACAAATGTCACGCTTATTTTCAGTGCCAACCAAGCATTATTGGCAGCTAGGGCAGGAGCAACTTATGTATCGCCATTTTTAGGACGCTTGGACGATATCGGCCAAAATGGTTTGGATTTAATTTCGGATATTGCTGACATATTTGCAATCCATGATATCAATGCTGAGATCATTGCAGCTTCCATCCGCCATCCGATGCATATTACAGAAGCGGCTCTTAAAGGAGCACATATTGCAACGATTCCTTATAAAGTTTTAATGCAATTATTCCACCACCCATTAACGGATAAAGGGATTGAAGCTTTCTTGAATGATTGGAATTCACGTACAGAAGCATAATGCCTTGCCGCTAAGTCGCTATAGATTGCACTGTTTTAATAAAATTAACATAAATTAGAAATTTTTATCTTTTTTTACATGAATTTTCTACTTTTGTGTAAACTAAAGAACTAGATAGTAAATGTTGTCGGATTATGCAAATTTCTTGTGGTAAAATATTACTTTTTGGAAGTAGCTTCTAAGTGCTTAGCGTGGAAGGGAGTTTATTATGGAAAAACTTAAAATTGCCGGTGGCTATCCTCTAAAGGGAAGCATTCGTGTCAGCGGAGCAAAAAATAGTGCGGTTGCCCTTATTCCGGCAACAATTTTGGCGGACTCTCCCGTAACGATTGAAGGCCTGCCTGATATCTCGGATGTACAGATGCTGAAAGAGTTAATGGAGGAAATTGGCGGTGAGGTGTCCTTTGACGAAGGACAGATGACAGTCAACCCCAGCAGGATGATTTCAATGCCTCTTCCGAATGGCAGGGTCAAGAAGTTACGTGCTTCGTATTATTTAATGGGGGCAATGCTTGGTAAATTCAAAAAGGCAGTGATCGGCTTGCCAGGAGGCTGCCATTTAGGACCCCGTCCGATAGATCAGCATATTAAGGGGTTCGAAGCACTTGGCGCACAAGTGACGAATGAACAAGGAGCCATTTACCTTAGGGCGGACGAGCTCCGGGGAGCACGCATATATTTGGATGTCGTTAGTGTAGGGGCAACGATCAACATCATGCTTGCCGCCGTTTTGGCGAAAGGCCGCACTGTGATTGAAAACGCTGCGAAAGAACCGGAAATCATCGATGTCGCCACATTGTTGACCAATATGGGAGCGAAAATTAAGGGTGCTGGAACGGATATCATTCGTATTGATGGTGTGGAAAGTTTGCATGGTTGCAAGCATACGATCATACCGGATCGGATTGAAGCCGGTACTTTCATGATTTTAGCCGCTGCTGTCGGTGAAGGGATTCTGATCGATAATGTCATTCCCCAGCATTTGGAGTCATTGACTGCCAAATTGAGGGAAATGGGGATCAATATTGAAGCGGGTGATGACCAGATATTTGTCTCACCGGGAGAAAATTATAAATCCGTTGATATCAAGACGTTGGTTTACCCTGGCTTCCCAACAGATCTTCAGCAACCTTTCACTTCCCTTTTAACAAAAGCAAGCGGTTCTAGCATGGTGACCGATACGATATACGGGGCACGATTTAAGCATATTGATGAACTGCGACGCATGAATGCTAAGATCAAAGTCGAGGGCAGAGCAGGCATCGTCGATGGTCCTGTCCAACTTCATGGGGCAAAAGTGAAGGCAAGCGATTTACGTGCCGGAGCAGCTCTGGTAATTGCCGGCTTAATGGCAGAAGGGATTACAGAGGTGACCGGGCTTGAACATATAGATCGCGGATATAGCCATCTTGTTGAAAAACTTTCAGGTTTGGGAGCGACGATTTGGCGTGAAGAAATGACGCAGGAAGAAGTGGAGCAGCTTAAAAGCTGATCCCTTTTCTTGTTACCTCATTGTGTTACTATATATGATATAATGTGTTATACTAATATATAAATAAATCATGCTAGTGTACATGAGGGGGAACCGGAAATGGAAAGAAGTTTATCGATGGAGCTAGTCCGCGTAACAGAGGCGGCGGCACTAAATTCAGCTCGTTGGATGGGAAGAGGAAAGAAAGACGAAGCGGATGATGCAGCTACAACTGCGATGCGGGATGTTTTCAATACTATTCCCATGCAAGGGACGGTTGTAATCGGTGAAGGGGAAATGGATGAGGCGCCAATGCTTTATATCGGCGAAAAACTTGGCACTGGTCTTGGGCCACTAGTGGATGTTGCGGTTGATCCATTAGAAGGAACGAACATCGTTGCATCTGGCGGCTGGAATGCATTGGCTGTATTGGCGATAGCCGATAAGGGGAACTTGCTTCATGCCCCGGATATGTATATGGATAAAATAGCTGTCGGACCCGAGGCGGTTGGTCAGATTGATATTAATGCTTCCGTGTTGGACAACCTGAAAGCGGTAGCCAAGGCAAAAAATAAAGATATCCAAGATGTGGTTGCAACAGTATTGAACCGCGATCGTCATTCGAAGATCATTCATGAACTTCGTGAGGCAGGGGCACGTATCAAGTTGATCAACGATGGAGATGTCGCAGGAGCGATAAATACGGCCTTCGATCTTACCGGTGTTGACATCTTATTCGGATCTGGCGGAGCTCCAGAGGGAGTCATTGCAGCCGTTGCCTTGAAGTGCCTTGGAGGGGAAATTCAAGGTAAGCTCGTTCCTCATACTGATGAAGAAGTGGAGCGCTGTGGGAAAATGGGCCTTGAATTAGGAAAAGTCCTCAGAATGGAAGATCTTGTTCGCGGAGATGATGCAATTTTTGCGGCAACGGGTGTGACTGACGGGGAACTTTTACGCGGTGTACAATTTAAAGGGCATTACGGCGAAACGCAATCCGTAGTCATGCGTGCTAAATCTGGTACCGTTCGATTCATTGATGGGCGTCACAGTCTTAAGATTAAACCGAATGGTTTGATTGACTGATAGCGATTTTTAGAAAAAATCACTTCTTTAAAAAGCGAGCGGTTTAATCGCTCGCTTTCTCTTTAAAAAAATTTAAGTTGAATAATTAAAATAAAAAAAGTAAAATAAAGCTTGGTCTACTATTAATTATTTAAAATCTGCCCTTTCACTCCAAACTTCAAGAAGCCTTCAAATAATTTTCTTCTTTACATGTAAAAATGTATCATCCTTTCTAAGAAAACTCTGGTCGGGTACATGGATTGCGGTTTTTCTTCCATCTAACAAACCAATTCTTTTTCAGTATGGGTGAAAACGTTTAATTAATAAAAGTGTGGTGTCATAATGAATTTAACTATTTCTAATTTAGAAAACATGAAACTTAAGGATCTCTATGAGCACGCTCGTGAATATAAAGTTTCCTATTACAGCAAACTTTCCAAAAAGGAACTTATTTTCGCTATCCTGAAAGCGCAAGCTGAGCAGGATGGTCTCCTATTCATGGAGGGCGTTTTAGAGATCATCCCTTCAGAGGGCTTCGGTTTCCTGCGTCCAATTAATTACTCTCCAAGCTCGGAGGATATTTATATTTCGGCTTCACAGATCCGCAGATTCGATTTGCGAAATGGAGATAAAGTGTCCGGTAAGGTAAGGCCTCCAAAAGAAAACGAGCGCTATTATGGATTGCTGCATGTTGAAGCGGTCAATGGCGATAATCCGGAATCAGCTAAAGAGCGTGTCCACTTTCCAGGTTTAACACCGCTGTATCCTAATAGGCAAATTAAACTGGAAACGACACCGAAGAACTTATCGACCAGGATCATGGATGTCCTTGCACCGGTCGGTTTTGGACAGCGTGGTCTGATTGTTGCACCGCCAAAAGCCGGTAAAACGATGCTCATCAAGGAAATTGCCAATGCGATAACCACAAACCATCCCGAATCGGAATTGATTGTGCTGTTGATCGATGAACGCCCGGAAGAAGTGACAGACATTGAACGTTCCGTCGCCGGAGACGTGGTAAGTTCAACTTTCGATGAAGTGCCGGAAAACCATATCAAGGTGGCTGAGCTGGTGTTGGAACGAGCCATGCGCCTTGTGGAGCATAAACGGGATGTCATCATTTTGATGGACAGCATCACTCGCCTAGCCCGTGCTTACAACCTTGTCATTCCGCCGAGCGGGCGTACACTATCAGGGGGTATTGACCCTGCTGCATTCCATCGTCCGAAACGCTTTTTCGGTGCGGCGAGGAATATCGAGGAAGGCGGCAGCCTGACGATCCTTGCTACAGCCTTGGTTGATACAGGTTCAAGAATGGACGATGTCATTTATGAAGAATTTAAAGGTACGGGCAATATGGAGCTGCATCTAGATCGTGCCCTTGCCGAAAGACGGATCTTCCCGGCAATCGATATTCGTCGCTCAGGCACGCGTAAAGAAGAATTGTTAATTCCGAAAGATCGCCTGGATAAACTATGGGCCATTAGGAAAACGATGTCAGATTCGCCTGATTTCTCGGAGAAATTCCTTCGCCGTCTAAAACAGACAAAAGGCAATGAAGAATTTTTCAGTAAGCTGGATGAAGAGATGTCAGAAATGAAAAAGGGTCCAGCGAGCGTAAAACGTTCTTAAACCCTGTAAGAAACAAACAGTTGCACAACTAGTCTTAAGTTGTTATAATGAGTTCATGTGTTTTTACAATAAATGTGAGGGTGCTTTTCCCTCAACTTGAAGTATATAACTCTGTTTCGAATGATTCAGGGCATAAGGAGATGAAAAGAATGAAAACTGGAATTCATCCAAATTATAAGCTTTCAAAAGTAATTTGCTCTTGCGGAAACACTTTTGAAACTGGTTCAGTTAAAGAAGAGATCAAAGTTGAGACTTGTTCAGAGTGCCATCCATTCTATACTGGTCGTCAAAAATTCGCTGAAGCTGGCGGACGTGTTGATCGTTTCAACAAAAAATACGGTATTAAATAAGCCGGACTTTTTAAAAAACAGGCAAGTATTTTTCTTGCCTGTTTTTTCTTTTCCATAAACAAGTAAGAATTTATACAAAGCCAGGTCGACTTCAATTATGGCCAATGGATCGACAGGTGGAAGGGAGTAGCTGTTTCCATGTATGTAATGAAACAAACAGGCTGGATCGAGCTTATTTGCGGAAGCATGTTTTCAGGTAAATCTGAAGAATTGATTAAACGAGTCAGCCGTGCTCAATTTGCTAAAGAGCAGATAGCTGTATTTAAACCAGCTATTGATAATCGCTATGCGGAAGAGGCTGTCGTATCACACAATGGCTCTTCTGTGATGGCAAAACCGATTGCCCATTCAACGGATATTTTTAAGTATTTGGACAAGCCCTTGGATATCATTGCAATAGATGAAGTGCAATTTTTTGATCATGAAATTATCGGGGTTGCCCAGCATCTTGCGGACAGCGGTTATCGAGTGATTATGGCTGGACTCGATCAAGATTTCAGAGGTGAACCATTCGGCCCTATGCCTGTTCTATTATCGCTTGCAGAATCTGTGACTAAGCTGCAGGCAGTGTGTGAAGTATGCGGATCACCTGCGAGCAGGACACAGCGCTTGATAGATGGGGAGCCGGCCTCCTATGATGAGCCGATCATCCTTGTGGGTGCATCGGAATCGTACGAGCCCCGCTGCCGCCATCATCACGAAGTTCCGGGTAAGCAGGCTGTTGGGATTAAAGAACATATTTGAATGATGGTGCCCTATGATCCAATGAGATCACAGGGTGCTTTTTTTATGCGGAAAAGTGGAAAAACTGTCGAGTTATTCAGGTGGCCTGACCAATACATGGAAGGGAAATAAAAGATAAATATTGCCCCATTTTGGGTAGGCTAACGAGGAAATGTTCTTTTTAACCAGCCAAAATGGAGGGAAAAAATATGAAATCAAAACTGCTTATCATGACGGCCTGTCTGCTTGCTGCACTAACGGCATGCGGTCAAAATGACAATGCAATAAATAATGATTCGGAATATGGAGATCAATCCCGGGATGGCAGGGTTGGCAATGGTTTAAATCAAGTATCCAATAATGATTGGGATAATGAAGCGGAACGACCATCAGATCAGCTCCTTAACACACCGCATCATACATCCAATAATTCTCCATCCATGGGTCAGCAAATTGATGAAATCCGCGGGGTGATCGAATCGGAAACTAATTATGAGGCCGGTTCCGTGTGGTTTAATGGAAATACCATACACGTTACGATCCATGATAAAGGCAAAATCAAGACCGAAAAAGAAAGAAATAAGGAAATGCAGCGAATACAAGGCATGATAAACAGGGTTGTGCCTCAATATAATGTAGATGTCAAAATAAACAAGTAAAAGCACGACATTTTTGAATCTCTTTGACGTTGATTATTCACCTATACTATAATTAACCTAGAAGTGAACTGAGCTGGGGCACTGAGCTACTTATTTATAGTAATAAGAGATGGATTACTTCCAATTCGTTTCAGATGTTTTGGAAAATTTATGAGGTGAATAATTTGTTTGATCGTTTGCAAGCAGTAGAAGATAGATATGAAAGATTGAATGAACTATTAAGTGACCCGGAGATCATTAATGACTCCAAGAAGCTAAGGGAATATTCCAAGGAGCAATCCAGCATTCAAGAGACCGCGTCGACTTATAAAGAATATAAAGCGGTTCGTGAGCAACTTCAGGAAGCGAAGGCGATGCTGGAGGAGAAACTTGATGCGGAAATGCGTGAAATGGTAAAAGAAGAGATCAATGAACTTGATGAAACCATACAAGGCCTTGAGGATAAGCTGAAAATATTGCTTATTCCGAAAGACCCCAACGATGATAAAAACGTAATCATGGAGATCCGCGGTGCGGCTGGCGGAGATGAGGCGGCCTTATTTGCAGGCAGTCTATATCGGATGTATAGCCGTTTTGCCGAGGTGCAGGGCTGGCGGACTGAAGTCATTGAAGCAAATCCTACTGGGCTTGGCGGCTACAAGGAAATCATATTCATGATTAATGGCAATGGCGCTTATTCAAAGTTGAAATTCGAAAATGGAGCACATCGCGTTCAGCGAGTACCTGAAACGGAATCAGGCGGTCGGATTCATACATCTACAGCCACGGTTGCCGTTTTACCTGAAGCTGAGGAAGTGGAAGTTGAAATCCATGATAAGGATATTCGTGTCGATACCTTTGCATCAAGCGGTCCTGGAGGGCAAAGTGTCAATACGACAATGTCAGCGGTGCGCTTGACTCATATTCCGACTAATACGGTTGTATCCTGTCAAGATGAAAAATCACAAATCAAGAACAAAGAAAAGGCAATGAAGGTTTTGCGTGCCAGGGTGTTCGATAAAATCAATCGCGAAATACAGGCGGAATATGATCAAAACAGGAAGCTGGCCGTTGGAACGGGTGATCGATCTGAAAGGATTCGGACTTATAACTTCCCGCAAAACCGCGTTACCGACCACCGCATTGGTTTAACGATTCAAAAACTGGATCAAATCATGGAAGGTAAACTGGATGAAGTCGTTGATGCATTAATCATGGAAGACCAATCTTCAAGGCTGGAAAATGCAGATGAGTAATTCTGCCGTGAAAGTTTTTGAAGCCCTTAAATGGGCTTCTTCTTTTTTAAAGGAAAATGATCGTGATGCCAATGCTGGGGAAATCCTGTTACAGCACTTTTTAAAACAAACTCGCTCCCAAATGCTGGCAAACCTTCATGATGAGCTTAGTGAAGCGGATTTTGGGAGATTTAAGGACGCTATTGAGCTGCATGCTGAGGGGACGCCCATCCAATATATAATCGGTAGTGAAGAATTTTATGGACGGACCTTTTTTGTGAATGAAGAAGTGCTCATACCGAGACCGGAAACGGAAGAATTGATTTATTATACATTACGTAAACTCCCGGCCATTTTTATGGAGGGACAGAAGCTCCGTTTAGTTGATATTGGGACTGGCAGCGGCGCAATTGCCATAACGATGAAACTTGAAAAATCAAACCTGATGGTGGCGGCCACAGACATAGCGGAACCATCGCTTGAGGTGGCGAGGAAAAATGCCGAATCACTTGGTGCCGAAGTGGAGTTCATGCAAGGTGATTTGCTTTCGCCGTTCATGAATATAAACGAGAAGGTGGACATTCTTTTATCGAATCCGCCATATATACCAGAAGATGATCATGAATCCATGTCAGTGGTCGTGACTGGTCATGAACCACATCGTGCGTTGTTTGCCGGTATCGATGGGCTGGATTTTTACCGCCGCTTTATGGAACAGTTACCTTTAGTCATGAAGGTGCCTGGACTGATCGGTTTTGAAGTGGGTGCAGGACAGGGGGCCGCGGTTGCCGATTTATTGAAGCGAACCTTTCCTGCCGCGGAAGTATCCATCATAAATGATATTAATGAAAAAGATCGAATGGTCTTTGCTGAATTAAAATGATCCGTCTCCCTTATGTGAGACGGGTTTTTTAGGGACCGCACCCTCATTAACCTTTGGAATCTATATTTCCAGCTATCAACTTTTTTTGTTTTTACTAGTTTAAGATAGCTGGAAAATGGTGAGACTGATTCATGTGAGGGGGCGAAGGCGATGAAAACTAAACATTTAGCCATTATTTATCTATTAATCTTAACTATAGGAACGATCGTAAGTATATATATGCCTAAAGCGGAGATGGTCGGTGCAGAAGATACGAAGGTAATCCCGGATGAGGCGATTCGGCTGCGGATACTCGCCAATAGTGATAAAGAAGAGGACCAAGCGGTTAAACGGCTGATTAGGGATAAGGTAAATGAAGATATCACAAAGTGGGTCGCTGAGCTTACTTCTTTGGATGAAGCGAGGGATGTAATCACCTCGCATCTGCCGGATATCCAGGCGACGGCTGAGGCGGTAATAAAGGAACAGGGTTTGGAGCAGTCGGTGAAAGTGGATTTTGGACAAGCTGAATTTCCGACAAAGCTGTACGGGCAGTATTTATATCCGGCAGGGGAATATGAAGCAGTGATTATCACGCTTGGTGAAGGGGACGGCGCTAATTGGTGGTGTGTGTTATTTCCCCCATTGTGTTTCTTGGATTTTTCAAATGGGACGGCTGTAAGTCAAAGTCCGATTGTCGAGGATGAAGAGGAAGGTTCCTTGGCTTCGGAAGGAACGGCGTATGCTGCAACGAATGAAGAGAGTGAACCTGTTGCGGAGGAAGTGGTTGAAGAAGAGGTAATCGAGGAGAGTGTAAAAGAGGAAGCACCGGAAGTAACGGTAAAAGAAGAGGTTGTAGAGCCAGAGGTAAAAGAAGAAGTGGCAGTGAAAGATAAGGAACAAGTGACAGAGGAAGTCATGGAAGGAAAAGTTGGGGAAAACAAGGTTGAACTTGCGGCATCCAATGAAAAAGGTCAACAATTATATGAAGGGGAAAAGGAGCCCGAGGTGGAAGTGAAGTCCTTGTTTGCAGAAATCTTCAATGATCTATTTTAAGGAGGGGGCAGAGTACCTCTTCTTTAAATTCAGATAATTTTAAAAACATATCCACAGGGTTATTAACAAAAAATCAAAAAAGTCTGTCATTAATCATTAATATCCACAAACTTATCCACGGATTTGATGTGGTTATCCCCAATTTGTGGATAACACTTGAATTATGTGTATACTTCTTTTATACTTTCAAAGTATCTTTTAAGTGAAATTCGTACGTTAAGATGAAAATACCGTTCATATTAAAGCGATTATATAAAATAAGAAATGTTAAAAGGCGATGGTGTTCAAGATGAAAACGAAAATTTGGTCAGTGGATAAAAATGTGGATAATTTACAAAGTTATCCCCAGATTACACAATCAGCTGAATTATTAAAGGCTAATCAAGTGGTTGCTTTTCCTACAGAGACCGTTTATGGACTCGGCGCGAATGCCAAAAATGACGAGGCGGTCAAAAAAGTGTTCGAAGCAAAGGGGCGTCCGAGTGATAATCCTTTAATCGTTCATATAGCCTCCGATGACCAGTTGTCGGGTATTGTAGAAGAGATTCCGGAACGGGCCCGGAAGCTAATGGCAGAATTTTGGCCGGGTCCTTTGACTTTGATCATGAAACGGAAACCGGGCCAGCTATCGAATCTTGTGACAGCTGGATTGGACACGGTGGCTGTCAGGATGCCGGATCACCAGGTTGCCCTTGGCCTTATTCGTGCGAGTGATTTGCCCATTGCGGCTCCAAGTGCAAATACTTCCGGGAAACCAAGCCCCACTTCAGCAAAACATGTTGAAGATGACTTGATGGGCCGGATTGCAGGTATAGTCGATGGCGGGAATACAGGTGTGGGCGTGGAATCCACAGTACTGGATTGCACTGTGGAGGTCCCTGTTATTTTAAGGCCTGGCGGGGTGACCCTGGAACAGCTGGAAGCGGTAATTGGGGAAGTCAGGCAAGATGTCGCTTTGAAGAATCAGGAAACGGCGCCAAAAGCCCCGGGCATGAAATATACCCACTATGCTCCGAAGGCCCCTCTATTTTTAGTTAAGGGTAATCAAGCTTTCCTTCAGAAGCTTGTGGATGAAAAAAGAAGCGACGGGTTAAAGGTGGGCATCATTACGGCTTATGAACATCAACAGGATTATAAGGCGGATTATGTGGTTGTACCAGGTTCATTAGCCGATTTACATACAGTTGCGACAGGCTTATATGATGCCTTAAGACAGTTTGATGAGCTGGAGGTCGATGTCATTTTTAGTGAAATGTTTCCTGACCATGGAATAGGGGCTGCGGTCATGAACCGGCTTGAGAAGGCTGCAGGTCATCAAATCATCAAGGAACATGTGTAATAAGGACTGATTTATCCTTCTATTTCTTTTCGGACATGCATAACATGTAGTAGGCACGTCCGAGGGGGATTGGAATGAATACATTTGCTGGAGAAATCATCACCTTATTGCTAATGGCCTTCGCTTTGGGAATGGATGCCTTTTCAGTGGGCCTTGGAATGGGAATGTTTAAGCTAAGGTTGAGGCAAATTCTGTTTATAGGTTTGACAGTAGGCATTTTTCATATTTGGATGCCCTTGCTTGGAATGGGGGCAGGCCGTTTCATTTCAGAAAAATTCGGGACCTTCGCTACATACGCCGGCGGTCTATTGTTGATCATTCTTGGTATACAGATGTTTATTCCTGGTAAAAAGGATGACGCTGGTGCCATGCAAAATAAGATGCTGGCTCCTGTCGGGAAAGGTTTAATCATTTTTGCTTTAGGGGTAAGCCTGGATAGCTTCTCGGTAGGGTTGACTCTGGGGATTTACGGTGCCAAAACGATTTTAACGGTTCTTTGTTTTGGGTTTGCCGCCACTCTATTAACGTGGGCGGGGCTTTTACTGGGTAGAAAAATGCAGGGTTTGCTTGGCGTGTATAGTGAGATTCTTGGCGGAAGCATCCTGTGTGCGTTTGGATTGAAATTATTGTTCTCTTTTTGATCCGCCTGAATTCATATCATTCCTACCTCAACTGTTCCGATTAACGGAGCGGTTTTTATTTTTTCCTCGGACACAATGACAGTGATTTTTTGACTATAATAAACGGGCGATAGTTTATAATGAATAAAAAAGGAGGCGTTAAAATGATCCGGGTATTATTTGTATGTACAGGTAACACATGCCGAAGCCCGATGGCAGAAGCGATATTGAAAAACAAGAATATTGCGGGTGTTGAAGTGAAGTCCGCAGGCGTGTATGCTTCGACAGGTCAGGATGCTTCAATGCATGCTAAAAATGTATTGGTTGAAAATGACATAGTGCATAATCATCATTCAACGCCTTTATCCGCGAAGGAAATGGAGTGGGCGACTCATGTCTTCACCATGACGGAAGGGCATAAATCGGCCATTACCCGTTCATATCCCCAAATGATCGATAAGACCTTTACTTTAAAAGAATTCATTCTCGGAGATAAATATGATAGAGATATAATGGATCCGTTCGGCGGTTCTGAAGGCATTTATCGGGAAACGTTCAGAGAGCTGCAGGAATTGATAGATGAATTAGTCAAAAGGCTTAAAAATTGAACTGGGGTACATAATGTGGACGCTGGGGTAAAAGATATTACTAAGCTTGGTATAGGATCAAGGCAGCATTGGCTGCCATTGCAGAATAAGCATCTGCTGGAGCGGAAGAAGTGACGGCTGTCACAAGCGAACAAGGGGCAGTCATGGAAAATGTCGAAAAATCGGCAATGGAACTTAAAGCGAAAGCGGAAAAGTTGAACAGGACCATTACCCGCTAGCAGGAAACCAGAGTTGGTTTCCTGCTTCTTTGCGGGGAAAAGGATGGACATCCTTTATCTTTTCATAATTTTGTGACACAATAAAATCAAATGAAAAAGCTAGAGGAGGATTATGATGAAAGTTGCGATTGCTTCGGATCATGGTGGTATACATATCCGTGAAGAAATAAAGAATTTATTGAATGAGTTACAGATTCCATTTGAGGACTTTGGCTGTGAATGCAGTACGTCGGTGGATTATCCTGATTATGCCTTGCCGGTTGCTGAAAAAGTGGCACGGGGTGAGTTCGATCGGGGCATTTTAATCTGTGGAACTGGAATCGGAATGAGCATTGCTGCCAATAAGGTCAAAGGAATACGATGTGCATTGGTTCATGATGTCTATAGTGCGAAATTGACCCGTCAGCATAATGATACCAATATGTTAGCGATGGGGGAACGTGTCATTGGCCCGGGTCTGGCCAGGGAAATTGCCCAAACGTGGCTGACTTCGGAATTTGAGGGCGGGCGCCATCAAAACAGGATTGGTAAGATTGCGGAGTACGAAGGTAAGCACAGTTAATTCTTTTGGTTTTTGGAGAGTTCCGATAGTAAGTTTTCTTATTGAAAGGATGCGTTTTCATGACAAGTGATGCTACATTTTCAAATGAGCTTGAGATATGGGAAAACCAGTTTCGGGAACTTTTATACGAGTTCCAAGAACAGACGGCTTTAAAAGAGAAACAGCTACTGGTTATCGGCTGCAGTACAAGTGAAGTGATCGGGAAAAGGATCGGTACTGAAGGGACACTCGATGTTGCTGGGATGATTTTTTCCGTAGTGAGGGATTTTCAAGGAAAAACGGGTGTTCAGGTTGCATATCAATGTTGTGAGCATCTAAACAGGGCCTTGGTTTTACAAAGGGAAACCGCGATTCGGTATGGTTATGAAGAAGTGTCGGTCGTACCTGTAAGAACAGCTGGGGGATCGATGGCGACGTACGCCTATCAGCAATGGAAAGATTCAGTCGTCGTTGAACATATCAAAGCGGATGCGGGGATAGATATTGGAGACACATTCATTGGTATGCATCTGAAGCATGTTGCGGTTCCGATTCGCTCTGCCATTAAAGAAATAGGTCATGCACATGTGACCATGGCAAAAACCCGCCCGAAACTGATTGGCGGGGAGCGTGCAGTTTATCGGGACCTCTCTGAAAACAAAAGTTGTACTTAATGGGTAAGTAAGACAGCATTTCTCGGGTGGGGAATGCTGTTTTTTAATTGAGGCGGGCAAAAATCGTAACGCTCAAGGTGAAGGATTAGAAAAAAACTTTTTGCTAATAGAATGGTGATTTCGCTCGTGTAATATAGGGTGAAAGAGCTATTTATCACAATTTCGATGTTAAATACGAACATTTTTTAATGAAAAAACATTTAATGTTCGATAAAAATAGACTATCACTTCTAAATTAGACATGTTAAAATGGAGTAGAATTTTCTAATAATTATTGATATGGCTTTTTCATGCTTTTTGAAGGCATGTTGCACATAAATACTAAAAAGCGAATCACGCACAATTTAAGGAGGAATTACGGAATGAATCGTTTAGCAAAGCAAGATGAGCAAGTGTTTAACGCAATTCAACTGGAATTAGGGCGTCAAAGAAGTAAAATTGAGCTTATTGCTTCTGAAAACTTCGTGAGTGAAGCTGTCATGGAAGCTCAAGGGTCTGTCTTGACTAATAAGTATGCAGAAGGATACCCTGGAAAACGTTACTATGGCGGATGTGAGTATGTAGACATCGTTGAAGATCTAGCGCGTGAGCGTGCGAAAGAAATTTTCGGAGGCGAGTATGTGAATGTACAGCCTCACTCTGGAGCTCAAGCCAATATGGCCGTTTACTTTACAGTGCTTCAAACTGGCGACACAGTGCTTGGGATGAACCTTTCGCATGGTGGTCACTTAACACATGGAAGTCCAGTAAACTTCAGTGGTGTTAACTACAATTTTGTTGAATATGGTGTAGACGAAAAAGATCACCGTATCGATTACAATGATGTATTGGAAAAAGCGCGTCAACACAAACCTAAATTGATCGTAGCGGGTGCAAGTGCATATCCACGGGAAATCGACTTCAAGCGATTCCGTGAAATTGCGGATGAAGTCGGGGCATATTTAATGGTCGACATGGCGCATATTGCAGGTTTAGTTGCGGCTGGATTACATCAAAGTCCAATTCCTTATGCTGACTTTGTAACGACAACTACTCATAAAACACTTCGCGGACCACGCGGCGGGATGATCATCTGTAAAGAAGAATTCGGTAAGAAGATCGATAAATCCATCTTCCCTGGAATTCAAGGCGGTCCTTTGATGCATGTTATATCAGCTAAGGCTGTTGCATTCGGCGAAGCGCTTCAAGATGATTTTAAAGTATATGCCCAACAAATCATCGACAATGCTAAACGTTTGGGTGAAGGTTTGAAGAAAGAAGGGTTCACTCTTGTTTCTGATGGAACGGACAATCACTTGATTCTTCTTGATGTGCGCTCTACAGGGTTAACGGGTAAAATCGCAGAGCATGTTTTGGATGAAATCGGTATTACCGTTAACAAAAATGCGATTCCTTATGACCCGGAAAAACCATTCGTTACCAGCGGTATACGTATTGGGACTGCGGCAGTGACATCACGTGGCTTCGGATTGGAAGACATGGATGAAATAGCTGCCATCATCGGACTAGTATTGAAAAATAATGAAGACGCAGCTAAGCTTGAAGAAGCGAAACAGCGTGTTGAATCATTAGCGAACAAATTTGAATTGTATCCTTCATTGTAATATCGGGCCGCTCCCTTTAAAGGGAGCGGTTTTTTTGCATTTATGGAAGGTCGGTGTGTTAGAAGAATCCGAATAGTGAAAATAGGTCTGACATCTAAACCTTTATTGAAGATTGAAACATTTTTCTGTAAAATAGGTTGAAGTGAATTTTAAAAGACACGAAAATTTTTCTATTCGATTAGGGAAATCATAAAAAAGCGCAAAACTAAGCAATGGAATTGGAGAGATGCCAAATGGGAAAAGTTTATGTTTTCGATCACCCGTTAATTCAGCACAAATTAGCCTATATACGTGATATAAATACAGGAACAAAAGAATTCCGTGAACTAGTGGATGAAGTTGCATCATTGATGGCATTTGAAATCACGAGGGATATGCCGCTGGAAGAAGTGGAAATCCAAACGCCTGTAAGCACAGCGAAAGTGAAAATGCTTTCTGGTAAAAAAGTGGGGATCGTCCCGATTTTACGTGCAGGCATAGGGATGGTGGACGGAATCATTAAGCTGATTCCTGCAGCAAAGGTCGGACATGTTGGACTTTACCGTGATCCTGAAACATTGAAACCGGTTGAATATTATGCGAAGATGCCAAGTGACTTGGCAGAAAGGGAATGCATTGTCGTTGACCCGATGCTAGCCACTGGCGGATCAGCCATCGAAGCGATCCATTCCATTAAAAAGCGCGGTGCAGTCAATATTAAATTCATGTGTTTGATTGCAGCTCCAGAAGGTGTAGAAGCTTTAAAAGAAGCTCATCCTGATGTTGATATCTATATTGCGGGCCTTGACGAAAAACTGAATGAACATGGTTATATCGTTCCGGGTCTTGGAGACGCAGGAGATCGTTTATTCGGCACAAAATAAGGAAAGAAACTGAGGTGTCACGAATGAACAAACCGATTAAAGTCATGACCATTTTCGGGACGAGACCAGAAGCTGTCAAAATGGCTCCCTTAGTGCTCGAATTTCAAAAACACCCAGAATATTTCAAGCCGATCGTTGCTGTTACGGCTCAGCATCGCCAAATGTTAGATCAAGTTCTTGAACTATTTTCCATAAAGCCGGACTATGACTTGGACATAATGAAGGAAAGGCAAACGCTTGCTGACATTACCACAAGGGCATTGAATGGTCTTGATTCCGTAATGAAGGAAGCTAAACCAGATATTGTTCTCGTTCATGGTGATACAACCACAACGTTTGTCGCCAGTCTGGCAGCTTTTTATAATCAAATTGTCATTGGGCATGTAGAAGCGGGGCTGCGCACATGGAATAAGTATTCCCCCTATCCGGAAGAGATGAATCGACAGCTTACCGGTACGATGGCGGATTTGCATTTTGCGCCGACTTCGAAAGCCGAGGAGAATCTTCTGAACGAAAACAAGAAGGATAATATCTTCGTGACGGGAAATACGGCAACGGATGCGTTAAAAACGACTGTAAGGTCGACATATTCCCATCCGGTTTTAAATGGACTTGGAGAAGACAGGCTCATTTTGCTTACCGCCCATCGCAGGGAAAATCTAGGGGAACCCATGAGGAATATCTTCAGGGCCGTTAAGAGAATCATTGTTGAGCATGATGATGTTCAAGTGGTATATCCTGTCCATTTAAATCCGCTTGTTCAAGAATTGGCAAACGAAGTTCTCGGGGACGATCCGCGGGTTCATTTGATCGAACCGCTGGATGTATTGGATTTCCATAACTTCGCTTCTAGAGCCTATCTGATTTTGACTGATTCTGGAGGAATCCAGGAAGAGGCACCGTCACTTGGTGTACCCGTCCTGGTTTTAAGGGATACGACCGAACGTCCTGAGGGGATTACGGCCGGAACCTTAAGATTGGCTGGTACTGATGAACAAACCATATATGATTTGGCACATGAATTGCTCACCGATCAAGAGGTGCACGAAAAAATGTCGAAAGCTTCAAATCCATATGGGGACGGAAATGCTTCGGTCCGCATAGCTGAAGCCATCCGTTACTATTTCAAGCAAGTGAATATGCCGCCAAATAGATTTGAACCATAAAAAGGGAAAAGCCATGCGCTTTTCCTTTTTTTATTTGCATACTCCAAGGTTGTTGAGAAAAGCTAACTGCTAAGGGGATGATTATGTTGGGAAAGAAAACGTTCATAGTGTTTGTTTTCCTTTTTATATTTATTTATCAAAATGAAAAGGGCTGGGCATCCGTCATTCTGCCGCCTTTACCAAAACTATCTGAATCTAAGGAAGTAACCGTTGTTGTCACGATGGATAAGGCGTTTCAACGAGAAAAGGTTGAAAAATTGCTTAAAAAATATCCATCCCTTCAGTTACGGAATGTTTATTCGGTTGCCCTGAATGGATTTTCCCTTCATGGGAAAATGAATGAGATAGAGCAACTTAAAAAGGAGAGTGAAATTCAGGCTGTAACGGAAGTATCCGTTTATCAAGCCGTGTTGGATAAAAGTGTCCCATACATAGGAGGAGACAGGGTCAGGGGTTTCTTTGATAAGGAGAATCACCGGATTACCGGGAAAGGGATAAAGGTAGGAATAATCGATACTGGCATCGATTATACACATCCAGATTTGCAACGAGCTTATAAAGGAGGTAAGGATCTGGTTGATGGTGATGCAGATCCGATGGAAACCAAAAATCAAGGCGACCTGGATACATTGCATGGCACTCATGTGGCGGGCATCATTGCAGCCAATGGAAAAATGAAAGGCGTCGCACCTGATGCGGAGATTTATGCATATCGTGCTTTGGGGCCAGGCGGTTCCGGAGATACAGATCAAGTATTGACGGCCATTGAGTCAGCCATGAAGGATAAGGTGGATGTATTGAACCTCTCTCTAGGCAATAACGTCAATGGTCCTGATTTACCTATCTCCCTCGCGTTGAATAAGGCTGTGGAAAGCGGCATCGTTGCCGTGACATCAAACGGGAATTCCGGACCGGCTGTATGGACCGTCGGTTCACCCGGTACAGCGGAAAAAGCGATATCCGTTGGAGCTTCGACTCCGCCCTTAAGGGTGCCGTATATGATTTACGGACTTGGATCAAAAAAGCATCAATCGCATTTAACCTTGTTTCAAGGCTCTAAAAAATGGAACCTGACGTTCTCCGAGGATGTCATATATGGAGGACTGGGTAATGAAAAGGACCTGAAGAATGTTCGGGATAAGATTGTGTTGATGGAACGTGGCACACTTACCTTCCAGCAGAAAGTATCCAATGCAGAAAAGGCAGGTGCGAAGGGTGTAATTGTTTTTAATAATACGAGCGGGACCTTTACTGGAAGCTTGGAAAAAGAAATGAACATCCCAGCTGCCTCTATTAATAGAAGAGATGGATTGCAGCTCAAGCAAATCATGGAGCAAGGGCAGAGCAAAACCGTTCAATTTGTTTATAAGAACGAGCAGGATAGGCTTGCGGATTTTAGCTCCAGGGGACCGGTAACCGTATCATGGGGTATAAAACCTGACGTATTGGCACCGGGAGTGGAAATTGAAAGCACCATTCCTAAAGGATATATGTCCCTGGATGGAACAAGTATGTCCGCACCGCATGTTGCAGGAGCATGCGCCTTAATCCTGCAAAAACACCCGGAATGGACTCCTGATCAAGTGAAATCTGCATTGATGAGCACTTCCAAGCCATTGAGGAAAACAGCAAATCAATTGTATCACACATATGAACAGGGGGCTGGACGCATCCAGGTCGACGAAGCGTTAAAAGCGGACACGCTCTTGAATCCAAGCTCATTGTCCTTTGGGATGTATACAAAAAAAGAGGGAATTGAAGAGCATCATGAAACGATAATCATAGAAAATACCGGAACGGAAATGAGGAAGTACTCATTCATGGTCCCATTAAAAGAGATGGGACTAACTTGGGAATTGCCGAAATCCCTTACTTTGAAACCGAAGGAAAAGAAACGGATAAAAGTCGGATTGCAGGTCAACCCAGCCAAGCTTAAAAAGGGAGTCTTTGATGGATACCTCATTATAATGGAAGGAACCAAAAGAATATCCCTTCCTTATTTATATGTAAAAGAAGAGCCTGATTATCCAAGGATAATGGGATTTGATTTTGGCCAAGGGGACAAGGAAGGCACATATCGATACGAAATGTATCTTCCGCGCGGGGCTGAAGAATTCGGTATTGCGCTTTATGAGGAAGATAGCTTGAAATTCGCTGGATATTTGGATTGGTCCAGATCGGCTCCTTCCGGATTGATAAAAAAAGATGTATTGAAAAAGGACTTGCCGCCTAAAGGAGTGTATAAAGCGATAATCTTTGCAAGAAGGGGCGGAAGGGAAGATCGGATAGAAAAGACGTTACTTATCGAGTGAAGAGAGGACAATAAGTAAAATAAAATGGATGTCAATAGTATAAAAAAGATAATTTGTGAACAATTCGTTAATAATTACAAACCTGTGACAAATTTCACTAACCACTCATTGACAATGATTCTAGCCTATTGTATGCTAACAAAGGATGTAGAATGAGAGGGGTTTCATACGTTAATAACGTGTCAAATAGAAGTGAGTTTTGACCTTCTATTTGGACTTGTTACGGGCAAATTCTTCTAAGCTAAACAAGATACTACAATATTTCTAGGGAGATTACATGACAAAATGCTAGAATTGGAAAAAATGTTCAATAGGCAGTTAAAATACATGTTGTATTTAATGGGTATTTATCTACTTGGGGTGGTTTTCACTTCACATGATTCAGTCTTCCAAGGATTTTTGCTTGGAACTGCTTTCAGCCTATTTATATTCTGGTCAATGGTCAAAAAGAACAAGAAGTTCGCCCAAGAGGTTGCCGAAGGTAAGAAAACGCGCTCCCTTGGTAGTTTAACTAGAATGTCTGTAGCGGGTTTAGCTGCAATTATTGCATTGAGATATCCTGATGAGTTTCAGGTGGTCTGCGTGGTTGTGGGATTAATGACAGTTTACTTTGTCATTATGATAGATTATTTTATGCAAAACATACGTAGGTAGTAAAGAAGAGAGGTGAATACTGTTGAATCATGAAGCTCCTATGTGGGAATTTATGAATACCGGAATACATTTCAACTTGGCTAATGTTCTTATGATGACCATCGCAAGTCTCATTGTCTTCATTATTGCTGTAGCAGCAACTCGAAAACTTGCGATGAAGCCAACAGGTATCCAAAACTTTATCGAATGGGTTATGGATTTTGTGAAAAATATCATCAACAGCAATATGGATTGGCGTACGGGTGGTCAGTTCCTAATGTTGGGAATGACGTTAATATTGTACGTATTTGTTTCAAACATGTTAGGATTGCCGTTCTCGATTGTAATAGGACATGAACTTTGGTGGAAATCACCTACATCTGATCCGGCAATAACTTTAACTTTGGCAGTTATGGTAATGGGTTTAACTCATTATTATGGTATCAAGATGAGAGGCATGAAAAATTATGCCAAAACTTATGTTCAGCCAATGGGTTTCTTGTTTCCGTTAAAGATTATTGAGGAGTTCGCTAATACGTTAACTCTTGGATTGCGGCTTTACGGGAATATTTATGCGGGTGAGTTACTATTAACTTTACTTGCTGGACTAGGAACAAGTGGTGTTGTGGGTGCAGCCACTGCTGCATTACCGATGTTAGCTTGGGAAGGATTTAGTATCTTTGTCGGCTCCATTCAAGCTTTTATCTTTACTATGTTAACGATGGTTTATCTTTCCCATAAAGTAAGTGACGACCATTAATTATAAATATTGTTCATTTAGAACATTATATTGTTGAAAAAAATAAAACAACATTTCAAGGAGGAAATTTATCATGACAGGTTCTTTAGGTCTTATAGCTGCTGCTATCGCAGTTGGATTAGGTGCACTAGGTGCGGGTATTGGTAACGGTCTTATCGTTGGGCGTACAATTGAAGGAATGGCTCGTCAGCCAGAAGCTCGCGGTATGCTTCAAACTACAATGTTCGTTGGTATTGCATTAGTTGAGGCACTTCCAATCATCGCTGTAGTTATCGCGTTTATTGTAATGGGTAAATAAGATAACTTGAAAAAGTTCAATAATGGCGAAGATGATCCAAGGAGACCCTTCGCCATTGCTCTGTGTTAAAGTGAACATTTATGGCAGTGATACTGTCAATCGAAAATACAGAACTTCAATAGTGAATCTCATGAAGGGAGTGAACCGAGCGTGTTAACAAGCAATTTTGTTCTTGGTCAAGCAGTCCACTTTAATGGTGGGGACATCATATACCAGCTTGTAATCTTTATTATTTTGTTAGCGTTGCTTAAGAAGTTTGCATGGGGTCCGCTAATGGGCATCATGAAAGAACGTGAAGAGCATGTTGCGAATGAAATTGAAGCAGCTGAAGTTAGCAGAAAAGAAGCACTGAAATATTTAGAAGAACAGCGTGAAATCGTAAAACAATCTCGCACTGAAGCGGGACAACTTATAGAGAATGCTAAGCAACAAGGCGAAGCACAACGCGAAGATATTATTAATCAAGCGCGTGCAGAGGCTGAAAGAGTTAAAGAATCAGCAAAACGTGAAATCGTTCAAGAGAGAGAAAAAGCAGTTGCCGCCTTACGCGAGCAAGTAGCTTCATTATCTGTCATGATCGCTTCTAAGGTGATTGAGAAAGAACTTTCATCAGCTGATCAAGAAAAACTAATCAATGAATATATTCAAGAGGCAGGAGAAGGTAAATGAGCGATATAACTGTAGCAGGACGTTATGCTGTAGCTCTTTTCCAAATTGCGAAAGAGCAAAATCTCATTAACCAACTTGAAGAAGAGCTTCGCATAGTGAATGAAGTATTCACAAATGATAAAGATCTATTTGGCTTCTTGGCTCATCCTAAAATGACTAGAGATGCCAAAAATTCAATGCTTGCAAATGCATTTGCAAGTCTTTCGTCTTCCGTTCGAAACACTGTAATGTTAATGGTGGAGCGTCATCGCACAAGTGAAGTGACTGCCATGGCACAAGAGTTCATTGAACTTGCAAATGAAGAAAATTCAGTTGCGGATGCGACTGTTTATACAGTTAATCCATTAACTGAAGCTGAAGCGGAAGCTGTGTCTTCAGCTTTTGCTGCAAAGATCGGCAAACGTAATTTGCGTATCACTAATGTTACGGATAGCAATATTCTTGGCGGTATCAAACTTCAAATCGGTAACCGTATTTATGACGGAACGATACGTGGGAAGCTTGATCGCCTTAGCAAACAACTATTAGGTTAATATTCACAGATAGGGGTGAAATTCATGAGCATCAAAGCTGAAGAAATCAGTGCGCTGATTAAAAAGCAGATTGAAAACTATCAGTCGGAAATTAAAGTAAGCGATGTAGGTACAGTGATCACTGTTGGTGATGGTATCGCTCGCGTTCATGGTTTAGACAATGCAATGGCTGGGGAGCTCTTAGAATTTTCTAATGGTTCAATGGGATTGGCACAAAACCTTGAACAAAATAACGTAGGTGTTGTTATTCTTGGACCATTCAGAGATATTCAAGAAGGCAGTGAAGTACGCCGTACTGGCCGTATCATGGAAGTGCCAGTTGGAGAAGAATTAATCGGACGTGTCGTGAATCCGCTAGGACAACCATTAGATGGCCTTGGTCCGATCGCTACAACAAAAACTCGTCCAATCGAAAGCCCTGCTACAGGTGTTATGGACCGTAAATCTGTTCATGAACCATTACAAACAGGAATTAAAGCAATCGATGCGCTAGTACCTATCGGACGTGGACAACGTGAGTTAATCATCGGTGACCGTCAAACTGGTAAAACATCAGTTGCGATCGATACAATCCTTAACCAAGCTGACCAAGATATGATCTGTATCTATGTGGCTATCGGTCAAAAAGAATCAACTGTTCGTGGAACTGTTGAAACACTACGTAAAAATGGTGCATTGGATTACACAATCGTTGTATCTGCTTCAGCTTCTCAACCAGCACCACTTTTATACCTAGCGCCATATGCTGGTGTGACTATGGGTGAAGAGTTCATGTTCGCTGGCAAGCACGTTCTTGTAGTATATGATGATCTTTCTAAACAAGCATCTGCATACCGTGAACTTTCCTTGCTACTTCGCCGTCCTCCAGGTCGTGAAGCATTCCCAGGGGATGTATTCTACTTGCACTCCCGTTTACTTGAGCGTGCAGCAAAATTGAATGACACTTTAGGTGCCGGTTCAATCACTGCGCTTCCATTTGTTGAAACACAAGCAGGCGACATCTCTGCTTACATTCCAACAAACGTAATTTCCATCACTGATGGACAAATCTTCTTGCAATCCGATTTGTTCTTCTCGGGTGTACGTCCTGCGATTAACGCTGGTCTATCCGTATCCCGTGTTGGTGGATCTGCACAAATTAAAGCGATGAAGAAAGTTGCTGGTACTTTACGTCTAGACTTGGCTTCTTACCGTGAACTGGAAGCATTCTCTCAATTCGGTTCTGATCTTGATGCTGCAACTCAAGCAAAACTTAACCGTGGTGCTCGTACAGTTGAGGTTCTAAAACAAGATCTAAACAAACCGATCAAAGTTGAGAAACAAGTCATGATTTTCTATGCATTGACTAAAGGTCATTTAGATGATATTCCAGTATCGGATATCCTTCGTTTTGAAGAAGAATATTATGTGTTCCTAGATCGTTCTCATCCGGAATTATTAGATCACATTCGCACAACGAAAGGTCTTCCTGAAGATGCTGCTATCGTTGCTGCAATTAATGAGTTCAAAAAGAACTTCGTTATTTCTGAATAATAAGGTCTAACTAATTTATAAAGGGTGGTGAGAATGAATGGCCTCTTTACGCGATATTAAGTCTCGGATCACTTCAACGAAAAAGACGAGTCAAATTACAAAAGCGATGCAGATGGTATCTGCTTCTAAAATGAACCGTGCTGAAGCTAATGCTAAAGCATATGTTCCATATATGGATAAAATTCAAGAAGTAGTATCAAGTATTGCGAACGGAAGTACGGGTGCATCTCATCCAATGCTTGTCTCGCGTCCAGTGAAGAAAACCGGTTACCTGGTAATCACATCGGACCGCGGATTGGCGGGAGCATACAATAGTAGTATCCTTCGCCACGTTCATAAAACCATTCTTGAACGCCATAAATCCAATGATGAGTTCGTCATTATCGCAATCGGAAGGGTTGGCCGTGATTTCTTTGTCAGCCGTAACATGCACGTAGAGCTTGAAGTAACTGGAGTTCCTGATCAGCCTTCTTTCGCTGACATTAGCTCCCTTGCTAAATCAACAGTGAATTTGTATCTAAATGAACTGTGTGATGAGCTTTACATGTACTATAACCATTATGTCAGCCCAATCCAGCAGGATGTAACGGAAACGCAAGTCCTTCCGTTAGCTGACTTCAATACTTCCAATGCAGCAATGACTTCTTATGAATTTGAACCGAATGCAGAAGAAATTCTTGAGGTATTACTGCCTCAGTACGCAGAAAGTTTAATTTATGGTGCTTTGTTAGATGGTAAAGCAAGTGAGCACTCTGCACGTATGACTGCAATGAAAAATGCAACCGATAATGCTAAAGAATTGATTGATTCACTTTCATTGCAATATAACCGTGCACGTCAGGCCGCAATTACTCAAGAAATAACGGAAATTGTCGGCGGTGCAGCAGCTTTAGAATAAAATTATTAAAGGGACGGTCGGACCGGACGATGCTTGGCCGTTCCATAAACTAGATTGTCGTTATAAGCAACGTTAGGAGGGAAAACGATGAATATAGGACGCGTTACTCAAGTTATGGGTCCGGTTGTTGACGTGAAATTCGAAGACGGACAACTTCCTAAGATCTATAACGCGTTAAGAATCGAAAATACAGCGTCTGGTACAGGACTAACTCTTGAAGTAGCCCTTCAACTAGGTGATAATACAGTTCGTACTGTAGCAATGTCTTCCACTGATGGTTTAACCCGTGGTGCAGAGACTGTTGATACAGGAGCTCCAATTTCCGTTCCTGTAGGTGAAGTAACATTAGGCCGCGTTTTCAACGTATTAGGGGAAAACATTGACCTATTCGAACCACTTGCAGCAGAGGTGCGCCGTGATCCAATTCACAGACAAGCACCAACTTTTGAGGACTTATCAACAACAGTTGAAATTCTTGAAACTGGTATTAAAGTAGTAGATTTACTTGCTCCTTACATCAAAGGTGGTAAAATCGGTCTCTTCGGTGGAGCCGGTGTTGGTAAAACTGTACTTATCCAAGAACTTATTAATAACATCGCACAAGAGCACGGCGGTATCTCTGTATTCGCTGGTGTAGGTGAGCGTACTCGTGAAGGAAATGACCTTTTCTACGAGATGACTGATTCTGGTGTTATTAAGAAAACAGCGATGGTATTCGGACAAATGAACGAGCCACCTGGTGCACGTATGCGTGTAGCTCTAAGTGGTTTGACAATGGCTGAATATTTCCGTGATGAACAAGGACAAGACGTTCTTTTCTTCATCGATAACATCTTCCGTTTCACACAAGCAGGTTCTGAGGTTTCTGCCCTTCTAGGCCGTATGCCTTCAGCGGTAGGTTACCAACCAACCCTTGCTACAGAAATGGGTCAATTGCAAGAACGTATTACATCTACCAATAAAGGTTCTGTTACATCCATTCAAGCGATCTATGTACCTGCCGATGACTATACGGATCCGGCTCCAGCTACAACTTTCGCCCACTTGGATGCAACAACTAACCTTGAGCGTAAACTTTCTGAAATGGGTATTTACCCTGCAGTTGATCCATTGGCTTCTTCTTCTCGTGCCCTTAGCCCAGAAGTCGTTGGAGCTGAGCACTATAATGTGGCTCGCCAAGTTCAATCAACTTTACAGAAATATAAAGAACTTCAAGATATTATTGCGATCTTGGGTATGGACGAATTAAGCGAAGACGAAAAAGTAATCGTTGCCCGTGCTCGTAGAATTCAAAACTTCTTGTCACAAAACTTCCACGTGGCTGAACAATTTACTGGTCAAAAAGGATCTTATGTACCGGTTAAAGAAACAGTCCAAGGATTCAAAGATATCCTAGCTGGAAAATATGACGAACTTCCTGAAGATGCTTTCCGTCTAGTTGGCCGCATCGAAGAAGTTGTTGCTAAAGCAAAAGAAATGGCTTAATTAAAGGGACCTAGGAGGGAATGAAATGAAGACCATTAAAGTCAATGTTGTTACTCCCGATGGCCCAGTATATGATGCAGAAGTTGAAATGGTAAGCACTAAAGCTAAAAGCGGTGAGCTTGGAATCATGGCTGGACACGTTCCAACTGTAGCTCCTCTTACCATCGGTGCTGTCCGTCTTAAAAATGGAAGCAACACAGACTATGTAGCTGTAAATGGTGGCTTCTTGGAAGTTCGCCCTGATGTGGTAACCATTTTGGCTCAATCTGCTGAAAGAGCTGAAACTATCGATCTTGCACGTGCTCAAGCAGCAAAAGCCCGTGCTGAACAAAGATTGCAGAACAATGATGGATCAAATGATGCTAAAAGAGCTGATTTAGCGCTTAAACGTGCAATCAACCGAATCCAAATTGCAGAAATGCGATAACTTTAATTGATTAAAACACCTGATCAAACCATTCGTGGTGAGACCAGGTGTTTTTTTATCCTGAAGGTTTTTGAGGATTATTGACATGGAATATCGGAATTAGGAAAAAAATGTCGAATTATAAAGTAAAGTATTTTCCATTTTAAACCTTTACTCGTCGACATGTTTTTATCCTAATGATATAATGTATACGCTTACATTTATTGCTTCATACCCCCTCCTATCACGTTGCTTCTAAAAGAATGTTACCCTGCATAATATTTATAACGTATCCAAAATGAAGACAAGCAAACTTAAATTGTAGCCATTTAACATGATATATCCATAAAGGGAGATGAACATGGGACAGCTGCATATTTACCAAAATAATTATTTAATTGTATTTGTTTTCCTTTGTCTCGGTATTTTATTACCTGTGATCGCTTTATTTCTTGGTAGACTGCTAAGGCCTTATAAACCGACAGATATGAAGTATACGACTTATGAAAGCGGAATCGAACCTTTTCAGGATTCAAGGGTCCAATTCAATGTCAGGTATTATCTATTTGGATTGATGTTCGTCATATTTGATGTAGAAACGGTTTTTCTTTACCCATGGGCGGTTGCCTATGATGAACTCGGACTGTTTGCATTGATTGAAATGCTGTTTTTTGTCGTGATCCTTATGCTAGGGCTAATCTATGCTTGGAAAAAGAAGGTGTTAAAGTGGAATTGAAGTTGGATGAACTTACCCCTAAAGAAATGGAAGAAATGCGCCACAGTATTTTCTTATCCACACTTGAACAAATAAAAGGCTGGGCAAGAAGTAACTCACTCTGGCCAATGACTTTCGGTTTGGCATGTTGTGCAATTGAAATGATGGGTGTCGGCTCCTCTCATTATGATTTGGACCGATTTGGTTCTTTTTTTCGAACATCCCCCAGACAATCGGATGTCATGATTGTTTCAGGAACGGTAACGAAAAAAATGGCTCCAATAATAAGTAGATTATACGAACAAATGCCAGAACCGAAATGGGTTATTGCAATGGGCTCCTGTGCAACTGCTGGCGGGCCTTATGTCCACTCTTACTCAGTGGTCAAAGGAGTAGATCAAATTGTACCTGTCGATGTTTATATACCGGGTTGTCCCCCAAATCCAGCTGCACTTATTTACGGGATCAATAAATTAAAAGAAAAAATCCGTTATGAGGCTAAAACCGGAAAGCGGGTGATATAGATGAGTGAAAAGGAAGACTTAGAGAAGCAAAAGGCGGCGGCAGCGGCCAAGGCGAAGGCAGCGGCATTGGCCAAAAAACAGGCGAAAGCAGAAGCGGCAGAAAAGCCGGAAGGCGAAATGGATATAGCGAAGCAAAAGGCGGCGGCAGCGGCCAAGGCGAAGGCAGCGGCATTGGCCAAAAAACAGGCGAAAGAAAAAGCGGCAGAAAAGCCGGAAGGCGAAATGGATATAGCGAAGCAAAAGGCGGCGGCAGCGGCCAAGGCGAAGGCAGCGGCATTGGCCAAAAAACAGGCGAAAGCAGAAGCGGCAGAAAAGCCGGAAGACGAAATCGATGCAGCGAAGCAAAAGGCGGCGGCAGCGGCCAAGGCAAAGGCAGCGGCATTGGCCAAAAAACAGGCAAAAGAAGAAGCGGCAGAAAAGCCGGCAGGCGAAATCGATGCAGCGAAGCAAAAGGCGGCGGCAGCAGCCAAGGCAAAGGCAGCAGCCGCTGCTAAAGCGAAAGCGGCTGCTGCTGCGAGGAACAGGACTGCTGTACAGGAAAGCGAGGAAGCTGACACCCCTAGCGAAATTTCCCCAAATCAGTCGAAACTCGATCAAATTGTTTCTGCTATTGAAAGCCATGTAGGACAAGGGGCATTATTAGAGAACTATATTAATAGACTATCAAAAGATGTACCCACTTTAGTGGCTAATCCGGATACATATTTCTCAATAGCTAAATTTCTGCGGTATGATGAACAGCTTGACTTTTCGTATTTATCGGAACTTCATGGTACGGATTTTGAATCCCATATGGAAATCTATGTACATTTACACTCATTCAAAATGAACCAATCGGTTGCCTTGAAAGTGAAGCTTGATAGGGATACTCCCGTTATCCCATCATTGGTCCCATTATGGTCAGGTGCAAATTGGCCAGAATGTGAGGCATATGATTTATTAGGCATTAACTTTTATGAACACCCTGATTTAAAGCGGATTTTACTTGGGGAAGATTGGAAAGGGTATCCCCTTAGAAAAGACTATGAGCCTTATGATGTGGAGGTGTAAGCCCTATGTTAAGGACGGAAGAAATGCTTCTCAATGTCGGGCCGCAGCATCCGAGTACACATGGTGTTTTTCGGCTTGTCATCAAGATTGACGGTGAGATTATCAAAGAGGCTACACCTGTCATCGGGTATCTGCATCGAGGTACGGAAAAACTAGCGGAAAATCTGCAATATACACAAATAATCCCCTATACTGACCGGCTCGATTATCTGGCGGCAATGACAAATAATTATGTGCTTTGCCATGCTGTTGAGACGATGATGGGGGTGGAGATCCCTGAAAGGGCAGAATATTTGCGGGTCATCGCAATGGAATTGGGCAGAGTTGCAAGCCACCTCGTCTGGTGGGGTACATACTTGCTGGATATAGGTGCGACGAGTCCTTTCCTTTACGCATTCCGAGAACGTGAAATGATCGTTAATTTATTGACTGAATTGTCAGGGGCACGCCTAACATTCAATTATATGCGTGTCGGAGGTGTGAAATGGGATGCTCCTGAAGACTGGATTGCGAAGGTTGCCGAGTTTGTCCCTTATATGAGGGAGCAGCTTGCCGGTTACCATGAGCTTGTGACAGGGAATGAAATCTTTGTTAATCGGGTTAAAGGGGTGGGCATCTATTCGAAGGAAGAAGCCTTGCAGTATTCGCTTAGCGGTGCCAACTTAAGGTGTACAGGTGTGAAGTGGGATTTACGAAAAAATGAACCATATTCCATTTATGATAGGTTCACATTCGATGTTCCTACAAGGGAAGAGGGGGATGCCTTTTCACGCTATCATTGTAGAATGGAAGAAATCGAAGAGTCACTGAAAATCATCGAGCAGGCGGTTGAGCAATTTCCAGAAGGGCCGGTCCTTGCTAAGGTCCCTAAAATAATAAAGGTTCCTAAGGGTGAGGCATTTGTCCGAATTGAATCACCAAGAGGGGAAATAGGCTGTTATATCGCTAGTGAAGGGAAAAAGGAGCCATACCGCTTGAAATTCCGCAGACCTTCGTTTTATAATCTGCAAATTCTTCCGAAATTATTGGAGGGGGAAAATATGGCGAACTTGATAACGATTTTAGGTGCAATCGATATCGTGTTAGGGGAGGTGGATGGATAAATGATCAAGGATCTTCTCCACTCCGCTCCAAGCCTACTGAATTTCGGCATTTTTTTCGGTTTGGCAGTCCTGCTCCTGTTTGTCGTATTAGGGTTTGTAACCTATGGAATCCTTTCAGAACGTAAAATCATGGGATTCATGCAGATGCGTGTCGGCCCAAACCAAATTGGAGGGAAATGGGGCCTTTTACAGACCGTTGCTGATGTTTTGAAACTTCTGATCAAGGAAGATACGATACCCAAGAAAGCTGATAAGCCGTTATATATCTTAGCTCCGGTAATTGCGTTTGCTCCCGCTTTCATGGTCCTTGCCACTTTGCCGTTCACCGATGCCTTCCAATTTGCTGATATAGGTGTCGGGCTGCTTTATTATATGGCGATTTCCGGCATATCGACCATCGGCATCGTCACAGCAGGTTGGGCATCCAATAATAAGTATTCTTTGATTGGCGGAATGAGGGCAGCCGCTCAAATGATATCTTATGAGATTCCTTTGGTGATGTCGCTAGTGGGCATAGTCCTCATAACAGGCAGTTTAAACTTGAATGATATAGTTGCAGCCCAGGAAAAGGTTTGGTTCATTTTTCTTCAGCCGGTTGCGTTCATCGTGTTTTTCATTGCATCGGTTGCCGAGTTGAACAGGGTTCCTTTTGACCTTCCGGAAGCGGAATCCGAACTTGTTGCAGGCTATCATGTTGAATACTCTGGATTTCGCTGGGCCTTCTTTATGTTATCCGAATATGTGTATATGTTTGCAATGGCAACGCTAACCACTGTATTATTTTTAGGGGGATGGAATTCTATTCCGTTTTTGGATTTTATTCCGGCAGCCATCTGGTTCGGTCTGAAGTTCAGTGCCGTATTCTATATATTGGTCTGGATCCGTGTAACCTTTCCTCGTATAAGGGCTGATCAATTGATGGAATTCGGATGGAAAGTGCTGCTTCCGGTTGCATTGGCAAATATATTTTTGACGGCACTAATAAAAGAATTGCTTAACCTTTTTTAGAAACGTAAGCTGGTCGGAAAGCGAGGGATTTATATGCTTGGTTTAGCAAAAGGTTTAACCTATACATTAAAGAACTTGACGAGGAAAAAAGTGACCTATGACTACCCGAATGAGCCGCTTCCGCTCCCTGACCGATTTCGCGGAATCCAAAAATTCTATCCTGAAAAGTGTATCGTATGCAATCAATGCGTGACGATTTGTCCAACGGATTGTATTCAATTAACAGGTAAGAAACATCCGGACCCGTCGAAAAAAGGGAAAATCATCGATACGTATGACATCAATTTCGAGATTTGCATTTTATGTGATTTATGTACGGAGGTCTGCCCTACAGAAGCGATCGTTATGACGAATCAATTCGAGCTGGCCGAGTATAGCCGTGATCATCTTTTTAAAAATCTGGAGTGGCTGGATGAAAATGATGAAAATATCCGGAAGGTGAATAAAGTATGAGTTTGTCAGGTGAATTAATTGCCTTCATTGGTTTGGCACTCGTCGCGATAGTAGGCGGGGTGCTGTTGATTACCTTAACAAAAGTGGTGCACATGGTTATCGCACTCGTTTTTACTTTCTTGGGCATTGCAGGCATTTATATGTTGCTTTCGGCCGAGTTTGTCGCCATTGTCCAAATCCTTATTTATTCAGGGGCCATTACGATCGTGATGCTATTCGGGATTATGCTGACAAAACACCAAGAAAATGATGCACCCGCTAAAGGGGGCTGGGGGAATTTCTCCTTGCTTGTAGCGATTGCTGGATTTGCCGTAGCGGTCTATCTTGGGATTTATAATCTGGATATACCTGTACAGCCAACGGCCTTGCATGAGGAAAATACAAAGCAAATAGGTATCGAACTTTTTTCAAAATATGTCATTCCATTTGAAGTGATGTCGGTACTCCTGCTTGTTGCTTTAGTCGGTGCCATCGTATTGGCTAAAAAAGATGATGAGGAGGGAGATCGATCATGACGGGAGTTCCTTTGTCGGCTTATCTTGTATTGGCTCTCGTTTTATTTTGTATAGGGCTGTATGGTGCCTTGACGAAAAGAAATGCGGTCATTGTTTTGATTTCAATCGAGCTGATGCTGAACGCTGCAAATATCAATTTAGTGGCCTTCAGTAAATTCGGGGTAACGCCATCCATTACGGGTCAAGTTTTTTCCTTATTCACGATTACGATTGCTGCAGCTGAGGCAGCTGTAGGGCTGGCCATACTAATATCCTTTTATCGCAATAGGAAGACGGTCAATGTCGATGAAATGGAAATGATGAAGAATTGAAGGTTTATATAATTGAAGAAGGGGATTTGATACGATGATGGAGCACGCATGGCTCATACCGATCTTTCCACTCGTCACGTTTCTGGTTCTGCTTCTATCAGGCGGGCGGCTGCGGGAACGAGGGGCTTTTATAGGAATAATATGTACAGTGGCTTCGTTCGTTTTATCGTTGCTAGTCCTGATCGAGCGATTTAAAGAACCTACTTATAATATATCGATAGATTGGCTTTCCTTCGGAGGGACGCAACTTTCAGCTGGATTCGAAATCAATCAGCTCAATGCCTTGATGCTTGTGGTCGTTTCCCTTGTCAGCCTGCTTGTCCAGATATATTCGAAGGGGTATATGAAGGGTGAAGTGCGATTCTCCATTTTTTATGCTTATCTGGGCTTCTTCACCTTTGCCATGCTTGGACTAGTCATGGCACCCAATTTATTACAGCTTTATATCTTCTGGGAATTGGTCGGGGTGGGGTCTTTTCTGCTCATTGGTTTTTACTTTTATAAACTGGAAGCTAAGGCTGCGGCGAAGAAGGCATTCATCATGACCAGGATTGGGGATGTAGGGTTATTAATCGGCATCATTCTCCTATTCTGGGAAACAGGCAGCTTTGAATATGGCGAGATCTTTCAGGCCGTTCAGTCGGGCATGATATCAAGTGAAAAACTCACATTAATCGCTATTTTGATTTTTATCGGTGCGGTTGGGAAGTCTGGACAATTTCCACTTCACACATGGCTTCCGGATGCAATGGAAGGCCCGACTCCGGTTTCCGCATTGATACACGCAGCGACCATGGTTGCTGCAGGGGTATACCTGGTGGCGGCCATGTTTCCTTTATTCATGGCTAGTTCTGCTGCGATGCAGGTAGTGGCCATAACGGGTGGGATTACAGCCATATTTGCCGCAAGCATTGCCATAGTGCAAAAGGATGTTAAGCGTGTATTGGCCTATTCGACCATCTCTCAGCTTGGTTTTATGATGCTTGCTTTGGGTACTTCGGGATATGTGGCCGGGGTTTTTCATTTAATGACCCATGCCTTTTTTAAAGCATTGCTGTTTTTGGCAGCAGGCAGTGTTATTCACGCTATACATACACAGGATATGGAAAAAATGGGCGGCTTATGGCGCAAGTTGAATTGGACCGGTCCGCTGTTCTTGATTGGCACGTTGGCGATAACGGGGTTTCCGTTGCTCTCGGGCTTTTTCAGTAAAGACGAAATTCTAATGGCAGCTTGGGAGAATGGTAGTTATATATTGTTTGGTCTAGCGGTGGTTACCTCCTTTTTAACTGCGTTTTATATGTTCCGGCTGTTTTTCATGATGTTTGCAGGCGATTCACGCAGTCAGGCAGAACAGGTCAAGGAATCACCTTTCATCATGCTAATTCCCATGCTCACATTGGCTTTGCTTGCTATAATCGGTGGGTATATCCAAACACCGTGGTTTGGAACTTTTCTTGGGGAGTGGCTTGTGGAGGGAAATGAAGCTCTTCTAGGCGCCAGCCATAGTGAGGGGCCCGTTTGGATAATGTTGATGGCCGTGCTTGTGTCGCTGGCCGGGATTTACCTTGCTTATATGATATACGTTAAAAAGAAGGTATCTCGGGAATGGCTTGTCAAAGAAAACTCCGAGGTATATAGGATTTTGGAAAATAAGTATTACATTGATGAGATTTATCATTTTACTGCAGGCTATGCAATCAAAGGCTTTAGTATATTCCTATCTTATATTGAAAGGTTCATTGTCGGTGGACTTGTTTCCACTGTAACAAGTTCAATAGAAGGATTGGGGAAAATAGGGTCTAAACTGCAAACGGGACAGGTACAGCAATATGGCATGATAGCCTTTCTGGGACTTGCGGTACTGTTGGTGATTTTTGCAGTAACTGGGGGGTATCTAAGATGAATGTCTATTTGCTCTCGCTTTTAGTGTTTTCACCGCTGCTGGGCATCGTGATGGTTGCCCTCATGCCGAAAAAAGAGGAAAGGACGATTAAACAATTTGGTTTTTTCGGAACACTGCCTCCCCTTTTCCTATCATTCTTTCTTTGCAGCCAATATTATTCGGGTGTGGCCCTATCCATATTTGACATTAAGTTGAATTGGATCAGGTTTGGAAATTTGGAGATGTATGATCCCAAGCTCTTCACGGTTGATTTTGAGTTGGGCCTGGATGGCTTAAGTCTCATCTTCATATTACTGACAACAATCATTTCATCACTGGCTGCAATCGCATCCATTTATATAAAAAAAGAATGGAAAGGGTATTATTTATTATTTTTGATCCTGGAGATTGGAATGCTCGGTGTCTTCACGGCAGAAAATTTGATCCTTTTTTTCATCTTTTTCGAAATGACTTTGATTCCTGCTTTCTTTTTGATTGGCAGATGGGGCTTTCTGGAGAGGGAGAAAGCTTCTTATAGTTTCCTGATCTATAATGGCATTGGTTCGGCTGTTTTATTGGTGGCCATTTTGATTTTGTTTGCCAGGACAGGTACGACCAACATTGCAGCATTGACACAGATGATGACAATGGGCGGCGTTTCGCTTTTTGCACCCATATCCGGTTCGATGAAATATGGTTTATGTCTTGCATTTCTCGTGGCATTTGCGATAAAGCTGCCGGTCTTTCCCTTTCATAGCTGGATGGTGCGGGTCCATGCAGAAGCACCTCCATCCATAGTCATGATACATGCGGGTGTCTTATTGAAAATTGGGGCGTACGGAATCATCCGGTTTGGAATGGGGATATTTCCTGAACAATATAAAAGCTTGGCTTTTACCATAGTCCTATTTGGGGTCCTCAGTTTTTTATATGGTGCTTTTCTGGCATTGGTACAAACGGATTTCAAGCTCGTTTTAGCCTACTCATCAATCTCGCATATGGGTATCGTCATGATGGGGCTGGGAGCCTTGAATGAAGCGGGCATTCAGGGAGCTATTTTTCAAGTCATCTCACACGGGCTAATTGCTGCTTTGTTGTTTTTCTTGGTGGGAGCGTTGTATGAGCGTACAGGAACCACGATGCTTCCTAAGCTTGGAGGGCTGGCCAAGTCGATGCCGATTTTTTCAGGGTTTATGTTAGCTTGCGGGATGGCTTCACTCGGTTTGCCTGGCATGTCCGGTTTCATCAGTGAATTCATGGTATTTCTTGGCTTATTCAAGAGTCAGCCGTTGCTTGCGGCAATAGGAGCGATCGGGCTGGTATTAACCGCTGTTTATGTACTGAGGGCGGTCATGCTTATGACTTTCGGGAAAAATGATAGCTTGATAGAAAAAGAGAAATGGGACCTAAGGGGCTGGGAGTTTTTGCCGACGTTGGTTCTTCTCGGTTTGATAATATCTGTTGGGGTATACCCAAATTTGTTAGGCGGGCCTCTTCAAGGAACGATTGAAGCCATGATGCTTGCTCTAGGGGGGCGATGAAGGATGGATTGGAACACGATGCTTTCTTATGATTGGGGAGCGATGATGCCAGAATTCATCATTCTTGGAACGACCATGATTCTTTCGATACTGGATTTATTCTGGCCGAAGCACTTTAATCGGAGAAAACTGGCATGGCTCGCGCTAACCGGAATCATTTTGGCATGTTTGTCACTGATTAGCCTGCTATCCTTTGAGACAGTCAGTATCTTATCCGATACGTTTCGTTTAGATTCATTTGCAAAAGCTTTTAAGCTGCTACTATTATTCGGAGCGGCCCTGATCATCCTTCTGGCTGAAGGATATGAACCGCGAGAGGGGCTGCGGGAGCATAGGGGGGAATTTTATTATCTGTTCCTGACCGCTTTGCTTGGAGCGATGGTCATGTCCTCAAGCGGTGATTTGATCACACTGTTCGTTGGACTGGAACTTCTTTCACTTTCATCTTATATATTAGTAGGAATGCGGAAGCATGATCGGAAGTCCAACGAAGCGTCCATGAAGTATGTGATAAACGGAGGCATTTCCACAGCAATCACTTTATTCGGGATGAGCTATTTATATGGAGTGACCGGTTCCGTCAATCTAGGCGAAATGAGCAGGACGATGGCTGCGATGACCGACGGGCAACTGCAATACATCATGGGACTCGCTTTCTTCATGGTGTTTGTCGGTGTATCCTTCAAGATAGCTGCCGCACCGTTTCATATGTGGGCGCCGGATGTCTATGAAGGGGCACCGACGCCGGTCGCAGCCTTCTTGAGTGTAATTTCGAAAATGGCGGGTTTTGTCATCATCCTTCGCCTTTTTCTTTCGTTATTCCTAACGGCTTCCGGTGATACGTTCGGGGCGCTAGATTTTTTGGATAAAAATAATATTTATATAGCTTCATTGGCGGGGCTGACGATCATCATTGGAAATGTGGTTGCGTTAAGGCAGCAAAATTTAAAACGAATGTTTGCCTATTCAAGCATCGCTCATGCGGGTTACCTGCTTGTGGCGGTGGCAACATTGGGCGGGGGATATTTCCTGCTGGATACTGTCTGGTTTTACCTAATGGCTTATGTATTAATGAATATCGGTGTATTTGCAGTCATTCAGCTGCTCTCCAGTCAAAGTGGGTCCGAAGATATCAGCATTCTTGCAGGACTGGGGAGGAAATCCCCGTATCTTGCCCTGGCATTCACCGTATTCATCCTGTCGCTTGCTGGAATTCCCGGGACGACAGGTTTCATTGGCAAACTCAATATTTTTCTTGGGACATTCATAACGGAGCCTGGACATTTCGTCCTTGCGGGAATCATGATTGCAGGTACCATTGTGTCCTATGTATATTATTTCGGATTACTGGTGCAGGTCTTTTTCCGACCGATTCATTCAGAGAAGGTCATTAAAATTCGTCCGGGTCTTTACGCCGTGTTGATCATATGCGTAATAGGCACCATACTTTTCGGGATAGCGCCAAATATTGCCTTTGATTTTATTCATGATCAATTTGGTGATTTTACAGACTTTATTTCGAGTAAATGATATAATGCCTGTATCAGAGGCTTGTTCCATTGGATCAAGCCTCTATTTACAGTTTTAAAAAGATATTTTGCAATTCTTCCTTTTTAATTCCAAATATGAAGGGGTTTTGTGTTAGAATAGAATTCGGGTGTCTTTTAGGAGGTATGTACATGTTTTCAGCAATGGGACAGCAAGCTTTAACAGGAATAATTGCACACTTGTTTTTCATCGCAGTTACCTGGTGGGCATTACAGGCATTACATTTTGATAAAATGTTAAGATCCAATTCGGTCATCAAGGCCAGGGTTTTATATATTTTATTAACGGTTGCCATCGGTTCAGTTGTAAGTAACTTCTTCCTCGACTACCTGGGATTTGCAAACCAACTTCCGTATATGTTTAGTAATGACTGATAAGCTGTAAGAATATTCTTATAGCAAAATATGATTCTACTCTTGTATTCGCTATTGCTTCCTGCAAGTTTAAGGGGAAGGTGTCACCAATTGTCGGAAAACTCGAAGTATGATCTCTCTCCTTATGGAAAGAATGTGTAAAAGGGGAGGGATTTAACATGTATTTTTTAAATAAAAAAATGTTAACATACATAGTATTTCTCGGTTTGATGGTGATTTTAATTGGGAATAGTACGATTGTGGCAGAAAGTAAACCAGATATAGTTAAAATGGTGGGACTGTTACAGGAAGATAAAGATTTAGACATAGGGGATTGGTCTGTACTCACTAGAGAAATAAATAAAGAGATTACAACTAAACAAGAGTTTGAAAGCGAAGTTACAGCTTTAAAGCGAAAATACCCTCAATTTCAATGGCACCGGAAAGATGATGCTTCCGGCTGGAAGGCTGAGGCGTTAACTTACAATGTCGATTCAGGTCTGACCGAGTCTATTAAAATAATGACAACGGAAGAGAAATTTGATAAAGTTACCTATGTTATTTACGAAGTGAAGGGGAAAAAGTGGAAGAAAGCCAATAATGCCTTTTTTACCGCTACGTTCCAAAACAGGGTGAATGACCTATTTATAGGAACTCCTTCAATTTTTTCTTGTATTAAAGGGTCTATCAATGATAATATGGATTCGGTTTTAAACTCTAAAACTGAAGACCTGTTAGATATGTTCCGAGCAAGGGAAATTGAGAGTGTGCACGAAACAAACTTTACATCTATATCTGCACATTCAACATTGTTTAAACAACCTTTGACAAAAGAAAAATTAAATTTGCAGTTTGGGCTACGGACAGAAGGATTGGGTGACCGAACGAACTTTGTAGTTGGCACACCAATCATAACGTTTGAATATTAATATAGAGAAAATGGACGCGGAGGGGAATACTTTTGGAAAAAATCATCGTCCGCGGCGGAAAAAGGCTTAGCGGGACAGTTAAAGTAGAAGGTGCTAAAAACGCCGTTTTGCCAGTTATCGCTGCAACATTATTAGCAAGTGATGGGAAAAGTATCATTAAAGATGTTCCTACGCTCTCCGATGTATATACAATCAATGAAGTATTGCGCAACTTAAATGCAGATGTTGCCTTTCATGACAATCAAGTAACTGTAGATGCATCAAGAGAGTTATTAGAAGAAGCACCATTTGAATATGTACGTAAAATGAGAGCTTCCGTTTTAGTGATGGGCTCATTACTAGCAAGGAATGGCCGGGCCCGCGTTGCTCTTCCTGGTGGCTGTGCCATCGGATCACGTCCTATCGACCAGCATTTAAAGGGATTTGAAGCGATGGGAGCAAAAGTGAAGGTCGGCAATGGTTTCATTGATGCCGAGGTAGAAGGCAGACTTAAGGGTGCAAGAGTGTATCTTGACTTCCCAAGTGTTGGTGCCACCGAAAACATCATGATGGCTGCTACGCTTGCTGAAGGTATTACGATTCTTGAAAATGTGGCCAAAGAGCCTGAAATTGTAGATCTTGCGAATCTCCTTAATAAAATGGGTGCCAAAGTCAGAGGTGCCGGTACCGGTACGATGAGAATCGAAGGTGTCGATAAATTATATGGCACTGAACATACGATTATACCTGACCGTATCGAAGCTGGTACATTCATGACAGCGGCCGCTCTTACTGGCGGCAATGTTCTTGTTCAAGGAGCTGTACCTGAACACCTTACTTCCCTTATTGCTAAAATGGAGGAAATGGGCGTTAAAATTCTTGAAGAAGAAGATGGATTACGCGTTATCGGTCCAAAAACCTTGAAGGCCATTGACATCAAAACAATGCCGCATCCTGGTTTCCCGACTGATATGCAATCGCAAATGATGGCATTATTACTGCGTGCTGAAGGAACAAGTATGATTACGGAGACCGTTTTCGAAAACCGTTTCATGCATGTTGAAGAATTCCGTCGCATGAATGCCAATATTAAAATAGAAGGCCGTTCCGTTATCGTTAATGGTCCAACTAACATTCAAGGTGCTGAAGTAGCTGCAACAGATTTACGTGCCGCGGCAGCGCTCATCCTGACTGGATTGGTTGCAGATGGCATTACACGTGTTACAGAATTGAAGCATCTTGACAGAGGATACGTGAATTTCCATGGAAAATTGGCATCTCTAGGTGCTGATGTGGAACGTATTAACGAAGATGTGCCTGCTGAAACAAAAAAAATTGCAGATTTAAACGCATAAGTAGCTTATAAAACCATTCACGTTCGAGTCTCCGAACCGTGAGTGGTTTTTTTTCGTGTTCCGGATTCTTGGCCGACAGTTAAATAGTTGTCGTTTTTCTATTCATAAATGCTTGTCCTTCGACATACATTTGTTATGTAAAGATACCTGCTGGATACGATTATACGGCAGAGAAAACAAGTGTAGGGAGGCTCAGGAATTTGAAAGCAATCAAACCGATGGTCGTACTATTCATAGCAGTAGCATTCGTAATTATCATGATTCCAGCAGTGCTTGTGCTTCCATTTTCAAATGATAAGACAAGTGGGCAGTTGACCGAGCAATTAGAAAAGAAAGGGAAGAGTGAGGGCAAAGAGGTAGCGGCAAATGAAATGAGTTCCGTAGAAGTTGCCGTTTACCGCACATCTGCAAAAAAGATTGAAAAACTGCCGATTGAATCGTACTTGAGCGGTGTGGTTGCAGCTGAAATGCCAGCAGATTTTGAAGAAGAAGCGCTGAAAGCACAAGCGTTGACGGCGAGAACCTATATTGTCAATCAGCTCATAAGCGAAAGTCGATTAGGATTGCCGGATGGTGCCGATGTAAGCGATACGGTCATGCACCAAGTTTATAAGAATAATGATGAGCTGAAAAAACAGTGGGGCTCTGATTATAAATGGAAGATGCAAAAAATTAACAAGGCCATAAAAGAAACGGCGGGTCAAATATTAACCTATGAAGGAAAACCGATTACTGCCACTTTTTTTTCGACAAGCAATGGCTATACGGAGAATTCCGAGGACTATTGGCAAGCTGAATTTCCCTATTTAAAAAGTGTATCCAGTCCATGGGATAAAGAAGAATCACCAAAGTTTTATAATAAAGTAGTAGTCGATACTGCAGATTTTGAAAAAAAATTGGGTGTAAGTCTTTCTTCGGGATCATCCATAGGAACTGTTATTGAAAGAACATCAGGTAATCGCGTAGGTGTAGTGGATATCGGAGGAAAGAAAATGACAGGAAAACAGATTCGTGAGAAGCTCGGGCTGACATCTTCCGATTTTGACTGGGAGCGTCAAGGCAACCGGATTGTGATCACGACAAAAGGATCTGGACACGGAGTTGGAATGAGCCAATACGGTGCTAACGGCATGGCCAGGGAAGGGAAAACCTATGAAGACATCGTGAAATATTATTATAAAGGCGTCAAAGTTCAGTCTTCAAGTAAGTGGCTGAATACGATGACGGCAAAAAAATGAGAGGTGGGATTTCCCATCTCTCATTTCTTTTCGTTTAATTTTTCTATAAAGGTCAAAAAGCCCCGTTCACGCTTGAAATAATGATATTGGACATGAAAATAAACTGCAGCTACTCCAATGATGTCTTTAATGACATCTATTAAGCTAGAGGAGCGGTACGGGACGAAAGATTGATGGTATTCATCCATCACTCCATAAAGGCAAGCTACAAGGGCAGACAACAGGCTTAAACCAGATCTCAGTTTTTGGTGTGCAGCAAGTGCCGAAACAAATAATATATACAAAAGGGCAAATTCGACCAGATGAAGAGCCTCTTTGATAAATCGGTCAGATGAGGATGAGGGAAGATCAAGAATCATATCATCGGGGTTGCTCGACATTATCCAAATGGCAATCATATATAGAAAAGGCAATAACGTTAACACAATTTTAAAAGCTTTTTTCATGATTTAAACATCCTTCAACAGTAAGATACCAAACATTTTACCATTCTACGAATAAAATCGGTTTCATTTCCACAAAATAAATCCAAAAAAAATTTTTCCTGAATGTATATAATTTTAACAAAATGTTCAGAATGATTGCTGAGGTGATTAATATGAGAGAGGAAGAAAAGAAACCAACTTCCACAATCCGACGTATACTAAAACAACGTTGGGCATTATCAGCAATCTATATCGCAAGTGCAGCCATAATCTTAGCCGCGGCCTTCTTATTACAAAATAGTTTTGATGATTCAGCTAACGATGGCAAAGAGGAATCGGCTGAAACAGGAAAAAACTATGGTGAGCCTTCTGTAGAGGTTAATAGCAATCTTGAGACAATCAAGATGCCTGTAGCCGATGCAGACAAATCGGTTATCAAGAAACAGTTTTATGATGTGAATGCGGATGAAAAGGCACAAGAAGAAGCATTAGTTTTCTACAACAATAGATATGAGCAAAACAAAGGTATAGACATTGCAATGGAAGATGGTAAGTCTTTCGATGTAAAAGCTTCCTTAAGTGGAAATGTAACAAAAGTTCAAGACGATGCGTTACTTGGAAATTTAGTTGAAGTAGAGCATGAAGATGGCGTTGTTACTCGTTATCAATCTGTTAAAGACATTAAGGTTGCAGTCGGTGACAAAGTAAAACAAGGACAAGCAATTGCTACAGCTGGAAAAAGCCAAATTAATGAAGAGGCTGGCGTACATGTCCACTTCGAAATCAGAAAAGATAACATTGCGTTAAACCCACTTGATTTTGTTGATAAACAAGCTTCTGCGATTCAATCTGCAGCTGATGCCGAAGCTGATAAAGAAGAAACACCTGCAGTCGAAGGATCAGAAGCTGACAAAGAAACACCTGCAGTCGAAGGGTCTGAAGCTGACAAAGAAGAAACGCCTGCAGTTGACGAAACTGACGAGAGCACTGATTTAGATAGTGGCACTGATGAGGAAGGCTCTGTCCCTGGTGAAGATACAACTGAAGAAAGCGATTCCTTAAAAGATTCGTTAAATCAATCTAATTAAGATTAAGATTTTTAATAAAATCAAAACAAAAACCTAGAGCGTTACGAATGACAACAACTGAAAATTTGGTAAAAGGAAGCCGTTCACTTTGAACGGCTTCTTTTTTTCTTTCGAGGAAATATTGGCCAATATGCTGAAACCTTTGAATTTCTGACAAATTTCTCGGGAAATAATTTACGTTTAATGAAAATAAACAGATGAAAATCAGAAATAAATCCAAACCTCCTGTCCCATTAGGCATATATTCTTAACCAAGCTAATAAGATGTTATAAACCATGCAAAGAGAGTGTTTGAGGTGAGGAATCGTTTATTACAAATTATCTAATAGGTGAATAATTCTATCTTTCATTGTTTATAGGGCAGCGGTATTCGATTCGAAAAATACGAATCTCATTTCACACTTCTCACATCCAATTTGGGGAGGTCGAGTGGTGTGCACGATTACATCAAAGAAAGAACTATCAAGATAGGAAAGTATATCGTGGAAACTAGAAAAACAGTCCGCGTCATTGCAAAAGAGTTCGGAGTCTCTAAAAGTACAGTGCATAAAGACTTAACTGAGAGGCTGCCAGAAATTAATCCTGATTTGGCTAACGAAGTGAAGGATATATTGGATTATCATAAATCCATTCGTCACCTTAGAGGTGGAGAAGCGACAAAATTAAAATACAAACGTTCTGAAAGAGAAGAAGAAATCGTTAAATGATACTTGAATCATTCCGGCAATTGGAAGTGAATCGGGCTATCGGGGAATGAGTAAGGGGACATGAAAGTGGTGTTTGCCTTTTCTTAACCTTGATTGCGGTTCCATGCCGGGGTTTTTTTATGGGAAAATACGGTAGGTTAGTACATAAGGCATTGATTTTTTTTACATTTTGGCAAAATAGGAAATAATAGTCTGTATTAGTGTTTATTTATAATTCATACTTACTTGTGTCAATGCAATATGGTAAAATAAACAATTAGGACAGAAGTAGGTTATATGTGAGGATATTCAAGGAGGATTTAAGAAATGTTTGCTAGAGATATTGGGATAGATCTTGGAACAGCCAATGTTCTTATACATGTCAAAGGTAAAGGAATTGTGTTAAATGAGCCTTCGGTGGTGGCGATTGATAAGAATACAAACCGTGTTCTTGCCGTCGGGGAAGAAGCTCGAAAAATGGTAGGCCGTACTCCAGGAAACATCATTGCAATCCGTCCTTTAAAAGACGGTGTAATTGCAGATTTCGATGTAACAGAATCGATGCTTAAGCATTTTATCAATACATTGAATGTGAAAGGCTTTCTTTCAAAGCCTAGAATTTTAATTTGCTGCCCGACCAACATAACAAGTGTCGAACAAAAGGCGATTAAGGAAGCTGCCGAAAAAAGCGGCGGGAAGAAAGTATACCTTGAAGAAGAGCCGAAAGTGGCTGCAATCGGTGCCGGTATGGATATTTTTCAACCAAGCGGAAATATGGTCGTAGATATTGGCGGGGGTACAACGGATATTGCCGTTCTTTCAATGGGGGATATCGTTACATCTTCATCCATTAAAATGGCCGGTGACAAATTCGATAATGAAATATTAAATTATATCAAGCGGAAGTATAAGCTCCTGATTGGTGAACGTACAGCGGAGAACATTAAAATCCAGGTTGCAACCGTCTTCCCTGGATCTCGTAATGAAGTCATCGATATCCGTGGGCGTGATATGGTATCGGGATTGCCTAGAACCATTTCGGTCAATTCTGAAGAAATTGAGGAGGCACTTCGCGAGCAGGTTTCCATCATTGTACAAGCTGCAAAAAGCGTACTTGAACGGACGCCGCCAGAACTTTCTGCTGATATCATCGACCGCGGCGTCATTTTAACAGGCGGGGGAGCCTTGCTTCACGGGATTGATTTACTTCTTGCTGAAGAACTTAAGGTCCCAGTACTCGTTGCCGAGCAGCCAATGGATTGTGTAGCAATCGGAACTGGTATCATGCTTGATAATATGGATAAATTGCCACGGCACAAATTCAACTAAAAAGCGGGTGGAAATCCGCATCATAAGATAGGGGTCTAAGGTTCAGACAAACGTGAGGCATAGTGAAAGTGCGTGCAGTTCTAGTACTGATGAGCAATAGGCCCTCTTCTTTTAGTCGAGAATTTAACACCATTCCTTTAAATTTGACCTAGCCTGCGATATGACAAATTCTTCTGCCTAATGCTTCTCCTTTTCCTTAAGATAATGATGTTCATGACCGATAAGATAGATATGAGATATTGAACGGATAATTTATGTGGATTGGGGAGTGAAGAAGATGTTAAGAGGTTTTTATACGGCTGCTTCCGGGATGCTTGCACAGCAAAGGCGCACGGAATTACTCACAAACAATATGTCCAATGCGAATACAACAGGATATAAAGCGGATCAATTGAGTGTAAGGTCTTTTCCGGAAATGCTCATAAGCAGCATGAGTAGTGAAACGGTTCCCACGGAGAGCAAATTGAGCATGTCTAACTTTTCCCAGGTTGGGGGGCTCAGTACGGGTGTTTACGTACAGGAGGCGAATCCTTTATTTACCCAGGGCACATTGGAGGAAACCCAGCTTGATACGGATATTTCCCTTGTTGATGAAAACCTGCCGATCAATGAGGAAACGGGTCGGCAAGGCTCGGTGTTTTTTACTGTCCAGGATGGCGATGGTGCTATCCGTTATACGCGTAACGGCAGTTTCACCCTGGATGGGCAAGGTTATCTGATCACGCCGTCCGGTCATTATGTATTGAACGAAAATAATGAAAAGATCCAGCTTGATAGCGATCGATTCACAGTAGCGGAAAACGGTGTTATCTCAGAAGGAAATGTTCAAACCGCACGTTTGGGGATCGGTTATTCGGATGATCCGTCATTACAGCTCATGAAAGATGGAGAAGGCCTATATAAGGCTTTGAATGATGGGGCTTTACCTAGCGCATACGCTGCTGCGGATGTCGGTTTTTCCACTAAGCAGGGCTTTCTTGAAGGCTCCAATGTTGACCAATCGAGAACGATGACAGAAATGATGTCGGCATACCGCTCTTTTGAAGCGAGTCAGAAGGTGCTTCAAGCCTATGATAAAAGTTTGGATAAAGCGGTCAATGAAGTTGGCAGGCTCTAATTAAGCGGTAGGTGAAATTCGGAAATTTTAACTGTAAGGGGAAAAACCATGAACCGGACGATGATGACGGCGACGAATACGCTGAACCAACTTCAAAGTAAAATCGATCAAATAAGTAATAATATCGCGAATGTGGACACGACGGCCTACAAAAAGACCCAAACGAGTTTCAATGACTTTTTGACACAGAGTTTCAATAATCAACCTAGTGAGACCAAGGAAAAAGGAAGGTTGACCGCACCTGGCATCCGGCAGGGAACAGGTGCTATGATAAGCCAATCTCAATTGATCCTTTCACAGGGTGCCTTAAAGACGACGGATCGCAACCTTGATGCCGCATTCACCAGGGATGACCAATTCTTCACCGTAAGCGTTCAGGACGATAATGGGGTCAATACAAGGCTTACAAGGGATGGTGCCTTTTATTTATCCCCTAATGCTAATGACCAAATGATGCTCGTTACCTCTGCTGGACATAAAGTACTTGATGAAAATGGTGAACCGATCCTCATAGAGGGAAATATTAAGGACATTAAGATTTCGGAAAATGGCTTATTGATAGTGGATACGGAAGAATATGGCGAAAAGAGTTTTGGGCTCGGAATAGTCTCGGTAAAGAAACCGCAATTTCTTGACCGGCTAGGCGGGAATTTACTTGGCCTGCCCAAAAACTTCAATGCCTTGGGTGTTACGGAAGACGATATCATGACTGCATTAAGAGGGGATTCCCGCAACCAGGCAGCAGTCCGTCAAGGTACTCTGGAGTCCTCGAATGTCGATCTTTCCAAAGAAATGACGGATCTAATCAATGTTCAGCGGTCTTACCAATTTCAATCCCGGGCGGTTACGATGGCTGATCAAATGAGCGGATTAATCAATGGAATCCGTTAAGGTACCTGGAAAATAAAATGTCTCCCTGCGGAATTAGGGCAAATCGGTTATAATGAATTCATAACAAGAGAAATCATTCGGCGAGTTTTCTTAAAAGGAGCTTTCACATTCTATATGGAACAAAATCGTGTAATGAGACAACAAATTGAAGAAGAGATAAAGGAAGTTGAGGCGAAACCTAATCGAAGGATTAAGGTACGTCTTTTGCCAATTTGGCTTCGTTTACTCATTGTTATCGGATTGATTTTCATTGCTGTATTATCAGGGGCACTATTAGGATATAGTGTGATTGGCGGAGGACATGCAATGGATGTTTTCCAAAAATCCACATGGACCCATATTTTTGATATAGTGAACAAGGGCGCGTAGTTCCATGTTTTTTTGAAGTAGTTGCTGTCGTTAACGGATTTATATTTCATGGCAACTACGCCTCTGTCTAGATGACAGGGGCGAGTTTACGTTATGTTTGAAATATTTAAGTCATAGGAGGAACAAGTATGCTAGATATCACACAAATAAAGGAAATCATTCCGCATCGTTACCCATTCTTATTAGTCGACCGGATCATAGAAATTGATGAAGGGAAAAGAGCGGTTGGGTTGAAGAATGTCTCGGCAAATGAAGAATTCTTTAATGGCCATTTCCCCGATTATCCAGTTATGCCTGGAGTTTTAATTGTAGAGGCCTTAGCGCAGGTTGGCGCTGTAGCGGTCTTGAAACAAGAAGAATATAAAGGCCGGCTTGCATTTTTCGCTGGGATTGACAATTGCCGTTTTAAAAAGCAAGTTAAACCAGGTGATCAGCTGCGTCTGGAAGTGGAAATAGTGCGTATGAGAGGGTCAATGGGTAAAGGGAAAGCAGTGGCAACGGTTGATGGAGAAACAGCATGTGAAGCCGATATCATGTTTGCTTTTGGTGACAAATAAGATTCTTTTTCCATATCTTTTAACTATATATTTCAAAAAGTGGTTTAAGGAATCGTGAAGCGGTGTATATAAAAAGCACTGCATTGCTTTTTTAAAGCAAGAGCGGTTTTTAGATCTTTCTATTCTCCCTTTGAATGCCGGACATTTTTATGTCCGGCATTTTTTAATGTTTAATTCCAAATAGCAGATTTTCTTTTTAAATTTAAAATAGGACGCAAGTTATTTTCACATTCGGGCAAAATACCTAATGATAAAGAAAGAAGGGAGGTTGCCAAAAATGATGAAGAAAATTTTTGCACTACTTGGGGGATCTTTATTATCTATCATGTTCCTTGCTGGATGTGGAAATAATGATAATGATAATGATAATAATCCCGCACCAGAAGATGATAACAACATCATAGAAGATGATAACAATGACAATGGTGTAAATGATAACAACAACGATAACGATGATGACGTGCTTGATAACGACAACGACAACGACAACGATGATGACATCCTTGATAACGACGATAATAACGTCGATGATGATGCCGATGACTTGATTAAAGACAATGATAAAAAAGACGACGACAATAAGTAATTAGCATAAGACTGGCTTAGTAGGAAGAGGATTATCATCCTTTATTCTTCTAAGTCAGTCTTTTTTATGTGCATTCGATTAGGGGATGGAAATCAAGGGAAGGGTTTTTATTTATTAGTTGCTAATTTAGGCTTTGAGCGGATTTTTTGCTTGAACTCTTTTATAAGTTCATCGCCGACGAGACCTTTTTGGACCAAATCTTCAAGAAGGAGTTCTGCATATTTGCTCCGTGTTTTTTGGATGTGACCAACGAATAAAAGGCTATAATGATTGCCCACTTTTCTTATTGTACGTAAAACAGTTTGAAACAAAGCCGGTTCATTGTCCTTTTTGGTAATGACTGCCTGGATATACACCTCTCCGTCTATATCGGGAAGTGAGGGTTCAAGCTCTTTAAAATGTTTTTCTTCGACAAAGGCTTCCAGTAACCATGATCTAGCATCATTTTCTTTATTTATGATCAATCCATCTGTTAATGCAATATCAATCAAGTTTAAATTTTCAGTAACAATTTGCAACGAGATCAATTTGAATGATTTCATCTAATTCCTCCGTTTCTTGCAAGAAAGAGCGGCGATTACCTCTCTTAAACGTAAATTTTTAAAGGGTACATATCGATTAATCCTTTTAAAGGTAATTATATCATACTAAAAAAAAGTCTCTTAATGAAATGAAAACCCAACATTTGTCTAAATTATGAAGGATGGAATAAAAATTTGCAAAAAATTTAATTTTGTTAACTATTCGTTTTTCACCAGATTTTAATCACTGAAAAATGTTTTTGCACCAATTCAAACGTTTTTTTATGAAGAAAAATGGTGTAATAAAATCATTTCCTCCATTTTTTAATCGATGGAAGAAAGCGTATGATTAAAGTAATTAAAGAGGAAGGAGTGAAACAATGATTAACCAAGTTACCCTCGTCGGCAGGCTTACGAAGGATCCAGAATTAAGATACACACCTGATGGCAAGGCTGTTTCCAATATCACATTAGCAGTCAACCGGAACTTCCGAAATACTGTCGGTAACTATGAGGCAGACTTTGTACAGTGTATCATATGGAAAAGGTCGGCTGAAAATACTGCTCAATATTGTAAAAAAGGAGCCATAATCGGCATTACTGGCAGAATACAAACAAGGAGATACGAAAATCAGGAGGGTAAATATGTATATGTAACTGAAGTGGTCGCCGAGAGGGTTCAATTCATCGGAACTAAACAAAATGATGGAAAGCCCAAGGATTTTGAACATATTGGTTTATAGTGCTACGTGAAGGTTGGGCATGCTAGCTTGCTTAACAAAGAATTGTTTTTAAGAAAGTGTAAGATCTAAATTCGAAACACAAAAAAGTATTTATATGACCATAATGAAAAACCAATGCATGAAATTACAGGGATTTATTAGGAAACCTGGCAGTAGTATATAGAATTATTTTTCATCCATTCATTCCCCAAAGCTAATATAGCTTCTTCTCCGCTGGAACCCCCGATTTACCCTCAAAAAAATCGAGTTATATTGATTTCCCCCTTGTAATGACTGCAAATAAGCAGTCTTTTTTTTGTGCCAAAATGTGTGTAAATAGAAAAAAATAAAAAATAATTCTGTTAAATTAGAATTTTTAGAAAATATATTGTAATATTTTAATTTTGATGCAATAATAAACCCAATAATATAATGGAAAATAAGTTATATATAGGAAGTGATTAGATGGACGAACCAATTATTAAGGTTAATGGGCTTCGAACCAGTTTTCGTACGGACGATGGGGTGATCCCTGTCGTGAATTCAATCGATTTTCATGTCAATCCTGGTGAGGTTTTAGGGATTGTAGGAGAATCGGGATGCGGAAAAAGCGTAACTTCTCTGTCCATCATGGGTCTGGTTTCTTCACCTGCTGGTAAGGTGGAGGGGGAAATCCTTTTTAAAGGAGAAAACATCGCAAATGCTTCTGAAGCGAGAATGAGAAAAATTCGCGGGAATGATATAGCGATGATATTTCAGGAACCGATGACAAGCTTGAATCCCGTTTTCACTATTGGCGAGCAGTTGGTCGAGACGCTTCGGATACATAAAAAATGGAGTAAAAAGCATGCACGAAATAGAGCGGTGGAAATGTTGAAGCTGGTTGGGCTTGGCCGTGCCGAGGAATTGCTCAAAGAGTATCCGCATCAGCTTTCTGGCGGAATGAGACAAAGGGTCATGATAGCAATGGCCATGATTTGTGAGCCGAAACTCCTTATAGCCGATGAACCGACAACGGCTTTGGATGTGACGATCCAGGCACAAATCCTGGAGTTAATGAAGAATTTAAATAAAGAAACAGACACGGCAATCATGATGATTACCCATGATCTTGGGGTAGTCGCGCAAATGTGTGAACGTGTCATTGTCATGTATGCCGGCAAGGTGATAGAGGAAGGAAATGTGCAAACGATTTTCCAAAACCCTAAGCATCCTTATACGGTCGGTTTACTTCAGTCTATTCCCGATATGCGAATAAAGAAAGAGCGCCTTTACTCGATACCTGGTAATGTGCCAAAACCTGGGACAAGCAACCTCGGGTGCCAGTTTGCCCCCCGGTGCTCCCATGCCATGGAGCAATGTATAAATGAGACCCCGTCCCTACTGGAATTCGATGAGGGTCAGCATGTTCGCTGCTGGCTGTATGAAGATGGGAAAGGAGCTTCCTTGCATGAATCAAACATTGGTTAAGGTTGAAAACCTAAAGAAGCATTTTCCGATAAAAGGAGGGGTCCTGGGAAAGACCATTGGAGAGGTTAAGGCAGTTGATGGTTTGTCTTTTTCCATTTATAAAGGGGAAACCTTGGGACTTGTCGGTGAAAGCGGTTGCGGGAAGTCTACGACGGGAAGGTTATTGCTTCGATTGCTTGAGCCGAGCGAGGGCAATGTTTATTTCGAAGGAAAGGACCTGACAGCTTTATCTTCCAGTGAAATGAGAAAGATGCGCCGTGAAATGCAGATGGTCTTCCAGGACCCATTCGCCTCCCTCAATCCCAGGCATACTATTGAAAAAATTTTGGAAGAGCCGCTCATCGTCCACGGGGTTAAAGACAAAAAGGCGCGAAAGGCCCGTGTACAGGAACTTCTTAAGGTCGTTGGCTTAAGCGGTTACCATGCTAAAAGGTATCCGCATCAATTCAGCGGGGGCCAGCGGCAGCGTATTGGCATCGCAAGGGCACTTGCAGTCAACCCCAAACTGATCATTGCAGATGAGCCGGTATCTGCACTGGATGTGTCGATTCAAGCCCAGGTCTTGAATCTGTTGCAGGATTTGCAGGAAGATTTTGATTTGACCTACTTGTTCATTGCTCATGATCTTGGAGTGGTAAGGCATATCTCCGACCGTGTCGGTGTCATGTATCTTGGACATATTGTTGAATTGACGGAAAGTGAAGGACTTTATGAAAATCCGCTTCATCCATATACGCAGGCTTTATTATCGGCCGTGCCCATTCCGGATGTGGAATATAAGGGGGACAGGGTAATCCTGCAGGGAGATGTTCCAAGCCCATCAAACCCGCCCAGCGGCTGTCCATTCCATACGAGATGTCCGAAGGCAATGGCAGAATGCAATACGGACAAGCCAATCCTGACTGAACATAAACCTGGTCACTACGTTGCTTGTCATCTATACAATTGACACGACGTATACATAAATTCGCAAATAATAAGGGGGAAGAATATGAAGAAAACATTGGCATTGTTGCTGACTGGTATCCTGGCTCTTTCGCTAGCGCTTGCGGGATGCTCCTCGTCTACATCAAAAGAGAAAGATGATGGTAAAGGGGGATCTAGTGAAGCGAAGGGCGGCGTATTGATATACGGTAAAGGCGGAGATGCTGTCGGTCTTGACCCAGCTATCGTAACCGATGGGGAATCATTCATCGTCACTCAGCAGATTTTTGAAACGCTTGTGAAATATGGGGAAGATGATACGGAAATCAAACCGGGTCTTGCAAAGTCATGGGAAGTGTCCGATGACGCGAAAACATACACATTCAAGTTGGAAACCGGAATCAAGTTCCATGATGGTACGGATTTCAATGCAGATGCGGTCGTGAAAAACTTTCAACGATGGGCACAAAGTAAGGATGAAGGGAAATTTGCGTACTATGCCTCCATGTTCGGGGGATTTGAAGGTGATGAAGGTCATGTAATCAAAGAAGTAAAAGCGATCGATGCCAACACGGTGGAATTCACTTTGAACCGTCCGCAGGCGCCGTTCCTGAAAAACCTTGCGATGCCTACATTTGCTATAGCCAGTCCTGCTGGAATTGAAAAAGAGGGTGACGACTTCACTAAAAACCCATCTGGTACAGGTCCTTTCAAGTTCAAATCATGGAAACCTGGCGATACGATTGAAGTGGTGAAAAACGATGACTATTGGCAAGATGGACTGCCTAAACTTGATGGAGTCACGTTTAAGGTCATTAAAGATAACTCTGCACGTTTAAATGCTGCAATCAAGGGTGAAATAGATCTGATGGACGGGTTGAACCCAAGTGATATCAGTAAGGTTACAGGAGATGACAAACTGCAAATATTCGAACGTGCATCCATGAATGTAGGGTACTTTGCTTTCAATGTTGAGAAAGCACCATTTGACAAGAAAGAAGTGCGTCAAGCCATCTCGCATTTGATCAACAAAAAGGAAATCATTGATAATTTTTATGAAGGCACAGCAGAGCCTGCCAAGAATCCTATGCCTCCATCCGTTTCTGGCTACAATGACAAAATCGAAGACTATGATTACGATGTGGAAAAAGCGAAAGAACTGCTGAAAAAAGCTGGACTTGAAGACGGATTTAAAATGGATCTATGGGCAATGCCGGTACCGCGCCCATATATGCCGGATGGTCAAAAAGTGGCTGAAGCCATACAAGCAAGCCTAAAACAAGTCGGCATCGAAGCGAATATCGTTTCGTATGAATGGGCTGCATATTTAGAGAAAGTGCAGGCTGGTGAAGCCCAATCCTTCATGATGGGCTGGACAGGCGATAATGGAGATGCGGATAACTTCCTTTATACATTATTGGATAAAGATAATATCGGCTCCAACAACTATGCCCGTTACGCAAACGATGAAGTCCATGAACTGCTGATCGAAGCCCAGTCCACGGCAGATGAAGCCAAGCGTAATGAGTTGTATGGAAAAGCCCAGGAAATCATCCATGATGAAGCTCCATGGGTTCCGCTTGTACACTCTTTACCGCAGTTAGCCGGATCTAAGACGGTCAAAGGGTTTGTTCCACATCCAACTGGTTCACAATCCCTTGTTAATGTTTCTCTAGAAAATTAACCGTACGAACCGGGTAGTATGGAGTCTTGCATGCTTCCCGGTTTTGTTATGGAATGCATTTCAAAATGATCGAGGGCGCTTCGAAGGACCCTTATTTAAAAGGCGGGTGATTGTTTTGTTTTCCTATACCGTACGACGTTTAGGATCTCTCATTCCGGTGTTACTCGGAATGGCGTTTATTGTGTTCATGATGATACGGGCAATTCCTGGAAATCCAGCACAGGTGATTTTAGGGCAGCAAGCAACGGAAGAGGCAGTCGCTGCGATGACAAAGGAACTTGGCCTGGATAAACCTTGGTTCATTCAATTTTGGGATTACTTATCAGGCCTGTTAAAGGGGGACCTGGGTGTTTCGTTAAAAACGAATAGTCCGGTTTCTGAAGAAATTGGACCATACTTAATGGCCACGATAGAACTGGCCTTGATCGCGATGATCATCGCCGTGGTCATAGGCGTGAATGCAGGGATAATATCTGCTTGGTTTCAAAACTCATGGTTTGATTATGTCGCCATGGTGATTGCGTTGATTGGTTTGTCCATGCCTATTTTCTGGCTGGGATTAATGGAGCAATACATCATTTCAATTCAATGGGATTTACTTCCGACGACAGGTCGGGACAACATCAGGGATCCCGTTGAGGCCATAACCGGCCTGTATTTGATAGATACACTCATGGCTGGCAGGGTTGATCAGTTTTTCGAGGTGATCAAGCATCTCATTTTGCCGGGGATGGCGCTTGCTACCATTCCGATGGCGATTATTGCAAGGATGACACGTTCGTCCATGCTGGAAGTCATGAGATCGGATTTCATTCGTACGGCTCGTGCTAAAGGAATGAAAATGTTTTGGGTTGTTTATAAGCATTCCTTTAAGAATGCCTTGATTCCAGTGGTGACGGTTATCGGTCTGCAGACAGGATTACTTTTAGGCGGCGCCATATTAACGGAAAACATTTTTGGTTGGCCAGGTATCGGTACATATATTTATGATGCAATCCTATCTCGGGATTATCCGGTGATACAGTCTGGGATTCTCGTCATCGCCTTTTTGTTTGTCATGATTAATCTAGTTGTAGACTTATTGTACGCAGCGATCGATCCGAGGATTAAGTATAAATAGGGAGGGAAACTCATGCCTGAAATAGCAACGAATACTCCGCCAATCCTTCCTCCAAAAGAGGCAGAGGAAAAAGTCATCTCTCCCTGGAAGGAAGGCTGGAAAAGCTTTAGGGAAAACAAAGTAGCCATCGTGGGTCTGGGGATTGTTTCATTTTTCATCTTAATCGCCATCTTCGCGCCCGTTATAGCACCTTATTCATTTGAGGGGCAAAAGCTAAGTGATAAACATTTGGCCCCGTCTGCGGAGCATTGGTTCGGAACGGATGAATTTGGCCGGGATATTTTGAGCAGGGTCATTTATGGGTCGCGCATTTCAATAGGGGTCGGCTTCTTATCTGTTGCCGGATCTGTTGTGGTTGGGTCTTTTTTGGGGATCATTGCCGGTTATTACGGCAGGTGGATAGATACGATCATATCGAGGATTTTTGATATTATTCTGGCCTTTCCTAGTATCTTGCTTGCCATTGCTGTCGTTGCCGTTTTGGGGCCCTCCCTTCGCAACGCACTTATTGCCATCGCCATCGTCAATGTCCCAATATTCGGCCGGCTTTTACGGTCACGGGTCTTAACGGTGAAAGAAGAGGAATATGTAACGGCTGCAAAGGCAATTGGAATGGGGGATGGCCGCATTCTCCTTCACCATGTCCTTCCGAATAGCCTTGCACCGATTATCGTTCAAGGTACCTTGGCGATTGCAACAGCCATCATTGAGTGCGCAGCACTCGGCTTTCTCGGTCTCGGTGCACAGCCGCCAGCGCCAGAGTGGGGGAAAATGCTCGCCGATTCCAGGGCGTTCATCATTCAAGCGCCATGGACGGTTCTCTTCCCTGGTCTTGCGATCATGCTTACGGTACTCGGCTTTAACCTAATGGGGGATGGGCTGCGTGATGCCTTGGATCCAAGAATGAAAAACTAGAAGTAAAAGGGTGATGTTAGTTTAACATCACCATCTTTTTTCCGTTTATCTTGAGAATCTAGCAAAATATGAAAAATAATAAAAAAATCCTAGTTCTAAATAGGAAAATAGTGACTATTACCCCTTAAAATCACCCCAAAAGTTGTGATACTTTTATACTCAGTAAGAATATTCCAAAAATTGCTTATTTTAGAGGAGGAAAGTTCATTGATCAAACGTAGCTTGTCCATTCTAGCAATCTTTCTATTAGTATTTACTGCAAGCGTTTCCGCAGCCAAGCTCCCAGATCCCCCGACAGGCTCGGGCGGTGCAGGTAAGAAGAATCAGGAAAGTATTATAAAGCTGAAGAAAAATGACTTGGGGAAGAAATACAAAAGCAATGAGAAGGTCAGGGTCATCGTAGAGATGAAGGAAGCCCCGGCAATAGAAACGGCTTCGAAAGAAGGGAAGCTTTTTAAACAGTTATCGAAAAGTAAAAAACAACAATTAAAGTCCGAAAAGTTAGCTACCCAGAAGAAATTGAAAAAAAAGGTGAAAGAGAAAAAAATAGCTTTCAAGGAACTTGAAAGTTTTACGACAGTCGTCAATGGATTCAGCGGTGAACTTCAGTATGGTGAGATCAAAAAGGTGGAAGCCATGCCTGAAGTTGCTGAAGTACATATAGCGAATGAATATGAACGTCCTGCGGAAAAACCCGACATGCTATATAGCAAAGAGCTTGTTCAAGCCCAGGAAGCATGGCGGGAATATGGATATAAAGGGGAAGGGATGGTCGTCGGGATTATTGATACTGGAATCGACCCATCTCACCGTGATATGGTCCTGAACGATGAGAATAAGGCTGAACTGACTGAAAGTGAAATCAGCGCGATGAAGGAAGCCAGCCATCTATCAGGCAATTACTATACGGCCAAGGTTCCTTATGGATACAATTACATGGATGAAAATGAAGAAATCCTTGACCTTGGTGAAGAGGCTTCCATGCATGGAATGCATGTGGCAGGTACGGCCGGAGCCAATGGAGATGAAGAGAATGGCGGCATTAAAGGGGTTGCGCCTGAAGCCCAGCTGCTTGCTTTAAAGGTCTTCGGAAATGATCCCGCCATGCAGACAACATGGGGCGATATATATATTAAGGCGATTGACGATGCCATCATTCTTGGGGCGGATGTGCTGAATATGAGCCTTGGCTCCACTGCAGGCTTTGTATCGGCAGACGATCCGGAGCAGCAGGCGGTATCCAGAGCTGTTGATAATGGGATCCTCATGTCGATTTCAGCAGGAAACTCGGCACACTTTGGAAATGGATTTGCCAACCCATCAGCCTCGAACCCGGACATTGGCGTTTCAGGTTCACCAGGACTTGCCTACGATTCTGTACAAGTGGCATCGGTGGAGAATAACTATATGGATTTGGATGCAGCGACTTATGAAATAAGAGGTCAAGCAGGAAAAGCTCCATTCATGTCGGCTTCAAGCGTACATCCCAATGCCTTGAAGGATAAAACACATGAATTGGTGGCTGCTGGACTTGGGACACCAGAGGAGCTTTCCAAAGTGGATGTTAAAGGCAAGTTCGCCCTCATCGAGCGCGGCACGCTTTCTTTTATAGAAAAGGCGCAAAATGCCCAGGCAGCAGGAGCGACAGGTGTCATAATTTACAATAATGCTGACGGATATATTTCCATGGCTACAGATCCAAGCATCACCATTCCCCAGCTGTTCATGTTGAAATCGGATGGCGCAAAGCTGAAAGCGGCTTTAACGGATGGCGAAAAGGTAACGATTACCTTTAATGGTGATAAAACAAAAGCTGTAAATCCAGAAGCAGGGAAAATGAGCTCATTCAGTTCATGGGGAGTCGCACCGAACTTGGATTTCAAACCGGAAATCACCGCTCCGGGCGGACAAATTTATTCAACGCTGAACAATGATGAATATGGAATGATGAGCGGTACTTCGATGGCGGCGCCGCATGTTTCCGGCGGCTCGGCACTGGTTCTTGAAAGAGTGGATAAAGACTTTAAAATAGAAGGATCGGCCCGGGCTAATTTAGCGAAGAACCTGATGATGAATACATCAAAACCATTAACGGATCAGGGGGTCGTCAATAAGGCACTTGACTGGAAAAACCCTTATTCGCCTCGCAGGCAGGGAGCCGGGATCATGCAGCTGCAATCCGCATTGTCCACACCTGCTGTCGTGACCGAGGCATTCACGAAAGAAGCGAAGGTTGCCATGAAGGAGGTCGGCAATAAGTTCGCCTTTACTTTAAAGGTTGAAAACTTCAGCAACAAAGCAGTCAAGTATGATGTAAAGGGAAATATCCAAACAGACTATGCAATCCAGGGACAACTGGGCTATTCCGCTAACGAGCTGGAAGCACAGGAAATTAAGAACGCTTCGATTAAAATCAATAATAAAAATACAAATAAGATTACCGTTCCTGCAAAAAAATCGATTACATTCGAAGTGAAAGTGGACATATCCGATGCAAAGGTACTTGGAGATGACCTTCAAACTCTTGTAGATATTGACAAGGTGTTTCCAAACGGCTATTTTGTTGAAGGGTTCATTTCATTGAAGGATCCAGCCGATACGAATCCGGAACTGAATGTACCGTATGTAGGTTTTAAAGGGGAGTGGGACAAAGCCCCGATCCTGGATGGCACCAAATATGACAAAGAGTCTTTCTATGGCATGGCAGGGGGAGTATCGACAGCAGGTGAAGACTTCACGTATCTTGGCTATGACCCTGCGGGGAAAACATTCAATGGCAAAAATATCGCGATTTCCCCGAATGGCGATGGTGCACAGGATGACTTCGTGCCTGTCCTATCATTCTTAAGGAATGCGAAAAAGGTAGAATATAATATATTGAATGGTGAAAACAAATCAGTCCGGAAACTTCGCACAGAGAATAATGTGCGTAAGGACTATTATGATGGCGGACTAGGGACCGCATACACGCTGGATCCAGCCCGTAAATGGGACGGTAAAATCAATAATGCACTCGCTAAGGATGGGGTCTATTATTTTGAAATCAAAGCGATGATAGATTACAAGGGTGCAAAATGGCAGACGGTTAAAATGCCAATCAAAATCGATACGGTAAAGCCGACGGTCAAGATTTCGAAAAAAGGCAATGTATTAACCATCCAAGGTAAGGATAATTTGAATGGTTCAGGGCTTGCTTATTACGATGTACAAGTCGATGGAGCATCCATCATGGAAGAGCCGCTCCCGGCGAATGCTAAACAATTCACCCTACCTGATGTAAAAGGGGAAAAGGTTCAGGTTGTGGCAATCGACTATGCAGGTAATGAGAAAACGGCTGAAACCGAATTGGCCGGTGATTCGGCTCCAATTGATAATCATGCACCAGCTGTAAAGATCAAAAGTCCTGAAGCTTTGAGCGTGAACAATAAAAATAAAATCAAAATAACAGGGGAAATTGAAGAAGCGTCGGAAATAAAGGAATTTAAAATCGACAATAAAACGGTACCTGCAACGTATAACAAAACGAATAAAAAATATGAATTCTCATATGAAAAGAAATTCGAAGATGGTGTCCAAAGCTTCACCGTTAAAGCAACCGATAAATGGGATAATACGGTTTCCTTTAAAAGGACGATAATGGTCGATGCAACAAAGCCGGGTTTAAAAGTTAAAGGCGTACCGGAAACTGTGGGATTCAAAGGAAAGAATCCAAAAGTGGACGTGACGGTAGAAGATAATTTCGATGAAATCCGCCTTTACCTGAACGGAAGTGAAATATTCTATCATGAATTCAAGGAACCATACAAAATGCGTTTCTATAAGAAAAAGATAGAGGATTTGGAACTGCCGCTTAAGACTGGCAACAACAAGATTGAATTTAAGGTGACCGATCTTGCAGGAAATGAATCGAAGCAATCCTTTAACATCAATAAAGCAAAAAAATAACGAAAGGAAGCCCTCTTACCCAAGAGGGCTGTTTTTTTGTGGACAAATTAGAAGAAAGCGAGTTTGCCTACAGTTTTTTCTTAATAAGTTCCAGTTGATTTCTGAAATCCGCTCCCTTTCCGCAGACTGTCTGCCAAGCCTCCTGCCGCAAGCATTTAGCGGGGTCTCGGCTAGCCAGTTATTCGGCAGGAGTGTCGCAGATTTCTTCAATTTCATTTCATATGAAAAGGTAAAAATTCATGGAGGATAAACAACTCTTCCTTTCTTCATGGTTCGGGTTAATCCATTCCGAAGCTCCTTTTGTACGAAGCCTACAGTATGCTTTAAAAAAACATACCAGTTGATTGAAACGAAAGGTACGAGACTCCTGCGGGAAAAGCGTGTCTAGGGGAGACCCCACAGGCGCAAGCCGAGGAGGCTCCCCGACCGCCCGCGGAAAGCGAGTGCCTGGAGTGGAAATCAACGTTTCAATTGTACAAACCCTCAAAAAAACTGTAGGCAAAATTAATTATTATCGAGTTGTTCTATAGTCTAAGCCCTCTTATCCAAGAGGGCTGTTTTTGCGTAATAAGATTTCCGGATTTGAATTTTTCATGAAGGTGGAGTAGTTTGCTACAATTTCACAGTGCTAATATGGAAATCTCTTAGTGAGGAAGTTTTTTCATTATCCGGCAGGTATATCGAATAGGATAAAAGAATTAGGTATAAAGGTCTTATTAAAAGGAGGGTATCTATGAATTATAAGAAGAAATCTAGCAATAAAGTAACTAGTATTGCAATTACAGTGAAATTCGAAAGGGGAGGAAGCGACAGGTCATATCTTACAAAAACGAGTTTCTTTGATGCACTTCAGCACGTCCATTCTCCCTTTGAAAAGGATCCCCGCTCAGATTCACCCTATCAGGATTTTCCTCTTTGTCAGGAGGTAACCCTTTCTTTTTTTGAAAGAGGTGCTAAAATATCTATTAATTATGACCCCCACCAAGAAAAAATCATCATTGAGGAAAGTTCAGAGACTTATCAGGTGAATAAGGGGGAGGCGCTTGCTGCAATCCTCGATCATATCATGATCAATCATGGCAATCACCATTCTTTTTTCATCATCCAGCAAAAAGAGCGGAACGTAAAAATGAAAGTTGCTAATAAGTGATTTGGATGGAGCTGCCACGGCAGCTCCATGGATGTTTCGCCATGATGAGCGTTTCCTATCCTTGGAGATGTCAAACCAACCGCCGAATGATCTTTGAAAGGGTTTGGATGCCATAAGCTAATTGTTCCTCCGAGGCGTATGAATATGAAAGCCGTATATGTGTATGGTTATTTGGTTCGTATATGTATCCTGGATTAAGAAGTATGTTTTCCTTTATCGCTTGCTTGAAAAGGTTTGGATTCACGATGGATTTACATAATTTTAGCCATATATAAAATCCGCCTTGAGGTATTTGCCATTCGGCCAGCCCTTTAAAATATTGATTGAGAAGAGTTAATGTAAAATCCCTGCGTTCCATCAACTCTTGCCTTAGCCACTCTAAATGCTTTGAATATTGACCATTTGCCAACCATTCTGCCACAAGGTGTTGGGAAAGTGCGCTGGAACCGTAATCCATTTGCATTTTAATGTCCGCTAATCGTTCAATCACAGTTATGGGGCCAGCAATCCAGCCGATGCGCAATCCTGGGCTTAAAGTTTTGGACATGCTGCCAATATGCAATACAAGGCCATCTGCATCAAGGGATTTTAATGGCGGCGGCGGTTCCTTTTCAAACCACAAATCACTATATACGTCATCTTCAATAATCGGGATCTGTTCTTTTTTGCATAGTGATAGGAGGTTCATTCTTTCTTCTTTTGACCATGTAGTATTCGTTGGATTGTTAAACGTTGGGACAGTATAAAACAGTGATGCTTTCTTCCTTCCGTTGATGCGCTTCATTTGTGTCGGGATACTTTCACGTCCATGTTTGGATAAACCTACTAAATGCATGCCCGCAGATTGAAAAGGGTGGACGGAATTTAAATAGGAAGGGGACTCATGTAAAATCATCGATCCCTTTTGAAGTAAACCAACTGAAATCAGCTGGAGTGCCTGGAGCCCGCCAGAAACGACCATGAGGGAGCCGGGACTTGCGTTGATCCCTTTTGTTTCTAAATATACACTTATACATTGGCGAAGTCTCTTGTCACCCTTGGGTTCGGAATATCCTAATGAGTGCGCATCAAAGGAAGTGGATCGCAACGTCTTTTCGATTTGCTTTGTAGGCAATAGGGCTGGGGATAATTCACCAGTGCCTAATCTGATGTTGGCATTGTCCGTTTCATACTGATTAATATCCTGAATCGTTTTTAAATTAGGTTCATGAAGGCCATTCCGGACATAGTTTTTCCAGTCGGGCTGTTTGCTGGAGACGAGGACATTCCATGTATTATTGGAAACGAATGTGCCAGACCCAAGCTTAGTTTCCAATAATCCGTCTGCAATCAACTCATCTATGGCTGTGATGATGGTACTTCGGTTTACGCCAAATGAGTCGGCCAATAAGCGCTGTGATGGAAGCTTGGTGCCAACTGGCCATTCCCCCCTTGTAATTTGTTGTTTGATCCAATCTACTATTTGTTGGTGAAGTGATTGCGCGGAAGACCGGTTTGGTCCCCATTCGATAAACATACGGAAACCACTCCTTTCATGTTCTATGTTCATTATAAATTGGTTGGTTTGAAGACCAACCAATTGGATGGTCAATTCCTTTGTTTTATTCATTATACTGAATATGAAGGAAGGGGGTATTCATATGGGGCCGTTTTTTCATGGATTATTATTGGCATTAGGGCTGATACTTCCATTGGGAGTGCAAAATGTTTTCATTTTTAATCAAGGAGCAATCCAACCTACAATAAAAAAAGCATTGCCAGCAACGGTCACGGCTGCAATTTGTGATACGGTGCTCATTCTGTTAGCTATTTTAGGTGTTTCGTTGATTGTCATGCAATACGATTGGTTGCGCCTTACATTAATCATAATCGGCGTTATATTTTTATTGTATATGGGCTTTCAGATTTGGTTTGCCAAATCAAACTCACAGTCAGGTGTCCAATCCATGCAGATGTCGGCAAAAAAACAAATTGTATTTGCTCTATCCGTATCATTGCTGAATCCGCATGCAATCCTGGATACGATAGGTGTAATCGGTTCGAGCTCACTTGTTTATTCAGGAAAAGATAAAATGATTTTCACCATGACGTGCATCTTTGTGTCATGGTGCTGGTTCCACGGATTATGTCTTGCGGGACGATTGCTGAAAAAGGTTGATACAACCGGAAAGTTCCTTGGAATATTAAATAAAATTTCTGCAATCATCATTTGGATCACAGCCCTCTATATGGTGAAGTCGCTTTTTTGAATCAGATAAACGTTTTCGAACCAAACGATGCCATGTATAACAGGACGTCCATGTATAAAAAAAAAGGGGAATGCATATCATCGATGCATTCTCCCTTTTTTTGCCCTCAATCATCTTCATATCAGGTTATTGAAGAGCGACCAAGTCCTTGATTTCCTCTGTGGAAAGTTCAGTGATCCAGTTGTCACTGCTGATGATTTCGTCGTTCAAGGCTTGCTTTTTATCAAGCATCTGGTCGATTTTTTCTTCCAGGGTCCCTGTGCAGATTAGCTTATGAACGTGAACGAAACGCTGTTGGCCAATTCGGTAAGCACGGTCGGTGGCTTGATTTTCTACAGCTGGGTTCCACCAGCGATCATAGTGAATCACGTGGTTTGCTTCTGTAAGATTAAGGCCCGTGCCGCCTGCTTTCAACGAGAGTATGAAAATAGGGAATTCCCCATCTTGGAATCGGGTGATCATTTCATCACGCTGCTTCTTATTCGCACTCCCGTTCAGGAATGGAACTTCAAAGCCATATCGTTTTTCCAGCAATTCTTTAATCATATTGCCCATCCCGATATATTGTGTGAAAATGAGACAGCTTTCATCCTGTTCGCGGACCGCATCGATAAGCTCGGTCAGCTTCTCGAGTTTGCCTGATCGGTTAGGTGCCTTCATGATGTTTTCCTTTTCCGTCTCTTTTAAGTAAAGAGCTGGATGGTTGCATAGTTGCTTTAGCTTATTCAGCATCTGGAGGATGATGCCTTTTCTTTCAAAGGCAGACAGTTGTTCGATATCAGTGAATGTATCTTTAATCAGTTGTTCATACAACGATGCTTGCTCGGTGGTAAGCGGTACGAATTCCTTTTGTTCTTGCTTATCCGGAAGATTAAGAGCGACTTCCTTATCGCGTTTTGTACGGCGAAGCAAAAATGGCTGTATCAAACGCTGCAATTCCTTGATTTTATCCTTCTGTTCATCACGCTCAATGGTCGCAACATATTTTTCCTGGAACTGACCTAGCGTTCCGAGATAACCTTTGTTGATGAAGTCGAAAATCGCCCATAGCTCACTTAAACGGTTTTCCATCGGCGTACCCGATAAGGCGATATGATGTCTGCCATTTAGCTTTCGGACCGCCTTGGATTGCTTCGTTTGGGCATTCTTGATGTTTTGTGCTTCATCAAGGATAACGCTGCTCCAATGGATCGAGGTCAGTTCAGCCGCATCTTGGTGGGTCAGTCCATATGATGTTAAGACAATATCATGATCGGCTGCCAGTTTAGTAAATGCTTCACCTTTAGCACGATTCGATCCATAGTGAAGGTGAACTTTAAGTGAAGGTGCGAATTTTTCCAATTCCTTTTGCCAGTTGCCAAGGACCGATGTCGGGCAGACGATGAGCGCCGATTGAACAGAGACGGATTCGGGGGCAGCGGCAATGACCTCAGCCTCATCACTGCTCTCTGTGCCGCTATCCTCTTCGACGATGATCGGTTCACTCTTTTGTTCGTCCCCGGTCGCAGTGGGCAGCTCTTCACCAGCTCCTTCTTTTCCTTTCACATGAAGCAGGTAGGCAATCATCTGGACTGTTTTTCCAAGTCCCATATCGTCGGCTAGACAAGCACCAAAACCATGCTCCCTTAAAAAAAGGAGCCAGCTCATGCCCAGTTTTTGATAAGGGCGTAAATCTCCTTGAAGTGCATTAGGGACGGGAAGGACGGATATGTTCTTAGTTTCCCTGAGCCTTCCCACCATTTTACGGAGCTCCTGGTTCAATTCAAATTGAATCCGGAGCATTTCATCGTTTTCAGAATCGTCATCGCCATCTTCATTTACGCCATTCAACAGTTCCTGCTGCAGCAAGTCAGTCAGTTGGATGCCTTTTTCATTGGCTGTTTCCATCAGCTCCTGAATTTGTTTAATGAAAGCTGGGTCAAGCTTGACCCATTGGCCGCGGATGAAGACAAGCCGCCTTTTTTCATTGACGAGCTCCTCGAACTCCGCCTCAGTGAGCTCTTTGCCATTTAATGAGAATCGCCAATCAAAGTCCATCAATGCTTTTAACCCTACATAAGACGGGCCGCGATTCGATTGGCTCTTCACTTTCGCCTTGACCTTCAATGAGGATTCCTTCAAGGCAAGCCACCACGATGGAAGGAGAATTTCGACGCCAAGAAACAGGAGCTTTTCGCTGGCATCGGTCAAGAACTCCCATGCGTCCGTTTCCGAAATCTCCCTTTTCAGACGGCCATTCTCCCCAAGCCATGGCACGACAAGTTGCCAGCGTTTCGTGGCACGTACCACATCACTTGCATACTTGTTCCAGCCGCGCGGCAGTTTTTTTCCTGTATATGTTTCAATGATATTCTCATCCCTTTTGGAACGAAGGGTAACATCGAGTATCCAAGGCCCATTACCCTCAGGAGGCTCAGTTAAACGGAGACCTATAGTGAATGGTTTTGGGTCCGGCAGGGTACCGAGCCATTCCTGCCAGCTGTCTTTGTCAAAAAAGGCCTGTAATTCTTCGGGGGAAAGTCGTGTATCTTTTAACGCCCCGACGGCTTCACTCCATTTATGCTGCATGGGTGAATAGTTTTTTAAATACATGTTAGCGGCACCGTTATACCACTTTTCGATAAAAGTACGGTTGGTTTCCAGTTCAGGTGAAGGAAGATCCAAAGATATTTCTTCTTCCCAAAATGACGGGACGAATTCCTCTTCCACTTCTTCCGGCAGTTTCCAGCCGATGGAGTCCAATTGAAGATTTGTGAAATCCGGTACGGGGATTCCAGCTTCTATGGATTCATGAAGAACCGGCGCTGCTGACAGGCAAAGGGAGGATATTTCGGACCATTCCCATTCTATGAAGGAGTTAAAGCTTTCCCTCGCAAAAAAGTTGAGAAGTCCCCATGCGTCTAGAATGAATACTTGATTTCCATCCACTATATCCGTAGTCATTTTAGTTCCATAAAAGCTTGCGTCATCCCAGTTGAATAACAGCCTGCGTATATGATTCGTGGTAAGGAAGGTATTCTCTTCATTGACGACACCAAGGGCGTAAGTTCCGTTTTCGAGAGCGGCTATTTTGATTTTTAATTTCCCTGGATTAAACATCGATAAGCTTACCCCTTTTTAGTTCTTCTTGGAAAGCGCGAAGCCGTTTGGTCGAATCTGCTACATAAAGTATATAACGTTCGAATACGTCTTCCTTTTTGCTCTTTTTATAGATGGTGCGCATCCTTTTCAAATAACGGACAGCTTGCTTATAAGCAGGCCGGTTTTTCAAAGAAACCTTTTCCTGGACCGCATGATAATAAAGGGGCAGGATTAGTTCCGGTTCTTTTGAGACCACTTCTTTGATGGATTCACTGCTGATTAAGTCAATGCTGATTTCCGAGTAAATATGCATCTCCACCCATTTTTTGTATTGTCCTTGTTCAAAAAGGAAATTTGCATAGTTCCAATAGCTGTGCGGAAGGGTGGCCCTGTAAAATTTCTCAAGCAAATCGGTCCGCTTTAATTTATAACAGCAACTGTTAATTAAAGTCGTAAAGGTCCGGACGAAATCTACCCGTTTATAATAATCGGATAGACCGGCAAGGAATTCTTGGACATTATTATTGATGAATTCAATGAATGGGATGGCCCGTGCCCGGTTTTCAGATTCAGCCAGGAGATTCAGCCAATAAAAAATGTATGGACAGGCATCCTTCTTCAATTCATGAAGAAGCTCGATCGCTTGTTTATCATGGTTTTCCAAAAGCGATAGGTGAATGGCTGCGAGGGTATAGGACGTCCTCTCGGTGGTGCCCATATACTTCTCGGGAAGTTCTTTATTGATTCGTTCAAGTTCCTCTTTACGCCATGAGGAATTGGAGAATAAGTAGCTCCATATCTCCCGGTAGAGGTCGATCTTTTCATATTCGAGTCCTTCTCCTCCATCCAGCAGTTTAGCTACATCTTCCTTGATGCTGAAAACGAAGGGATCAAAGGCGAAGGGCCGCGCTTGCCTGCTTAGCGGCTGTACCGTTTCATGCAGCTCTTCTGCCAGGTCGACGGCAAGTGCATAAAAGACCCTGATCGTTTGCGTCTCACTTTTATGCAGCTGAATCATTCTCAGTGTCTGCTGCATTGTGCAAAATTGCGTAACGAAATGATAAAGCAACTTCCATTCCCTTTCCATTGGAGCTTTTGAGCTAAGGCGTTTAAAGTAAGTTTGTATATGATTTTCAATCATGTAAGTAGCCTCGCCTATATGGGGCTCGACATGCTCCGCAAAGGCATCATTCACGAATTGCTTCCATGATGGATAGCTTTTATCTAAGGTGATGGATCTCCCCGCCGCCTGTTTAAGTAATTCACTTGCCGGTTTCACCTGCTGCAGTGCTTGGGCGTCTGAGGCGTTTTTTGGTGCTTTCCAATCGCCCAGCCATTCGGAAACACTAGCGTGTTCAGAATATGCAGAAAAGAAAACGGCCATTTGATGCCTGCAAATGAACCTTGAATCACATGTACAGCTTCCATCCTGTGGGGAGAGCAAATTCAGCCTGGCCTTAAATCTTGTCTCTTCCTGTACCTCAGCCGCAATCGTATCCACCGCTTCTTCTTTAATATCAACGAGCCCCTGACGGTATAACTGGAGCCCTTGATTCACCACATCCGAATCTTCCGGATCCCCGGCCTCCAAAAATTCCGCCAGCCGCTCCCCAACTAACAACAACTCCCGCTCCATACTCTCCTCCTTCTGGGACCAGCCCTAGTTATATATTTTGTATGATCATGAACCTCAGTTCTTTAACTTTTCGTAATCCCGTCTCGGCTTTGTGTATATATGATCGAATGCCGGACGATGGCCGTTCTCTTTACGTTCTATTCGATTTAATCACTGCTTCTTGCCGTTATATTCATAAAAACCCTGTAAAAGTCAATATCGTCAAAAATCCGCTTGAATATAAGCGGTTCGGATATAAACAGGAATAACCGGCATTCACGATAAACATGCCTGGAATCCTTCATCCTCATTAGCTTCATAAAACTAAGTGATGAGGGGCCGGAACCCTTTTTTAATATGCGTTTTTTGAAGCATCTCTTTATTATACTTCATTTTGGCTTGGAATTTAAAATGTAGAATAGAGGTTTTGAAGATGATGAGTGTGAGATTATACATATTCTTGGTTAATGGGAAGAGCCATTCCCGCGGGAATGGCTTTAAAATATGAAATTAGTTAATTTTCATTTCATTCTTCCAACTGTCCAACTTTTTGTTGATGAATGTAACAAAGGTATGATTTTTTTGTAAATTGAATAGAAACGCTGACTTTTCCAAGTACTCTTTTGCTTCTTCAAAGTTACCTACGAGTTCAAAATTATACCCTAAATGGTAATGTAAATCCGCTAAAGCATATAATTGGTCATGTTCGAGGCACCACTTTATGGCATCTTGGCAGCAGGCAATGGACTCTTCGTATCGGACCAGGCGTGTTAACACTCTGCCAAAGTTATAGGATAGACGTGTCTTAAGCGTTTTATCCGTCAAAAAGGGCAGGGCTTTCAAGTGATCTAAAGCTTTCCGTAACAAGGTGAATGCATTTTCGTACTGTTCTTCGGCAACATACATTACACCAAGGCTGCTTAAGATTTCAAGCTCCCGTTCCGAATAAATTTTGTCTGTCGTATGGGTAATGGCTATGGCCTGATTAATGAAATCGATGGCTTTATCCAAATCTTTATTTTTTTCATATTCGTATATTCCTTTGTGCCAAAGAATCAATTGATGATTCTTTTTATTCTGAAGAAAAAGGGGACTGTTTTCCTCAGCCTTTACAATTTGCTGCATTTCCTCATAATTTCGGGTTCTTCTGGCTATTTTTAATTGATAAATCACTTCTTCCACGTAATCCAGCCTAGGGGTCATTCCAATATCGAAAAAATAGTTTACATCAACGCCTAAACGTTGGGAAATTAAATAGAGAGTGGATGCATATGGATAGACATCGCCTTTTTCAATCTTACTTATCTGTGCTTGTGTACAAATACCGGTTGCCAACTCTTCCTGGGAAAGCCCGATTTGTTTACGTAGCTCTTTGATCTTTTGTCCAACTGCAAAAAAATCCATTTTGATTCTCCTTAAAATATGCCTAGAGTTATATTTTGTTATGAAAAATCGGTGAAAGCGGTATGTACAGGTCCTGAACGGTTTAAATAGATTCTTTAGTCGAAATATATGGTTTTAAGAAGTGTGGTTAAATATAACTATAGAATTTATTTCTATTTTAACCAATATTTTTTAAAAAGAAAAGGAGGAATGACCTATGAAAAAAAGTACTAAAGCATTAGTCGTATCTTTTCTTATCATCGCTGCTTTTGTTATTGTCCCAAGCGAATTACCAGGCCTTTACGCAGAACTTCCAGGTTTATATAAATAAGTAAATGAAGCTTACTATTACTGATTCAAGCATCTTCAATTGAAGATGTTTTTTTGTTATCATTTTGTGAATGATTATTCTTTTGCGCATATTCCTGTAGTTATAATTATCTATGAATGGGGAGTGTAAGGACCATTTGGTAGGCGTGGAAGAAACGTGAGGCTAGTTTGTTACGCCTATTTCCTTTTAATGATTTTGTTATAGTGTAAATAACAAAACGGAGAGAGGTGTAAGGTTAATGATTGATATTAATATGAAAGTTCAACCCTCTTTTTACGATGATGAATGTGCCATTGTGTTTTCTTTTTATTTTGATAAGGCAACAAGGAATATTGGTGAAGCTGTGGTGTACACATGCCAAAAATCAGATGAAAAAGAATACAGCCAAGATTATATAGATACAGATGTACAAGAAAAAGTCGCCTATATTAAAGAGTTTTCCATTGCGGATGAATATCAGGCAACCTCAATGAAGAAGATTAAACATTTTTTGAATGTAATCGGTATCAAAAAATGTGAAGCACAACCTTCAGGGAAATGAAGTCGCGTTTTAAACGATAAAAACTCATGACATCCATATGTCATGAGTTTTTACCATTTAAATGAGAGTTTTGAGCATTCATTTTCTTTTTGATGAAATCACTCAATTGTTTCCTTTCACTTGGTTTAGCGTTATTTGTTCTTTCAAAAAATTTAAAGTGTTGTTTATTTCTATTGGATTTCATGATGTCTCTCCTTTTCATTTTTTATTTACCCACATTTTTTTAATTAAAACGTGATTTGCTCATAAAGGGATAAGAATAATGATCAAAAAGATCATGTAATTATTCCTAGAGTTATATTTTCATCTGTCAATCCCTGCATATAAGGATTAATTAGATGATAATAAGTGGTAAAGCCTAAATATGGAGGAATTTCGCGTTTTATCATACTTAAAATAAATGCTAAAATGGTCCGAATATCGGATTTTTCATTAGAAACATCAGTTTCTAGTACCCTAAAGTGAAGAGGGTTGAAGAACTCTTTTCGATGGCCCCCGAGCACTTGCTTGGGGGATCTTTTTTTCTTTGGATAATTTGTCCACTTTATTTCTATAATATGTTTCGTTTTGTTTGTATATACATGGGTAAATATAAGAAACAAGATGAATTAACCTGTGTTCATCGCAGTTTAATCGGAGGAATATATTTTATGGATGTGAAAGTGAAGAATGATCCCACGAAGCGAACTTTCCAGCAGTTCATTTTTCCATTTACGCTTGAGGGAAAAATGATTGAAAAGTTTGTGGAAAAATTGCTTGAGGACAATTTCGTTTTTTTGAACTTGAAAGATATGGAACAGCAAAATCAATTTTACGGCGGCCATAAAGTTTCACACCGTAAATTGGAAAAGTATTTCATGCCATACATCGAGCCGATTTTATTTCCGGGTCATGCAAAACAGAAGGAAGGCTTGCGGCGTTTCACGAAAAAACTGGATATTGATTGTACCTTCGAATCACCCTATCTAAATACCCCATTTATTATTAACTCTATAGATATCTTCATATGCCCATTTCATATTGGCATGATGAATCTTCGTGTTACTTTACCTGAAGGGCTTTCACATAATGATGTGCTCTATTTTGGCGATACATTTAGAATCCTCGAACCGATTGCTGATGATGAAGAAAAAACGAAAGTTGGCTGCCGGGAAAGTCAGTATGAACAGGTGAAGGATTTCATCTTCAATGAACTGTTGCCGCCTATTGAGGAATATATGGATGAAGAACAAGCGGATCCGACCTATTTTGGGAGTTTGCCCTTTTTCATCGATGAAAGAATGTATGTGATCAGTTATACGGCATTCCCTGAGAATCGTGATATTTCTAAAAATGATTTATTCCGGATCAGTGAGCTGAACGGGTATGACAATGATGGTGAGCCATATATAGGCGCATTAAACCCTGATTATATAGAAAAGTATTATCAAGAAAGGGTATATGACAGGTGGGGCAAGGAAACCTATTATGTAACTAGCATGTATCATTTCGCGTGTGTCACGAAAGCGACAGGTAAACTGGAACAGGAACTGGCGAGCGAAATGTATGGCCAGCATTTTTATACAGTGTTGCTTTTCTTTTATTATAAAATCGTGCTGCTCAAATTGGCTCACGAACATTCCCAGATAGATGTGGAAAAAGATCAATCGGATACGGAACAGCTGATTTACATGATCACTGAGTTTTCTGCAAAGTACTTATTCACTGAAGTGAATAGTACGGCAATCGGAAAAGAGCTATTCAAAAAAACGGATGAAACCTTCAGGATTGCCCCTCTCTACAGAGAAGTGAAGGAAACTCTTTCCTACCTTTATCAAAATCAGGATAAACTGTCTGGGAAAAGCAGTAATTATCTCTTGCAAATACTAACGATTTATACGGTGATCTCCGGGATATTCGGAATGAATCTATATATTGAAGATTGGAAAGGGAAATTACCTTGGAAAGCTTATATGAAATACTCCTTATACGAATGGGTAGCTGTCATTGTGACGACAAGCGGCCTAGTCATTTCTTGCATCCTGGGCTTTTTCTTCTTGAAAAAATGGCTGCAAGAGAAAAAAAGCCGAAAAAAAAGAATGCTTTAAAGTCCTGTACAATATGTACAGGACTTTTGTTTTAGAAAAAACATGGTTAAATAGAAAAATGAAGAAATTCGGCATATGAAATCCCCCATTTCCCTAATATTTTGCTAAACTATAGGTATATCATTCTAACTATTCATTAGGAGGAAATCATGAAGAAACTAGCTTTAGTTTCCAGCTTATTGTTGATGAGCGTATTGTTCCTGGCCGGTTGCTCGGATGAGCCAAGTCCGGAAGAGCGCTTTGCGGCATACACGAAGCTTTGGAATAAACAGGATTTTGCGAAGATGTACGAGTATCTGTCACCTGAGACAAGGAAAGAAATCAGTGCGGATGAATTCGAGAAGCGTTATGAAAAAATCTATACGGGCATTGAAGCCGACCAATTAAAGGTGGACTATAAACAGCCAAAAGAAGAAAAAGATCATAAAGATGGAGAAAAGGTAAGCCTTTCATATACCGTTGATATGTCCACTATGGCGGGTGATGTCAGCTCTGACCATAAAGCGACACTTGTCAAGGAAGGGGAAGGCGAGGAAGAAAATTGGTACATCAAGTGGGATGAAAGCTACATATTCCCTCAATTGGAAGCTGGTGAGAAGGTATCGGTCGAATCGTATCCAGCCATTCGCGGGGAAATTGTCGATCGAAATGAACGCGGTCTTGCCATGAATGGGAATGTGGCAGAAGTGGGAATCGTGCCAGAGAAAATGGCCAACGAATCCGAAACGGTTAAAAAGGTCGCTGGAATCCTCAACATGTCCACTGACGAAGTGAATCAGAAATTAAAACAAACATGGGTAAAGCCAAGCTATTTCGTGCCAATCAAGAAAATGTCAAATGATAATACCGCAACTTTGGAAAAGCTATTGAGCATTGCCGGTGTATCTGTCAATAATACGGAAGAGCGCATATATCCGTATAAAGAGGCCACTGCCCATCTAATCGGATATGTCGGTGAGGCATCGGCCGAGGATCTGGAGAAATTGAAAGGTAAAGGATATACCGCAAGTGATGTGATTGGCAAGCGAGGTCTTGAAGAAGTGTTGGAAGCGCGGCTTAAAGGCAAACCTGGCGGTAAAATCTTCATTAAAACCGAAGATGGCGAAGAAAAAGTGATTGCTGAAAAGCCTGCTGAAGAGGGAGAAACAATTACATTGACAATCGACGCCGAGCTTCAAAAGGATATCTTCGAGCAATATAAGAACGAAGCTGGATCGGCATCGGCAATTGATCCCAAGACAGGCGAAACGCTTGCACTTGTTTCAAGTCCGTCATTCGATCCTAATAAATATATTTTCGGAATAACGAAAGCGGAACAAAAAGCGCTTGAAGAAGACCCGAAAAAACCACTTCTGAACCGCTTCAGTTCGACGTTTGCACCTGGTTCAACCATTAAGGCCCTCACTTCAGCGATCGCCTTGAAAAATGGTGTGGATCCGAAAGAGTCGATCAATATCCAAGGGAATACGTGGGCCAAATCGACATGGAAAGATCATTCCATTACAAGGGTTTCGGACCCTGGAGTTCCAATCGATATGGAAAAGGCATTAATTTATTCAGACAACATTTACTTTGCCCAAAAAGCTCTCGGGCTTGGAAAGGAAAAATTCACGAATGGACTCAAGGCTTTCGGATTTGATGAGTCTTTGAATTATGATTACCCGATCAAAGCATCGAGCATTGGCAAGATCGACAGTGAGGGAAGATTGGCAGATGCCGGATATGGTCAAGCGCAAGTTCAAATGAGCACGCTCCACCTCGCCATGACCTATTCAGCCTTCTTGAATGAAGGAAACATTCCTGCACCTTTCTTGATCACAGGAGATAAAATAGAAAAGAAAATATGGAAAGAAAATGCGATATCAGCAGACCAAGCGAATCAGGTCACCAAGATGCTGACACAAGTAGTGGAGCATCCTAAAGGAAGCGGACATGGAATAGCTGATCTTGGCATCAAAATCGCTGCCAAAACGGGAACTGCTGAAATCAAGGCATCCAAAAACTCTGACGGAACAGAAAACGGCTGGTTTGTTGCCATGGACACAGAAGACCCGGAACTTCTCATGGCATGGATGATGGAAGATGTAAAAGGACGAGGCGGCAGCCATGTCGTTGTCGACCAAATGAAACCGGTGTTGAAGAAGTATTTAAAGTAAAGAAAAAAGTCACCCATCTGAACTGGGCAAGCATTTAAACATTAAAAAGCAGGACATTGGCTTCTTCCATGTCCTGCTTTATTTTGGTTGTGGATTCTAATTTGTGGCAGCAATGAAGCTGGATTTAAAGGAGAATGGGACGTGCATACAGAATGTAAAAAGGGAGTTCAATAACTTGCAAGTACACCCGGGACCCCGTGGACCTGAAATCATGATTTTTGCAGCAGTGACATATTCAGGACGTGCCGATGGAATGAATAGGATTAATTCAAAAATCCTTGAAAGATGAATAGAATGGGAATGAGGATGAAAAGGAATGAAAAGATTAAAGTATTTGTTTATCGCTTTCTTTATCACTTTTTTTGCATTTCCTTCTCATGAAGCGACGGCAGCAGAAGAAAATAAGACGATGGAAGTGAAACTGAAGAATTATTTGGGCAATAGAACCAGCGCCGAAATAACGGCAACCGGTGACTACCGTACATCAGGGGGAGAGGTATTCATTAAGGCGGGGGAAAATCTGACTTTGAAAGTGGAGTCGGCTAAACTTGCCGTATACAAAGGTTCTAAGAAAAAGGGATCTTATGCTACTTTTAAGGTAATACCAGTTAAACCTGATTCTTCATTGTCCATAAACGGCCGTCCGTATCAAGGCTCATTTTCATTTACAGCGGAGGATGGTTACATCCGGCCAATCAATACTGTTTATATGGAAGATTACCTAAAGGGCGTCGTCCCGCTGGAGATGCCTGCACTATGGCATGCCGAAGCCTTAAAAGCACAGGCGATTGCAGCCCGGACCTATGCACTTCGCCATCAATCCACAATAATTGATGATACGGTTTCTTACCAAGTATATGGCGGGGCTGCCGGTCACTATCGAACTAATTCTGCCATTGAACAGACGAAGGGCATGGTAATCAAGCATGATGGCGAAATAATCGAAGCGTTCTTTTCTTCAAGCAATGGAGGAATGACCGAATCGAATTCAAATGTTTGGTCAAGTGGAAACCCCCTTGCATATTTATCTATAAAAGAAGATTTCTATGATCCGAAAACCAGTTGGGAGATAACGCTGGACAAGCAGCAAATCGACCTTTCAAAAATGGACTTATCTAAACCGGAAGAATGGTGGACAAGTGTAGAGGAAAAAGATAAAACGGTTGTGCCGAAGCTTAAGGCTTGGCTGAAGAATAATGGATATGCGCAGAAAGATATTAAAATAACGGAGATTCCCTTGTTAACATTTTCAGATGAGAAAACGGGAGGCCGCGTAACGAAAGGCTCCATCCAATTGAATTTCTATGTAAGGGACCTCGTTGATGACCGGGGAAAGCTTTTGCTGCAAACGGTTAAGCTTACAAATGTAGCAGCTTCCAAAATCAGGGGCATGGTGGGGCAAGAGGTGATGAAAAGCTATCTGGTTGACCATTCATCCTCCGATCACTCCAAAATTTCTATTAAAGGATCAGGATATGGGCATGGTGTCGGGCTAAGTCAATTTGGGGCGAAAAACAGAGCGGAAGCAGGACAATCCTATCTAGATATTTTGGGGTTTTATTATCCTGACACAACTATAGAAAGGGAATATGGACCAGGCGCTGGAACAAAAACGGATCTTGTCGCTAAGTCAGAACCGAAATCAGTAAGCATGAAAGCACAAACGGATCATGTCAATGATGAGGTTGGAATCACATACTCCCTAAAAGAAGATACTGTGGTAACACTTACGATTACAGATGGTAAAGGAAAATCTATAGCTTCTCCAGTCCGTGACCAAACAAAGAAAAAGGGAACCCATTCAGCAATCTGGAACACAAAAGCGGTGAGTGACGGTACATATGAAGCAGAAATATCAGCAATGGACCGCAACGGGAATGTAGGTTTGGCATCAATGTCGATTAAGATCAGTAAAGATACGTCGGCACCGAAAATCACCGATGTCAAAACATCGGGTGACTATAGTACCGAGAAAGCGAACATAACATATATAATTAATGAAAACGCTAATGTAACAGTGAAAATTAAGAACAGTAAAGGTAAGGTTGTTGGTATCCTTTCTGAAAGGCCGTTCAGTAAAGGCAGGCAATCCGCAACATGGGATTTCCAAAATATGTCCAGCGGGATATTTACGGTGACAATCTCAGCTAAGGATAAGAGTGACAATCAGAAAACCATTTCAACGAAAATCTCGATTAGGAAGACGACGGGAATAGTGACAGCAAGCGAAATATATATTAAAGAAAAAAGAAATGCATCTTCTGAAACGGTTGGGAATCTATATAGGAACCAATCAGTAACGATTTTGGCTCAACAAGATGAGTGGTACAAAGTGAAAAAGGGAAGCCAAATTGGGTATGCATTAAAAAAACATATAAAAAAATGAATGAGCAGGACGTCAATCATGGCGTCTATTTTTGCTCTATTTTTTATGGCATCAAGACTCTTCACCAAATTCACGAGTAAAAGGCGGGAACTCACGAGTAAAGGTGGAAACTCACGAGTAAATGCACCAAATTCACGAGTAAAAGGCATAAATTCACGAGTAAATGCACTAAACTCATGAGTAAACGGCGGAAAATCATGAGTATACGCACTAAATTCAAGAGTAAAGCACGGATTCGCGAGTAAATGCCCTAAATTCGCGAGTAATGCCCCTAAACTTCGCCATAACTTGGGTTAACGGACCTCAATCAAAGAGAATCTTAAAAGAGGAATGAATGCATTCATTCCTCTTTTGTTTTATGCTGACCGGGTGTGAACGGAATTCCGGCGGCTTTTGTGATGATTTTTGAGATATCGGTGTTTTCAATGACTCCATCAAAGGCTTCACTGCCTGGACCCGAGGCGAAAACGGGAATCATATTGGCAGTGTGCCCTCCTGTGGAACTGGCCGCCCGTATGCTTCGATCAGCTACGCCCGCCTTATGGTGCCTGGCGATGGTGCTACCGATTTCCCAATCGATTTGATGCTTAGGATAGACAAGCGTTTTATTCTTTTTAACGTTATCGATGAATTGATCGACTTCCTGATCCGTAAGGGATATATGTGCATACTTCTTGAATGTGGAAACGACACTTTCTGGATTGATTTCATTATTTTTATCGAATGTAAGCTGTTTGGACATATATTCAGATGAAACCCTGATTTTTTTTAATGCCGTGATATCCATTGTTTCAGAAGCGGAGATCCCCATTGTTTCGTGGTCTGCAAGTACAACGATCAACGTATCATTTCGTTTTCTTGCCCAATCTACAACCTCTTTCACGGTTTGGTCAAATTCGATCGTTTCTTTCCATATTCCAGTGATGTCGGCTGCATGCTCCATATGGTCAATACGTGCACCTTCGGCCATCAAGAAGAATCCCTTATCACCCCGGGATAGAATATCCAACGCTTTGGATGTCATTTCGGGGAGGGATGGCTCTTGGGAATGTAATAATTCTTTATCCAGTTTGAAATTCATATAAGTAGGGTGAAATAATCCTAAAAGTTTTGCCGGATTATTAATGGAACTAAGTTCTTCTTTAGTCGTCGTAATCCCATAGCCAGCTTGTTTAAACTTGGCGATTAAATCCTCGCCATTCTGCTTATCCGCCTTGAAATAGCTGGCACCACCGCCGAGAATGACGTCAATCCGGTTATCAAAGAGCTGCCTTGCGATATTTGCGCCACCTGTCCAGCGGTTAGGCACACTTGCACCAAAGGCAGCGGGTGTGGCATCGACTACCATATTGGTTGAGATGATCCCGACTTTTTTGCCCTTGTTCTGAAAGGCATCCAAAACACTATCCACCTCGGAACCATTGGCATCGACACCGATTGATTCATTGTTGGTTTTTATACCAGTGGCAATCGCTGACCCTCCTGCTGCCGAGTCAGTGACGTAATTATTGGCGGAATAGGTGCGCATCAGGGCGACATGCTCCAGTTTTTCCAAATGTAGTACACCTGTCTTTCCGTATTCCAATTGCCGGGCAATTTCTATAGCTCCTAGCCCCATGCCGTCGCCAATCAGCAATATGACATTCTTGGGGGTGTTTCTTGTTTTTGCTTGAATGGGGGAGCTCATGCAAATAAAGATAATTATAAGAACGAATAATCCAAAGCGATGCGGCTGTACGAGTTTGTATCCGGATGTCTTATTCATCTGTAATCCTCCAATGGTGAAAGTCTTTTTATTATTTGTTTAAATCGATAAAAAAACCCCTCCCTGAAATTCAGGATATAAACTAAGCTTTTTAGCCTGGTTAGCCGCATCAAGTCGGTTTTTGTATAATTTGTCTTTCAAAAAAATAAAGAATTTCTATATAATTACAATATAAAGGCGATAATTTATAAACAGTAAATACATAACTGATATAATTTCACTAAAGGTCAATTGAAATAATAGGAGAGAAAAACCCTATGCTATCCAGTATGAAAAAGTTCTTCAAAGATGGTTCTAAAGACTTGAAGAGAATTTATAAGTTGGTAGAAGAAGTGAATCGGCTAGAGGGTAAATATGAAAAATATTCAGATCTGGAATTAAGCGGAATGAAGGATAGATTTAAAAGCATTTTGGATGCTGGTGACAATATTTTGGAGATACAAGCTGAAGCTTTTGCGGTTGTGAGGGAGGCTTCCAAGCGAGTATTGAATCATAGGCACCATGATGTTCAGCTTGCAGGCGGTTTTGTCCTGAGTGAAGGGGGCATTGCCCAAATGAATACGGGCGAGGGGAAGACGCTTGTCTCTACATTGCCTAGCTATTTACATGCACTGTTCGGTAATGGTGTCCATATAATAACGGCAAACGAATATTTGGCCAAACGTGATAAAGAGTTAATGGGACAAATTCTTGAATTTCTAGGATTGACGGTTGGTTTGAACATTTCCCAAATGGGATCTTCGGCGAAACGTGAAGCATATGCGGCAGATATCACGTATGGGACGGCAACGGAGTTCGGTTTTGATTATTTGCGAGATAATCTGGTTTACCGAAGGGAAGACAAGGTTCAAAGAGGTCACCAATTTGCCATTATCGATGAGGTTGACAGCATCTTGATTGATGAAGCGAGGACACCATTAATCATTGCGGGCAGGGCAAACGACGGAACCGAGCTACACCGGATCACGGCGCAAATCATGAAGGCATTTATAGAAAAGGATGATTACGAGATTTCCATCGAGTCAAGGTCCGCCTTCTTCACGGATCAAGGTGCTTCCAAGATTGAAGAGGCCTTTGGCATCGACAATTTGTATGGAATGGAACATCAAGAGTTATTACTTAATGTAACACAGGCGCTGAAAGCGCGGGCAATCATGAAATTGGATGTGGACTACATTGTCATCGATGGAAAGATTGCAATCATCGATAAATTCACAGGCAGGGTGATGGAAGGGCGAAGCTTCAGTGACGGGCTGCATCAAGCCATCGAGGCAAAAGAGGGATTGGGGATTTCAGAAGAGAATGAAACACAGGCTATGATTTCCGTCCAAAATTATTTTCGATTATATCATTCAATGTCTGGGATGACAGGGAGTGCCATGCCATCAAAGTCTGAATTCCAGGAAATATATCAGCTCCCCGTCATTGAAATTCCAACTAATGAGCCTAATATTCGAGTGGATGAGGATGATTTGCTTTATAAAAATGAAACCAGCAAAATCAACAAAATCGTCACGGAAGTAAAACGGATCCATGATGGAGGCAGACCTATCCTGATCGGGACGACCTCCATTGAGCAATCTGAAAAAATTTCGGTTCAACTGGATAATCGAAAAATTAAACATCAAATCCTTAATGCGAAGACGGAAGAGGATGAAGCGGAGATCATTGCGAATGCCGGGCAAAAAAAACAAGTGATGCTGGCTACCAACATGGCTGGGAGAGGAACGGATATATTACTTGGGAATGATGTCAAGGAATTGGGCGGCCTTCATATTATCGGGACGGAGCGACACGAAAGCCGACGGATCGATATGCAGTTAAGAGGACGTTCCGGACGGCAGGGTGATCCTGGTTCAACACAATTCATCATTTCTTTGGAAGATGATTTGTTTAATTACTATGATGAAGAAGAAATGGGACGTTATATCAAGAAAATCAAAACGGATGAAAATGGGTTGGTTCTGGGCCCTGCACCCGATAAATTCGTTAAAATGGTTCAGGAAACGGTAGAGCAGATGCATCAATCAAGCCGATACCATTTATTGAAGTTGGAACATGCAATAAATGAGCAGAGCAAAATCATCTATGCCATGAGAGATCGGATTCTTGATATGGAGCCTGGACGGATGTCGGTCATTTTACTTGAATACATCGTAAAATACATTACTCGGCTCACAGTGAAATATGACCGTGAACATATAGCGGAGCCTGATTCCTCTGCCTTTATTGAAGAGCTATCCCTTGTTTTGCTGTCGTTAGGTTGGCAGGAAAGTGTTTTGAAGGATATAGAAGGCCAAATGGAAGGAAGGGTGTTGGAGGCTTTAGGTGAATTGGAGTCGAGACTGGTGATCTTTCAAGACGATGCAGAATGGGGAAACCAGTTGCGCGCTTTCATGCTGCAGCACATCGATACAAATTGGATGAACCATTTAGATGAAATGAACAGTTTGAAGGAAGGCATTGATTTAAGCGGATATGGTCAACAGGACCCATATGCGATGTTTGAAAAAGCAGCTCTCAGTCAATTCAACCTTCTATTAAGTAAAATTGAGGCGGAGATAAGCATCCGTTTTATGGAATATATGAAAAGTAACCAGCAAGATGCAGCTTCTTTGGAGGGGGAGGAACGATGAGTTTATTTGGAAAACGGGATAATGCAGCTTCAGATGTAAATAAGTTAGCAGGTCAGGATGACACCGTTCGTACTGTCCTGATTTTTCATAAGGGGTGGGATATTTCCAAGCAAGAGGAATATGTATATAAATTCCACCATCAAAGGTTGTCTGCATTAAAACCGAACCAAATTTCAATATCCGGCATCAAGCTGACTAGGGTGGAAGATGATGTCATCATAGTGGCTTTTCTACGAAATTCAATAGATAAAGCCATCAGGTTTGATATCGTGGATTTACTGTTAGTTGATGGAGATGGAAAACTCCTTGCGAAAAAGACATTCGATCTCACAGAGCTTGGTGAGATACCGGCACTTTCAAGCATGCCATGGCGTTTCTTGTTCGAGGAAGGATATATTTTGGCGGAATCGATTCCTGATGAAGGTTGGAAGATTGCTTTTGAATGGAAGAGAAAGTAGAAAAACAACCGCAAGAGTCTAGCGGCAATCGCAGTTTTTTTGCCGGAGTGCCAAAGAAAAGCCCTCATCCTTTTAGTGATGAAGGTTTTTTGTTTATCAGTAGCACCAAATATTTATGCCATTTTTCGTGTGCAATTTCTCATAAATGGCAACGCTAAGTAATATTTATAAGTAATCTTCCGCAATCAGGCCTAACTAAGGCTTGGAAATAATGAAGAGGAAAGTGGCAGGAGCATGAAGAATAACAGTAATCAACGATTGAAGGAGAGGCTATTGGAATTATTGTCATTCTCAATCGTGGCCATACTTTTCATTTATACGAATGATAGGATGGGTAACGATCTTTCTATTGGAATAATTACGATAATCATCGGTGCTGCCGGTTTTATTGTTTATTTGAAGGAATGGATATCAAATGGAATTGTAAAGGGCATCATTTTTTCAGTTTTCCTTCTTTCAATCATGTTGTTTTTCCTTGGGGACATCTGGTTTTATCGTTATTATTCAACACCTATAACATCCTATATGTGGATGCAAAAAAGCAATCTGAATGGGCTTGGTGAAAGTATTTTCAGTATGATGGAAATGAAGGATGCAATTTTTCTTCTAGCAGGCATTCCAATTGCTGAATCTTTTGTGAAGAAAAAATACCCCCTCAAGCATATGGCACTCGTGCCGGCCGTAATATTCCTGATGATAGCAGGATTAAAACCGGTCAAGAATATCTTTATCGATAAAGTGGATATAACCCGGCGTTATGAGGCAAATACCTTCTTGAGAAACTGGGGACCTATCGGCCATCACGCATTGGATGCGTATGCCTATTTTACTGACTCGGGAAGGGATGAATTGTCATCGGAAGAAAAGAAGGACGTTTCTGATTACTTCAATAAAAAGAAAAGAAAGGAAAAAGCCCATTCAGGGTCCTTGGAGGGGAAGAATCTCATTATCATCCAGGTGGAATCTTTACAGGCGTTCCCGCTCTTTCAAACCAGTGCCGGGCAGGAGGTCACGCCATTCATGAATGAACTGGCGAAAGGGGGATTGTATTTCCCGCATGTATATCCGCAGACGGTATTTGGAAATTCATCTGATGGAGAGCTTATCGTGAATACCGGACTATTTCCTTTAAAGCAAGGTGCGACCTTTTTTCGGTTCCCATATAATGATTTTCCTGGTCTTGCCAAGGAATTAAAGAAGTCGGATTATCAAAGTTTTGCTTTCCACGGAGATGAAGAAGACTTTTGGAACAGGCAGCATGCATATCCCTCGCTAGGTTTTGATGACTATCTTTCCATAGAGGATATGAAGCAGGATGAGTTGATTTCGATGGGCTTGGGAGACCGCAGTTTCTTTAATCAAAGCTATGATTTCTTAAAAGATAAACAAAACCCCTATTACGCTTTTTTCGTTACTTTGACCAGCCATGTACCTTTTTCACTGCCGAAGGAACAGATAACAATGAAGCCTGAAGTTGGAAAAGAAAATAATTACCTGACTAAATATTTCGAAGCCATTCATTATACAGATTCAGCTATCGGGGATTTCGTGAAGAAGTTGAAGGATGACGGGAAATTGAAAGACAGCGTGATTGTCATTTACGGAGATCATGATGGGCTATTCTTAAAAGATAAACACGAGGTTGAAGCGTATTACGGTAGTAAAATTAGCGATGAAGAGTGGATTGAAAAATATATGCCCATTCCCGTGATCATTTATCAGGAGGATATGGAAGGGAGAACGATTGATAAGGTGGCGGGCCAAATCAATATTCTGCCCACTCTATATGATTTGTTCAATATAAAGAGTTCTTCATACTTTGGAGAGAGCATGCTGGATGGCGAAGAGGGTGATGCCTTGATATTAAAAGGGGATTATGGTTCTCAAATGAAAATAAATGGGGATGGCAAGGTCGAAGGATTTTCACCAGAAGATCAAAAGGAGATTGATCTGAGTGATCAAGTGATACGTTCCGATTACTTTAAAAAAATTGAGAAAGAGGTAAAAAAAGAGGATGACTGATAAAAGTCATCCTCCTCCATTATAATCCCAAATGTGTTTTAACACGATTTTGGGCTTCAAGCTTTGTATCTTCTGGAACGATGTTGTACCAAACGCCATCCACCCGTTGATTGTCACCTTCAAGTGTATATTGTTCAATATTTTTGAGGGATGATTTGTAGTTATTTTGAATGCTCAACATTTCATTGAAAGTTAAATTGGTTTCCACGTTTTTACCTAAAGCTTCGAATATATCGTCATAATTGGTAAGTGTCGATAGGCTTGCCCCTTTTTTCATGACAGCTTGGATAACTTGGCGTTGTCGCATTTGCCGTCCATAATCCCCTCGGGGATCTTCTTTACGGATTCGGGAATAAATCAAGGCCTCTTTACCATTTAAGTCGATTGTGCCTTTGTTGAAGGTATATCCTTTATAGGCAAGGTCCATATCATTATCCACCGTGACACCACCAACGGCATTCACAATATCCTGAAAGCCTTCCATATTCATTTTGACGTAATAGTCAATCGGAATATCCAAATAGGATTCCACTGTATTTATCGACATGGCGACTCCGCCATATGCATAGGCATGGTTCATTTTATCATTTATACCTTTACCGACGATCTCTGTACGGGTATCTCTCGGTAAACTCAATAACTCAATCGATTCTTTTTTAGGATTAACGGTCATGACAATCATCGTATCTGATCGACCTGAGTCATTTTTTCTTTCATCCACACCAAGAATTAGTAATGAAAATGGATCTTGGCTTTTGAACTTGATGTCCTCTTCACGTTTATTCGTTTTATGGGCTGTACCCTGCATAGTGCTGATCGCACCAGCTAATGATTGATAAACTGAAGCGCCATAAACACCTGCGCCAATGATAAGGATAAGAAGGGTGAAGCCGATTATTTTAAACGTTTTGCGTTTCTTTTTCTTTTTTTTATGTTCGGATCTCATTTAATATTCCTCCCTTAACCATCCCACAAAATGGAAGGTGTGAAAAAGTACCTAGTCGGTATTTTTAACTATACCTTTTTTTTGTCAAAAATAGAATAGTTTCTTTTTGTAGGTAGAGTGCATATTTACCTTTTTTCATTCAAAAAAACGAAGGATTCTGAATTCCTTCGTTTGCACAGCATTCATTTTTTCCAAAATTGTATAGCGGAGTTAAAGAAGTTATGATTCTTTTACATGAATTTGCCAGACTTTTAGAGAAAGTCTGGCAAGTAAATCTTATAAACTTTTATAACCGATGATTTTACTTTTGAAATAAGAGTTTGAAGTAGTACTGATTGTTACTCCCTTACTTGATGAGGCATGAATGAATTCCCCGCCGCCCAAGTAAATTCCCATATGGCTTATGACTGATTTATTGGAACCCGTTGCAAAGAAGATAAGATCGCCGCTTTTCGGTGAAGTAACCTTTTTGCCCATATCATAGTAGGTGGACGATGAAAGCCTTGGAACATCATACCCAGCCTTCTTGAACGTATAGTAGATGAATCCGCTGCAATCGAATCCTGATGGGGAGGAACCTGCCCACGAATAAGGTGTGCCAATCAATTTCTTTGCTTCGGAAACGAGCTTGGCCACTTTGTTTCCTGAACTTGGCGCTTCCACTTTTCCACCATCGTTTTTATCTGCAGGGGCAGTGCTTGCCGATGTACTTAATTTCAGTTTTTGACCCACTCTGATTAGATCGGACTTTAATGAGTTGATTGATTTAAGCTGGGCTACAGTCAAGTTCGTTTTTCTGGAAATCTTGGAAAGAGTATCACCTTTTACCACAATGTATGTAGACGAATTGGCTGGGGTCTGTGTACCATTGGATGGTTTGGAGCTGCCGGGTAAATCAATGGTAGTATTGGTGGTTGATTTGGATACGATAAGTTTGGCGCCTGCATAAATTCTATCGGATTTTAAGTTATTCATTTTCATCAATTCAGCAAGTGTAAGGTTATGCTTGTTTGCTATCCTGGTTAAGGTATCACCTGAAACAATGGTATATGTGGTTTTCTTAGTTGTTTTCACGGAAACAGAAGAAGCATTTGATGTTGTTTGGGAGTTGGGTGTAATTAATTTTTGATTGATTCTCAAGAAGTCTGATTTTAAGTTATTAAGTTGTTTTAAGTCTTTTACCGTCGTATTATGCTTCTGGGCGATTTTACTTAGGTTATCACCGCTTTTGACTGTATATGTACCGGCAAGGGCAGGAGAAACAAAAGTAGAAGATAAAATGGCTAATGTCGAAAATGCGACAACACTTTTTTTCACGGTTTTCCACCTCGAATATGTCTTTTTCCCTATTCTAACAAAATAAATGGGTGTGAACATATTACATTTTTGTTACAAGGGGAAAATAGTAGTATTTTACTGGTTTATATTGGTGGCGTTCGAGTATTGTAATCTACAATATTTTCTATATTGTGAGTCTTTTTTCACATTGGGTAGTTTTGCGTTTTAATTTGTGATTTTCTGTAAAATCATCTTTGTTTTTAGAATGTGCATTTTAAGTTTCATTGTCTTTAAAAGCTCCTGAATTAAAACAGGTGAAGAAAAAAATTTGGTTTTCTATTTTTCCAATTTTTCAGTGTGACGAAAGCCAGCTAACTTCAGTAGATTATGGGCCGTGGTTACGGTACCAAACTCCGTTTGGAATTTTTTAAGCGTCGAAGTGGAGAGCGAAGAAAATAACGATTGCCCATGACATGACCAAAGACTCTCCATACATCGATTTTTCGTTTTTACATTTCTATTTTAATGAACAATTAGAACTATTCTCTCGTGGATATAATATAAAGTCTAATTATAACCTTGCGGTTATTGGGTTGTTGTATTGAGTTCCTTATGTTCATCATATGCCCAGTTACTTGTATGACTTTGTATCTTCGCTATTGTTCCATTAAACATGTATTATTAGGAATTAAAGATTCAAACTCTTCTTCTAAGGGGGAGAAATGGTTTTCCTCACAGCCATAGCCGACAGCGGCAACGACGTTTTGTTTTTGGGGACACATGTGGAATCATGGGCTAAAGCCAAAACTATTTATTCATGGTTTTTCTTTCCTCTTGATTGGAGAGTGGTAATGAAGTTTGTTCCCATGTTATAATTTCCTGTAGCAATCTATTAATTGCTGGTAAAAAACTCGGCCTTTCGTAATGGTTTGTTGGTAACATCATTTTAGTAAAAGAGCGTTTTTTTGTTCATTAATTTCGCTTGCGAGGTTAATAACGTTCCCAGGCCTTGTACATGGCCCCTTGTTAAAAAAGACATCCAACTTAATGAGGCAGAAAAGTCAGTTAAGGATGAGAAAACCAAACTCTATAAATGTTTTTCTGTTCCTTATCTGTTATTGTTTGGATAGCTAAGTCTAATGTTCTGCTCTTTTAGTATTAGGGGTTAGTTATCGCAGTGGCCATCATAAATTTAAGTGAATTCGAACATAGGGGGACCTATTCCTAAACTTCACTAAAAAATTATATTAATTAAACTTAGTAACATATTTAATTCAAACAATGATTCTATAGTTATTAATTCAGGAGGTTTTAAAATGGAAAGTCGCGCGACGATGTTTTGCGTATTAAACTCATTGGACATTAATCGGGGTGGAATGACAAAGGCCGCACTTCTGCAAGCAAACTTATTTGCAGAATTAGGTTATGAAACTTACATCCTTACCTTTAACTTCAATCCCCGTTATAATACGATCATTCAACAACTAATTAAACAGGGTAAGATCGACAAACGTATCAAGCTTTTGAATATGTATGAATCGTTAAGCCGTACAAATAGAAGTACGTTACAGCAGAAGGAAAATGAAACCATTAAACGGATTGAAGAGTGTAAGGCAGTATTGGACAAACGTGCCGGTTTTAATGCTTATAGAGCATATGAGAATGGTTTATATACAACCTATATAAATTATGATAAAGAAAACAGAGTTAGTTTCCTTGATTACTTTAATGAACAACGTTATCGTACAAAACGTGAGGAGTATGATGAATTCGGCTATCTAAGGAAAGTAGCCTACATGGATTTTGAATTGAATAAACCAAGGCAAATGATCTATTTTGATGACAAAGGACAAGCTTACTTGTCCGTATGGTCCAACCCTAAGAATGGAATAGCCAACCGAGTAAACCACTTCAACTCAAATGGTGTGCTCCTATCCGTTCATACGAATGAGTTGGATTTAAAAACCCAATGGGTGGAGAGCATCATAAAAGACTATGATTACCCTGTTTTAGTTTGTGATGCCAGAACATCCGATCCAGTCATGATGAATGTCAAACTGGAAAAAGCAATTAAAATATGGAGACTCCATAGCAATCATGTTAAACCGCCATATGATGTGGACGGTGAAATTGGTGTCAAAATCGCTCCTACTTTGGAAGCCATCGATGAACTGGATGTAGCTTTGCTATTAACGGAATCCCAAAAGGTTGATTTGGAAAAACGCTTTGGGAAAAAAGATAATATTCGGGTAATTCCTCATTATATGAAAGATTTTGCTGAATCCGGGTGGTTCAGCACTTTTAAGAAAGCTGATAACTTAGCTGTCATCATTAGTCGATTCTCCACTTTAAAAAGAATCGACCATTCAATAAAAGCCTTCAAAAAAGTAGTCGACCGTATACCCAAAGCTAAACTGGAGATATGGGGCTTAGGTGATGAAGAACCGAATTTAAGAAAATTGATTAAGGAACTGGACTTACAAAACCATGTCTTCCTTAAAGGATATACGAATAATCCGGATAAGCTTTATCAAAAAGCTTTGTTCTCTGTAGTAACAAGTAAAAGTGAAGGCTTTTCATTAGGCATTCTGGAAAGTTTGTCAAATGGTTCGCCCATTATTAGTTACGATATTAACTATGGTCCACGGGATCTTATTCTTAATGAAGAAACTGGATTTATAGTAGAGAATGGCAATATCGATCAACTCTCCGAGAAGATGATTTGGATGTTTGAAAACAAAAAAGCGGCTTTGAATATGGGTAAGAATGCGGTTAAGGATATGAAAGAACGATTCAATGAGCAGCAATATACAGATAAATGGGTTGACACAATCGAAACGGCGGTGAAAAATAAAAAAGCTAAGCTTGGCATTTACGCATAATAAATGACTAAATAGAGCTGACTTATAGTTCCTGAAATAAAACAGGTGACGAAAAACATTTCGTTTTTCGTCACCTGTTTTTCTATTTTTATAAATCTTCATCGTGAGTAGCTGGAGATAGCCAGCTACAGGGATGGCTACGATACCAAACTCTATTTGGACTTTCGTAAAGCCCCGGTTTTATTTAAAAAGGAAATCAACTAAATTCCTGCTTGAATTTCCCGTGGAGTATTCATTCCATTTTTGGTTAAAGGAAGCGATCTTCATTAATGAATGATCGGCGGTACGGATTTTCCTTAAGAGCTCTTCTGTGGTGAATACCACGGGTCCGGGCATGGAAGAAGAGTAATCCTCCCAGAATCCCCGTTCCTGCACATACTTTTCTAAGTCATATGCAAAGAATATCATGGGTCTTCCCAAAAAAGAGAATTCAAATGGAATCGATGAGTAATCGGTTATTAAAAGATCCGTACTGATCAGAAGTTGATTAACGTGAAAGTCACTATTGACAGGGTAAACGAATCCCGGGAATTTATCTTGTAAATCATGCTCTGCGTTTACGGCTGGATGCAGCTTTAGTAATAACGCATAATTTTCGCCCTTAAGTTCCTTGTAGAGCAATTCCAAATCAAGAGCAATCTCTCCGTTGTTCAAGCCATCATTACGAAATGTAGGGGCATATAACATGATTTTCTTATGCTCAAGTTCTGGATACTTGGCCAGCAAAGCATTACGGGCAGTCCTTTTTGATTCATCATTAAAAAAGAAATCGGTCCGAGGTATCCCGGTCCTTAGGATATGGGATGCCGGCAGTTGGAAACTTTCTTGATAAATCTCGGCCATTCTCTCTGAACCTGCCGTAACATAGTCGAATTTATCATATACCTCAAAAAATCTTTTCCTTGCACCGGCTGAACGGTTTTTAATGGAAGGGTCTTTTGCTCCGAATTGCTTTACGGCACCGGCCGCATGCCACACTTGCACGCATGTCACTTGCTTTTTGAATGAAATGGCTGAAAGAAAGCCGAAATAATTATCGATGATGATCCATTTTGATGTAGCCAGATGATAAATCGATCGGATCATGGCACTGATATTTTTTGACTCAAACGGAAGGACGATGGTTTCCCCATCGTCCTTAATTTGTATAGAACTGCTTGATTTCATTAAAAATACCTTTTGAACGGAAATGTCCTGCTTGTCCATTTCATCTGCGATATATTGGCAATTGTCCCCGAATGATGTGACAAAGGTCGTTTTGTCATGTAAAGGGAAAAGTTTAAAGATAGAGAATAAAACTTTGAAACAAAAAAGATAAATCCCTATCGCGAATTCTTTAGCCATTAGTAACTTGTAGAAGGTCATCTTTAATTTGGGAAGTCGAAATGCCGATTGTCCTTGGAAGGTAGACCACTTCACAAACTTCGGATAATTCATCGAATTGGCCTTTCCAGTCATCACCCATTACAAAGATATCCACACCTTCACGAATGATGTCTTCCTTCTTTTGTTCCCAATTGTCTTCAGGTATGACTTCATCCACATAACGAATTGATTCTAGGATCATTTTTCTGTTTTCAAAGCTGTGATAAGCTTTTTTATCTTTTAAAGCATTGAATTCATCCGTAGAAATGGCAACGATCAGATAATCCCCTAAATCTTTAGCGCGTTTTAATAGATTGATATGACCCCAATGAAGCAAATCAAAGGTTCCGTAAGTGATTACTTTTTTCATTTTTATTCCTCCTGTACAAATGTATATATATTTTTAATCTTGATGGTCGCAAAAAAAGACTTCGTTATTTATAAATGATAAAGCTTAGATGTCTTGTCTATCTAATTATAACAAATAAAATTTACAATTGAACCACAAAAATTTTACAATCCTGTTAGATTATAAAGATAGAGTTATTCGTAATTTTGGAATCAATTCTATTATTTAATTGGTTGTTTATCAAGAATAATAACTAAAGTTATATTGAAATGATGATAATCAGATTTTTAGTATAACACATAACTAAATCAGTGAAAGGTATATTTCATTTATGTTAAAAATGGCAAGGTAATAGACCGGATACAATTTTTTTGCTAGAATTGCTTAGGTTTCTTAATATTAAAAATGAAAATTATTTTGATTATTGGGAAATTAAAGAAAATTGCTTCATTATTATAAAATAAAAGATATTTGGTAAAAGTAAGTTTGAAATTAGATGTTTGTAATCCTATAATATTCTTATTTGAAGCATAAGATACGCATGCTGTCGAGAGGGGATTTTCTTCAAAATGGAGAACTATATTTATAAGAATAGAAAAACAATGAATGTCCGTCTTAGTGATGAAGTTTATTATATAGAAATAGCTATAAAAAAGAGTTTTCTTGAGAGAATACAAAATCACTCTTTTATATTAACGAATAGATATAATATTGATGATATAATCCATTTGGATTTTCACGCTAAAAATCAAACTGATGATTATTTTTTATTCGAAGTGAAGATGCCATATCAAGCGATGCAAGATCGTCTTGTTGATGGTGAAATGTGGGATTTGCAAATCCTTCGCCAAATGGAAGATGCACCTGTAATGACACGGATCAAAAGTAATGATCGCCAGTTGAACTTCTTTTCCATGCTGGATGAAGATCGCAAGAAAATGTTTTATCCTTTCGCGACCAAAAAAGGAAATCTTTCTTTTTTTGCAAACGATTATAAGATGTTTTCCTTTTTTGAAGATATTGAGCTTCGAAAGGATGGAACTCTTCATTTTAATGGTCATTTTAATTACCCACCATTATTTCAATTTGAAGATTTGAAATTTGAAAAAGTTGAATTGCTCGTCAGAAATAATTTAAATGAAGAAGAAGTCATAATACCGTTAACTGGTATCAACCGTATGGATCTCGCGGAAAAATTTCCTGGAGTCAAGCTTCATGAAGATATCGGTTTTCAAGGTGAGGTCGACCTCAGAACTGAAATCAATGGTGAACAACCTAAGTATTTCATGTTTTACACAGTTCTTCACTATCAAAAGAATGGCGAAATGGAAGAGATAAGAAGCGTTCGCATGAAATGCAGCAATCTAAAGAATATGCCTGCAAACCGAATTATTAAATTGCAGGATAAAAAAATACAAATAAAAATAAAAGCTACAAAATTATCCAAGTACCTTTCTTTATCTGCATCTAAATATAACTTTAAAACACAGGTCCTCAAAAAGGCAAAAAGTAACTGGGTGAAAATCCGAAGAAGCAAGAGGCTTAGAAAATGGTATAAATCAGCTTTTGCAGTAGTAAGCTTGCTTATTCCAGCCAATAAAAAATTAGTGGTATTCGAAAGCTATCATGGAAAGCAATATAGCGACAGTCCTAGGGCCATATATGAATACATGAAAGTGAATAACCCAGACTATAAACTGGTGTGGAGCGTCGACCGTGCTTCAATGAAGTATTTTGCTCAAAAGGATGTAGAGTATGTCAGACGTTTTTCCATCCGATGGTTATTAATCATGACGAGGGCAAAGTACTGGGTTAACAATGTCCGGTTCCCGTTGTGGATTCCAAAGCCTAAACACACGATATATATTCAAACTTGGCATGGAACTCCCCTTAAGCGTCTTGCGATGGATATGGATGAAGTTCATATGCCTGGGACCAATACGGATAAATATAAAGCGAACTTCCTGAGGGAAGCGAGTAACTGGGATTACTTAGTTTCTCCTAACGCGTATTCCACAGAGATTTTCCAAAGGGCATTCCAGTTCGACCGGAAGATGATTGAATCAGGTTACCCACGTAACGATTTCTTGCATAACTCCAATAATGAAGAAACGATTAATGAGCTTAAAAGAAAATTCAATCTTCCTCTTGATAAGAAACTTATTTTATATGCCCCAACCTGGAGAGATAATCAATTTTTCAGGAAAGGGAAATATAAGTTTAATTTGGAGCTGGATTTAGCGCGGATGCAGGAAGAGCTTGGCGATTCCTATATGGTCATTATGCGTATGCATTATTTAGTGGCCCAGAACATGGACCTTTCGGAATATGAAGGCTTCGCCTATGATTTCTCTCATTTAGAGGACATTCGCGAACTATATTTGATATCTGATTTACTAGTGACGGACTATTCCTCCGTCTTCTTCGATTATGCGAACTTAAGAAGACCTATGATTTTCTTTACGTATGATATAGAAGATTACCGTGATAACTTAAGGGGCTTCTATTTTGACTTTGAAGAGAAAGCACCTGGTCTTTTGACAAAGACCACAGAAGAACTTATTGAAGAGGTCAGGAATATCGAAAGAAGCAATTTCAAGTTGAGTGGACGATTTGAGGAGTTTTATCAAAAGTTTTGCTACTTAGAATGCGGGGAATCCTCTAAACGCGTTGTAGAGCAAGTGTTTGTGAAGAGCAATACTACTGTTTAGAATGGCTTTCAATATGATCATGAATATACCGGCTGTTTAACAGTCGGTTCTTTTTTTGAAAGGGGAGCATATGGCATCAATAGTGACGAAAGGGAAAGCTATGTTAACGAGCGCCTATAAAATGGCTTTCGCCGTTGCAGGTAAAGTGTTGCCTGCAGATCAAAAGCTTGTCATTTTTGAAAGCTTTTTGGGCAAGCAGTATAGCTGTAATCCCAGGGCGATTTATGAATACTTGCAGAGTAACCATCCTGAATATAAAATGTATTGGAGCGTGGATAAAAGATATGCAGCTCTTTTCAAAGAGGCAGGCATTCCATATCTCGATCGTTTTTCATTAAGTTGGCTGCTCAAAATGACAAGGGCCCGTTATTGGGTGACGAACAGCAGGCTCCCGCTTTGGATTCCGAAGCCGAAGCACACGATCTATTTGCAAACGTGGCATGGTACTCCACTAAAGAAACTTGCGGCGGATATGAATGAAGTTCATATGCCTGGGACGACGACGGATAAATATAAAGAAAATTTCCATGCCGAATCAAGTAAATGGGATTACTTAATTTCACCGAACGCTTATTCAAGTGAAATCTTTGCCGGGGCCTTCAATGTCGATGCCTCTAAAATTCTGGAAACCGGTTATCCACGTAATGATATCCTTTACAACGGGAATAATCGTGATACAATCGACTCATTGAAACAGAAGTTGGGTATACCAATAGAGAAAAAGATCGTTTTATATGCCCCGACTTGGAGGGATGATGAGTTTTATAGCAAGGGAAAATATAAGTTCGAAATAAAACTGGATCTGGATCGAATGAAACGGGAATTGGGGGAGGAGTATGTCATTTTGCTCCGTCTTCATTATTTGGTTTCTGAGAACTTGGATTTATCGGCGCATGAAGGATTCGCCTATGATTTATCCAGTTACGAAGATATTAGTCATTTGTATCTTATTTCGGATTTATTGATAACCGATTATTCATCCGTATTCTTTGATTACGCAAATTTACAGCGTCCGATGATTTTCTATGTATATGATATTGAAAATTACAGGGACAAGCTTCGCGGATTTTACTTTGATTTCGAAAAGAATGCACCAGGTTTGTTAGTCAAAACATCTGATGCGGTCATTGATAGTATCAAGACGATGAAATATGAAAATACCACTGATATCAATCATTTTCACGAGCGGTTTTGTGCACTCGAGGATGGCCAGGCTTCACGCCGTGTCGTAGAAAAAGTGTTTTTAGGAAGGTCTGTGTAATTTATGAGTTCAGCTTTGACCGTTTTAAAAGAACAAATCAAACATTTTTATTTGGTAAGGCGTTTATCTGTTTATGAGGTGAAAAGTGCCAACAGCAGTAACTACCTGGGAGTCCTATGGGAAATCATCAATCCGATGATACAGATTGCGATTTATTGGTTTGTATTTGGATTTATCATCTTAAATCGCGGGGATGATTTCCTTCCATGGCTGATGGCGGGGATCGTTGTCTGGTTCTTTGTGAACCCGGCCATAACCCAAACGTCAAAATCCGTCTATTCCCGAATGAATATGGTGTCCAAGATGAGCTTTCCGATGAGTGTGATTCCATCGTATGTCATCTTTGCTAAGTTGTATCAGCATCTCATGCTGCTGGGAGTCATCATCATCCTATTAGGGTTTACAGGTTACCTCCCTACACTCTTCATCTTGCAACTGCCGTATTATGTTGCAGCGACGGTCTTGCTGTTATTTTCATTGGGTTTAATCACTTCAACATTATCAACCATCATTCGTGACGTTCATAATATCATCGTGTCCTTAATGAAAGTCATGTTTTATTTAACACCAATCCTTTGGGTGATGGATGCTAAGGAACATCCTACCATAGTCAACATCATGAAGCTGAATCCACTATATTATATTGTGGAAGGGTATCGAGCTTCGTTGTTGGGGGAATCATGGTATCTGATAGTGCATTGGGAGTATACGCTTTATTTCTGGGCAGTCGTTATCATCTTGTTTATGATAGGTTCCACGCTGCATGTCAGGTTCAGAGATCGCTTTGTTGACTTTAAGTAAACTGGAAGTGAGAAAATTTGGAAAAATCGGTAATAGTCAAAGATATAACGAAGAAATATAAATTATATAATAAAAACTCGGAAAAATTATTGGATCTCCTTTTGCCTAAAAGCTATGGTGAAGAGTACTTCGCACTGAGGAATGTTAGTTTTGAAGCAGAAAAGGGCGATGTAATAGGATTTGTCGGGGTCAATGGATCAGGTAAATCCACATTGTCCAATATTATTGCAGGGATTGTCCCGCCTACGGACGGAAATGTCCAAACTAATGGGAAAACCGCCTTGATTGCCGTTTCTTCGGGCCTGAATAATCAGTTGACGGGCAGGGAAAACATCGAACTGAAAATGCTGATGCTCGGATTCGATAAAAATCGCATCAAAGAACTTGAACCTGAAATCATTGAGTTTTCTGAACTGGGTAAGTTCATTGACCAACCGGTGAAATCATACTCAAGCGGCATGAAGTCCAGGCTTGGTTTTTCCATTTCCGTGCATATCGATCCAGATATCCTGATTATTGATGAAGCCTTATCAGTCGGGGATAAAAACTTTGCCGAGAAGTGTTTAGAGAAAATGAACGAATTTAAGGAAAAGGGCAAAACGATGTTCTTTGTCAGCCATTCAATCGGACAGATGAAGAAATTTTGCCAAAAGGCTTTATGGCTTGAATATGGAGAGCTAAAGGCATACGGTGCCATGAATGAAGTAATGCCGCAATACGAGGCATTCTTAAAAGAATATAACGCCATGTCTAAACAAGAACAGAAAAAATACCGTGAAGAGCAAATGAAAAGGCGTAGTTCCGCACTGGTATGAAAGTGAAAAGCAGACCCGGGCTCCGGGTCTGCTTTTTTTAGTTAAGCACTTCAACATAAGCTTTCTCAAACCGCTCAGCTGCTGAAAGGTGGGAGTATTCGCTTTCCATTTTATACCGTGCTTTCGAAGCTAACTTTGCTGCATATTCAGGGTCTTTAAGCAAAAGGGAGATGGCTTGTGCAAGTGCTTCTTTATTTTTTTCCTCTACTAAAAGGCCATCTTCGCCATCAATGAGAATCTCCTTTAAACCTCCGATTGCGCTTGCAATGACGGGTGAGCGGCAACTCATCGCTTCTAAAGCGGAAATGGAAGTCGCTTCTTCCACCCCGTGGGAATGAACGCTAGGGATGAGTACGATGTCAGATGCTTCATAGAGGTTATGCATTTTCTCGAACGGCACAGAACCCAGGAAAAGTACGGAAGCGGATATATTGAGACTGGCTGCGGTTTCCTCAAGCCGGCTTCGCTGTTCCCCTGTACCTGCATAGACCAAAACCGTTTCAGGATGGTTTTCCAGCACCTCCTGCAGAGCAAGGAGCGGGTAGATGACACCGTTCTTTTCCGTCATCCTTCTCGGAACGAAAAGCATCTTTTTATGTAGCGGTATTTGAAAGTCCCGGCGAGTTTGCTCCCGCTTTGCCATCTCCGGTTTAAAAGCAGACACGTCAATGAAGTTCTTGATCGTATCCGCCTCTATATGTGCCAAATGATTTATATAGTCTTTGATCCTTTGATCGACCGTCACAACTTTTGCAGCGGACTGATATGCTTTTCTTTCTAGCTCGCGAATGATCAAATCTTCTTCACTGTCCGGAAGAAGGGCGCCCCTGCTGACTGCCTCGAATGAATAATACCCATGGACGGTTTGCACCGTTGGTATCCCGGATTCGATGGAGGCAAGCGTTGCGAAAATGTCTTGGGCATTGATGACATCATAATTCTTTTTCAAGGCATTAATAGATGAAGCCAATAATTTTTGACGTTGCCGATCATTGAAAAGCTGGCCGCTCCCTTGTTTTACTTTATTTAATAAAAATCCTGGAGCCTGGGCGAGCATCTTCCTCTTGAAAGGTGGTAACTGAGAGAAAGATAATACGTCCACATTATGGCCCCGTGACATTAAACCTTTTTTTAACGTAGTGATATGGCTCGATAGCCCTCCTTCATGAGGGTAGTTGAAAATCGTTGTGATTAAAATGTTCATAATGGCACTCCTTCTTCTAATGTATTACTTTGATGATCTGATCCTTTTCATCCCTTGCAGGCTGCTTACTTTAAAAAGAATGGATAGTGCGAGATATAATCCGAATACCAGCAGCGAGATGATCACCAATTCGATGATGATGGGTAACGAAAGGGTGAGCGGATGGATCCAGAGAGCGATTCCGTAAATGATGGCTCCGATGATGGTAAGCTTGCCGATTTCCTGAAAAACATCCCTGAAAGCGGTCTTGTCTGTTCTTCCTGTCTTCAGCCACAGGTAGCCGAAAAGGTAGAGAGATTGCAGGAGCATGGAAATCCCCGATGCTAAAGCAATTCCACCGACGCCGAGATAACGTGATAGAACCCAGCTGAGCAGCACGTTAAGCATAACGGCAATCAAGCAGGAATACATGGCCACTTTCGTTTTCTTCAAGGCATAAAAGGCGTTCATCAAATAATCCCTCAGTGCAAAGAACGGGAGGCAAGCTGAATAAAACAAGAATGCCCTATAAGTCATGTCAGTTGCTGTAGCATCGAAAGCCCCGCGTTGGAAAGCCAGAGTGATTAAGCTGTTTCCGCTGATTAACATGACGACCATGAACGGAATCGCTAAAAATAACAGTGATTTCAACCCTTTTAAGGTCAAATTAAGGAAAGATTGATAGCCTATAAGCGCGCGCTCGACGATTGAAGGGTACAATACGGTAATCAGCGGCGTGAGGACAATGCTCAATGGCAGCCATAGCAGGCGATTCGCATAGTTCAGGGCCGATACGCTTCCGGTTTCGAGCGAAGTCGCAATAATCCGATCGACGACACTATTCAACTGGATCGCCAAAGCGGCGATAATGATTGGATAAAAGGTGAACAGTGTTTGTGCGATCTGCCTTTTATGAGGCAGGAAAGAGACGATGGGACGGATTCCGTATTTCTTCAATGATGGGTATTGAATGAGGAACTGGCTTGCTGCACCGAACACAAACCCCCAAGCCAGTCCTTCAATCCCAAAGGGAGCAGCGAACAATACGGTGGCTGCTATAATGACCGTGTTTTGTGCAGTTGAAGTGAGTGCCGGCAGAATAAAGCGCTTATTCGCATTCAGGACTCCCGTTGCCATGTATGAAAGCGTGAAAAATAGTAAACTGGGCAGCATGATCCGGGTCAGTGATTCCGTCAGGGCAAGCTCTGAATCGGAGAAACCCGGAGCTGTCATCATGACGAGCGGCTTTATGAAAATCATGCAGGCAATGGTCAGGACTCCGGCAACAAGCATGAAGAAAGAATTTAAAACACTGATAAATTCATCAGCTTTCTTTGCGTTATCCGCTTTCTTTTCCAAGTAAATAGGAATAACGCCGGCCTGAAGACCGCTGCCGAGTGCCGTAAATAGAATGGTTGGTATGAGGCTTGCCACGAAAAAAACATCCGCCATGGATGATGCCCCGAAATAGGCGGCTATGATCGATTCCCGCCCGAATCCGAGGACTTTTCCAATGGCTGCAATAATGGTGACGAGCCCGACCGATTTAATGACATTTGAAAGAGTAGGCATATTTTCAATCCTTTAAAATGTTGTCCTTCTGTAAACAGAATCCCAAACAACTATAAAATATCAGCGTAAACGTTTTATCTTCGAGAATATTGTAGAAAAGTCCTGCTAATAGTGCGGCCAACATCAGGCAGATGGTGAACGCCGCAAATGTGCCTTTTCCCGATTTCAGGATTTTCCGGCAGGTGAAAAGGATGAATGCAAGAACCGCAAGTAAGCCGAGCGCACCAGTTTGGACCAGAATCTGGATATATTGATTATCGGTATACATCCTTTCACCAATTTGGTATTCCTTATAGATTGGTGAGGAAAAGGAAAGTGTGGCAGAATCCCCGAAGGTGGCCAGCCCGGTACCGATTATCGGGTGATCTTTGAAAATTTCAATTCCCTTGATCAGGACATATAACCGGCCCCATTCCGTACTTTGGTGCAGGGTCTTATCAGAGAACATTCCTGAAAAGCGATTGGAGAGGGCATGTTCGTGTTCGGAAGAGGGGGTGCTGCCGATTACCACATTTTCCATGGGAATCGATGCGGATACCTCCACTTTACTTGATGCAAATAAAACTGGGTAATAAATAAGAAGCAGGCCAAGACAAAATGCTCCTACAGCATATTTGAGAAATGGTTTATTTCTAGTCCAGATTATAAAGACAAGCGCAGCGAACCCGAATGCAATCATCGTGCCCCGCGAATAGGTAAGCAATAACGTTCCGGAAATCAGGATGGCTGCCAGAAAGACGATCCATTTATATTTTTTCAGCGACTGAAATAAAAAGAAACCAAGGAATAACTGGATGCTTAAGAATAAAGCAAATACATTAGGATTGGCTGGTGCTCCATAAATCCTCATGCGGTTTGTTGGAGAAAGATTCCACAATTCCCATGCGCGGGGAAGCAGGATCGTACGTGAAAAGATTTTCTCCACTATGCCATGCAGGCAAAGTAAGATAGTAAATATTAGGATTACCTTCAAAAAGCGAAAGATATCCTTTCTTTCTAGATTTAATTCACCGATAATGTAAAGAAGCAAGAATGTAATAAGCAATGCACGGAGTTCAAACAAGATGGGGAGGATTGCCACCCCGTTTATGAGTGCAGCACCGGCACCAATTAAACAAAACAACCAAAATGGCGCAGTAAAGTGATATTTCGAAAATGGCCATTCTTTCTTTTTGAATTTTTCAATAAACAAAGAAATGAATAAGGTGAGGATGATCAGGTCACCTGTATAAGTTAAGCCGCTATTCAGTTCCATCAATATGGGACGGGCAGGGAAATAAATGAATAGAATTAGTAACAGGTTTTTTTTATTTATACCGATAAAAACGAGCATCAACGCCGTAGCCATGTAACCGGCGATAGGGTGAGGCACTGCCGATGGGATGAGCAGGCACAGAAATAGAATGGGTAACGATTGTTTTTCTATAAACTTCAATTGATTAACCACCTTTGAATCAAAAATCATGTTCTATGATGTGTATGAAAAAATTTCTTGAATAATACCCCACCCTTTAGATGTATAGTACATATGAAAGGCTGAAGTGAAATGACAGAGAAGTTTGTTGAGATACTTACCATTCCATTCATTGATAGCAATATGGATGAGTTCATGAATGGAATGATTTATCCGAGATTGATGAATCAGGAAAAAACGTTTGTCGTTACGGCAAATCCAGAAATAGTCGAGTATGCAAATGAACATCAGGATTATAAAGACATCATTATATCGGCTGATTACATCACACCGGATGGCGTTGGTATTATTATGGCCTCTAAATGGCTAAATCAACCTTTACAAGAGCGGATTACAGGATTCGACTTGATGAATGAATTATTTCGGGTCGCTGATGAAAAAGCGTTGAAGGTATATCTGCTTGGAGCGGAGGAAAGCGTGATTGAAGCAGCGGCCCTGAAAGTGAAAGAATTATATCCGGGTCTCGAGTTGGTGGGATACAACCATGGTTACATTGATATCAAGGATGATACCCTGCCGAAGTCGATAGCGGAACTTGAACCTGACATCATATTGACTGCATTAGGGTTCCCTAGGCAGGAGAAATGGGTTTCCAGACACTATGCGTTATTCAATAAAGGGTTATTCATGGGGGTAGGGGGAAGCTTTGATGTCCTTGCGGGAAAGGTGAACCGCGCCCCGGTTTTCTGGCAAAAAATGCGTCTTGAATGGTTGTACCGACTGATCCAGCAACCTTCACGGTGGAAACGGATGCTTGCGCTGCCAAGATTCGTATTAAAGGTTCGGCGGTTAAGGAAAACGGTGCAGCGTTCCTGAACATAAGGAGTGGACTGGATGAGGATCTTGCACTTAAACGCTGGTAATGAAACCGGCGGCGGTATGTTTCATATTATGTCCTTACTGAACCAATTGAATAAAGAGGAGTGTTTGCTTGGTGTATTTGAAAAGGGTGAACTATACCGGCGGGCCATGTCCTCCGGGATACAAACTGAACTTTTCAAGCAACATTCCAAATATGACCTTTCAATTTTGAAACCTTTAAGGGATTTTATCCGTCTAAATAATATAGACATCATCCATACACATGGTCCGCGGGCGAATATATATGGTGCTTTTATAAAGCGCCTCATTAAATGCCCATGGCTTCTTACTGTTCACAGTTCGCCTCATCATGATTTTTTAGGGCAGGGTGTAAAAGGAAAATTGTTTACGGGCCTTCATGTAAGGTCATTTCAATATGCCGATCATATACTGGCGGTTTCCGACCGCTTTAAGCAGGACTTGATTGACCAAGGAATCCATTCGGCCAAAATAACGAAGATCCTGAACGGGATTGACTTTGAAAAGGAACTGCCTTTCCCGTTTCATAGAGAAGATTTCGGGTTCGGGAAAGATGATTTCATCATCATCATGCCTGCAAGGCTTGAACCGGTGAAAGGTCATGAATTTGCTTTAGCGGCCCTAAGTGAAGTGGTATCGGAATTCCCCCATGTGAAGCTGATCCTTGCAGGGGACGGGAGCAGGAGATCCGCTCTGGAGGAGATGGTCTCGGAAAAGGGATTATCCGAACACGTGCACTTTTTAGGGTATCGTGCAGATTTAGATCGAATCTACCCGTTGGGGGACATCACATTATTGACTTCCTTAAGCGAAAGTTTCCCACTCGTTTTACTTGAAGGAGCAAGATCCGGTCTTCCGGCAATCACTAGTGATGTCGGCGGTGTACAGGAATTGATTCCCGATCGGAGCAAGGGCTGGATAACGGATATCGGCAATGTCGAACAGCTGAAACTGGCCATCTGCAATGCTTTGGAATTAAAAAAGTCAGGGGACTTGACAAAGATAGGGTCGGATTTACAAAAATTTGCAAAAAACAACTTTTCTATAGAAACTTTAGCCAATAACGTATATAATGTTTATTTGAGGATGAAAAATTAAAATAAGCATTTATATATAGGTTTTCTTATAGAGCGTAACGGGTATTAGATTTTTAGTTGAATTGAGGTGGTTCTTGATGTTAATAGGGGCCTTGTTGGTAGCCTTTTTATTATCCATTTTTTTGACTCCTTTTGTCGGAAAGCTGGCCTTTAAATTAGGAGCTACCGATAAACCGAATGAGCGAAAAGTGCATAGTAAAATTATGCCGCGCATGGGCGGTTTAGCTATATTTTTGAGTTTTTTCATTACCTACTTGCTTTTCATGGATGATTTTGGGGAGCAGCTGCCCCTTCTTGTGGGAGCCCTTGTCATCATTTTGATCGGGATGGCTGATGATATTTTTGAATTAAAAGCTGCACCCAAATTCCTGGGCCAGGTTTTGGCTGCCCTCATTATCGTATTATGGGGCGGTCTTGAAGTGGAATTCATCAATTTGCCGTTCTTTACGGATACACTAGAATTTGGTGTTTTTAGTATACCGATCACCATTTTGTGGATTGTCAGCATCATTAATGCAATCAACCTGATAGATGGACTGGATGGCCTTGCAGGCGGTGTCTCAACGATCGCATTGGTGACAATTGCAACCATGGCCCTCATTAAAGGGGACCTATTTGTTGCCATGGTCGCATTGATCGTGATTGGAAGCACCCTTGGCTTCTTGAAATATAACTTTCATCCGGCAAAGATTTTCATGGGAGATACAGGCGCATTATTCTTAGGTTACATCATTGCCGTTCTGTCCCTGCTAGGGTTTAAAAACGTAACGATGATTTCATTGATCGTACCGATCATCATTTTGGGTGTTCCCATTTCGGATACATTTTTCGCGATTATCCGCAGGGTCGTCAATAAACAGCCGATTTCGGCTGCTGATAAATCACATTTACATCACTGCTTGATAAACTTGGGATTCACCCATAAGCAGACTGTCTTGCTCATTTACGCTTTAGCTGCTTGCTTTGGTTTAGCGGCCATAATCTTTTCATTTGCAACGATGTGGGGGGCTTTGATCCTTGTAACGGGACTTCTGCTGATCATAGAGATTTTCGTGGAGAAAATTGGTTTGGTCAATTCAAACTACCAGCCGTTGCTCAAGATGCTCAACTTTAAAAATAAGCCATGATCATCTTGGAATAGATTACTAGATTCGCTAGTTTTATCGGAAAGCCACCAATCGTTAGAAGTAACGGTTGGTGGCTTTTTTGTAATTTCATATAATACATTAAAAAACCCCCCGCTCATGACGAGTGGGGGGTTCGCTTTATTCTTGTATTTGTGATTGTACTGCTTCCGTTTGATTGCCTTCAGCTGGTCCCAAGTTCAAGTGGGATTGAAGCAACAGCTTGGTGTTCGCTAATGATGTATCGTTCAGCTGATAATAATAGGTTCCGTTAATGGTAGAATCCTGACCTTCAAGTTTGATGGTTTCAAGATTGATGCCTTTATCGGTAGTCACATATTTTATGAAACCTCTCATTTGCGAGAATTTAAGGTTCGTTGTCATATTATCGCCGACAGCTTCCATTACGTCTGTATATTTCGTTAGTGATCCAGCAGAGGTTGCTTTGGCAATGATGGCTTTCAGGACTTCCTGCTGACGTTCGCCGCGTTGGATATCACTGTCTTTTTTACGTGTCCGTGCAAATGCTAATGCTTCTTCACCATCAACGGTCTGTAATCCTTCTTCGAGGTGGATGGCATTCTTTTTGTCATGTGAATCGATTTCATACATTTCATAAGGGACGTCGACTTCGATGCCATCCAATGAATCTACGACATCGATGAAAGCATTAAAGTTCATGCGAACATAATAATCGACAGGGACATCGAGTAACTCCTCGACGGTGTCCATCGTCGCTTTCGGCCCGCCGGCTGCATGGGCCGCGTTGATTTTCGTTGTTACGCCTTTGGCTGGCACGTACACATATGAATCACGCGGAATGCTTAATAGTTTTATAGACTTTTGATCTTTATTGAATGTGGCCAGCATTAAAGCATCAGACCGGGAATTTCCTTTTAAGTCACGGTCCTTGCTATCATCGATTCCTATGAAAAGGATCGAGAAATTATCTTCGAGCGGGTCGATTGCTGCATTTCGCTTTGCTGAAGCTTCGACAGGGTCATAGGAATCATTGAATACATTCTGGGCTTTCATATACAGGGTTGCAGCATACGTAGAAGCCCCCAGACCAAGTACCAGCAGGGGAACAAGCAATAACCAAAGCCTCTTTCGCCTTTTTTTCTTTGTTTTTTTAATTTTATAAACACGCCTAGTAGTAGACATCTTTTTCTTCTCCTTTTAAATAACGAACATCAGACATATATCGCTATTTTTCGAATCCTGCAGTTTATATTTCGTCATATATTACACCTAATTTTACAATGATTTAATAATTTCGTAAAATAAATATTTCTTTTCAATTATATTACAGCATAAAAAAGGAAAAATATGCAGGAGTACATCAGGAGAATTCCTCTTCCAAATAAAGCATTTCTTCCTCAGTGATGCGGCCTTGACCATTTGTCAGCTCTGTAATCCAAGCGGTATATGTCTCTTTTTGTGTTTCCTCCACATATACAAGGATATTGACCTGATCAAGGTATTGAATTTCCTTTATTTGATAAATGGAAGAGCGCAATTCGTTTTCCAGTTTTCCAAGCCAGGTATAGTCGACGGTTGTCGAAATGACCCGCATCAGTTTCCTGATGACGACACCAGTGGTATTTATCCCTTCTGAAGTCGCTTTGCTGTAAGCGCGAATGAGACCGCCAGCACCAAGTTTGATGCCTCCAAAATACCGTGTGACCACAACAGCGGTGTCTTTCAGTTCTTTTTTCTTAAGCACTTCCAGGATAGGGACGCCTGCCGTTCCGCTCGGTTCCCCGTCGTCGAGGGCTTTTTGGATTTGATTTTGTTCCCCTATCATATAAGCTGAACAATTATGTGTAGCATCTTTGTGCTTTTTCTTGATTTCCTGGATAAAGGCCTGTGCGGCATCTTCGGTTTCGACCCGGGCGATGTGGGAAATAAAACGGGATTTTTCAATGACGATTTCATGGTCGCCGCGACCTGCCACCGTTAAATATTGAGTGAGCATTATTATTCCACCTTCGTGCTTCCTATTAGTTGATTTATTATAAGGCTTTGCGGAAAAAGTGGCAATGACGATTCATTTACATATTGCATGTGTAAAGAAACTTTAATATAAGATAAAGCTGTACGTGTTATAATTAATTTCATTGCCTGTTATTGTTATTAGCTGCTCATATATGCGTAAAAGAATAACATTGTAGGAAAAACATGAGTTCTGTGCCATTATCTTGGTTTTACCTTAATGTGTCCTCTCATTTCAAGGATTTTGCCATTTAATAAATGCATCTGTTTCATATGATAATCAATGAAGCGGAATATCCCATTTGATTGAAAAGGATATTTTGTATTAGGATAATAGATATGGCTTTCTGCCTTTAATAGGCAGACTTAATGCCGGATTATGAGATGTATAGTAAATATGTACATTTTATGGAAAGCACAAAAGGAAATTAACGTATTTTTAATCTTTTTTTGGTACAATATGTTCATGAAGGGTACTTCATACAAAAGTTTCCTGAAATTTAACCATTCATGAAAAAGGGAAAGAACTATTTTCCATATACATAGTCTTTAAGACAATAAATTTGTTTAAGTCTTTTGATTTAAGTGGAGGGATCTTAATGTCCATTAAAAAGGTTGATGCTAAAGCATTGGACAAGATCTTAGAAACAATGGTGAGCACTGTTAGTGAAAGTAAGGATGAAGTCTTTGATATCGGCGAACAATGCCGAAAGGATTTCGAGACATTATCAAAAGAGCTTGATGATGTGAAAATCAGGGTTGCCATTGTGATAACCGACAGCGATGCACTGGATTCAAAAGCCAGGTTTGCTCGAAAAAGGCTTTCAGAAGTCAGTATGCACTTCAACCATTTTTCTGAAGAACAGGTGCGCGATGCCTATGAAAGGGCACATAAGCTGCAAGTCGATTTACAAATTAACCGGCAATTGGAGAAAGAGCTCCGTAATCGCCGGGATGAGCTTGAGTTAAGGTTAAGGGGTTTGCAGCAGACGATCGATAAAGCGGTGCATCTCGTCTCGCAAATATCGGTAGTGCAGAATTATTTGACACAAGATCTTAAATTTGTGGGGGAAGCCCTTCAAGAAGCGAAACGCAAACAGGACTTCGGTCTGAAAATAATCGAAGCCCAGGAGCAGGAACGTAAAAAACTCTCGCGTGAAATTCATGATGGTCCGGCGCAAATGCTGGCAAACGTCATGATGCGCTCAGACTTGATAGAACGAGTGCAGCGGGAGAGAGGTCCGGATGAAGCGTTAGTGGAAATCCGCAGTTTAAAGGTCATGGTAAGGAATGCTTTATATGAAGTGCGAAGAATCATCTATGACCTTCGTCCTATGGCGCTTGATGATTTAGGACTTGTTCCTACCCTCAGAAAGTACCTGCAAACGACCGAAGACTATAATAATGGCGTGAATCTGAATTTCGTCAACCTTGGGCAGGTCAAAAGGCTCCCTTCCGATATGGAGGTCGCATTATTCAGGCTGGTTCAAGAGGCTGTACAGAATTCATTAAAGCACGCTGACCCAAAACAGATTCAAGTTAAACTGTCTATTTCCAAGGAGATGGTGACCGTCGTCGTCAAAGATGATGGAAAGGGGTTTGATTCTTCGATTCAAAAAGAAGGTTCATTTGGCTTGGTTGGAATGAGAGAAAGAGTCGAGCTGCTGGAAGGTGAAATGACGATCGATTCACAACCGGGGGCAGGCACTTTGGTATTTATCCAAATTCCCTACCATTTAAATAATGGAGAATAGACATATTAAATAGAAACTAGGAGGAAGAAGCCGTTGAAGACTAGTATCGTCATAATCGATGACCATCAGCTTTTCCGTGAAGGCGTAAAGCGCATATTAGATTTTGAATCATCCTTTGATGTTGTTGCCGAGGGTGATGACGGAAGCGAAGCTATGGATCTCGTTGAAACACATAAACCTGATGTTGTTATCATGGATATCAACATGCCGAACATGAATGGGGTCGAAGCTACAAAAATGCTCGTGAGCCGTTACCCTGAAACAAAAGTCATCATCCTTTCCATTCATGATGATGAAAACTACGTGCAGCACGCATTGAAAACAGGAGCACAAGGTTATCTGCTGAAAGAAATGGACGCAGACGCGTTGATCGATGCTGTGCGTGTAGTCGCTGAAGGCGGCTCATACCTTCATCCGAAGGTCACCCATAACTTAGTTAAAGAATATCGCCGCTTAGCAGCTGAAGAGGGTGCTGATCGTGATTCCGTACATACGATAGAAATCAGGAGGCCGCTTCACCTATTGACACGACGCGAATGTGAAGTGCTTCAGCTTTTAGCTGACGGGAAAAGCAACCGGGCCATCGGCGAAACTCTATATATCAGTGAAAAAACAGTCAAAAACCATGTAAGTAACATTCTTCAGAAGATGAATGTGAATGACCGTACACAAGCAGTTGTCCTAGCCATTAAAAACGGCTGGGTAGAAGTGAAGTAATTAAAGCATTCTATAAGTCCGGCTCTTCAGATTCCAATGCGTGCTGAGGGGCTGGATTTTTTTATTGGATGTGATTATATTCAAATTTTTGGCAATTAAAAAACTGTTTAATGCAAATAAAGGCATTTTCAGATAGAATGGTGAATATATACGAAGTAAATTTTTATAAGGATGGTACTATTATGAAAACCGCAGTCGTAACAGATAGCACTGCATATATACCAAAGGAAATGCGTGATCGTTTACATATACATATGATGCCGCTTAATGTCATTTTTTCCAATGAAGCTTACCGGGAGGAAATTGATATTACTGCGGATGAGTTTTATGAGGAAGTAAAGAGGCAGGAGAAATTGCCGACCACTTCACAGCCTCCAATCGGGAAGTTTGTCGAGAAGTTCGAGGAACTGCAAAAAGAATATGATGAGGTTATTTCCATCCATTTATCGAGCGGCATCAGCGGAACGTATCAAGGAGCGGTATCTGCAGGTGAAATGGTCGAGGGAATCAGGGTTCATGCCTTTGATTCGGAAATCAGCTGCATGGTACAGGGGTTTTACGTGATCGAGGCGGCAAAGATGGCACTTGATGGTAAGGGTGCAGAAGAAATCATGGACAGGCTTGAAGAAATGAAACCATCGGTCAAGGCATACTTCATGGCAGATGACCTATCCCATCTCCAGCGCGGCGGCCGTTTAAGCAGTGCCCAAGCTTTGATTGGCAGTCTGCTTCAAGTGAAGCCGGTGCTCCACTTTGTTGAGAAAGTCATCGTCCCATTCGAAAAAATCCGTACAAGGAAAAAAGCGATGAAACGGATTGCCGATTTACTTGGAGCAGACGCGGCGAGCGGCGAGAAATATAAAGCCGTCATCATTCATGCAAAACGGGAAAGTGAAGCTAAAGACTGGAAAGCGGAACTTGAAGCCCGGTTTCCGAATGTCGAGTTCGACATCAGCTACTTCGGTCCAGTAATCGGAACGCATCTGGGCGAAGGCTCGATGGGGATGGGCTGGTATAAAATTTAAGCTGTGACGCCTTCACTTAGTGAAAGGCGTTTTTTTATGAACAAAAAGGAATCCGGGAGTTAAAAGCGAATGATAAGGGGGAGTGTGATTCATCAAGAAATGGAGGTTCAATTTGGATTGTGTACAAGCATATCCTGGAAGTAAAACTGTAAAAAAGGGTATGTACTTTACGGTATAGCGAATGATGATTCCGTTACCTAGACCAACTGGTGATGTTGACCTTTCCATCTCCACTTTAATTTTATATTAATACACGTTTTTGCCGCTGATCAACAGACAAGAATTAGAGAAAAAATTATAGTTACTATTGGCTTCTGGAGACAACATTACGAGCAAATAGCTGCTTTCAGGACATCACAGTGGAGTTCTTTCGCATAGAAAATGCTAAGGGTTAGAAACAATCGGTATTATTACGGTCCCCCAATTACGAATGGGAAGGTTACACTTGGATATTCAATGGATCATTAAGTATAGAGTCCCTCCCGAACGGGAAGCGGTCACTATATTTGGTGAAACAACTTGTTTACCTCTATTAACTCTAATATATTAGAAAGTGGTATTATCTCAAGCTTGAACCTGGCAGGTTCATTTATTCATGCGTGGTTTCAGGATAAAGTTCCGTGGCATCCAGAAGGGCAGCCAGATTCATATTACACTCGATATAGTGAATAGCGTGTCTTGCTTATGTCCAACATGGGGTAGCTGAAACTAAATAGCAAAATAATTCAAAGTCGTCCCAAAAGGGCGGCTTTTTATTATGGAAACAACACCTAGACACACAGAGGGAATCTTAGGTTAAAAGTGAGAATGGACATACTTAGAGGAGGATTATATGGATAATATATGGTAACAAGCGGTTAGAAAAGATATTGGTGAAGTAATGGCGGTTGGAACAACCAATATGTCATAAGTCACATTTTTTCTGTAAAAAACTCGTATGTCTTTATTATTCAAGTTTGAGGAAGCGTTTTGGTAAACTTCGTTGTTATAAAGGAATTTGGCATAAGATATACCATCGGATATAAAAATATAATAGGGCTTGAAACTTTAAGAGGATTCACGCCTTAAAAATAAAATATCCCTATATCCCATATCCATAATTAATATAGGATAAGTCACAAAAATAAAATCAATGCCAGCAGGAGTAACTAAAGGGATGGTTCCTTAGACCTATTGCTTCTTAGATTTTTCCAATTATAATCAATATGAACTATTTTGGAAAAATTTAAAAGGAGAGATCGTATGAAGCTTAAACCATTTATCCCTTTATTAATTGTATTTTGTAGTATTTTCTTTTTTAGCACTCACCAGAATGTTAATGGTGAAACCTTACCAGTACCACTAAAGCCTACAGGTGCTACATTTAGTAATGGGGATGGGACGGGGTATGTTGATTTATCTTGGGAACAAGTACCAGGAGCAACAAGTTATAAGGTTTGGTTATATAATGGAAAAGAATATGAAACTTTTGATGTTGGGAATACAACAACTTGGTCTACAAAAAACAAAAAATTATGGCCTACAGTCGAAGAGATAAACACAGGGAGATATGCACTTCACCATGATAGTAAAGGATCTGAATTATCCGTAGATCCATCGGATGTATACAGAAATTCAAAAGGTAATTACACTACAAATAAGAACTATTGGTTTAAAATTTCTGCCGTTATTGGCAGCACTGAAACCGAGTTTTCTACAATCTATAAACCTACCATTCCAAATTTAAAAATTCCTGATATTACAGGAAAAGCATTTAGTAATGGAGATAGCAGTGGCTATGTAAACTTATCTTGGAATAGCGTTGATGGGGCTGCTGGCTACAAAGTTTGGGTATTTAACGGAAAAGAATATGAATCTTTTGATGCAGGAAATGCAACAACTTGGTCTTCAAAAAATAAAAATATTTGGCCAACAGACACTGAAATCAATGGTGGGAAATATAACTTACATTTATATGATAAATCGGGTCAAGAATTAGTAGTCGATCCTTCTCAGGTATACTCAAATGCAGGGACTCAATATGCTAGTTCTAATAATTACTGGTTTAGAATTAGTGCTTATAACGAGTTGGGGGAAACAGTCACCTCTACCAAAAGTATGTATAAGCCATCTATACCTGACTTAGAAATCCCTGATTTATATGGGAACTTATACAGTAATGGAGACGAACACGGAACTGGTTTTGCTGATTTAAAATGGGAACCTATTGAAAATGCAACCGGTTATAATGTTTGGATATTTAACGGTGAATCATATGAATCTTTTGATGTTGGAAATGTAAATACCTTTACAACTAGAGAGCAAAAAATCTGGCCAACAACACAAGAAGAAAACGCAGGAATATATAAATTGCATCACGATAAAAAGGGAGTGGAATTAGCCAATTCCCCGTCTAAAGTTTATTGTAATTCGAATGGTAATTATTGTAATTCTAAAAATTACTATTTTAAAGTTACAGCATATAACTCACATGGTGAGACTGAATACTCTAATTTTGTTCGTCAAGCTATGAATGAAAAAGCACGCGAAAACTACACTTTTAAGGAAGCGGAAGATCTTTTTGTTTCCTATTTAAATGAAAAAAAACTAGACTATCCAATTGGTTCAAGCGAGTTTACTAATTATGTACTAGATCAAGAATATGGACAAGCTGACGAAGATTTACTTCAGCATTCTCTATATTCAGTGATAGCAGCCTATCTTTCTGAATATGAATACGCCTATGAAACCACTTCATCAACTGATGATTTAGAAAACACTTCAACTGAAATTAACTTGGAGTTTATAAATACATTGGAAAGGCTCAGATCTAAAACGATTGGCGAGGTTGAAAAGAGCATTTCTGCTGAAGAAGCAGATTCTACAATCGAAACGGGTGCCACAATATTATCTGCATACAGTGTAAGCAAAGCAAAAGATTATGCTAAGAAATGGTATAATTCTAGAAATAATTTCTCATATCAATCTGAAGGTAATGATTGTACAAACTTCGTATCACAAATTATATACGCAGGTGGAAAAAGCAAAAAGAAACCATCAACAATCCCAGGGGGAATATACGGGACTACGAAATATTGGTATAGTTATAAGTACGATGGTGCTAAAGTTCCTTATTTTAAAAGATCTTCTTCATGGGTTAACGTAAGTGATTTTTATGCCTTCTGGAGTAAAACTCAGTCTACAAAAAGTAGTACTAGTAAATCTACGCTAATTAGTTATGCAGATGTAGGGGATGTAATTCAGTTTAAGAAAAAGAATAAAACAAGATACTCTCATTCTATGTTTGTTTATGAAAAATCTAATAATACCCTATATTTATCAGGCCACACAGATAATTATCTTAAAAGGAACTTCAAAAACATTAGTCCTGAGTGGATTAAGTATCGCGTTATAAAATTTTAAAAGGAGGTGAAATGTTTGAAGAAAAAAATTATCTTTATTGTCGTATTATTATTTTTTGTGATATTGGTAGGGCTTTATTGGTATAGTTCTTCAGGAAAAATATCGGGGAAGTCTGAAAATAATATGTGGAAAGCAACCTACAAGAAAAATAGAGATCCTAGTGAAGGTTATGGATGGGTAGCTTCTATTAAGCAGAGTAACAAGAATAAAGATGCAGTAGTTAAAAAAATTATTTTCCAGGAAGATGATAAAGTCTTAGTTGAGGTAACCGAATTTGCTCCTGGTAAAAGCGAGGATGGTATAGTCCGCAAGATTAACCCTTTAGACTATCCTGACTTTTACCAAGCAGATGCTCCTAAAAAAGGATTAACCTATAAAATTTCCGTAACATGGGAAAAAAATAACAAACAACACACGGATACATTTACTCTCGATTAGTTTTAAAAAGAAAGAGCAGGCTAATTCCTGCTCTTTTTATAGTTTTATTTTCATTGACCTTCATTCACTTTCAAGCCTAGCGAAAAATGTTTTAATGATTTCCGTGAAAGAAGATAGGTTGTTATATGATTCTTTATAGTTTGTTTGGCAACAACTCGAGCTGAGATCGTTTTCAAAATCATTATCGTTGATAAAGTTGATGCCTTTCACTACTTAATTGACGGTTAAAAAATTGAATTTCTTCCAAAAAGATTTCCCCCAACAATCTACAGAGGGGTAAGTGAACGCCTTAAGCAGAATATCCCCTTCCTCTTGTTTTTCAAGCATTCAAGTGATGGAGCAGGTCTTCCATTATTTCACAGGATGTCGTCTAAATTATAGACTGTCCACCCTAATCGAAAAAAAAATTAATGGTTATAAGAATCGGTTTCCGAATGTCGAGTTCGACATCAGCTACTTCGGTCCAGCAATCGGAACGCATCTGGGCGAAGGCTCGATGGGGATGGGCTGGTATAAAATTTAAGCTGTGACGCCTTCACTAAGTGAAAGGCGTTTTTTTATGAACAAAAAGGAATCCGGGAGTTAAAAGCGGTATCCTGAAAGTAAAACTGTAAAAAAGGGGTATGTACTAAAACTTGTTATAAGCGGTGGTTCAACAATAACCCATTAAACCCTTGACAATAATGGGTGATAACAATATGTCCGTATTTAATCAACTAAACATTCTGCCTCTTGGGCTGGTGTGAGTCCCGAAAATTATGAAAGTGCTGGTAAAAAAACGAGTAAAACCACACAAGGTAACAAAACTTTTAAAACGATGGCTGTAGAGTGTGTACTAGCGACATCAAGGCAAAAAATTTGCTTCACATCGAAAAAGGATTACCAGACGACATGGGAAAATGAAGGGGAACAGGGCTTTTTTTATTGCCATGAAAGAGTGCAAGATGCTTAATGAGTTTTCAATTGTTGTTGATGCATTAGAGACTGTTAAAAACCCAGTATTTACCGTGAATGCAAATGATCTAAACACATTAAAATTGTCAATTATTATTAATAAAGGTGGTATTCCTGTTGATTTAACTGAGGCAACTTCGGTTCGCTAGCTGTTAAAAAGCCTGATCGGAAAACCGTTTTTCAAGAGGGTTTAATTACTGATGCTTTAACTGGTGAATGTACGTTTATACTAGATTCATAAGCTTATATTGTATCAGGTAGTCATGAAGTAGAAGTAATGGTTTATGCAGGAAGTGATAAGGTAACAGATTCGAATAAGTTTAAGTACTTCACCCAAACATGCATTTTAAGTGGGGAATCATTACAAAGTACAAATGAGTTTCCAGTGCTTAGTAAAGCACTGGAAACTGGTGAATTACTCAAAGATATCGATATTAATAAGTTAGCAGAAATTGCAAACATTATTGAAAGTGGTGGTAGTGGTGGCGGATCCGTACCTTCCAATGTCATTTTATATGAGGATTGGACTGAAGGAGAATTAGTAACTATTGATTCCGGAACCACTGCACCAGATACGCCGATTTTAACGATTACACCGAACGGGGTTTTCCCATCCACTGAAAGTGTAAGTATGACAACCGACGAAAAGGCGGATATTTATTATGCACTAGAAATAGAGAAGATGCTGGGAAATAAGGAAATAGACTAATAGATAAAGAACATGAGTTTTTTTGTAGTTAATTATACTCCTTGTTTATTGTGGATAAGTAGGTACTATTTCCCTTTTTTTATGTTAGAATATTAAAATGTATGAAGAAAAGGGGAGAATTTTACCATGAGAAAAATCTTACTAGCCATTGCATTATTATTATCTGTATTAGGTTTGGCTGCTTGTAGTTCAGGGGAAGAGGTAGGTGTTAAACCGGCTACTCAAACTCAATCTGCTAAAGTTGATATAAAAGATCAAGTGATTCAATTAAAAGATAGTGAAGTGGTTTTTAATTACGAAGGTAAAGATGTTAACGGAAAGGAATTGAAGGAATTTGCTGATACAAATATGTCTCAACTTGGCGAATCCAAAAAATTCGATAAAGAATCAGTCGTAAGAAGATATATTCTTCAAAATGAACTTGTGAAATATGTAGGACTTTCCCAAAAGGAACTTGATGAAAAACATAAATTGTTCGCCGAGGAATACAAAGACGATAAAATGGTAGACATTAGTAAAGGTGAATTTATCAAAGATGAATTACAGCCCGCAATTTTACTTAAAGATTATTCATCAAATGGAAAGGTAATTAGTGAGTTGTACAAGACTTTGAATGAAAAAGCAAAAAAACACGTAAGTGAAGAAAGCTTCAAAACAAATACACTTCTTTTTTATCAAGAACTTAAGAAAAATAAAACTGAGTCTAAAAAACTGAATGATTTCCAACAAAAACTAATTAATGATTCTGGAGCTAATGGTATCGACCTTAAAGTTCAAGATGAAAAAACAGAATTGATACTATAAAAAATTTATCATATGAAAAAACTACTAATAATTATTATTACACTATTATTAACCGGATGTTCCGCTCAAGCATCAGAAACAGATGAGTTATTAATCATTGCCCACCGAGGAGACTCATCAGAAGCACCAGAACATACTATGCCGTCATATGAGAAAGCAATTAACTCGAGAGCTGACTTTATTGAAATTGATTTAAGGATGACAAAGGATAATCAGTTAATTGCCATGCATGACGAGACAGTTGATCGAACCACAAACGGCTTGGGCAAAGTATCTGATTACACATTAGATGAACTTAAGGCTTTGGATGCTGGTAGTTGGTTTAATGAGGAATACAAGGGTGAAGAAATACTTACCTTGCAAGAAATATTGGATAGATTTAAGACTGATACAAATTATTATATCGAGACAAAGACTGTCGATAATCTAAATGTGATGGAGGAGAAATTACTTAAAATACTCTCGGATCGTCAACTATTAGATAAGGTGGTTATACAGTCTTTTTCATCAGAAAGCTTGAAATTAATTCATAAATTAAATAAGGATATTCCTCTTGTTCAACTATGTAAAGATTCGGAAGTTCCTTATTTAAAGGAGAACGAAATTAGGAAATATGCTATAGGAATTGGTTTAAATGGCAAACTGGTAGATGAGACATTTGTAGAAAGGGTCCATGAGGCTAATTTAGTAGTACACACCTTCTTCGATAAAAATAATGAGAAAAAGCAAATTGAAGAAGTGGTTTCTTATGGTGTTGACGGAGTCTTTACAGATTACTTAGTCAATGCTAATAAGTACCAATAAAAATTCAAGTCGTCCCAAAAGGGCGGCTTTTTATTATGTAAAAACAACCTAGACATACAGAGATAGATAGAATTTTATGTTAAAGGGGGTTATGGACATTGGAGGAGGTGGACATGCCACAACGGTTAGAGAACCATGAGCAACGAATATCGAAGTTGGAAACCAATTATGGTGAGGTTATCGATAAGATTAATAGCATGGAAAAGGGTCAATTGGAAATTCAAAATGTTGTCCTTAAATCCTCAGGCGATCAGAAAGACTTGCTAAATAAATTAATTGAGCACAGCCTTGGGATTACTGTTAAGCAGGAAGAGACTAAAGGAGAAGTTTCTAAATTAAAAACTAGTTCACGTAAGGAAATCATATTAGGATTACTTGGTGGTGGGGGATTTGTAGGTATCCTCACTGCCATAATTGCTTTTTGGGGAGAAATTACAAAATCATTCGGAGGTTGATCATATGGATAACGAAGTCATGCAACAGGTATTAATATTTACCACTATATTGGCACCGATCGTGGCAGCAATGGTTTAGGTGGTAAAACAGACAGTTACCTTGGCGAACATTACTACCAATCTTAAGCTTGGTAGTCGGGCTAGGAGTAGGTTCAGTTGCTTTTCCATTCACAGATATGGATATTGTTTTAAGGTTATGGGCCGGTGCATTTGCTGAATCTAATTAAAGCGAATCCTGGCATCAATCCAACAAAATTAAAAATAGGTCAGAAAATCAATTTTGGAAATGCTAAAGTCGTGATTGTACTGATAAAAAAGAGGAGACCAAACCTTCAAACAGTGGCGATACAACTGTCAGGTCCATTCAGAAAACCCTGACTTTAAGTTAACCGTTGTTGGCATCTTTGGAACTGTCACCGAAAAGGCTGTGAAAGCATTCCAAGAGGCCAATCATTTGACTGATGATGGAATTGCAGGAAGAGATACATTTTCTAAATTGTTCGCATAACAAAAAGCCCTTCTCTTAGTGAGAGGGGCTTTTTAGTATAAGAAACAGAAAGTTATTGTTCATTTAAAAAGTCCATAAGTATTTTATAATAGATTTTTAATTCTTCCTCATCTTTATCAACAAGGACTTTAATTTTATCTATAATTGATTTATCAGTAATGTATTCACTTCTAATTAAACCAACAACTATATCGGTGCTTGCAATATTACTTAAACTGCAATGTTCTGGCTTTTATCTTTTTTAGCAACCATCATGATACCTGAAATAAGAAGCAGGGTACCAGGAATGAAATAAACAGAGAAAGTATAAAGGACACCCATTACTAGAATGAATATACCCCACCCACGACTATCCCTTTTGATTTTAAAAGTACCTACCCAAATTAATACAAGTAAAGGGATAGTTAGAACTGAGTATATAACTAGGTATGTAAACAAGGTATAATCCATTTCATCAACAGGCGCAAAACCAGCATAGATAGTAATAAGGCCAACGATAATCCAACCAATGGTTAAAAATATTGTTGCAATAAGAGACAAAGTAAATTCTGTTGAACGACTCATAAAAATGAATCCCCCTTTTTTATTTAATTATACTGTAGACCAAATATAGGTCACCTCTTCATCCCTCTTCCTCATCATATAAATCATAGGCCTTCATATCTAATAGTGAAGTATTTATAAAGGTATCACGATTAACAATATATCCCTTGTTAAGTAATAATTTATTTATATTGTAATAGTCCATATCCATAAGTATTATCTTTACCCTTTATACCTAAGTCTAGAGATTGATTCTTTAATAACTTAATAATAGCTTTTTGGTCAAATTTTATAGTAGGTTTTTCAGATAGATATAAAGAAATTAAACCTGTAACATAAGCAGTAGAAAATGAGGTACCTTCAAATATTGAAAAGTCATTAAGGTTATTAGTAGAAAGAATGTCTCTTCCTGGACCTACAACATCGATTTTTCCTCTCGGTGAAAATTTGACTCGCTCATGTTCTTGATCAATTGAGCCAACAGAAATTACATTATTATATTTAGCTGGATAATCAACGTCATTTATATAATTATTTCCACTAGAAGCTACTATTATTATTCCGTTGGAAGTAGCTTTATTAACGATTTTTTTTAATTTTTTATTGTGATTTTTAAAACCAAAACTAATATTTATAATTTCAACTTTTTCATTAATGGCCCATTCTATACCCTTAATAATATGATCTACAGATCCTTCTCCTTTATCATTGAGTACTTTAACAGAATAAATTTCTGATTTTGGGGAAATACCTTTAATACCATTAGAATCATCTTTTGCGGCAATGATGCCAGCTATCGGTGTACCGTGATTAAATTTATCTTTCACTGGTTCTTCAGGACTAATAGCATTAAACTCTTTGTGAATTCGTCCTTTTAAATCAGGATGTTCTTTATTAATCCCACTATCCAAAATAGCTATTTTAATTTTATTGTTTGATAAAGTTCGTTTAACTATTGTATCCTTATATCCCCAATTCTCTTTTTTGCTTACTAGTGAATTATCTGAATTAATGTGATTATTTGCTTTCTCTTTTGCATTATTTTTCGGAATTATATTAAAAATAAATATTAAAGATGATATTAGAATTAAAAAGAATAAAAATTTATTAAACTTTGAAGAAATAGGAATTCACCTCGAATTCGAAAAAGATGACTTTAAGCATAGTCTACTCAAAGTCATCTTTCTCTTCTTATTTGTTATTTATATTAGCCAAAAAATAATTTCAGTTAAAGATTCAGCTGACTTACCTGGAACACCAGCTTTTTTTAATGCCGCAGTTAAAGCGCCTTTAGTTCCTTTGTCTAGTTTTTCAGTAGCATATGCTATCTTTCTAGCATATTGATCAACTAATTTTGCCTTAGAAGGGGAAAGGGGTTTAATAGCATATTTTAATGATTTGCCTCCTACTCTGCAAATCCATCCAAAGGCCTTGATTCCTTTTAAAATCCCACCGACAATTCCAGATGCTTCAGCAGTATCTACTTGACTTGAACTTACATCTTCTCCAACAAAAGCTTTAAATTCATCTGTAGTCGTTGCATATTGAATAAAGTCTCTTGTATCTTGGGCCTCCATAGAAACTTCATCACTTAAAAACTCTTTAGTTGTAAGTTCTTCTCCAAGAGCCTCTTCTTGAAGCTCCTTTTCTTCTTCGATATACTCAATTAAAGAATCAGGTGTTTCTACAGTAACTTGAACGTCCTTACTTATGTTTTCAATAGGATGATTAGTTTCCTCGGCAAAAGCAGTGGACAATGGGGCAAAAGTGCTACCAAGTACTGCTATTGAGGTGGTTAAAGCTACGCCTTTAATAAAGTTTTTTCTTTTCATCTTGAAACCTCCAAAAATATGTAGTATTTTTAAACCAGTACTATATTACCATGAATTACATATTTTTGTATGTTTTTCTTATAAAAAAATCCAAAAGGGGAAGTCTATACCAATTATGGGTAAAAAAAATTCAAAAAGCTATTCACGTGGAGATCATATTTTTGCAATTTCAACTGTAACTTTAATGTGTGCAGCAATTTTATCTGTACCTTTTTTATGCTTTTTCCTAGTAATATACATAGCTTCATTAACATCAGATGTATATATAAATTCTGAGAACACAACTTCATCTATAAAAATTATTTTTAAATTTTTCATTACAACTGTTGTAGTTACTGGCATTGTAGACATTCTATTCTCAAAGATATTAATATTAAAAAAAGGAATTCTGAGTTACGTTTCTGAAACACTTTTAATGTTTGCATTTTTCTATTTATATGTTCTTGTATATTCTAGTATATCTAATGACATTCTATTAAAAGGTAATGGTTATATTTATGTTTCTGCCTTTTTATTACTTCTATATTTATTGCTTCATGTTGTGTATTTTTCATCAAAAAGGATTTACTCAATTATGGTAAAAAAAAATAATTAGAATTAAATTGAAATCATTATAAAGTAAAGCCTAACTAATTTATTGAGGATAGGCTTTATTTTATTTTTTATAATTTCAAATTTTATAAGTATATAAAGTCAAAAAGTCATCATCAAAAAAAAAGCTTATTCATTAGTTTATTTACAATCCCATTGAAGTAAGCAAATGGACCTTTATGCATGTTAACTCCACTCTTAACCTTCATAGCAAATTCCTGCTTTGGTACCGGTCGCTATTTCTTGTCCCTAGTGAATGCTCTTTTGTTAGTAGAATAATCAACCACTCTATTACACTGTTTAATTACCTTCCAAAACTCCTGAATACGCCTGGCACCCAATGGGCTACAAAATTTGCTTGTTTTAAAGAATTTTCTAGAGAATTATCCCCTTGAGAGAATTGAGGAACGGCTTTACTTTTCTTGTTTTTAATATTTTGTTATAAGAAAGAAGTAGTTGTTTTAATGGCCGGACACTGCTTGGACTCTTTCACAGGGGGGGGGGGCGGTCATTTCATCTTTTACAGGCTGAATGATGATTGCGTTGGCTGTTTGCATCATATCTTGTCTTCCCTTCATTGGTACCTGGCGGATCATGCCGAGGTCTTCAAGTTTCTTCATTAAACGTTGAACTGATTTATAAGATACCTCAAGTTTGGATGCAATTGTGTTATTACACATGTAGCTCACACCAATTTGCTTGCAGCTGTGACGCCTTCACTAAGTGAAAGGCGTTTTTTTATGAACAAAAAGGAATCCGGGAGTTAAAAGCGAATGATAAGGGGGAGTGTAATTTATCAAGAAATGGAGGCTGCAGTTTGAAAAAAATGAGCATTTCCCTGCCTTATTCCATTGAACTTCAGAACCATCTCACCGGAAAACACCTTTTGGCCTTCGAAATTCCCTTCTCCCAAGAAATCCTCACAGAGCCCCACAAGAATGGGTATGTCTCGGAAACTTGCGGCGTGCAATCCGGGAACGGCAGTTATCACTGTGTACGCTGCGGTAACAAAGATCAAACCTTGTTTTATACTTTCCCTTGCAAGATTTGCAATCAAGATTGCACTTACTGCCGGTCATGCATCATGATGGGACGGGTCAGTGAATGTGCAAAGCTTTATAGGTGGACAGGCCCCGGCATTCAATATACGATTCCTGACAATGTGATGAGGTGGACGGGCACTTTATCGGCAGGTCAACAGAATGCGTCCGACTTTGTCGTTGAAGCCGTAAACGGAAAAGATGAATTCCTGGTATGGGCTGTATGAATAGCGGGGAATGAATACATAAAAAAATGACTAATTAAAAACGCCAATCAATTATGACGTTATCACCATCTAAGTGAATTTCTTTTATATATGTTTGTACAATTGCTTGTTTATCCTTAAATTCTAAATCCTCAAAATCACTTTGGATATTCTCTAAAATTTCATCAGTAATTATTTGTGTATCCTCGAAAGAAGACCTTTGACTCTGTATTAATTTTTCTTTTTCAGCATTCAACTTGCTCACTTGTTTCTCCAGTAAGTCATTATTGATTAATTCATTTGTGTATAATTCGATTACTCTTTCCATTTTTTTATCTGTATCTTTTATTAGTTTTTCGTAGTTAATCGTTTGCTCTTTCTTTTGAGCCTTCGACTTTTTAATTGAAATATTTTTTAATTCACTAATCACTATTGATTCTAATTTAGATCTATTCCAAATCTTATTGTTACACTTCTCATCGTACTCGGAAGGAAATCTTCTTGCTTTGCAAATGTAGTAATAATACTTTTTGGGATTTTTCTTCGTTATACTTGTTGAATACGATACAAAAAGTTCATTACAACATTGACAACGTAATAGCCCGGATAATAGGCTCATTTTAGCCTTATGAGCGTTGTTCCCTTTATGGCGTTGTAATAGTACCTGTACGCGTTCAAATTGTTCAGGGGTAATAATAGGTTGGTGTTGTCCTTTATAATGCTTACCAGCGAAGCTAACCATGCCTATGTATAAAGGATTAGATAAGATGTCTCTATATCTTCTGAATCTCCATACTGCATGACCTTCCTCTTTCAAACTTTGTTGCACCTTTGTGATTGAATGATATTGTTCATATAAATCAAAGGCTCTTTGAATATGCTTGGCCTCTTCATCCTTAATTATCAAGAACCCATTTTCCCTTGAGTATCCTGCTGGGTCATAATCTCCACCCATTGAACCCAATCCATTTTCAGCGCGCTTGATGTGTCCCATCCTCATTCTTTCAGCAATCGTTTCACGTTCTAATTGTGCAAATACAGATAGTATTCCAATCATGGCTTTTCCGAAAGGAGTAGAGGTATCAAGAGTTTCTGTAATGGAAACAAAGTCCACATTGTTTTTTAAAAAATGTTCTTCAATTAATTCTAGTGTGTTTTTTTGTGATCTAGACAATCGGTCTAATTTATAAACCAGAACTACATCTATATTTTTTAAATCCTTAATCATTCTTTGTAAGTCAGGTCGATTTAATGTTGATCCTGAAAATCCCCCATCAACATAGGTGTTATAAATTTCCCATCCCTTAGCTTTACAAAATGCTTCCAAGCGTTCTTTTTGAACTTCGATACTGTAATTTTCGACCTGCTCCCGTGTACTAACGCGTATATATAGTGCCGCCTTAGTCATAATAATCACCTTTCAAATTAGAATTTAATATCTATTGGAGCCATGTACCAAACTAACTTTCCTTTTATGTGAATAGGATTAAATTCTTGTTCTTTATGATCGTAATATTGTGTAGTGTGTTTTTCATTAAAGCTCTCTGGTTCCAGGGTAATTCCATTTTTGAACTTAAAGAACCTTTTTAGCGTTGCGTCATAGCCATTAACAGCAACTGCAGCAACATCCCCGTTATTCACTTCTAAAGTAGGGTCAATCAAAGCTAATGCATCAGAAGGTACAATTTTATTCATACTATCTCCATTTACTTTTACTAAGAAAGCGTGGGGATATTTTTCAGCAACTTCTGAGGGAACATTAATCCATTCTTGGACTTGAATCATTTCAAGAGGAAGACCAGCTGCAATTGATCCTAATAATGGCATAGGTTTTGAAAACCCCTCAAATTTTGGCTGCTTTGAAGGATTAATGGGATTTACTTTTGTTTCCTTATCCTCGATAATATCGCTTTTCAATATACCAAAGTGATCAGCTATTTTTTGAATAGCACCCATTCGAGGGTCTTTTATTCCATTCTCCCAAGTAGATACAGCTTTATCAGATACTCCAGCAATTTCAGCTAAGTCTTTTTGGGAAAGATTATGTATTTCTCTCAACTTTTTTATGTTTTTTCCAATACTCAATTTAATTCCCTCCGGTCGGTCTCTTTATGAGATTTATCTTACCCTAAAAGTAGAATTTATTCAACATTATAACGAGAAAAATCTACTTTTAGTATACAAGATGAAAAAATAGTAGATTTAGTGGATAAAAGTTACTAGAATATCGTTGACATTCTACTAAAAGTAGAATAACATGTGATTGTGAAGGGTAAAAAGCGAGGTGATAACCATGATTCTCACACTAAAGCAAGCCAGATTATTAAGAGGTTTTACACAACGCGAAATAGCTTCAAAGCTCGGTGTTCATGTTCAAACATACAGCAAGATGGAGAAACAACCTGATGACGTAACGATAAAGGAAGCTAAGAAGATTTGTGACATTTTAGATTTAAGTTATGATTTTATTTTTTTTAATGTAGATTCTACTTTAAGTAGAGGGATAGAGAGTAGTTCTACCTATTAAAGTAGAGTGAGGTGTTCATATGAGAATTAAGGAGGATTTAATTGTAACTAGTATATCTCTTGGGGGATATGAGGTTCCTGTTCCAAAAGGGTTGTCTGAACTACTTAATAGAGCCGGTGCTTGGAAGTATACAGCACCAGGCTCAACTCAAAAGGAAAACCCCTTAGAAAATTATGATCGAACAGTTGTTAAAGAAAACGGGCACTTCAGAACATATTTGACCTATAAAAAGCCATTAGAAAAAGGTGAAGAAAATAAGAAAGTTTCTTAAGGAGGGTAACTCATTGGGCGAATTAATGGTTTCTGGACTCTTCGTATTACTGGTTTTTTTAGGTGGCTGTATGTGCGGTAGTTCATTGACTGCAGGACGATTGAAAGGTGGTGGGAAATTTGAAAATAAAAGCTCGGGAATGGTTAGCGATGAATGAGTTAGACCGGTACATGGAAATTTATCGGGCTTATGTAAGAAGTCAAAAATAATTAGGGAGGTGAAACAATTGGAAAGAACGATTAAGTCTTTTGAGGTAATTGCTGAAGCAACTAATCCTTTTATTTATACCTTTGAAGTTGGTAAGGAATTTGGTGGACAACCTGTGGATGACATCATCGAACACGATGGAGTATTCAAATTGTTTAATCGCAAGGACGAGCATATCACAGAAATTAATTTACCTGTAGTTAGTGTGAATTACGAATATCCATTAGCAGCAGTCAATTAAGGAGGTGATTTCTTGAAAAGTGGTAAAAGGCCAACTGGTCGACAGCGTAAAGCCATGGAGTGGGCAGGCATACGAGATACAAAGGAATGGTTAGTTGTTAAGAGTCTTCAAGGTGAATTGCTTATTGTCCACAGGATGACAGGTCAAACCAAAGAGGTACCAAATGAATAAAAGACTCCCGTTTGCAGACAGGAGTCCTGAAGAAAAATGTACAACGCTTATAAGTATTCTAAACATTTTTATACCAAATATGCAACAGGAGGACAAATAAATGTATTTCGAAACAAAGAAAAATACTGTTTTTAGTCCTGCTAACCCTAAATTAGAAAAACTGTATAAAATCCTTGAAAAACATGAGCCTGCTTTAGGTGGAAGTCATTTTTATGATGACTTGATTGATATATATGAATCGCTTGATAACGAATTGAAGGAGGAAAACTAATGAATTCATTACAACAAATCGAGCTTATGGAAGTTGAGGAAATCCAATCCCAAGAAACTAAATTTGAGATTACGGACATCAACAGCCTAAATTGGGCGTTCCGTAAACTTACTGCACTAAGTCAAAGGAGAAAGAAATCAAGCAGCTGGCAAATGTGGAACGTGATCGTATTGCTGAATGGGAAAAAGGTGAGCTCTCTTCCATTACCAATAGTACAAGCTTTTTCGAATCACTTATTACTCTTTATCATGCTAAACAATTGGCTGAGGATCCTAAGGCTAAAACCATCAGCACACCTTATGGCAAATCGAAAACCCGTAAGTCTAAGGAGACACCTGATAAGGGAAATGAGGATGTAATTCTTCAATATGTTATTGAAAACGAAATGGATGAATTCATTAAGAATAGTGTAAAATGGGCCGACTTGAAAAAGTCATTAAAGATCGTAGAAATCAGTGGTGAAAAGGTAGTCGTGGATGAGAACGGCCAAATTGTTCCTGGTGTAATTGTTAAGCCTGAATCCATTTCTTATAGTGTGGAAGTTTAAGGGGGAAAACTAATTGGAAACTACAAATGGTGCTGAAATTACAAAAAGCAAAAAAGCAATAATCATCATTTATTCAAAGCCGGGAGATGGTAAAACTACTGTTTCTGGATTGCTACCAGGTAAAACGTTAGTGCTCGATATTGATGGGACAAGCCAAGTATTACAAGGCTACTCAAATGTGGATGTCGCCAAAATCGACTCGAACGATCCTCATAAAAGCATTTTAGACTTTTATGCACATGCAAAAGCGAATATGGCTAATTACGATAACGTTTTTGTGGATAATCTTACTCATTATCAAAAGCTTTGGTTGATGAGTAAGGGAGAAAAAACGAAAAGTGGAATGCCGGAGTTAAAAGATTATGCATTGTTCGATAACCACTTGTTGAAGGTTATTGAAACATTCAATGGATTAGATGCAAACGTCATCTACACTGCCTGGGAAACTACACGAAGCATTATCCATGATGATGGGCAGCAATATAACCAATTCATTCCGGATATTCGTGACAAAATCGTAAATCACGTTATGGGAATCGTACATGTTGTCGCTCGATTAATTAGAAAAGCAGACGGGACCCGCGGATTTATTTTGGAAGGTAACCAGAGTATTTTTGCCAAGAATCATCTAGATGATCGTAAAGGTTGCGTTCAAGAAGAATTATTAGTATCAACTACAAATGAAAATACAGGGGGAAATAAATAATGTCATTCTTTAAATTTGATGAGGAAAACGTAAGCATAGGATTTGAGTTAGTAGCAGAAGGGAAATACGAGGCAATTATTATTAATGCAAATGCACAAGATTTTCAGGGCCACCCAACGTTAAATCTAGACTTTGAAATTCGTTCAGATGTTCCACAAGCTCATCAGGGTGCAAAAATTTTGTACAACACGCTATATTTCCACAATGATGATCCTGAGTATAAAGAAAACAATATTAAACGCATCAACAGCCTTATCAAAGCATGCGGCTTCCCTAATGGAGTAGAATTTAAGGATTCTGACGACATGGCAAAACAGCTTTTCAATAAAAATTTGGTTATTACCGTTAAGCATCAAGAAGATAAAAAAGATAAATCAAAAAAATATGCTAAAGCTAGATTCTTCGATGCATCTAAGGTGAGTCCTCCAGAACAAGCAGGACCGTCAATTACCATCTGTGACGATGATATCCCGTTCTAAATAAAACTAAATAGAGAAGTTGGTATTTTACTAGCTTCTCTTTTTTATACCCAAAAAACGATGTTTAGCACTAATTGGAGGGCGAAATGAAAGAAAATCCATACAATTTTAACGAAATCCCTGCCGAATTAAAAGCCCTTCCTCAATGGATTTTATGGAGATCGGAAAAGCGAAATAACAAACCAACAAAGGTGCCATATCAAGTAAATGGAGAAATGGCACAGGCGAACAATAGACGTACCTGGTCGACATTTGCAACAGCAGTCAAATTCTACTTAGAAGGTGACTATGACGGCATAGGGTTTGTATTTAGCCGGCAGGACAATTACATCGGGATCGATATTGACAAATGTGTTGTAGATGGAAAGACGAATACTCTTTCAACAGAAATAATCGATACATTAGACAGCTATACGGAATTTTCTCCTTCTGGTACCGGGGTCCACATTATCATCAAGGGGAACCTTCCTCAAACTGTTCTAGGGACTGGCCGAAAGAACACTAAACATGGCTTAGAAATTTATTCTTATGGACGTTATTTCAGTTTCACTGGTAATCGTGAAAATTCTAATGATGTATATGAGCGTACAGATGAAATTGCTGAAGTATTTGAGCAATATTTCGATGACAGTGATATTCAAGGCCGCGTCAACTTAGCTGAATTTGAAAAGGACGAGATCAATATTACGAACGATGCTTTATGGGGGAGAATTTTCCGAAGTAAAAATGGCGATGAAATACGGTCGTTATTCAATGGGAATCTTATAAATGATGATCATTCAGCGAGTGATTTGGCCCTATGTAATCACCTTGCATTTTGGACAGGTAAATCTGCAACACGAATGGATACTATGTTTCGTGAATCAGCCCTTATGCGTGATAAATGGGATGTCATTCATTTTAGAGAAACAAATGAAACATATGGAGAACGAACGATAGCAACAGCCATTTCTTCAACCTCTACAACAATATTAGATAACAAGGAACAATTCACAGAATTCTCTTTTGACTTCCACAATATTGAGAAAGAAGTGGTTGTGGAGGAAAAACCAAAAAAGAAATTCCGTTTAACTGAACTTGGAAACGCCGAACGGATTGCATATGAATATGGTCATGTCATTAAATACGTTAGCGATATAGGTTGGTTCATATGGGATGGGAAACGGTGGAAGGTAGACAATAAAAAAGAAATTGAGCGCATCACAGCAAAAGTATTGCGCGGACTTTATAAATCTGAGGATGAATCAGAAACAAAGTGGGCGCGAATGTGTGAAAGAAGAAATATCCGAATGAATAGTATTAAAGATTTAATGCCACTTGTCCCAGCTGAACGTGAAGATTTCGACCGACATAAATTTTTATTGAATGTTGAAAATGGAATTATCGATTTGAAATCTGGAAATCTTCAGCCGCATGATCGTGAGCTTGGAATATCAAAAATCTCAAATGTTGAATTTGACGAAAATGCCAAACATCCAACTTGGTCAAATTTCTTAGACCAAATATTTAAGGGTGACAAAGACTTGATTGAATATATGCAACGGCTTGTCGGCTACTCGCTAACTGGGGACATATCAGAGCAATCCATGTATTTCTTAGTCGGCGGTGGTTCAAACGGAAAATCGACTTTTGTAAATACAATCAAAAAGTTAATGGGCGATTACGGATCCCAAACAAAATCAGATACGTTCATTAAGAAAAAAGATACTGGTGCAAATAATGATATTGCTAGGTTAGTAAATTCGAGATTTGTTTCGGCCGTAGAGTCAGAAGAAGGCGAAAAATTGCAGGAATCTCTTGTAAAAACAATTACAGGTGGAGAGCCAATTTTAGCTCGGTTTTTACGACAAGAGTATTTCGAATTTATTCCAGAATTTAAGGTTTTCTTTACAACAAATCATAAACCGATTATTGGTGGTGTAGACGATGGTATTTGGAGGCGTGTAAAAATTATCCCATTTACTTTAAATCTAAAGCCGCATGAACGTGATAAGAAACTGGAAGAAAAATTGTCATTTGAAATGCCAGGGATTTTAAATTGGGCGATTGAGGGTTGCTTGAAGTGGCAGAGGTTAGGGTTGCAAGACCCGAAAGTTGTAACGGATGCAACCGGTAACTACAAAGAAGAAATGGATATTCTAGCTCCGTTCTTGGGTGAAATTTGTTACATTGATGAACCAAAAAATGAAGCGATCAAAATCGAAGCGAAAGAATTATACAACGTTTATGACAATTGGTGTTTTAAATCTGGTGAGCGCACATTAGGGAACAGATCATTTTATCGAATGTTAGAAACAAAAGGATTCGGGAAATTGAAGGGCGCTGGAAATAAAACATATTTAACAGGAATTACCTTAAAAGAGAGAATGCCAGTTACTAAAGGAATTATTGAAAATGAGGAAAACAGCTTTTTCAAAGTGGTAAAGTAACTCAAAAATCGCTTTAATAATCCTTAGTAAAATACTATGAATTCAATATTATCAAGGCTTCAAGTACTGTATTTAGTTTTTAAGTTATTTTAGTTATTTGTTTTTCTATTAATTAAAAAAAATAAAAAAATATATAAGTATATTAGGAGCAGTAATACCCCGGAGCTGATAACTTTGATAACTTTTGTTCTCAATCCCTTGTCGCTCTAAGGTTTAAGTGGTTTTTCTTTAATAACTTTTGATGATTTTTGAATAACTAGATGCTTTTTCAATAACTCGGAGGTGATAAAAGTTGCAAACCTACGCAGAGCCATATATAAGCCATGAAATTGAAGATTTTGTAAAACGGAGAATAGGGAGATCGAGTAGTAATAAATGTACAGGATTAAAACTCTATCGAACTTATAAAAGTTGGTGTAGTGAATACAATACTCTACCGAAATCAAGAAATAAATTTTACGACAGCTTAGAAAAAGATTTTAAGAAAATTAGAGACAAAAAGTATGGAATCATTTTTTTAGGAGTGAGGTTGAGATAATGCAAGTATTATTGATCCTTAGCCAAATTTGGAAATCAGGTGCAAATATCTATCTTGATGAAACGGATGATCGGGTAGCGATAAAAAATCAAAATTTAATTCCGCCAGAAGTGATGGAAGTTGCAGAACGAGATTACGTAGCAATTGATGAATGGTTTAATTCATGGAATAACGCTAGTGCAGAGAAAATTACTCTTATGAAAATGGTCCATCAAATCTGCGGGTGGCAGCATAACGAAAAGTTGAATGACTGGTTATGTAATGAAGACGGTACATTTGCATTGTTTGATGAATGGATGTGTTCACTTGCTAGGAATGGATGGAATGACATTTATGAAGATTTTCGACAATTTGAAAATGATGAATCTAATGAAATGGCTAGAGAATTATACATACGCGCAGTCAACTATGCCAAAAAGCAAAATAAAGCAGGTGAATGAAATTGATTTCCTACCACTACTCAGATACGGAATTAAATAAAATATTAAAAACATTAACTATCGTTGTTGATACTCGTGAAAATGTAAACGGCCATATACTGGATTATTTACGACAAAAAGATATTCCAGTAAAAATTCAAAAACTGGACACTGGCGATTATGGCTGCATGATACCGAAAAATGAAGAATTGGGAATAGGTCGTGATATTTATTTAAGCAGCCGAGTGGAACGTAAAGCTCATATGGATGAAATTACAGGAAATCTTCAAAAAGATACACAAACAGCATTTGAAAATGAATTAATTCGCTCTAAAGACATTCCTTTTACTTTAATTGTGGAAGATCTGCACGGATACGAAAAAATGCTGAAAGGAAAATATCGTTCCAAGTATAACCCATTAGCGTTGCTCGGAAGACTCAATACATTCAAAGCAAAATACAATTTTGAAATCGTTTATTTAGATCAAAAATTCAGTGGCAATTGGATATATCACCATTTTTATTATCAGGCAAAACATTATCTTAGGACTGGGGCTTTTTAATATGAACGGACAAATATATAAAGCTTTCTGTCCAGCTTGTAAGTTTATTGTTTATTCAGTTAAGCGCCAACGTCTAAATAATTATAAATTTTCTTGTACGTGCGGGTGTCATTTTGTCTTAGATATTAACTTTGCAAGAAAGGATTGAACTATGTACTTACGTCAGAGAGTCGAACTTGAAAAAGACTTTTATAAAAATGAACTGCTGAAAATAGGATATTTCAAAACGCCAGAAGGATTGCAGCTTTATGAATTAACGTTGAGCGAATTGGAGGATATCTATAAAGCTGAAAAAGCGAGGGGAAGACATGACGGTTAAAGGTAAACGTCGATTGAAAAAGTCTCTGGCCAAAAGAAAAAAGGATAGGTTGAATCGTGCATGGAGGAACATTTTTGTTAAGTCCGGTTATCTTGAAGAAAAGGGAAGGACTGATATTCATGGCTAATAAAGTTCAACCGGTTATTATCCGCCGCCAAAGGAAGCATGAAGCTGAACAAGCCATAAAGGATTTAGAGGCGAGAGGGTTTGAGATTGTTTCTCCTTTTAAACAAGAGAATCCTCAATCAGAAGTTCTTAGTAATTATTCATTTGAGCAAAAGCGATTCCAGGTAGAAGATTTTTCTTCTCCTTGGATTGCTAAGCTGAGAAGAATCGTTGAGTAGACACGAACTGTGACACATATATGAGTTTTTTAATGGTTTTAATAATCTGGCAAATCACTAAGAAACAAAGCTTCGCTTAAAAGTTTGATATCGCAATAGATTTGTTTTTTGATTACGGAATTATTGCACTTGTAATAATCGTCTACTAACCGTTTAAGCTCGTGACAAATAAGTTCAATCTGAATCATTGTTATCCCCTCCTTTGCTTGCAGATACAATGTACATCAATTATTTAACATTATAGTAATGATTAAAAGAGTTTCGACAAAAGTTTTAAAAAGGTTTTTATGTCACAGTACGAATAAACAAAGACAAAAAAAAGTAACTATTCTAGGACATAAATAGTTACTCCAAAATAATGGGGGATGCACACTATTAGAATTAGATCAATTTTGAGAATGAGAAAATTTTTAATTTGGCGTGACTTGGAGTGTAGAAATAGTTTTTTGATATTTGAATAACCACTTGTCTAACAGTTGACTAGATTTAATCGTTTCGGGATGAGAAAGTCCTTTTAACATTCCGAATTCAATCATTTGAGCTCTCAAGCCATCAATATTGCTTGTCATTTCTTTATTGGATATCGCTTCATTTTTCATAATCTTTCTCCTATCAAATTGTAATAATCCGACAAAAATATAATCAATAAAAAACATTATATACAAGATTTAACAAAGGGGAAACAGTTTCGACATTTTATTTAATAATCCACCAAAATCTATACAAAAAACGGTTCTAAGACATAACAGAATTGTCTGGAACTAATAAGTATAGGGATAATATTATCGTAAAGTACGAATAAACCAGGACATAAAAAAGTAACTACCTCATGCGAGAATAGTTACTTTACTGTAAACAAAAGGGAAATTGAATCACACATTAAATTATATGTTAACGATGCAAAGGAGGTTCCGATATCGGTTATTCCCGAGAAGAACAAGAAACTTCATTGGTTTTTGATAATAGTACTGGTGAGTGGGCCGTTTACTCTACTGTTCCCAAACACATTCGAAAACTCTCTAATTTAACAGAGTTAATCGTATTAGAATCTGAGGATGATAGACCGATAGCTGTTAGGGGGACTTTAACGGAAAAACAGGTCAGCATGAAAAAAGAACGGGTCTATACAGGTGAGCAGAAGGAAAGAGCAGCTAAAAGGCTTTCTAAGGCTAGAAACGCTTTATAAATAAAGGAAAACTTTCATTAACTTTCTATATAGGAGCAATTAGTCTACTCGTACATTCAAATAAAAATTACGGTTATAAATAGGAGGAAAAATCAATGGCAAAAGTACAACTTAATCAAAAGGAACAACATTATGCAGATAGTCGGGAGCAAGCAGAGGAAATCGTTTCAGCTGCTAAAGAAAATGACAACCTTCAAATGCACAAAATTACAGAGAAATATAACAAGTACGGTCAGTATTTCTTAATTGATTTAACATACGCTTATCAAACTCCTAAAGAAGTAATGGAGAATCCGCAAAAAGATAATGCACCGGAAGGACAAATGAGCACAGCTGATTTAGAAGAGCCGCATGAAGGTGTGGAATACACGATTGAAAAAGATGGTTCGGCAAGTGTAGCAACAGGACAGCAAGATTTAGTGGAAGATGGTTCACCGTTTTAATAATTAACATAACTGAAAATAAAAAAATGCCAGGATTTCTCCCGGCAATGGTGTTGTATTTGGATGAGATATTATACCATAGGGGGAGAATGAATGAGTAACCAATTATCCTTCTTTCCTGACGTTGATGAAAAGCAAATTCGTTCTATCGTTGTGAAAGAACTCAAATTATTTAGAGCCTTGAAGATTCAACAATTAAACAAACAGGAGCTTAATGAGAAAGGGATAATGATAAATATATTTCCTAAGCTTTATGATAATGATCGTGAAAAGGAAATGAAAGTCCTTCATATGGAAAGAGCACTAAACAACCTTGATTGTATTGAACGTCAAATAATCGAAAAGAAATATTTAGATATTGAAAGACAGAATGACATCAATATTTACCTTGATTTATGCTTACAAAAGACTGCATATTATGAAAAAAAGAAACAAGCCATATTTATGATTGCTCATTGTTTAAATATAATTTAAATTCCCGAACTTTTTGCGAACAAAAACTGAACAAAACATGGAGAAAAAGGCTACCAATTTTGGGGCCTTTTTTTCTTTGTCATTTTTATAAGATTATCTCAGGAAGTCATTCCTGGGAGACGCACATATCCCATATCAAAGTGCATTACTCGAGTAGTCAAACAGGCATGATTTCTATGCTGATGCACTTTGTTTGCGGTGACTGCTGGCGGGGCAAGGGGGTAAGAGCCCTCCAAAAAATTATTTTATTAAGCAATTAGCATAATGGGGTGGTTATAGGTAATTTGTCATTATTTGACGAACGATAGTGTTTGTCAGTTAACCTCCATTCATCCATAATTAATTGGACGAATGGAGGTGTTATAAGTGGAAAGAAAAATAGTATCAGAGTGTCCAGGATGTGAGGGTTACATTTATGAAGATGAAAATGCTTTGACTGGTTATTGTGAAGAGTGCTCTAAAGATAAATAATTAAGAAAGCGCTCATTCACTTGGGTGCTTTTTATTTTGAAGGAATTTATCTCATTTTGTCGAAGTAGGATTAGAGGAGTTATTTAATTATGAATTTTGAAACAAAATATTTAATTAGATGGGGTATTCCAGGATGGATATTTATCGTGGGGATTCTTCCTATACTGTTTTTAAGTGGGGTATTTAATTCTAAAATATTCGGTGAATTTAAAGCTTTTCATTTTATTACTTTAATAATTTCATTGATTACAATTGGAATACCAATAGGATACATTTTTCAGAGAAGTTTTTTTATGAGTGCTTGGATAAGGAAAGGTAAAAAAATTCATGAATTAGAGATGGAAGTCATTAATAAGTTTACTAAAAATGTACCAAAACCAGATTGGTGGGGAAAGAAAAATGATATTCAAAATTACTTTTATATCGAGTATCAGTATCAATACAATATTTCTAAATTAGAAAATGATAGATTGATTTATTTGTCACAAAGATATGCCCACCTTCTATCTACAACTCATTCAATGGGGACTGTTACTGAAGTAACGTTGCTTTCTTGTGGAATATATTTAGCATTTACCTGTTATGCTTTTTTATTTGGGGGATTATTCATAATTGAGCATGCTTGGTTTATCTTTTTGTGTTGTAGCATTTTACATGGATTTTTAGGATTTATTTTTTTGAAAAACTTCAGATATTTCTCAGCAAATGCGTTATTTTTCCAGGTGAATTTATTAAATGATATTTATAAGGAAAATAATGATAATCACACCAAAACAACTATATAGAAACTTTATATTATTACCGAATTTGGCATCCAGACACAGGGTGCTTTTTATTTGGTAAATGTAATAAAATATCCCAAATTATATTGACGTGAGTAAATATAAATGGTATAATTAATATATAGAAAGGGGGGACAAGCAAGTGGCAAAAGCAGCAATCGTGCTAGGGTTGATACTAACATCGCTGATGATAGTAGAAAAAACCGTAGACATACTTACAAAAATAAAAAAGCTCAAAAATGACGCTACCGACAAGTAAGCAATCAAAATTTGAGCCGAGGGAGAGAAGTTCACGGCTTCTCTTCCTTAATAAGAATTATAACAGGATGCCACTTGTTAAACAATATGATGAAAAGAGCAAAAGATTACGACGGGTTTTTAGTATTATTGATTCTAGCTTATCTCTTGTTTTTCCAAGACAAGATACATGGTGGATTATTAAAGAGCACGTTGGATATCTTACTTATTATCTTGATGCTACTCATGATAATTGATAAATCATTATCTCTTTATCATCGTTACCAGGAAAGGAAATCGTAATGTTTACATTTAATTCAAGGGAAGAACTTGCAGAATTCGTTCAGAAAGAAATTATCAACACAACTGAAGCCTTAGATATCCTACAATGCTCTAGACAAAACCTGAACGACTTAGTAAAAAGAAATGTCATTACACCAATTAAGGATTTGCCTAGAGACCGGCTTTTTCTTAAAGAAGATATCGTCAAGCGTAAGGATTATATGGATAAGAAAAGAGAAGCATCATCCTAGTCGATGGTGCTTTTTATTTTGGAGAAGGAGTGAGTGGGGATGGAAGAATCAAAAAAACGAAGTGTTATATCGAAAATTGTTGGTGCATTAGTAGAAAGCGAAGCGAACGCGTTAGAAGCTATTGAAGTTTTAGAAGAAGCGAAATGTACACTTTTAGAGAGATGTTATCACATTTCTTCAAAGAAAAAAGCAGACTAAAAAACAGTCTGCTTTAAACTCTTATTTATACATGTCAATGATTGTAGTAACGGACTTTGTTTGTACAATTAAAGGTTCATTTCCCTTGAAATTACTGTTCTCAAAAGCGAAAGTATGATTTCTATATTCCAATCTATCTTTCGAATCATGGCGCTTAATGCTAATAAAATTATAATTAATTAAATTATTGATTAACTCATTATAAGATTCCCTTTGCCAAGAATATCCTGAATTTGTTACATCAATGTTTGGTAATTCATTGTAAAAAGAAATTTTATCAAAACCATCAACAATGATCTCCGAACCGTCGGAAATACAAACCTTTAGAACCATATCCATAATTAGCACCTCCTTTCCAGGAGAATTATACCAAACTAGGAAACTGAAAATCTTGTATAAACTACAAATAATTCAAGGTGCACATTACATAAAGTGTGTGCTTTTTAAGTTTAGCATTAAGATAAATTAAATTTTTTTCGTTCTCCCCGATATTTAATATGGGGTGAGATTATGAAAAATAATTTTAAATATGCAAAAAGCGTAATAAAATACTTAGAGAAAAGGTATGGAAGGCTTAAAGGTAATACTATCGCTGACGATGTTCAATACATTAAGGATATTGTTAATGACCATACAACAGAAGATTTACAAATGATGAGTAGAAGAATTAATGCTGCTATCTCATACAAGAAAGATACTGGTTATTTAGATAATCATATTGTTATGTATCTGGGATTATTAATACCTGTTTTCACTTCAATGGGCATAACTATTTTTAATATCGTTACTAATTATAATCTGGCATTCCTCAATAACTTTCTAAAAATTAATGAGAATCAAATAAAAGACGCTGATAATTTAAGTGATATCTTTACTAGTATTGATTTGTCAGCACCGGTAAATAAATGGGTATATTTGATTTGTCTAATCTTATTATTAATATTTATTGCAATGGCAATAGTTGTCCGTTCAATAAAAAAACCAATAGATAATTTATATTGTTATTCTGTAATCATTGAAGAGGCAATTGAGCAAAAAAAATATATAAAGAGAAAAAGAAAAAGACATCTAGGTAAAAGGTAGATGTCTTTTTCTTCGTAGAAAGAAAGAAGGTGGATTATAAAAGGAGATGGCTGAGTACAAGACAGATGCACAGAAGAAAAAGTTTTATCGTTCAAGTGAGTGGAACAAGCTAAGGCTTGAAGCATTGGATAGAGACATTCGTGAATGCCAAGAGTGTAAGCGTGAAGGCAGGGTGCATGTGGACTCAATCAAGGTAGAGGGTGAACGTAAGAGTGTGGAGCTCAACGTCCATCATAAGTATGAGATTGAACACTATCCTCAATTGGCTTTGGTATTGGATAACCTTGAAACTTTATGCCTGGATTGCCATAACAAGATGCACAACAGAGTTTTTGGAGGAACAAAGCTTAAGAAATGGGACGATGAGAAATGGTAGTACCCCCCGGTCAATAACTTTGATCAACTTTTCGAAAACCGGGGACCGGGTGGGGGCCCAACTGTCTGAAAATTTTTAAAAAATAGTCCTTCACATTAGGGGTGATGGGGGGAGGGGTAGTATGGAAAAAACAAACTTTGAAAAGTTAAAAATTCAATTATTATCACGTATTGATACTGATGATCTGCTGGAAGTAAAGAAAGTAAATGATTTAATTCGTTTGCATGAATTAGATGCAGAGTGCGATACAGTGATTGATCGTGACGGAATAAGTATTACTATTGAAAATGGAAAACAAAAATTCATAAAAAGCCATCCAAGTATGAATGAAAAAATGAAAATCAACGCTCAAAAAATCGCTCTAGAAAAATCAATAAAATTTAAATTAAAGGCAACTCCTGCCCCTGCATCAACATCTGTGGAAGACAAACAAAAGCGTGGTAGTTTAATTTGATTACTTATAACTACGTAGAAGAATATATTTCGATGTGGCGTAACGGCGACATCATTTTAAACAAAGAGCGGATCATGCTTATCGAGTGGCTTGAAGCGGACATTCTGACTATGGATGACGTTTACTTCGACAGTAAGCACATTGAACAGTTTATACAATTTGCTGAAAAGTGGTATTTCGATTTAGAGCCATTTCAAACATTTATCACTTGTTTTATTTTCTTGCGTTATAAGGATGCTGATGATTTAGTATTCGATGAATTTTTCATTTACATGGCACGCGGAGCCGGTAAAAACGGTTTTATTTCAGCACTTGTAAATTATCTAATTAGCGAGCTTCACGGAATCGAATTTTATAATGTGTCAATTGTGGCCAATAGCGAAAAACAAGCTAAGACTTCATTTGCAGAAGTCTACAATGCAATAGATATGAATGATGATTTGAAGTCTTATTTCAAGCATCAAAAAGCTGTTATTGAATCGGTAGATACAAAAGCTATCTTCCAATTCCATACGTCAAATGCAAGCACGAAAGATGGTTTGCGCGATGGTTGTGTTATTTATGATGAAGTACATGAATATGAAAACAATGATGTAGTAGATGTATTCTCGGGTGGTCTCGGTAAAGTGCGAGACAGTCGGGAATTTTTTATTGGTACAGATGGATTTGTACGAGATGGTTTTATCGATCGTTTAAAAGAACGTGCTATGAGTATTTTGAAGCGTGAAGTTTCGGTAAAAGAAGATTCATTATTTCCATTCATGTGTTGTATTGATGATGAAGAAGAAATGCATAATCCAGACATGTGGCAAAAGGCGAATCCACAGTTTCATCCGCCATTAAGTAGCTATGCAAAAACATTATTCAAGAAAGTGTTGAAACAATACAAGAAGCTCGAAAACGACTCATCAGGATATGAAAATTTCATTACCAAACGGATGAATCTACCAAAAGTTGATTTAGAAAAATCAGTTGCATCCTGGGAGAAAATAAAAGCTACCAATCAAGGATATGATTTATCAGAATTGAAAAAACGCGAATGTATAGGTTCTGTCGACTATGCTGCTATTCGAGACTTTGTTGCATGTGGGTTGCTTTTCTTGAAAAACGATTATTACATCATACCGAGAGAACTATCGTATTCATTCGTTTGCAAACCTTTTGCTGATAAACATTACGGTTATAGTACGCCGAAAGCAGAAGGTAATAACAAAAAGGACCATCGCAAATTTGCACCTATTCGCAAATGGGAAGAAGATGGTTTATTGAAAGTGCTAGATAAAGATTCAATGGATCCATATATCGTTGTTGGGTGGTTCGTTAACCGCCGTGATGAAGGTTGGAATATAAAGAAAATCATAGGAGATAGTTTCCGTATGGAAATTTTACGACCTCTTTTTGAAGCAGAAGGATTCGAAGTGGAAACCATTCGAAATCCAGATGCGGCGAGTGCTTTGTTATCCCCTAAAATCGACCTTGCGTTTGATGAGGAGCGAGTTATTTTTGGTAAGAATCCTATTATGCGTTGGTACACAAACAATGTTCTGGTGGTTATTGATAACAAGGGCAATAAGTTATATCGAAAAAAAGAGCCAGTCAAACGTAAAACGGATGGTTTTATGATGTTTTTATATGGAGTATGGGCATCTAGAGATTTAGAGGATTACGATTTTTCAGATGCTTTAGATGCATTAGATGCACTAAATTTTTAGGGAGGGGGTGAAAACAATCGGGTTATTTGACAGTATTTTTCATAAAAATAAGGAATTGGCTTCGTCCTATGATTATGAGTTCACTATTGAAGCATCAAAAAAAGTGTATTTAAAAGAAATTGCATTAGAAACATGTATTAATTTTATCGCTCGAACTATATCGCAAACAGAATTTCGTTACATGCGTGATAATGAGCGAATACGTAATGAGTTAGATTATGCTTTTAATGTACGTCCTAACACAGATATGAGCGCTTCGGACTTTTGGCAAACGGTTATAGCTAATTTAATAAGTGATAACGAAGTGTTAATCATTCCTTACCAGGATCAACTGTTAATTGCAGACTCTTTCCTACGTAATGAATATGCACTATTCCCAGACACATTCCAGAGCGTTACGGTGAAAAATTTCACGTTCAACAACAAAGTATGGAATATGGATGAAGTTATTTATCTTACCTATAACAACAAGCGTTTAACAACTTTTATGGATGGATTAATTAATGATTATGCCGAGTTATTCGGATCGTTAATCGAATCATCTAAGCGAAGTTATCAAATACGTGGTGCCATCAAGTTTGACTCTGCCCAAAATTTGAATGATACAGAAAAAACACAGTCACTCATTAACAAAATCACAGGTGCTGTTAGAGATAAAGTAACAGCTATTTTCCCTTTGTTCAAAGGCATTAGTTACGAAGAGTTTTCGAACGGAAGTGTAAAGGGACCAAGTGCCGAGGATATTAACAAAATAAAACGAGCCTTGATAGACGATGTAGCTAACATTTTGGGTATCCCAATCAATTTATTACATGGTGAGGTTGCAGAGCTTGATAGCGGCTTAAAAGCTTATATCGAGCTATGTATCAATCCACTGGTTAAGAAAATAACAGATGAATTGAACGCTAAAACAATCACTCGACAGGAATATCAAATTGGTGAACACATAAAGGCAATTGGCGTAAAAGTGAAAGATGTATTTGAGCTTGCTGCAGCATTTGATAAGTTAATAGCGTCAGGTGCATTTACACAAAATGAATTGCGTGAGGAAGCTGGATTTAATCGTTCAGACAATCCGAAACTCGATGAATTTATATTAACTAAAAACTATGAAAGCATCGATGAACCGAAGGGAGGTGAAAAAAATGACGAAGATTCAAATTAAAGGTGTTATTGTCAGTAACGACTATAAAGAAGTATATGACTGGTATGGGATGGAATCTGTTTCGCCTAATGATGTAGCCAATGCTTTGCCTAGCGATGCATCTCCAGTCGAAGTGATTATTAATTCGCCAGGCGGCCACGTTGATGCTGGCAGCGAGATTTATACGATACTTAAGGAATATCAGGGGCAAGTAACAACAAAAATTGTCGGCGCTGCTGCTTCGGCTGCTTCAGTTGTTGCAATGGCTGGTGATGAGGGTAAAGTTCTTATTGCTCCTACTGGTTATATGATGATTCATAATGCTGCAAATTACGCTCAAGGCGATCAACATGCCATGAGACACAATGCAAATATGTTGGAAGTAATCAGTACAGGTATCGCAAATGCGTATATCTTAAAAACTGGTAAAACTCGTGAAGAGCTTGCAAAACTGATGGATGAAGAAACATTTTTTAATGCTCAATCAGCTGCAGCTCATGGATTTGTAGATGAAATTATGTTTGATACTGAAATTCCGGTTTTAACAAATTCAATTGATAGTGTCCTTTTGCCGCAATCTGTAATCGATAAAGCAAGAGAAATGAAGAATAAGTCAGGCAACGATATGACTAATATCCAGATTTCTGATAAACAAATAGACAGCATCGTTGCTAAAGTAACAGCTAATCTACAGATGAATATTAACCAAACTAATGAACCTACGCCTGTGGCGAAAAAACGAGGGTTCATTTTTTAATTGGAGGAAAAATAATGACAATCAAATTAAATAATCATACAAAAGCTTATGACGAGGCTAAAACAGCATATGCTCAAGTGGTGAAAAACGAGAGCTCTACACCAGAACAAATTGAAACGGCTTGGAACACAATGCAAGATGAGTTAGTAAACTCACTAACAACACAAATTACTAATCGTGTACAATCACAAAATAATGACAATACAGTTTTAGCTGCACGTGGTGTAAACGTACTTACTTCTGAAGAGACGAAGTTTTTCAACGAAGTTGTTCGTTCTGGTGGTTTTGAATCTGAAACAGTTTTACCGTACACAACAGTTGACCGAATCTTTGAAGATTTAACAACAGAACATCCACTGCTATCAATTATCAACTTCACTAATCTAGGTACTGTGAAAGCTGAAATTATTACATCTGAAAAATCCGGCGCATTTGCGTGGGGCCCAATTTTCGGAGAAATTCGCAGTCAATTAGATGCTGCGTTCAAAAAGGAATCATTCGATCAATCTAAACTGACATCGTTTGTTGTACTTGCAAAAGATTTAGATAAATTTGGTCCAGCGTGGGTTGAAGCATATGTACGTACACAAATTACAGAAACATATGCGGTAGCTTTAGAGCAAGGTATTATCCTTGGTGCTGGTCCAACGAAACACGAACCAATCGGTTTAATTCGCGATTTAAAGAAAGCTGTAGACCCAACGAATGGACATGCTAAAAAAGATTCTACAGGAACTCTAACTTTCACTGATGCTAGAACATCTATTAAAGAAATCGGAACTATTTGCAAAACATTATCTAAAACAGAAAAAGACAAAAAAATCAATGTCGGTGGTAAAGTTTACTTCCTTCTAAATCCAATGGATGCGTGGGATGTGAAAATTAATTTTACGATTCAAAATTCATTAGGCGCATATATCACAGCGTTACCATTTAACGTACAAATTGTTGAATCAGAATTTGCAGAAGAAGGCGAATTAGTAGCATTCGTTCGTGATCGTTATGATGCTTATTCAGCTGGTGGTGTTCAAGTTAATAAATACGATCAAACGTTAGCTATTGAAGATGTCAATCTGTATACTGCGAAAGGTTTTGCATTTGGTAAAGCTAAAGATAATAAAGCTTCACTGATTTATAAACTAGAAGTTACAGAGACAGTGCCTGAAGGCTAATAGGGGGGAATTATTAATGGCTAAATTTAAAGTGCTGAAAACGTTTCGTGACATTCATTCAGGTGTGATTTATACTCCTAAATCTGAAATTGAAATGACTATTAAAAGGGCTGATGAGGTTGAGAAAAACCTTGATGGCTCTTTTTTAGTTCGTGTGGAAGAAAAGCAAGAAGATCCTGGGACTAATAAAGACGATGGTAAAGAAGAAAAGCAAGATAAGAAAATGAAAACAAAGTAGGTGATTTAATTGGAAATCACAAGCGAAATATTAACGAAATTTAAAAAACGTATGAAAATTTCACATAGTATCGAGGATGATGCGTTAAAAGATATCCTATCTTCCTCTGCTGAGGACATAAAAGTAAAGTGTGGTTCCTTTACTATGGAAAAGAATGAAAGGGCTAGGGAGCTGGTATTTGAACGTTCACGCTATGTTTATAATGACGCCTTAGAGTTTTTTAACGATAATTTCGCGTCGCAAATGACATCTTTAGCTTTGGAGCTTTATACACCTACTGGGGAGATTGCTGATGAAACCAACTTTTAAGCCGAATAAAATCGGCTGTGGTGAGTTAAGGACACCAGTTTGTTTTTACCAATATGCCCCGAATAATGGCCCAGAACCAGGTGAAGGAGCATTGATGCAGGTATATGAGTGTTTTGCAGAAGTGTACAGCGCCAGCATGAAAGATATCGAAATTCTCAATTCCGGTAAGGAACAACAGCAGCTAAAATTTATGAATACGAAAAATGCCGTGACTATTAATATCCGCGATTCAATCGGTGAGTATTTTCCCGACACTGAACACTACGCAGAGTTAGAGGATGATCGATATTCAAAAATGATAAATGGTGAACGTAAATATATTCGTTTTAACGTGATTGATGTTCGTGCTAACCTAACTAATAACGATTTTATTACCGTTCTTTTGGCGGTGATCACATGAGTGTTGGATTTAAGGGGTTCGAGGACGTTTATAAAAAACTGCAAAATCAATTGTCAGAACAGGCTTTAAGCAGAGTATCCAATAAAGCCTTAATGGCCGGAGCTAATGTGGTTTCAAAAGCCGTTTCCGATGAATTCGAGGAATTTAAAGATTCAGGGGCGTCTCAGGAAGAAATTGTAGTGGGTAAGGTAACAAGCAAGAACGGTTTTAAATCGGTATTAGTTGGTTGGAACGGGCCAAAAGAGCGTTATCGATTGGTCCATTTAAATGAATTCGGGTATAACAGACAAGGCATAAAAATAAAACCAAAAGGCTACGGATCTATTCAACGAGCAATTTCGAATAGTGAAGGAGCCTTTTTACATGCGGTCACGAAGGAGATGAAAAAACAATTATGACAGACGGTTTAATGGTGATCTATAACCAGCTAAAATCAAATGAATTAATTGTTTCCCTTTGTGAAGACCGGATAAAATTTTATGAATATCCCGAAACAGGAGATACCAGCAAACCTTTTATTGTGATTGATCCATTGGATGTTCCTGTTCCAACTGTCTATGCCAGTAATGAAAATCATGCAAATGAATATTTGTATCAAATTGATGTGGAATCAACGAACCGTTTGCAAGTTAAAGAGATTCAGGCTGAGATAAAAAAAGAATTAAAAAAGCTTGGTTTCGGACAGTTAAAAGATGGTTTAGATGAATACTTCAAAGAAACAAAACGCTTTGTTGATGCCAGGCGTTATCGAGGACTAATAAAAGAAGAGGTGTTGTAAATTGGGTATTAGAGTAGGTTTCAAGCGAGCGACATTTGTCGTTTTAGATAAAGATGGTAAAGCCACATCATCTGTTTTTGTTGTAGAAGGTAAGGCCAATAAGGGTGGTACCAAGGAAGCAACCATTTCAGGTATCTCCCCTGAATCTGTGAAGGTTTACGCTTCAAATGTGGCGTATTATGTGTCGGCAAAAGGTACGGGTGACGTTAAAGCGGAAATTAGCATTCTGGACGTACCAGAAGAAATGACAGAAGCGGTTCTTGGCCGTAAGAAACATACAGATGGCTTTACATTGATTGGTGAACGTACAGAGGCGCCGTATGTGGCAGCATTACTTGAATCAGAGGATGCAGCAGGCCAGCCCGTTTTATTTGCTTTATTAAAAGGTAAAATGTCTGCCGGTGATGTATCGCTTAAAACAAGTGAAGATAAACCAGCAGAACCAGATGATGAAAAGTTGACGATGGAATGTATTGCAAATAACGATGGTGAAACCATTGCTTACGGAATCGGTTCGGAAGTTGCTACAAAGTTAAAAGCATATGCATTTCCCCCTATAGCACCACCAGCTGGATAAATAGAAAGCCTTCCTTATGGAGGGCTTTTTCATTTTATTTTTTATAAAAATTGGAGGATGAAACATGTACACATTAGAATTAACCAATTCCAAAACAAAAGAAGTCACTACCCATACACAACCATGGGTAAGCGGCAAGCAATTAATTACAGCGTTAAAGCTGAATAATGCCATTTATGAAGATGATGAAGAATCTACGATGGCTCTTGTCAATTTTGTTGCTGATTTATTTGGCATTAAAGCAAATGACATTCTAGATGGTATCCAGGCACATGAATTGATGCAGAAGTTGTATGAAGTCTATTACAAGGTTCTTGGTTACAGTGAAAAAAAGAGTCAGAAGTTGATCCAGTTCATGAAGGACGGGGAAGTAGAAGCGGAACTGGATTAACCCCACAAGAAGCCATTGATAATCTAAATGCTCTTTTTCTTAATTTAATGCAGCAGGGCATGAGCTATCACGATGTTGTGAATGCCGATTACTATCATTTGATGGAAATATTAAATAATGATGAAAAACCGAAAAAAGAAAAAGCCATGGATTTAGCAGACTTTGTAAAAACATTATCCTAGGAAAGGAGGAAACTAATTGATAGGAAATCAACCCCTTGGGAAAATGATTATCGAAATGGATTTATCGTCCACCAATTTCACCAAATCTTTAACGGCTGTAAACCGATCGATTAAAAGCGCAGAACGGGAAATGAAAGCCAATATGGCCGTGTTGAATAATGCAGATGATAAATATGGTGCATTAGGTAAGCAGGTTGCCGGCTTGAATAAAATCATGTCTTTGAACGAAAAACGCATTCAGCAATTGAATGAAAAACGTAAAAATGAGCTCAAGACAAACGCGGAAAGTTCAAAGGTTATACAGGATTTAAATAAAGAAATTAATACAGCCGTACAGCGACAAAGTGCCTGGCAAAAGCAAGTCAAAGATGCTACCAGCAAAATGGTCGACTTTACATCGTCCACGAAAGATTTAGAATCCGAATTGGCCAAACTTAAAAAGAAAACGGACGACCATGTTGAGAGCCAAAAAAAAAGCGGGTTAGCCTTTTCGGCTCAAAAAGATAAGCTTAAAGGATTAAGTGACCAGGCTAATATCCATCAACAGATTGTTGATACTCAACAGCGAAAAGTAGCGGATTTGACAAGGGAATTTGGAGAACATGATCGCAGAGTCGTTGAGGCCAAAAATAAATACAAGTCCCTCGTGGATGAACAACAAAAATTGAATGCATCGTTCAATACTCTGAATCGAAAAATCTCCACTGTCCATCCTTCTTTTGGTAAGTTAGCGGATGACATCGGAAAAGCTGAATCAAAGCTTCGAGGTTTATCTAATCGCGCAATGACCACGAGTTCAACATTAAATGAAACAGGGCATTCGATTTCATCTAGCTTTAGCGGCATTACTTTAGCTGGCGGTATAGGTTTAGGCTATACCATCAAACAAGCAGCTGATTTTGAACAAGCTATGGCCAACATTAAGGCACTCATGAGTCCGCAAGAGTGGAAACAATATGGAAAACAGATGAATAGCCTTGTAAATGAACTTGGAATGGAAACAAAGTATAGCAATAAAGAAGTGGCCATAGGCTTGCAAGAGTTGATTAAAGCAGGTGTTGATCTAGAATCCATCATGAGCGGTGGATTAAAAGCATCCCTTTCATTAGCCACAGCTGGTGAATTGGAATTAGGTCAAGCAGCTGAAATAGCCTCCACCGTGTTGAATTCATTTAGAGATGACAATATTAATATGGCAAAGGCAGCCGATTTACTAGCCGGTTCTGCTAATGCTTCCGCCACATCCGTAGAAGAAATGAACTATTCATTATCCCAGGTTTCAAGTGTGGCAGGACCCGTTGGTTTTAGCTTTGCGGATACAAATACAGCATTGGCAGTATTCGCTCAAGCGGGACTTAAAGGATCCGATGCAGGTACATCCTTAAAAACCATGATAATGCGATTGTCTCCGCAGACTGATGCGGCTGCAACCGCGATGGATGAATTAGGAATTGCCACAACCAATACAACAGCCGGATATAAGTACTTAGTGGAAAAGGGCATTCAGCCAGCTTCAAGAACGATTCCGGATTTGGATAAGGCATTCAAAGAATTAGCCAAACAAGAACTTGGTTCTGGGGCATCTAAGGCAAAATTACGAAAAGAATACGACCGACTTCAAAAAACGAGTGGGTATCTTTCATCATCATTCTTTGATGAGCAAGGTAATGTTAAATCCATGTCTGAAGTTTTCAATATTCTTCAAGAATCCACAAAGAATCTATCAAAAGAACAAAAAATCAATGCCTTTAATACCATTTTTGGTTCGGATGCCATTCGTGGGGCCATGATTGCCAGTAAATCAGGTGCTGAAGCATTTGACGAAATGGGCGTAGCTATTAATAAAATTAGTGCCGATGATGTAGCTGCCACTAAAATGGACACATTAAAGGGCTCTATTGAAAAAATGAAAGGTGAAGCTGAAAGTGCTGCCACGAGTTTCGGAACTGCATTGATCCCGACCATAAAAACGGTAGCTGGTGGCATCGAGGATGTAGTTGGATGGTTCAATAAACTAGACCAAGGAACGCAGCATACCATCGCAAAATGGACAGCAATCGGCGTGGGGGCTACAGGTGTAGGTGCGGCACTTGGATTTTTAACGATCGGTATTGGCGGTTTAGTTGCTGGAGTTGGAAAGATTACGCTTGGCGGGGCTGGCCTACTTAAATTTTTATCAAATGGTGTCATTAATTTAGGTAGCTTTACGTCCATGACCAAAGGCAGCGCACAATCTTTAAACGCTGAGACGGTTGCCCTTAATACCAATACCAGAGCCTTACAACGCAACAATAGCGTTCGTGGCGGCGGGATAACAGGCGGCAAAAAGGCACCTGCAGGAACTACCATTACTCCCACTGTTTCTAGTGGAAGTAGAGTGGCTCAAAATGCAGGAAAGGTTGGTAAAGGTGCCAAGGCCTTACAATTTGTAAAAGGGGCTGGCGCAATCGGGACGGTTGTTGGAGTCGGCGCATTAGGGTATGAGTTGGCCACCGGTTCAGGAACAAAAGAATCAATCGGCGGTGGAATTGGCGGTGCATTAGGGGGAATGGGTGCTGGTGCTTTAGCAGGCGCGGCGTTAGGATCTGTCATTCCAGTGTTTGGAACAGCCATCGGCGGGATAGCAGGAGGCATTATCGGTGGAATTGTCGGGAAAGACGTTGGTGCGGCTATTGGGAAGAGTTTTGATAAACAGGATAAGAAGGAAGCTGCCCGTAAAAAAGCGACGAAAACAGCAGAAAACGGCGCTTCACTTAACCTGAAAATCAAGGGAGTTTCAGATTCAACCCAAAAGGCACTAAGTGAGTATGACAAGCTATATACCGGGGCAAAAACCAAGCTTAATCAAATCATGCTATCCAATACTGTGATAAATAAAAAGATTAAAGATGACACCACCAAACAATATAATTCCATGACCAATAGTGTTCTTTCATCCTTAAAAGATCAGCACCAGAAAGAACGTGTCGAAGCTGTAAAGGCTTTGAATTCTAATAAGGAATTATCCCAAAAAGATAAAGATGATGCGCTAAAAAAACTAGATGAAAAGCATAAGGCCGAAATTGCTAAAGTCAATGGTGGCAATGAGCGCATTAAACAGATTATGAGTAGTGCCTCTAAACAAAAAAGAGCCCTTACTCGAAGTGAAAAGCTTGAAATTAACCAGATCAATGACCAGATGTATAATACAAAAATTAACAAGACGGCCAAAAGTGAAGATGAAATAACCGCCATAAACAAGAGACGAAGTAAGCAACGATATGATATTACGACCAAAGAAATGAATCAGACCATTAAAGCAGCAGAAAAAGAATATAAAGAAACGATAAAAAATGCAGAAAAAAAACGCTTAAATAAAGTTCATAATGCTGAAGTGCAATACAAGAAATTAGGCGTAATTTCTAAAGATGAGTATAACAAGATTGTTAATGATGCTCAAAATGAAAAAGACAAGACCGTTGCTCAAGCCAAAAAGAAAAAAGACGGAGTCATAAAGAATGCATCGCTACAAAAAAGTGAGTCCGTAAAAGCTTCCAAAAAACAAAAGGAACTTAATATTGAAAATGCCCAAAAAGAAACAAGCGGAGTAGGAAAAGCAATGGAGGGTTTAACAGGTTTCTTGAAAGGCGCGATTAGTTGGGTTAAAGGTATATTTGGTAATAAAGAAAAGACCTCGTCCCCTCCAAAATTTAATGCCAGTTATCCAGGAGCTATTGCCCAAAACGCTAAAGGCACGTTTCAAGGTCCCTTTAAAGGCGGCCTATCTTTTGTTGGTGAAGAAGGCCCAGAGCTTGGATACTTACCGGGTAAAGGTCTTGGATTGGTTGGTACAACAGGCACTGAACTTATGAATTTGCCAAGGGGTTCAGCTATTCTTCCTCATAACAAAACAAAAGCAGTATTAAGCAGCTATAATTTCCCTACAAATTCGATTCCTGGCTTTGCAAAAGGTACAGGCGATGATGATTCATTTATGGATTACATCATTAATGGATCTAACAAAGTTATAGACGGCATTGGAACATTGGGTGGGAAAGCTGTAGATGCATTCGATATCATGACAAAAGGCCCTTCTAAGTTATGGAACCAGCTTAAAAAGTCACTGAATTTTAAAGATACGTTCCCTACATTCGCGAACCAATGGGCTGGCGGGAAGGGTGTTGTGTCATGGGCAAAAAATAAAGCAGTGGATTATTTCGGTTCATTGTTCGATGGCTTCGGCGGAGGCAGTGCGGCTCCTGTAGGTAGTGGCGTAGAGCGTTGGAGGAGTACTGTCATTAAAGCTTTGTCAATGAATGCTTTACCTACATCTAAGGCATTTCAAGATGCATGGTTACGTCAAATTAAGTCTGAATCAGGTGGTAATCCACATGCAATCCAATCATCAGGAGTAAAAGATGTCAACTATTACTCTGGAAATTTAGCTCGTGGCCTCGTCCAGGTGATCCCGCCAACGTTTTCCGCATTTTCATTCCCAGGCCATAAGAATTGGAAGAACGGTTTGGATAGCTTGCTTGCAGGCATGAACTATGCTAAATCGCGTTATGGATCCAATATGCTTAAATACATTGGTCATGGTCATGGCTATGAAAATGGCGGTATCATCACCAAAGAACATTTGGCCATGGTGGGTGAAGGTAATAAACCAGAGGCCATTATTCCTCTAAGTCCAGACAAGCGAAGTAGAGCGTTAGATTTACTAGCTGCGGTTTCTAGTAAAATATTTGGGGATCCGACTAGCAACAATGATAGTAGTCTTATATTTTCTTTGCTGAGAAAACAGGATACTCAAATCGATTTATTACAACAGCAAATTGGCCTCTTATCGAAGATTTTATTAAAAGACGATAATATGTATATAGATGGAAAAGAAATTTATAATGCAGTAAAAAAACAGCAAAACAAAGAAGATACCTTATTTAAACTTGCTAAAGGCGTATAACACGCTTTTAGCTTTTTCTTTTTCCAAAAGGAGAAATTAACAAATGAGTATTGAAACCAAATTTAATTATTGTGGCTTCGACAGCCGCAGCGACTTAGGTTTAATGGTAGTGGACATAAAAAGGAATATCCTAGCAGAAACAACCGAGCAAACCACAACAATTCCTGGCATGTTCGGCACTATATACGAGGGTCTTTCCTTCGGATCCAAACTATTTACGATTGACGTTCTTTTAGAAGCCAGTAGCGAACGCGATAGAGTTTTAAAAATGCGGGAGTTAGCCAACCTTTTTACACAAACAGGAGACGGCGACGAATACCCCTTAATCTTTTCAGATGAAAGCGAGGTAGTTTGGTATGTTCACCCGGTAGAAGTGAGCGAACCGCAGCGAGTAAGCCAGACAGATAACAGCGTTTTATTCTCTATTAAGTTTTCATCTTCAGAAGGGGTGGCCCTGGGCGAAAAGGTAGAAGAAATTTTAACCAAACAAACCCATGTTATTACGCCCGGTGGAAATACAACAACCTACCCTATTTTTACGGTTGTTCCTACAGCCGAAACAGATTCTATTGCTATAGCTTCAGACGATGACAGTTATATATATTTAGGCGCTGGCTTTGACCAGGAAAACCAGGACAAGCCAATCAATAATAAGCCCAGAATTTTAAACGATGCATGTAACACCCTGGCGAGCTGGACAAAATTAACGGCTGCTAACCTTACATTTAATATTGAAAACGGCGTGATCGCTAGCGATAGCGATATGAGGACAACGGGCCAAGCCTTAAGAGTGGCCTTAAAAGATAACGCGGATTATTTTGGGGCTAACGTGTCTAAAAAATGGCATGGGCCAGCTCGGCAGCAATGGTTTTCTAAAGCGCTCAAAGATTGGAAAGTCGAAGCCCGTCTATACCTTAAAAAAGGTTATGCCCGCGCTATGAATAAAATAGAGCTGTATTTATTGGATAGTGAAGGCCGGCGGGTAGGCAAGATCATGTTAAAAGATGCCGAAAATAGTTATGAGGTCTTGGCAAGCGCTCAAATAGGATACGATTCTAACGGCGTCCAAAAGTCTGTTTACAACAGCAACAACGACGGCAGCGTAAAAAGAACGAAGAACGGATCTAATAAAAAGAAAATGATCAAATACAAAGGGACGATTAAAACCACGACAGGGAAAGGCAAAAATAAAAAGGCGGTAACAAAAGTTGTCACTAAAACTATGGCTTTGCCCCAGGATTTAGACGAAAACACGTTTACCGGTTTTTATGGAGTATGTACGTTTCAAAAGGTAGGAAATAAATACTCGGCTACCTTCCAAAAATGCTCAAGTAACGGCAAACCGACAGGAAAGAAATGGAGTGGAACGTATACGGATAGCTCAAATAAATTTGGCGACGAGATAGCGGCCGTAGCTGTTTATATAGGTAAATATGATATAACCGAAGATTCTAAAGGTGTGAAATACAAATCGAACCCCGCAGCTTTAACGGATTTAAAAGTCTATGAGATTTTAGGAAATACGGTAGAAATAGTAGCAAGGGCCGGGGATGAAATTGTCATTAATTGCGAAGAAAATAAAGTCTATCGAAATGGATCTTTATTTTTAGAGAATCTATACATTGGAAGCGAATTTTTTACCATGGACGGCGGTATCCCTAGAAGCTTTACAGTAAGCCCCGAACCAGGTAGCGGCGCTAGTTGGTGGCTGGATTATAGCCCGCGTTATAATTAAGGGGTGGAAAACAGATGATTTATATTTTAGATAGCGAAGATAAAATTATAGGATATTTAGATAATAACAGTGCCGGGGCCTGCCCTTTTTATAACGATGTGCATAGCACTAAAATAGCAGACGAAAGTGGCAAGATATGGGCCGAGACTTTAACGCTTGATGTTCCCTATGGTTATGAGGAAACGGATCTATTAGACACAGGAACGCAGCTACTTATTGCAGACAGTAACGAACGTTTTAAACTATTTACTATTTATGATAAAAGCGACGTTATAAACGGCCTGGGCCATTTAAAAAAGGTGGAAGCTATTAATTCTTTAGCTTGGAAATTAAACCATACTTTTATAGACGGGAAGACCTGGACGGCCGCAAGCTCTAAAGATGTTATCAGCTATATTTTTCAGCGTAGCGGCTGGATATTAGACGAGTTTAACGACTTCTTTAATGGTGGGAAAAAATCTTATACAGTAAGCGAAGGGAAAGCCCAGGCTGCTTTAGATAATGCAACAAAAGACTTTTCTATCGAATTAGAAGCATACGCTTTAATTTCAAAAGGGAACATTATAGAAAAGCGCGTCTTTTTTACTGATCGACTAGGAGAAGTAACAGGCCAGCGTTTTGAGTTTCGGCAAAATCTAAAAGGAGCAACCCGAACCAAATCGAATTTAGAATTTTATACAAAATTGTATGTATTTGGCGGTCAAAATGCAAAGGGTGAACGCGCTACTATTACCAGTGTAAATGCAGTTAAAGTCCCAGGATCTAATAATTATGAATATCTGCCTTTTATTGTAGATGAAGAAGCAAACGACAAATATAACAACGGAAACGCCTATTTAGAAGGATTTATAGTAAATGAGGATATTATAAGACCCGAAGGCCTTTTAACATGGGGTAAAGAGCAAATGAAAACATATAACCACCCTAAATATACGTATAGCGTAGACGTAGCTTTATTGGATTTCCTGCCAGGTTTAGGCGATCAAATTGCGGTTATAGATAATGAAATGAATCCACCTTTAACCGTTACGGCCCGCGTATTAGAAACGAATTTTAGCCAGGCCGACAGCTCAGCAGATAACGTCGTATTTGGTGAATTCGTCACCATAAACACTGTAACCCCTAACGAGATATGGAAACTTCAAGCCCTGGCTTCTCAGGCCCTACAGGCTGCACAAGCAAAGACAAGTTGGAAAATTGAAATGTTTACGCCTGATGGTTTGGACTTTAGCAGCAACAGCGAAAAGAAACGCCTTATCATTCGCGTATTTGAAGGCCTGGACAATATAACGGCCCAAATACCAAAAGAAGGTTTTGTATGGGAAATGCTAGACAATGAAGGCGCCCATGTAGAGGAATGGGAAGAAGCACACGCAGGAGTAGGGAACATAATAGAGGTAGGCAACGAAGTAGCAACTTATACAATCCGTTGTAGTGTGAACGACGAAACAAAAAAGCCGGTCATTTTTGCCGAAGAAAAAGACTTTGCTTTCTTTTGTCGTCTTCAAAATGAACCGAACCCAGGTGACACAGATTTTAATTACAGTGTGGCACAATATGCAGCCATAGACACAATAAACAATCATATCTATTGGACGCAAGGTTATAGAGGATCTTTAGTAACAGACGCGGACATTGCAGCCGGGGAAAGCTTCTCTATAACTCGTACTGATTTAAGCGGAACCATTTTAGATAGAATGGTATGTAAAAATGGCGGGCATGGCTCACATTTCGGCCTAAAAGTCGAAAGCGGAAAAGTATATATATATTCTCAATTTAAAAATGTGGCCGAAAATAAGGGGTGCTTAGTCAAGTTCCCTTATACAGCGGGAAAGCTGCTTAAATGGGGTGATAGCTCAATTAAAATCATTTACGCTGTAGATACCCGGTTTAATTTAGACAATAAAAACGGTTATTACTTATTAGCGAAAGGCTTTAGTGAAAAAGTGAGTTTTAAAATTGCAAGAAAAGCCGATATGGACGCGGGAATCTATAAAATCTTATATTCTTTAACGGCTGCCGACTTCGGCGTTTCTGCTAACCAAGTTTATCAAAGTGCTGCTTTAGATTTTCCTTATTTGTATGTGACCTATGGAGGGTCAAACGGAAATATTTCTAACGGGGATATGCCTACTTTATATTGTGTAGATGTCCGCAGTCGTTCATTAGTTTATAAAATAAACTATAGCTTTACAGAAGGCACAATAACGGCAGAAGACGACCACCACGAAGCCGAAACGGTTAATTATTATTATGATCAAGACGGTACGAAGTGGATTTTACAAGGTTTTGCCTTTTCCCACGAAGTAGAAGACTGGAGTCGGAGAAACAATGTTTTATATAGAGCAAAAGAAACGATCAGAGCGGAATAGTTAAACCAGGTATATTACTAAGAAAAGTCTTAAGCCCTTTTGGAGCTTAGGACTTTTTTAATTTATAGAAAGGATGTTTTTTATGATAGTAGGAACGGTAGACGCTTCATTTACTAGAAATGCACTTGACGTTTCTTTAAAAAATACAATTTTTCGTGAGTCAACCGTACCGACCGGCGCGACAGAAGGAGATTTTTGGATTTATAGCGGTATAGATGGCGCTTATCCACCTGTTCAACAATACGTAAATGGCGTATGGGTGGAAGTGCAAGGATTAAAAGGAGACCAAGGAACCCCCGGACAGCCAGGGCAAGACGGATCTACCACCTATTTACACATTGCGTATGCGGACGATGCAAACGGAACGGGATTTTCGCAAGACCCAAATGGGAAAGACTATATGGGAACGTATGTGGACTTTTTACAGACTGATAGCACCGATTTTAATAAATATACATGGATAAAAGTAAAAGGCGAGCAGGGGCCTACTGGTTTACAGGGAATCCAAGGTGAAAAAGGAGACCAGGGAATTAAAGGGGCTACTGGTGCTAATGGTGTTTCTTCTTATACTCATATTGCCTATTCTACGAGTCCTACAGGAAGTACTGGCTTTTCAGTAAGTGATTCTGCAGGGAAAACTTATATTGGTATTTATGTAGATACGATCGCTACAGATTCTACAGACCCAACTAAGTATAAATGGACGTTAATAAAAGGGGCTGATGGCAGCCAGGGCATTCAAGGCCCTAAAGGTGCTGATGGATTAACGCCTTATTTCCATACTGCTTATGCTACCAACTCTACGGGAACAGCAGGGTTTTCTACTACGGTAGCTACAGGAAAAACCTACATTGGTACGTACACAGACAATACGGCTGCTGATTCTACAGACCCGGCTAAGTACACATGGGTTCTCATTAAAGGGGATAAAGGTGATACAGGTGCTACTGGACCGCAAGGAAGCCAAGGAGTCCAAGGCCCTAAAGGTGCGGACGGGGTTCAGTTATATACCTGGATTAAATATGCAGATTCAAGCACATCCGGTATGAGTGATTCACCTACAGGTAAGAAGTGGATGGGTATAGCTTACAACAAAACTACAGCCACAGAGTCCAGCAATTACGCGGATTATTCTTGGAGTTTGATAGAGGGTAATTCTTTCACTTGGAATATGCTGCGGAATACGGGCTTTGTGAATAATTCAGACTACTTTACCCTATCCGCAGGTGTTACACGGGACACCACCTTTCTAAATGATGGAATCGTAACTATCAAGCATGATATCACAGGGCTAACAGGTGACGGATGGCGTTCGGCTACCCCAACCATTACCCCACCCGCAGAAGTAGGAAAGCCTTACTCTGCAAGTGCTGAAGTGTATATTCCCACTGGTCACGGAATTGATTCTAGTCCACCGACACTTGAAATCCTATTCTTTGATTCTAACAATAGCAGAACTGGTTCCTTCGGGAAACCGTCATCCCTTTCCATTTTAGACAAATGGCAAAGACTTACACTTGAAGGCATTGTTGCACCAGCTAATACAGTTAAGTGTCATGCTAGAGTATGGCTTTCTCGTAACGGTAAAATGTGGGCATCAAAGGTTAAGATAGAACCTGGACTACTGGCTTCCGAATATTCCCCGCATATCTTGGATACAAAGGGTGAAACAGGAAGCACTGGACCACAAGGCCCACAAGGAAATCAAGGTATCCCCGGACCAATCGGACCTAATGGACAGCCTACGTATACCTGGATAAAGTACGGTACTTCAAGTACGGGCGGTACGATTTCAGATAGCCCTACCGGAAAAACGTATATAGGTATAGCGTACAACAAGACAACACAAACAGAGTCCACAAATGTAGCAGATTATACATGGGCATTGATTCAAGGACCGCAGGGGCCTACTGGTTCTACGGGGCCACAGGGACCTACCGGAAATACTGGGGCTACTGGGGCTACTGGACCTACAGGACCACAAGGAAGTGCGGGACCTACAGGACCACAGGGACCAGCTGGACAAACTGGAAGCCAGGGGCCTAAAGGGGATACAGGTGCTAGAGGTCCGGAAGCTGATGAAGCTATTTTATTCGGTAAAAATAGTAACTTCCTAGATTGGACCGGAACTTTACCTACGGGCTATTCGGGACAAGCTGGGGTAGCACCTACAAAGGTAGCTTCTGATAATTCCTCTGGAAATGCTGTCCAGTGGGTTGTCGGTGCTGGGGCTGAAGTCTACATGAATAAGCTGGTAACAAATGTAGCTTACAGTCAGTACGTATATGTAGAAACTACCTTTAAGTTAACTTCAGGAACTATTGACGGTGCGGGTGTTCTTTTGAGAATGGAAGCTACTGCCGATAGTGATACGAAAATAGATTTCAAGAATTACGTTGCTTCACCTGTGCTTAATAAATGGTACACAATTACCGAAATTGTTAAACTCCCGTATGGATCTTCCCCTGCTGGTTATACCGGGTATACGATCTTTCCTATGGGTGGCTGGGCCGGATTTAGAACGGTTGCTGCTAAGACAATTCAATTCGATTCCGTTAAAGTACGGCCAGCTACAGACGGTGAGAAATACGGTTTTGAAAATGGATTGCTAGTTAATGGCTGGGTTAAGACAGGAACAACACTGATTGACGGTGGGAAAATAACTGCTGATGTTGTACAAACAGTTAAAGCTAATATTGGTTCACTTTCTGCCTTATCTGCCAATATCGGCACTGTTACAGCTGGGGATATTACAGGGGTAACTATGAACTTAGCAGGGGGGAAATTCATAGTAGACTCCCGCGGAAACGTAACGTTAAAAGGGGCGCTAGACGGCGCTACAGGTACGTTTTCCGGCTCTATAACAAGTAATGGGACTACGTTCGACGAATCAGAATCAAACATACCTGTTACAGCAAAGCTAGAGAACGGGTTTTTAACGGTTAACTCAACGCACACTAAGCAAGCATGGAAGGGCTACTCTTTCTTCGGTGGATGGGTAAACCTAGAAAGACAAAAGCTAGACGGCACCACTATGTACAATACCTATATAGACCCTATGTATACGTCTTGGTATGACGGAAAAGGCCAAGGCTCAATCACTATGCACGTTAACGATGGTTTAGATATGAATAACCATAACATATCAAACGTAAGCCATCTTACGATAGCAGACTCAGGCGGTGGCGAAGGTATAGAATGGGTAGACGCTACTAACAACTGGAAAATAGTAAGTTCGCCTGACGACCTTTCGAACGCTACAGGACCGATACAATTCGTTAATAACGGAGTTCGACGGGCTACAATCGGTACGACAGGTAACATATACGCCACTGGTACCCTATTCAGGATTCAAGGGAGTGGCGGAAGCTATGAAGCTGAAGGTAGGTTGTCTTTAAAAAACACCGTCGGGGGTTCGGAATTACATGTAAGTTCGGATGCTACAAGCCCATTCATTCAGTCGGTGGACGTGTATAACCGTACTTATTCCTATGCTGCTAATATGTACGTAACAAGTAACGGAGTGCTGGGACGCGCAACTTCTGCCACCAAGTATAAGCTTGAAATTGAGGAATCGGCGGTAGATCCGTACAAGATATTGAACCTTAACCCTAAAACGTGGTATGACAAATCAGCTACAGAAGCCTATGCAGATACACTGACATCCGAACAGGCAGGGGAAGTAGTGGATTGGGACGAGGTTGATATTCCTGCACTATCGAGGGTTCCGGGGCTTATTGCCGAAGATGTAATAGCGGTAGGGCTTCCGGAATATGCTTCATACGGCGAATTCAAGGAAGACGGAACCCGTGAAGTAGAGGGTCTTATGTATGACCGTCTTTGGACTTTGCTTATCCCTATTGTTCGTGAACATAAGGAAGAGATCGCTTTATTGAAAAATGAAATTGCACAATTGAAATCATCAGCTTGAACAAGAAGTTTTTAGGCCAATTAAAATTAAATATTTCCTAGGAGGAAACAACAAATGAAACAAGTATTAATCAAGAATATGTATCTTCAATCAAGTGTGGAATTATTATATGGAATGAATTTAAGAGGTAAACAATCTCGTCATAGATCTAAATTGGTAAGGATTTTAAACGAGAAGGTTAAAGAGTTAGGTGAAAATGAGGTTGAATTACTTAAAGAATATACTGGTGTAGATGAAGAAGGAAACCCTAAAAGGAATGAACAAGGTAATTTTGATGTTAATGATGTATTTAAATTTAGAAAAGAACAGCAAGAATTATTGGAGGAAGAAATATTTATTGAAGGTGAAGGAAACAGGGAAATGATTAAAACGGTTAAGGAAATCTTATCTAATTATGACGAGGAAATTGGTGGCAAAGAAGCTGATGCTTTTGATTACCTATGTGAAGCCTTTAGGGTAGATGAGGAAGATCTAGAAGAACAGTAAATAGAAGGATAAGTAAGTTATGCAAAGGACCAATAAAGGGTCTTTTTTTATACAAAAAATAAAATCGGCAAGGAGAGATATCCTTGGAAATAGGAATCGGGGTTTTAATCTCAGTAATTGGCCTCATTTGCACTGTCGGTGGGCTAATTATAGGATTTTTCACATTTAACAGAAATAGAGATAAGGACGTTAAAACTGATGCTACAGAATCAGCAATCATCAAAACAAAGTTAGATAACATTGGTCTATCAGTAGATTCAATTAGGATTGATTTTAAAGCAAGTGATCAACGTTGGACTGCATTATCAGAAAGAGTAATTCGAAATGAAGAGAGTGTGAAACAAGCTCATAAACGAATTGATAAAATCGAAAACAAAGGGGAATTTTGAAATGGATAAAACAAAACAATATGTAGCAATGATTGGCGGTGCTCTCGGGGCACTGCTTTTATTTTTTCAATCGCTAGGTTATCAGGTTGAATGGTTCAATGAAAATACAATCAACTCATTTATTAACTTCCTTACTGCTGCTGTCCCTCTTGGGTTTGCTTTATATGGAGTATATAAGAATCAATATTTAGTGACTAAGAAAGCTCAAAAACAAGAAGAAGTCTTGAAAAAAAATGGATTAAAATAAGCTGCCCATCGGGTGGTTATTTTTAGGTATGTTTATTGTGATTTTTGGGGAAAGATATTGTATTAGATTTAATAAGGGAGGGGTGGGATATGTTTTTTCATACAATCGTTGGTTTTATTTTCCCATGGATCCTAGGAGTTTATTTAGTTAGAAATCAGACAAGGATTTTCATTATTATTTACCCGGTTGGCGCTGCCATAGCTTTTTTAATAAACAAAATTGGATTTAATTATTTTTGGAAGATGAATGAGGATTTTGTAGAATTATCGTTCCCCTCGCTTCCTTATGATATAGGGCTCTTTCCAATACTGAGCTGTTTATATATATGTGTAATCTATTATAAAAAAATGCCTTTCCTAATTACTTTTTTAGTCTTTACCTTAGGTACAAGTTTCATTGAACTATTATTAGTAATACTAGGTAAATTAGATTACCTAAATGGTTGGAATATATATTGGACAGCAGTAAGTTATGGGATATCCTATTTAACGATTTATGGTTATTACAAATTAGTTTTGAAATATTTTTCATTTAACAAACAGATGCATTAATGAAAATGGAACACAAAACGCCTTATAGGGGCGTTTTTTTGTTGATCCGAAAATAAGAATACCATTTAAAATTTAAAGGAGACGATGGAAAATGAATTTTACTAAACTTCCTCAATTGGTTGATAAAAGGGGTAAATTAATATCCAAAGGCACTTATTCAAAACGCACAAAAGCAATTACCCACCGAGTTTGGCACCATTCCTTAACAAAGAAAGATTTGGGTGGATCTGATGCTGCAAGCTTTGCAGCTTACCATGTAAATACACTCGGTTGGCCTGGATGTGGCTATGCGTTTGTTATAGAGCCTAAGAATCTAATTAATACACCGAATGGTAAGAGGGCAAGGATTGTATATGCAAATGACATTAACCGGTGGACCTACCATGTGGGGAATAGCAATCAGTTCTCGCTTGGAATCTGTGTTGCTGGTGATTATCGGTATGACACTATGGATGAAGCTACTCTTGCAAGTATCGCAGAACTTCACGCTGCACTTGTTAAAGATGGGATTGGGAAATATGATAAGGCCCATAATGAAATGCCAGGTTATAGTTGGAAAGCATGTTGTCAATATAACTACAGAGATGCTTTTGATTGGAAAGGTTCAAAAACTCCAGCCAAACCAGCACCGGCTCCTAATGTTTATACAATCCAAGAAGGCGATACTTTATGGAGCATTGCACATAAGGATGGAACAGGCGGTGTTCAAGTTAAAGATTTAATTAAAGCGAATCCTGGTATAGATCCAACTAAATTAAAAATTGGTCAGAAAATCAATTTTGGAAATGCTAAAGATGTTATTGTTCAACCAGATATAGAAGAGGATGACGAAACTTTGAACAGTGGAGATGAAACAATCAGATCCATTCAAAAAACATTAAATAGCCGGTATAAAGCCGGTCTTGATGTGGATGGGATTAAAGGTCCTAAAACTAAAACAGCGCTTATCAAAGCCCTACAAACAGAACTTAATAAACAGTTCAATAAAAAGCTTGTTGTGGATGGTAAATGGGGGCCAAAGACAAAGGGGGCAATCGTAGCTCTCAATAAAGGGGCAAAAGGAAATATCACATATATTTTTCAAGCCATGATGTACATACATGGTTATGACACTGTTGACGTGAATGGCATTTTTGGTAAGGGGACCGAAAAAAAAATTAGAGCATTTCAAAAAGCGAATGGCTTGATTGTGGATGGCATGTCAGGCAAGTCTACTTTTGAAGCATTGTTTAGGTAAAATCAGGATTCTTTTTCATAATCAAGATGAGAATTATACCAAATAGTAAATAGTCAACACAATAAGCTATTTCTCCTGATTTAAAAGTAATTAACAATAAATAGATAAAATGGTATATTGTTTTTAGTTGAAAGGTGTGTGATTTTGTGGCAAAGAAGAAAGTTTATGCGGTTCGTAAAGGTAAAGTGACAGGTATTTTTGATACATGGAATGCTTGTAAAGAAGCAGTAGATGGTTATAGCGGTGCAGTTTATAAATCGTTTCAGTCTCTAGAAGAGGCACAGAGATTTTTAGAAGTAGAAAAGGCAGAAAAAGCAGAAAAAACATATGAGGAAAGTAATACAAAAAAACCTATAAGAATTAGCGAAAATGAAAATGATAAAGTTTTAGCTTATGTGGACGGTAGTTATAGTGATGACCTGAAAAGATATTCCTATGGAATGCTGTTAATATTGCCAAATGGAGAAAAAATTGAAGATTTCGGGTATAGGGACGATCAGCAGGCGTTGGTTTCACGTAATGTTGCGGGTGAATTGCTAGGCACAATGATGGCAGTAAAAAAAGTAAAAGAGTTAGGCTATAGGGATATTGAAATTTTTCATGATTATGAAGGTATTGCAAAGTGGTATATTGGAGATTGGAAAGCCAAGTCATATGTTGCGATTAATTATCTTGAATTCATGTCAAAGTATAAAGATGAAATAAAAATAAGTTTTCAGTGGGTTAAAGGTCATTCGGGGGACCCAAATAATGAGACAGTAGATAAATTGGCTAAACAAGCACTAGGTATAGGTGAGAAACCACGTGTTGGTGATAATTATATAGTTGTTGAACCAATAAAAATGGATAATTTAGAGATTATTTTAGATTTGTTAAAAGAAGATTTTGAGAATATAGCTATTAAAAAGACAGAAATAGCCGACACTGTTAACTGGCAAATAGTATTTGAAAAAGAGAGATTAGTAGTAGTATACTACACAAGTAAACGAAAACTAATGATCCAAGGAAAACAAGAGAGATTATTTAATGTACTTTCAGCGTATGTATTAGAGTTAGTAGAAAGTGATCAAATTTTCGATGTTTTTAATCCATTTTATAATATAGAAGTTAATAAAGAATTTGTTGAGACTGAGTTTATTACCTATTTGCCAAATAAACGAATGGAATTCTCTCCTAAACTTAACAATTCGCTTAAACAGTCAATTTATAATCTCCATTTAGAAGGAGATATGTACGATCACACTCATTTATCTTTTCCTGCCTTAAGAGCTTTAGAAGGTTTCCTGAAATTAATATTAAGGAAACATAATATCGTTTGCGATAGATCTTTTAATGTATTTGTCAAAAAAGATAAAACTTCACGAACATATAAGTTAGATGAAAAATATAATGTAAATATAGGTTCTCCAAATAAGATCAGATATATTAACAGTGTTTATGATTATTACAATAAACACAGAAATACACTATTCCATTGGGATTATTATGAAAACCCTAATAATGATACCACCAGAATATTAGATAAAAACCATTGGAAGCTTATGATTACAGATACTTTAAAATTAATTGATGGTTATTTTATAACAAATTAGGATATAATTTAGTAAGGGAGGAGGATATCATGAGCAAATTTAATGTAATTGAGCTAAACCAGCATAAGTACGATGCTTGCATTATAATTCAAACTCACGAATCCCTCCATGAGATAAAAAAAGAATTAAACCAAAAAGTAAATAATATTAATATGCATGGTAAAGTTCTTATTGATACATTATTTCATGCAGGTAATGTTAGTGATCGATTTATAGAAGTGTTAGCGATGAATGGAGATCTTGATTGGTCATCTGCTCATACCGCTTGTATAGGTAAACAAGATGAGATTAGGGAAATTGTTGCCAAATCGCTTGGAGATTTTCCTGAGATAATAAATAATTCAATTCTTACGAGTATACAGAAAAAACTCATAAGTAGAGGCGTAGGGATATAAAATTAAAGATTAACTATAATAAAGCCCTTCTGGATAATTAAGAGGGGCTTTTTTTATTTGTTCCTTCAAGATGAAGGAGCGATTAAATTATAGGCTTAACCTTCTTAACTAAATCCGTAATATCAATATCTTCGTTATAAATCACCTGATCTATCCGGAAATCCTCACTAGCAGCGAAGTTAATTTTAATTTCCTCAATCCACTTGTATGCCGCAATAGCAGCTGTCCAATCTGGATCCTTTTTAAAATCTAAATTAGGAACAGAGATGCTGCCACTTTGTAAGAACCTCGTTCCTTTTGAATGTAAGTAAACCTTGATATTTATGTTCATTCATTTTGCTCTTTTCAGTTTATTTAGTTAAATCAAGTAATATTATTCCCTTTCACAATCATCCTTACCTGAGTCTACGCATTCTGTAAGATCTTTGGTCCACTGTTTTTGTTCTCCACTGCTCATTTTCGACCATTCATATTGATCAATAAAACCATCACCATTCAAATCATTTGATTTAGTTTGTTTTTGTTGAGCTGCTGCTAATTGGGCCTGTCGGTTCTTTTCTGCAATTCTCTCACGTTCTTTTCTTTCAGCCTCTTCTTTTGCTTTCCTTTCCGCAATTATTCGTTCTTGTTCTTCTTCTTTTAATTTCTGTGCTTTAATGATTTCTTTTCTTTTAGTCTCTTCTTCTTCTTTTTTAATTTCTGCAATTATCACTTCCAGTTTATCGTACCTACTGTCTTTCCCAATACTGGTGACTTTTCCATGACTGCATCCACCCAATAAAGATATAGCTAGGACAATAGGAAATATAATTTTTCTCAATTCGTCATCCTCCTCATATAAATCATCGACCTTCACACCTAATAATTTAGCTAATTAAAACACTTATAAATTGTAGGGTAGTTTCTCATATTTATCCAGTTGGAAATTTGTTGTGATGTTGCTTTAGGTGTTGTTAAATTATTAATGCTTTTATGGAGGATATCAGACAAGAACTCTTGTAAGTCTTTAAAGATAATATTGTATTTTTGAATTGTTTTTTCAAGAAAATATTTTGGTAAAAAAACCTTTCAATTCAGTAAATATAATGGTAATATTTCCTATTGTGTAATAATTTAACTATAGGGGGATTTATATGTATAAAAATATTAAAAGATTTGGTGCTTTACTTTTGTCTCTGCTCTTAGTAATTGGAGTATCCTCACAATTAACTTCTAAAGTTTTTGCTGAAGAAAAAGCTGAGATTATCGATGGATCTGATGATACTAAAGTCGAAGAAGGTACATCATTTGAACCAATTGAACAATCTGAAATTCAACATGAAGTTAACAAAAATTTATCAGAGGAACAAATTAGAGAGAGATTTGCACAAATTAATTCTACATATGAGATACAAGAACCGTTTTCTGAAGAGGATACTGAATTTGTAAGGGTATATGCTCCAAGTACCGCGTCAGTTGATGATACTGAAACAAACAATGGTATCCAAGCTATGTCTCTGAGATTTGGTAATTCAAATAGTGAGTCTTTTAGTAAAACTAAAACAGCATATGGTGTTACAGTTAAATTCACAGGAACAGTTTATGTTAAAATAGGATTAGTGAATAATAGTTACAGAGGGAAAACTAAAGCAGTAATTACTTCGGGCGGGTCAAAAGTTAATAGCATCAAACTTGGAGTTACTAATTCTGCTTATGGGGCCATAGGAGGAGGCGGAACCCGTTTCGGTTTGGTCTACAATGGTGGAACTACTAGTACTACAAAAACACAAACTACATGGAATATGGATAAAACAGTTAAATATACTGGAGTAGCAGTCGTTTACACACATACTGATGCGTATGTACAAGTTGCTACTAAAACTGGTACATTTAATAAATACGCATTTTAAGGAGTGGAAGATATTGCACAGTATTAATATAGTAAATGGTATAATTGATATCATTATTCTTATTGTAGTGGTATTTATTATTGTGAAGATCGTAAAAACAGTTAGTAGAAAATTAAAGAAGAAAAAATAGATTGAAAAGGTGAACTGAAAAGTTCGCCTTTTTTATTTATTCGTCACAACTGTTACATCGTCTTCGAATAAAATATTAATTTATAATAATACAACAAGAAAATTTTTAAAAAAAGCTTTGCTTACATTTAGTGTCTAGCTCATGGGATTTTTACCAATAAAAAAGACAATACAAAAGAGCGTGATTTAAGATTGATACTTATTCACACATTTTGCTAGACCTAAAAAAATACAATACTTATGCTCTGTATCTTTACAACTAATCTAGGGAGAAAAAGAAAGTTGATTTATAGCTAAAGAATATCCATGGCAAGTAAAAAACTTTTCTGAAATCAGTTAAGGTTGTCAATAAATCCAGGATCAAAGTAAAGGTTAGTCATAAGCTTGTTCACAATTCCATTAAAGTAAGCAAACTGTCCTTTATGCATGTTAACTCCACTCTTAACCTTCATAGCAAATTCCTTGAACGCTTTGGTACCGATCGCTATTTCTTGTCCCCTAGTGAATGCTCTTTTGTTAGTAGAATAATCAACCACTCTATTACATTGTTTAATAACCTTCCAGAATTCCTGTATAGTTTCAGCATTTTCGTAGAATGAACCTACTAGGTTACTGAATACATCAGGAACCCAATGAGCAACAAAATTTGCTTGTTTTAAAGAGTTTTCTAGAGAATTATCCACATGAGAGAATTGAGCCACGGCTTTACGTTTATTGTTTTTAATATTTTGTTTTAAGAAAACAGTAGTTGTTTTAATGGCAGGACACTTCTTGGTCTTATTCACAGGGGGCTTGCCGGTCATTTCATCTTTCACAGGTTGAATAATGATGGCATTGGCTGTTTGCATCATATCCTTTTTTCTCTTCATAGGCACCTGGCGGATCATGCCAAGGTCTTCAAGTTTCTTCATTAAACGTTGAACAGTTTTATAAGATACTTCAAGCTTATTTGCAATTGTATTCTTACACATATAGCTCACACCGATTTGCTTGCAGCTGTGACGCTTCAAAAGCTCCAACAATGCAATAAGTCTGGTTTGTACATCAGAACGCTTAATATCCACACGAATAATGTCTCTGAATACTCGTACCGTTTTATTTAATTCTTCAATATCCGTGAACGATGATAAATTGTTATATGCTTCTTCATTAGCTATTACATCAATACGTTTCTTCATACTAAATCTGCTCCCTTTTAAATAGGAAAAGCAACGGTTCGCTTGAATCAAGACAAACCATTGCTAACCTTCTGCATCTGTAATAAAATGCAAATGAAGGGTACAGCAGGAGTTTGCCTAGTCTAGTTAGGCGAATGGTTTAGAAAGTGTTACCAGCACTTTCTGAACACGTTGTGCTCTTCTTTTTTTTTGGTTTGCATTTTTTTAGTATTCAGAACGGGCTACCTGCGGGGCAGGGAAGACGGAAGTGTTATTTCCAGCAATTGAGGCAGCCTTGCTTGCCGGGAAAAGGATTTGTTTGGCAACACCGCGTACCGATGTCGTTCTCGAACTCTCCCCAAGGTTAAAAAAAGCTTTTCCTGCCATTGAAGTCACGACCCTCCATGCCGGCAGTGAAGATCGGCATGGTTTTTCGCCACTGACCGTTTCCACGACCCATCAGCTTTTCCGTTTTATTGAAGCTTTCGATGTCATCATCGTTGATGAAGTCGATGCGTTTCCCTACTCAATGGATGATTCGCTGCATTATGCGGTTAATAAATCGAAAAAGGTATCCGCGGCAACCATCTACTTGAGCGCCACACCTTCGAAGAGCATGCAGCGGCTATACCGAAGCGGCAAATTGAAAGCCTTCATAATCCCGGCCCGTTATCATCGCCAGCCTATCCCCGTCCCTGAAATGAAGTGGAGCGGCAATTGGCAAAAACTATTTCTTCAACAAAGGATTCCCTCCAAAATCAACGCATGGGTAAGTGAACGACTTAACCAGAATATCCCCTTCCTATTGTTTTTTCCAAGCATCAGAGTGATGGAGCAAGTCCTTCCGCTGTTTCAAAGGCTGTCTCCTGAATTATCGATTGTCCACTCCAGGCACCCTGATCGAAAGGAAAAAGTAATGGCCTTAAGGAATGGACTCGTTCCGGGATTACTGACCACGACCATCCTTGAACGGGGCGTTACAATCGAGCGGCTGGAAGTGGCCGTGATCGGTGCTGAACATGAAGTGTTTTCTGATAGTGCTCTCGTTCAGATAGCCGGCAGGGTAGGGAGAAGCTTTGCGAACCCTTCCGGGACAGTCACCTTTTTTCATTACGGTAAAAGTGAATCGATGGCCAAGGCGGTCCACCATATACAAATGATGAATAAAAATGCCATGAAAAGGGGGCTGCTGGATGAATAGATGTCTAGTTTGTGATGAAGGAATGAAGCAAGCTTTGACATGGAGGAGCCTGCTTAAGCAGGCCGAGGCAAGGGTAATCTGTGAAGGATGTGAGGGGAAACTTAATAAGATAACAGGAGAAACATGTTCAATGTGCTCAAGGGAGCTGGGAAGGGATCATATGACCGGTGACCTCTGTCTCGATTGTTCAAGATGGGAAAGAAATAGCGAATGGAGCGGCTATTTGACGAAGAACATATCGCTATTTCACTATAATGAATACTTAAAAGACATGATTGCTAAATATAAGTACCGGGGTGATTATGCATTAGCTGAGGTTTTCGTCCCTTTTTTGAAAGAAAGGTTAAAGGACATGGAATTTGACCTGGTAACGGTCATCCCGCTTAGTCATGAACGGCTTAAGGAGCGGGGATTCAACCAGGGACAGGCTTTGGCAGATCTAGTTGGACTTCAGACGGTTGAGATCTTGACAAGAATCCATACCGAAAAACAATCAAAAAAATCACGTCAAGAGAGAATGTCATTACCGCAGGTTTTTCAGGTCATGCAATCAGATTTGCTGGAGCATAAATCCATTTTGATCATCGATGACATTTACACGACAGGCACAACTCTCAGGCATGCAGCAAAGGCATTGATAATGGCTGGGGCCAAAGAAGTATCATCGATCACCCTGGCTAGGTGAAAAAGCTTATTTTAATAAAACTTCCTAAAGTATCGCCGGGATTATTCGATATATACAGTACTGAAGAATAATCGCTGTGATGGTGAAGGAGGGGCCTCAATGGAAGTATTCAACTGTCCAAGCTGTAATTCGTTATTCGTTATGACGAAATTCCGTGATGTGTGTGATGCCTGTTATAAAGAAGAAGAAGCCCAATATGATAAAGTGTATGCTTATATTCGCAAGAAAATAAATAGAACGGCGTCCATGATGCAGGTGGTTAAGGAAACCGGCGTTGAAGAAACGTTAATTATTAAATTTGTGAGAACAGGAAAGCTGAGAATTTCGCAGTTTCCCAATCTCGGAATTCCATGTGAAAAGTGTGGCGCCAACATCAATAGCGGACGGCTATGCGGCAAATGCAGCGATTCACTGCGTACGGATTTGCAGGCGTTTGAAAATGAGGAAAAGCGCCTGACTGAAATTCAAGGAAATGATAAAAAAAATACGTACTACATGAAGGATGATCAATAAAGATAAATCATGGTAACATGATGTCGTTTTTGTTAAAATATTCGATATTGAGAACAATATTCGACAATGGGTGTCGAAGGAAAGATTACAGCAAACAATTAAAGAAATCCGTTCCTTGTCGATAATAACGATAGGGAGAATAACACAGTCCAGAGCCATTTTCATGTGTTAAGGAATCGAAACATAATGGGATTTATAAAATCGACCGAAGGAGAGGATCTGGAATATGAAAATCAATAACGTCGGTATGACAGGTGTTAACCCTTATAATCTTCAAGCCAATAAAACGGGGAATATCAAAGAATCCAAGGTGAAATCCTCGGATAAAGTTGAAATTTCTTCAGCGGCAAAAGAAATGCAGCAATCATCTCCGATTCTTGCTGCAAGACAAGCAAAAGTGGATGAACTGAAAATCCAGGTTGAAAAAGGAAATTATAAATTGAATGCACAAGCAACGGCTAAGGGTCTCATCGATTTTTACCGGAAATGAATATTCCATGAAAAAGAAGCTTGAATGAAGTGGACGGAGCCAGTTTCCGTCCTTCATTTATGAGCGGAGGAGGCAGCGAAATGACTGCACGGAACATCATCGGATCGCTTGAAAAATTGATCAAGCTTCATAAAAGCTTCAATCAATTGGCGATAAGAAAAACGGCCATTTTGAAAGCGAATGATACCGAGGCGATTAGTGCCCTGCTGATTTCGGAACAAAAGCATATTAAAGCGATCAGTCAGGCGGATAAGGAAAGAGAAAGGGCAGTCGAGGAATTTCTTGGAGCCAATGGAACGGCGGGACAGCCTGCCTCCATCCATACCGTGACGGAACTGACAGGACCAGAAGAAACGGAAGTCCTTCAAATGCTAAAGGCGGCATTGATCGATGAAGTGGCAAAGCTGAAGGAGCGGAACGGTTTAAATCAACAATTGATCTATCAGTCCCTTCAATTCATCAATGTCTCTTTGGATATGCTGAGACCTCAGCACCAGAACCTGAATTATGGGGATTCGGTTGGGAAAACGACGAAAATCGGCATGGGAATGTTTGATTCCAAAGCATAAAAAGCAGAAAAAAGATGGAGGTGCGAGCAAATGATTTCAACCTTTATGGGTCTTGAGACCGCCAAACGCGGGTTATCCACCTCTCAAGGGGCCTTGTATACAACAGGAAATAATGTGGCCAATGCCAATACATTAGGATATTCAAGGCAGCGGGTCAATCTGATCCAGACGTCGGGCTTTCCTACTGTCGGTTTGAATAGCCCGCGCGTTGCCGGCCAAATCGGGACAGGGGTGGCAGCTGAAACGGTTCAACGGATCCGCGACAGTTTCCTGGACGCACAATACAGGACACAAAGTAATAAAATCGGTTATTACGGGGCCATGAGCGAATCCCTTACGAAAATGGAAGGCGTCATGAACGAACCGACCGACAGCGGATTGGCCGCCACGATGGAGAAGTTCTGGAATTCGCTGCAGGGGCTGACGGCGAATACGGAAAACTCCGGGGCGCGTGAAGTCGTTGCCTCGACGGGCGTCATGGTCGCGGATACCCTAAACTACTACTATAACTCGCTAACGAACGTTCAAACGGATATCGGCAATCAGATAAACGTCAAAGCGAACGAAATCAATACGCTCATCAGCAGTATTGATCAGCTTAACCAACAGATCAGCAAAGTGGAGCCGCATGGCTATATCCCCAATGACCTTTATGATAAACGTGATGTGCTCGTGGACAATCTTTCACAGCTTGTCAGCATTAAAGTGAATAACGTCATTCCGACGGATTACGGCAGAGCCAGCGATGTGGCCACAGGTCTATACAATATCGAGTTGATGCAAGAGGACGGTTCGTCTTTTGTGCCGCCCATCAATCTAGTCAGTGTTAACCAAACCGGGATGGTGGGAACTTCGAAAGTTGAAGTTAGCCATGATAAAACGACAGGTATGGTGGACGGATTGAAGTTCGGTTCGAAAACACTGACGGATTACAATTTCTCGGGGGAACTGTCCGGCTTGATCAAAAGCTTCGGCTATAAGAAGGCTGATGGCACGACCGGCGGCGCTTATCCTGATATGCTGAAAAAGCTCGATAATATGACGGCGGCTTTCGTGAATGAGTTCAATGCGATCCATAAACAAGGGTATTCCTTAGGTGATGGCAACACTTCAACTTTGAACTTCTTTGAACTTGAAACTGGTAAGAGTGCCGCCCAAAGCATCAAGGTGAATGGTGAAATCGTGAAGGATCCCACAAAAATTGCCGCAGGCGGTAAAAGCGGAGGGGCATCCGGGGATAATGAAAATGCCAAACTCCTGGCTGACCTTAAAAAGAAAGCGTTCAGTGAGTACTCGACTAAAGACCAAAACTCCGATGAATTGACGGGAAGCTTCGACACCTATTATTCGGGTATCATCGGAAAGCTTGGTGTGGATTCCCAAAGCGCCCAAAAGAACCTTTCCAACTCTGTCGTCCTTGCTGCTTCAGTCAATCAAAATAGGGAGTCGGTCAGTTCCGTATCCCTTGATGAAGAAATGACCGACATGATCAAATTCCAGCAGGCATACAACGCATCTGCAAGAATGATGACGATGATGGATGAAATGCTCGACAAAATCATAAACGGAATGGGTACAGTAGGCCGATGATAGGAGGAGACGAATATGCGGGTAACGCAATCGATGCTAACCAATAATATGCTGAGCAATTTAAGCAGCAGTTACGAAAAGATGTCCAAGCTGCAAGAACAGGTTTCCTCTCAAAAGAAGTTCTCCAAGCCATCCGATAACCCAGTTGCGGCCATGATGGGCATGGGGTACAGGACAAACCTCAATCAAATAGGGCAGTATCAAAGTAACATTGCCGAGGCGACCAATTGGATTGACAGCACGGATGATGCCATTTCGGAAAGTGTTTCCGCCATGCAGCGGATTCGGGAATTAACCATTCAAGGCAGCAATGGCACGTATGAAGGGGAACAACTGAAAACCATTACAGAAGAAATCAAGCAATTAAAAGAACATCTCATAACTCTTGGTGACACACAAATAGGCGGGAAATATATTTTCAACGGTCAGGATACGAATGTGAGGCCATCTTCCGTTAAAGATGGGAATGGAAATACGGTGTATGGCACAGGCGACATAAGCCTTGAAGTGTTTTCCGGGATTTCCCTTAAAATCAATACGGACGGTTCCAAGATTTTTGGGGATGCACTTGCTGCCGGCGGAAGCATCGACAAAACAATCGAAGCACTGGAAAACGGCGGTGACGTGAGCGGCACACTGGAAGGACTTGACGCAACGATAAATACGTTTTTAGGCATGCAGGCACAGGTTGGCGCAAGGCAAAATCGGATTGAGCTGATGACGGACCGTCTCAAGCAGCAGGAGGTTTTTGCCACTGAAATCCTTTCGAAAAATGAGGATGTCGATATCGAAAAGGCGATCATGGATTTGACGACCCAGGAAAGTGTCCATAGTGCGGCATTAAGTATCGGCGCAAAAATCATGCAGCCGAGTTTATTGGATTTTCTTCGTTAAGCTATTCTTAAATGGATAGCTTTTTTCTATAAGGAGTGTTGATGATGCAAATTCCACAAATTAGATTGCAAACCACCCCAATGAAAATTGGATTGAATATAGAGCAGCCTGTACAGCAAATCGAACAGAAGGCAGCGGTCCAATCAATCGAACAGCCGCATGCAATCATGGAGATTCAAACAACTCCGGGCAAGCTGACGATCGATCAGTCACAAGCAAGGGAAGACATGGATTTGAAAAGCCTCTCAGTAAGAGTCGATGAATTTGCGCAGCAGGGATATCAGGATTGGCTGGCTGGTATGGCAAGACGTGCCCAGCAGGGGACGGAGTTGAGGCATATTGAAAAAGGCGGTAACCCACTCGCTGATCAGGCCAAGACAAACAGCAAAGGGCCGGAGAAGCGATTCAATCTCGGCTGGATTCCCTCTCATTTCAGTGTGAAGCTTGACTACCAGCCGGCCCAAGTGAAGATTGAAGCAACCGCCCAAAAACCGATCATTGATGCTCAAATCAATAGGCCGACCCATACATACACACCAGGCAGTGCGGATGTCGAAATTCTACAAAAAAATGCGCTGGATATAGATTTCATCAATTTATATCCGGATGAGATAGGGAAGTGAAAACATAGATGATTCTACAAACAAAATTTCATGGCGAAATCGAATTGGCAGAGAAAGAGATTTATGTATTTGAAAGCGGGATACCGGGATTTTTAGAAGAAAAAAAGTTTTGCTTGTTAGCTTTGGATGACACACCCTTTTTCGTTCTGCAATCGATAGAAACAAAAGAACTTGCCTTCATCGTGACAGATCCTTTTGAAGTGTTTCATGATTACGAAGTGAAGCTTACGGATGAGGTGTTATCTTCGTTACAAATAGAAACGGAACGGGAAGTCATTACTTTCGTCATCTTGACGATTCAGGAACCTTTCAATGAAACGACGGCGAATCTCCAGGCTCCCATCATCATAAATGGGCCAAAAAAAGTAGGAAAGCAATTTATCATGAACGCTAGTGAATACCGTACAAAGCACAGACTGTTTGAACCTCCAGCAGAACAGGGGGGGGAATGATGCTCGTATTGACAAGAAAACCGAATGAAGCGATCATGATTGGCGATGATATCGAAATTACGATCCTGTCCATTGAAGGGGATCAGATCAAACTCGGCATCAATGCCCCGAAAAACGTCGACATCCATAGGAAGGAAATCTATCTGTCCATTCAGCAGGAAAATAGAAAAGCCTCCAAAACAGAAACCAATTTTCTGGAAGGCATAAATGAGTATTTCAAGAAAAAATCGTAAAATCCGCTAAATATGTTTCCATGCAGGTCGATATTAAGTATACAACGAAGGGCAGTGAAGTAGGCGGCCGACTTATTCACTGCCCATCGTAAACAACCACATGGACGTGGGAACTTAAAACTCAAGGAGGAAACAAAAAATGATCATCAATCACAATATCACAGCTCTTAACACGCACCGTCAGTTAGGTAGTGCTACAAATGCTCAAGGGAAGTCAATGGAGAAATTAGCTTCAGGCATGCGCATCAACCGTGCTGGGGATGACGCAGCAGGTCTTGCAATTTCTGAAAAAATGCGTGGACAGATTCGTGGACTAGATCAAGCTTCTCGTAACGCTCAAGATGGTATTTCTTTAATTCAAACGGCTGAGGGTGCTCTTAATGAAACTCATGACATTCTTCAACGTATGCGTGAACTTGCTGTTCAAGCTGGAAACGATACAAATACTGTAAGCGACCGTGGTGAGATTCAAAAAGAGGTAGACCAATTAGCTAAGGAAATTACGCGCATTGGTGAAACAACTGAATTTAATACAAAGAATTTATTAGATGGCTCATTTAACGGTAAATTCCAAATTGGTGCGAATTCAAATCAAAATATTGACTTAGGTATTAATGATATGAGAGGGTCTCAACTTGGAGTAGTTGGGGATGCTAGGGTCTCCCAATCTGCAACTGTAACTAAGAATGGAACGGTTGATTTCACAGATGGTACATATGAGGTATCCAAAAATGGTGCAAATTATGAATTATTGGACGTTGATGGAAATGTAGTTGCAAAAGGTACTGACGGAAAGACATTTACAGCAAATACAGGAGAAAAAAATGATACTATCGTTTTTGAGCAAGTTGTAGATAGTGGTAGAGTGACTATTTCCGCAGGAGGAACGAAAGCAGATGGTGAGGCATCAATTAGTACAACCCTTCAAGCTGGTGATTACACAGTGGATAACGCTGCTAAAACCTTAAAAGATAGAGATGGAAATATTGTTGCTTCTTCGACCGATAACAAAACATTTAAGGATGCTAAGGGTAATACTGTTTTAGACCTAGATGCAGCTACAACGAAGGATTTAACAATAAATATTGGTGGCATTGATGTGTCTTCGCAAAAATCTGCCAACAATGCTATTACAAAGATAAATGATGCTTTAGAATCAGTATCAGCTGAACGTGCTAAACTAGGTGCGCATCAAAATCGTCTAGAGCACACAATCAATAACTTGGGTACATCTTCAGAAAACCTAACTGCTGCGGAATCTCGTATCCGTGACGTAGATTATGCTTTAGCTGCTTAAAAAACAGCAACATGCACAGTCGTCCTAGCTGGTAACGGCTAGAGATCATAATCGGGTGAATTGCTGGAAACTCCTTATAGCTTTTCTTGCCACAACGTAGTTGGAAACGACAAGCGTGATGGTTTGAAAAAAGAAAAGATTGGGCAATCAGCAGCCAAGCTCCTGTTTCGAAAGAATGGAGAAGGTTCAACGACTAGGATAGACCATCTAAGGCGAGAGCTATGATGATGAAATCCATAGGTGAAACAATGGTCATCAGCATTGTGTATCCGAAGTGCCCGACCCCTAACAAATCATGTTGAGGGTGAAGATATAGTCTAGTCATTTATGAAAGTAAATGTTCGCACGATGGCGAAAGAAATGATGAACCAAACTAAGAACTCTATTCTTTCTCAAGCAGCACAAGCAATGTTGGCTCAATCGAATCAAATGCCTCAGGGAGTTTTACAACTCTTGAGATAATGGATTTAGAAGGGCGTCTAGTTTGGTAACGAACTAGAGTATAACTGGGTGAATTGCTGGAACTTCCTAAAGCTGCATCAACCACAACGTAACTGGAAACGGTAAGCGTGATGGTCTGAAAATGATGGAGATGACATAATGGATAATCAGCAGCCAAGCTCCTTTGAGGAAACTCTGGAGAAGGTTCAACGACTAGGATATACAGTCTAAGGCGAAAGCTATGGCAATGAAATCCGTAGGGTGGCGGTAGCCATTCGAAGTGCCCAGCCCCTTATAAGATAAGGGTGAAGATATAGTCTGTTCTATGCTCGAAAGACATAGTCGCAAAGCAAGCGAACCAACAACCACAAGGTGTTTTACAACTTCTTCGTTAATTTTAGATTACTTGAAAGAGACTCTAGTTTTGCTAGGGTCTCTTTTTTATAGAAAAATATAAGGACTCTATCAGATAAACATTATTATCTAGCTCCGAAATACTATCACGAGATAGCGTTAGGTTAGTTTTTTAATTTCTTGCCATTTGTGAGTAACGGACCAATAACTTCTTTTTAGCATTTTTGCAATTTCATTTGTGGTATAACCATTTTCTTTAAGTTGTCTTAGTAATTTAATTTCATCTGGAGAATAGGGTTTAGAGCGATCTGAACTGCTGGTAAGAATCGTGTAATCAGGATACTTAGATTTCCATCTGAGTATTTCTTTTTGATTTCGGAATTCCCAAGAGGTTTTATATAACATAGATGAACAAGTTTTTGCTACAGGTTCGATTAGTTCGAGGAAACGAAAAGTTTCTTTAACAGAAGTAGTTTTTAGAATATATCCATATCCATCCTTACGAGCACTAAGCTTTAAGGATAAATGATATGTGGTAAATCTATGTTCCTTTAGTTTCTCTAATTCGTCTTTAGGATAGCATTGAAGGTAAAGGTATATATGCGGTGTGAGGTATATAATTTTTTTATTATGATTTACCCTATATGAGATGCTTAAAGAGCCATCATCCATGTATAGAATAGTTAGGAAATGTGGTAAAGTGCAATTTTTCAGTAATGTGAAAGGGAGATGTTTAGTGCCATCATTACTGTAAAAGTGTGGGAATAAATCCGTAAATAATTCTAAAGAAGCGGAACGGACACATTGACTTGCGGGAGTGATATATAATAATCCATCAAAAAATGAAATTTTCCATTTTCGATAAGCTTCCTGAGATGTGCCGTAGTGTTCCCGATAGCTATTGTTCTTTCTCCTGCTATTTTTATAAATTTTCGTTATTTCACCGTCACTTATAATGCTGGCATATAATATATTTTTCTGGATATCAGTAAGATCGATCATGAAAACCTCCTTATATAAGAGTGTAAGCGTATCTTCTTAATCCCATTTTATAATGTTATCCCCTACAATAGCGAATGTTTGTTCTCTATATATGATAAATCCTTTGCAATACACTGTAAAGTTCCATTTCAGAACCGATATAAAAAGTAAAGAGATCATATTGGGGGCTTTTTAAATGCTGGAGAGTTTGTCCACGAATATTCTTTCCTCACAACTTAGAACAGCCATCTCAGAGGGAATTAGTTCTTACTATCAAAGAGAAATCAATACAGTTGCCTATTCTGAACAAAGTGTGGAATCCAATCAGCCTTCAAAAGAAAAGGTGCGGGAAGCGGTTGATAGTTTGAACACCTTCCTGAATCCGACACATACGGCCGTACGTTTTGAATATCATGAGAAGCTGAATGAGTACTATGTCAAGGTAGTGGATGATGTAACGGATGAGACGATCAGGGAAATTCCCCCGAAGAAGTTATTGGACTTCTATGCGGCAATGACGGAATTTGTCGGCATAATGGTGGATGAAAAAATATAAGCGGGTGATCAATTTTGGTACGAATCAGTGGTTTAGCAAGCGGGATGGACATTGATGAATTAGTTAAGAGCATGATGCAGGCGGAACGGGTGCCGTTGGATAAACTGACACAGAAAAAGCAGTATTCCGAGTGGCAGCGTGATGATTACCGTTCGATGAATACAGCTTTATCAGAATTGGACACGCTCATTCGTGATGGAATCGGAAAGCAGTCTTCCTTCATTAAAAAGAAGGTGACGCTATCGAATCCAGATGCTGTCTCGGTGAAAAATGTGAATTCGACCAGTGATTTTTCCGGGAATATAAAAGTGAATGGACTTGCCAAGGCAGCAACCATGACAAGTACGGAAAAAACAGCTGTTACCGACCCCAAAAAGAAATTAGCGGAATTAGGAATCACGACACCGCAGGATATTACGATCCTGGCCATCAATAAGGATGGCGGTTTTGATACGGAAGTAAAAGATGGAGCAACAGTGGAAAAACCGTACACGCTTACCCTTAATGCGGACGATACGTTAGAGAGTGTCATAAATAAAATTAATGCTAACTCGGGAGTGACTCTGTTTTTCGATGAAACGTCACAGAAATTTTCCATCACTGCTAAAAACACAGGTGATGTAAAAGATCGGCCTGAAATTGAGTTAGGGGGTACCGGAGATTTCTTCAATGTGCTTAAAATGAGCAGTAACAATGAAGGGGCTGGCGGCACGATAGGGGAAAATGCATCGATTACTTATAATGGCCTGGACATTTCCCGGCCTTCGAATACGTTTCAGATTAATGGAGCGGAAATAACGGTGAAGCAAAAAACGGCGGATACCGTCACATTCTCATCAACAGCTGATGTCGATGCCATCCTGGATACGATCACTCAGTTTGTGAATAAATACAATGAAATCATTAAAAAGGTTCAAGATAAAACGGGGGAAGCGAAATATCGCTCATTTACCCCGCTTACCACGGAGCAAAAGAAGGCAATGACAGAGGATGAAGTGAAGCTGTGGGAAGAGAAGGCGAAGAGTGGAACATTAAAAAGCGATTCGACATTAAAAAGTCTCCTGACCACGATGAGGTCCTCCCTATACACATCGGTGGATGGAATCACTGGAAAAAACAATCTCAGCAGTTTGGGAATCACCACCACCAAGAATTATTTGGAAGGCGGTAAATTAACGATTGATGAGGACAAGCTCCGGGCAGCCATTAGTGAGGATCCCAATGCGATTTATGATATGTTCATGGCCAATGGGGCGGAAAAGAGCGAGAAAGGACTCGCACGCCGGTTAAGGGATGATATAGAATCATCCATGAAGGTTATTACTGAAAAAGCCGGGAAGGCCGGATATGTTAATAACAATTTTACAATCGGAAAAATGGTTGATGGGCTGGATAAGAAGATTTCAACATTTGAAGCCAAGTTAACGAAATTGGAATCTCGCTATTACAACCAGTTCACGGCGATGGAAAAAGCGATTCAAAAGGCAAACAGTCAAAGTGCATCGTTAGCTTCTTATTTTAGTTAAGGTATGTCGGAAAGGAAGTTAAATATGGCAATGAATAATCCATATCAATCGTATCAGCAAAATTCAGTCAATACAGCATCACCGGGAGAGCTGACATTAATGCTTTATAATGGCTGTTTGAAGTTCATCATGCTTGGGAAGAAAGCCATTGAAGCAGGAAATATCGAAGCGAGGAATACGAACATCATCAAGGCGCAAAACATTATCCGTGAATTGATGGTGACGCTGAATATGGATGCGGATGTATCCAAAGATATGATGAGTCTGTATGATTTCATGAACCGGCGTCTGATCGAAGCGAATATGAAAAATGATCTTTCTGCCTTAGTGGAAGTGGAAGGACTTGTTACGGAATTCCGGAATACGTGGAAGGAAGTAATTCAGATCAACCGGAAAAAACAATTCACCCAAAGCGGTCATGTATAATGGTGATTAGAACCTTTCATGAATTGACAGCTGAATTACTTGCCGTACTGGAAGATCGCTCGATAACAGAGCGTGATGTTAAAATAGAAAGGGTTACAAAGCTGATTGATCAGCGGGATGGACTCCTTTCTCAAATCACACCGCCTTTTACTGGTGAAGAGCAGCAGCTGGGACGTGCAGTTCTGTTGCTCAACCAACAGGTCGATCACTTGCTGAAGCTCCAAAAGCAGGAGATACAGCGGGATATCCAGGATATAAATAAGAAGAAAAAATCATCCAATAAGTACACGAATCCGTATGAAAGTCTATCAGTGGATGGCATGTTCTATGATAAAAGAAATTGATTTCCTTACCGTTTGGATTCCAAACGGTTTTTATGTTAAATGTTTTTAAATTTTCTGTAAATAAAATAGGCTTAATTTTTTCTTTCTAGCATAGCATTTGATATAATGAAGCTAGGGCAGACATCAACCCTTTCCAAACCTTCCGACAATTGTTTCATTATTTCGACATATTTCATGATGTGTTTCTAAAAGGAACCGGAGGGGTATTGTAGAATCTAACGGTATAGTCTTAATTTAAGGAGGACTCACTTTATGAATTACAACGTACGCGGTGAAAACATTGAGGTAACTCCAGCAATTCGAGAATACGTCGAAAAGAAAATTGGCAAGTTAGAACGATATTTTAACAATACACCAGATGCAAATGTGTTAGTCAATTTAAAAGTGAACAATAATACATCAAAGGTCGAAGTGACGATTCCCATGCAGAATTTGGTTCTTCGCGCTGAAGAGGAAAATGCGGATATGTATGCTGCCATTGACTTGATCAATGATAAGCTTGAACGCCAAATTCGTAAACATAAAACGAAGGTCAATCGCAAGTTCCGAAACAATCTATCGACTACACCCGATGCATTCGCCTTCAATACGGAAGCTGACGAAGTGGTGGATGAATTCGAAGACGATAATGATATTGAAGTGGTCCGCAATAAACGTTTTGATTTAAAGCCAATGGACAGTGAAGAAGCGATTTTACAAATGAATATGCTTGGCCACAGTTTCTTTGTTTATACGAATGCGGATACTAATACAACAAACGTAGTGTACCGCCGAAAAGATGGACGCTATGGATTGATTGAACCTAGTTAATTATTATTCTAAGATCAAAAGCACAGCCCAGCCTCTGGGTTGTGCTTTTTTGCATGTTGATAGAATCCGTTGGAAACGTAAAAATGATTGTTTTTTTGTTCTCTAAAAAACACAAAGTTCACTTAAAAGAACAATATTTGTTCTTCATTAAGATAAAATAGTTAATTTTACCTATTTAAATACCCCTATCTTTTGCACTATACTCGAATTGTAAGTTCTTTAAAAAGAACAATTAGTTATTTGTAGAAAACAATTTGATCAGGGTGCAGAGGGGGGATTATTTGTATCGAAAGAATTGCCATACATGCCATAGGGCTTCTTTTAGCAGTGCGGAATATGGAAAGTGGCATTGCCCGACCTGCGGTGAGGATTTAACTGCGCAAAAAGCCCACGATGCACTTACAATCGAGAGAATCAATACACCCCAAAGAAATTTTAAGAACAGTAATATTTACTATTATACAAAAAAACGAAAATGAATTAGTCTATGAAAGATCACCTGAATTTCAAATTTTCTTAATATTGTAACATTTTGTCGGATGAAAGTTTTTGCATTTATGTGGATTACCGACATAAAATAGCAATATATGGAGTGCGTATCCGTTATAATATGATTATAGGTAATGTATTTGGTAATAAATACCACGACAAAGGCAAACTCATTGAAAAATGAGGGCGCAAAGGCACAGGTCTAAGGTCCTTGTGACTATGATGGCTGGTCTGCCTGAAATACAAGAGTATTTTAGGAGGTAGAAGAGGTGGCTAATGTGGAAATGGATCAAGAATGGGTGAATTTGATTTCTGAAGCAAGAAGCTTGGGTTTCAAAAAAGAGGAAATCATCGCTTTTTTGAAACGGGAAAGCCTTGAGGCAACATTTGAGGAGAACGATGGAAAATAGGTTCCGAACAAATTCGGGAACATCCCTATAAACAGTGGTTCGATTCATTAGCTGTTTATAGGGTTTATTATTCCTTGAGATTCTTGTGAGTCTAGCTTATTCAAACAGTATTCTTCAGGAATATGTAGGTAAACTAGTGCACTGCCACTCTACTCTTCTTTATCTTTTCTCCATTTATTAAACTCGATGAATTCCCTGAATTGTTGTTTTGAGACACCCGAATTCATGGCTTCCTCAACGATTTTCATCCAGTCATTGTCCAAGGTTTCCTTATTTGGTGCATCGTAAAGCAGGGCATCAACAGGGATGTTAAGTACGGAGGAGATTTTTTCAAGAAATTGAATAGAAGGATTCGTTTGTAAGTTCCGCTCGAGCGAACTTAAATAAGACTTTGCAACACCTGCTTTATCGGCAAGTTCAGTCATCGACATTTTCTTTTCTTCTCGCAGTTTTTTTACACGTTCACCAATCATCAATACCACCTCGAAACATGTTCTATTTATCTTCCGCTAATAAGTTTCGGCAGCCCACCTAATCATTCAAAACATGACGACTGTAAGGTTGGATTACCTTGACATGCTATCTCTAGAGAGGACACAGCATCTAGTGATGGAAGGTTATGGATAATTCACATTTGCATATGGAATAGTGGGGAGTTTGCAACAAATTTTTTATACTTCCTCCTATTTTAACAGTTTTACTCCTCATTTATCCATTGTTTTTCGCAAGAATTGCATTCAGGTCTATACCAGGGAAGTGACATGAAGTTGTACCTCTATGATAGAAGTGGTAAAATTAAGCGTGCATTAGTAATAATAGAAGGTGTGTTTCTTCTTACTTATATGAATTTTGTCATTGAACGATCATTACCATAATAGAGGAGCGTTATTGAATGCTTAATATATTAAATAAAGTTTTTGATCCGAATAAGCGAGAAATCAAACGTTTAGAAAAAATCGCCGATCAGGTCGAAGCGCTGGCTGATGAGACGGCGGCGTTATCGGATGAACAGTTGCGTGCCAAAACGGGTGAATTTAAAGAGCGTTATCAAAATGGGGAAACCGTTGATGATTTGCTTGTCGAGGCTTTTGCGGTTGCACGTGAAGGGGCAAAGCGCGCTCTGGGCTTATATCCTTACCGAGTTCAAATCATGGGTGGGGCATCCCTTCATGATGGAAATATCTCCGAGATGAAAACAGGGGAAGGTAAAACCTTAACATCCACGATGCCGGTTTATTTAAACGCGCTTACCGGTAAAGGTGTACATGTCGTTACCGTCAATGAATACTTGGCACACCGTGATGCCACCGAAATGGGTGTATTGTATGATTTCCTCGGTTTGACCGTCGGGTTGAATTTGAACAGTCATTCTAAAGAAGAAAAGCAGGCAGCGTATAATGCTGACATTACGTACAGTACGAATAATGAGTTAGGTTTTGATTATCTTCGTGACAATATGGTGTTATATAAAGAACAAATGGTACAGCGTCCGCTGCACTTCGCTGTCATCGATGAGGTCGATTCGATTTTGATTGATGAGGCGAGAACGCCATTGATCATTTCCGGTTCGGCACAGAAATCGGCACAGCTTTATATCCAGGCCAATGCGTTTGTAAGAACCTTAAAGAAAGATACGGACTACACATATGATGAAAAGACAAAAGGTGTTCAGCTGACGGAAGATGGGATGAATCGAGCTGAAAAAGCGTTTAATATCGATAATTTATTCGATATTAGTCACGTTACTTTGAATCATCATATCAATCAGGCGTTAAAGGCTCATGTTTCCATGCATTTGGATGTGGATTATGTCGTCCAGGAAGGCGAGATAGTCATCGTTGACCAATTCACTGGCCGTTTGATGAAAGGCCGCCGTTACAGTGAAGGTCTCCACCAGGCGATCGAAGCGAAAGAAGGACTTGAAATTCAAAATGAAAGCATGACTCTTGCGACGATTACTTTCCAGAACTATTTCAGGATGTATGAAAAACTTTCAGGTATGACCGGTACAGCCAAAACGGAAGAAGAGGAATTCCGCAATATTTATAATATGAATGTCATTGCGATCCCGACAAACAGGAATATCATCAGGGATGACAGGGCAGATCTTATATATGCGACAACTGATGGGAAATTCAAGGCTGTTGTGGAAGACATCGCCGAACGTTATACAAAGGGTCAGCCTGTGCTTGTCGGTACGGTTGCCATCGAAACATCTGAGGTCATATCTGCCTATTTATCCAAAAAAGGCATCCCTCACGATGTTTTGAATGCCAAGAACCATGAGCGTGAAGCGGAAATCATTGCGAATGCAGGTAATCAAGGCTCAGTTACGATCGCTACGAACATGGCAGGGCGCGGTACGGATATCAAGCTTGGCGAAGGTGTCAAGGAGCTTGGGGGCCTTGCTGTCATCGGCACGGAACGTCATGAAAGCAGGCGTATAGATAACCAGCTGCGTGGCCGGTCCGGCCGTCAGGGAGATCCAGGGGTCACTCAATTCTATTTATCAATGGAAGATGAATTGATGCGCCGCTTCGGTTCGGATAACATGAAAAACATGATGGCACGCCTAGGTATGGATGATTCCCAGCCAATTCAAAGTAAAATGGTGACAAGGGCCGTTGAATCCGCACAGAAACGGGTCGAAGGCAATAACTTCGATTCACGTAAGCAATTACTGCAGTATGATGATGTTCTCCGTCAACAACGGGAAATTATCTATAAACAGCGTTTCGATGTCATGGAAAGTGAAAACTTACGTGAAATCGTCGAAACGATGATCACGGCATCCATCCAGCGAAATGTTGTCGCGTTTGCACCAATGGGCGATGAGGAAGGCTGGAATGTACAAGGCCTTGTCGATTACCTGAATGGTAACCTATTCAATGAAGGTTCAATCACTGTAGCTGATTTGGAAGGGAAAAACGAATCGGAATTGGTTGAGTTCATTTTAGCGAAAGTGAAAGAAGGCTATGACCAAAAAGAAGAAGAGCTATCTGAAGAACAAATGCGTGAATTCGAAAAAGTAATCGTTCTTCGTGCAGTCGATAGTAAGTGGATGGACCATATTGATGCAATGGAGCAACTGCGCCAAGGGATCCACCTTCGTGCTTATGGCCAAATCGATCCGCTTCGTGAATATCAATCTGAAGGTTTTGCCATGTTTGAAGCGATGATTGCTTCAATGGAAGATGAAGTCGCGAAATACATCATGAAGGCTGAAATCCGCAACAATTTGGAACGCAAGGAAGTCATAAAAGGACAAGCGGTCAATCCGAAGGAAGAAGACGGGGGAAAAGTGAAAAAAGCCCCTGCCCGTAAAAAGGAAGACGTTGGAAGAAACGCGTTATGCCCATGCGGCAGCGGTAAAAAATATAAGAATTGCCATGGCAATTTGGGTTAAAGTTAGGTGTATAATGAAGATGAGACGGTTAAGTCCAAGGCTAGCCGCCTCTTTTCATGTTTAGTTTGCATATAGTTTGAAGAGGTTTATTGTAATGAAGGGAATCCCTCTTCAGGGATTTTTTTTAACATACTTAATGAGGTGAAGAGAAATGGAATTAGCAGAAATAAGAAATGAACTTGAACGGACAGCGCAACGATTAACGGACTTTAGGGGGTCTCTTTGACTTAGATGAAAAAGAGGCACGAATCGCACAGCTAGAAAATGAGATGACACATCCCGATTTTTGGAATGATCAGCAAAAAGCACAAACTGTCATCAATGAAACGAATGCTTTGAAAGAACAAGTCAATCAATTGTCCGACCTGAATGAATCATATGAAAATCTGGATTTGACATATGAATTAGTGAAAGAGGAGAATGATCAAGAACTTTTAGCGGAGCTGGAAGAAGAAATCACGGTTCTTGCACAAAAGATGAATGACTTTGAACTTCAACTTTTATTAAGTGAAGAATATGACTCGAAAAATGCCATTCTTGAACTGCATCCCGGTGCAGGCGGTACGGAGTCCCAGGATTGGGGTTCCATGCTGTTGCGCATGTATACAAGATGGGGTGAAAAAAGAGGCTTTAAAGTGGAAACCCTTGATTACCTTCCAGGTGATGAAGCTGGGATCAAGAGTGTCACTTTAATTTTCAAAGGCCATAACGCCTATGGCTATTTGAAAGCGGAAAAAGGGGTACACCGTCTTGTCCGTATTTCTCCTTTCGATTCCTCAGGACGACGCCACACTTCATTCGTTTCATGTGAAGTCATGCCGGAATTCGATGAGACGATCAATATAGAAGTACGTACGGAAGATTTGAAAATCGATACGTACCGGGCAAGTGGTGCAGGTGGTCAGCATATCAATACAACGGACTCGGCGGTTCGGATCACCCATTTACCTACGAACACCGTGGTAACGTGCCAAAACGAGAGATCTCAAATCAAAAACAAGGCCCAGGCCATGAATATGCTGAAAGCCAAATTGTATCAACGTGAAATTGAACAGCAACAAGCGGAATTGGATGAAATCCGCGGGGAGCAAAAGGAAATTGGCTGGGGAAGCCAAATTCGTTCTTATGTTTTCCATCCGTATTCCATGGTTAAAGATCACCGTACTAGTGCGGAGACCGGAAACTTGGGAGCTGTCATGGATGGGGATATCGATATGTTCATTGATGCGTACTTGCGTTCAAAATTATAAGATCAGCCAGTCGGACCGGTTTCCCCGGTCCGGCTTTTTTTATGATTTCCTTTTTAACGAATCTTCTGGCTGACATTTACAGGATTGAAAAGGGATGCTCTTCCTCGTTCGGCCAATACTAGATAATAATGATGGTTCGAGGAGACTTATGCAAAATGAAGAGAAGATACAGGGAGCAGAGGCACCCTTTCATTCAAAAGTTAACGGAGTATGGATTGGTGATTGTCGGTTCGGCCATAATTGCCATTGGTTTTAATGTGTTTTTACTGCCTAACCAGGTCGCATCCGGAGGGGTCAGCGGGATTAGCACGATTCTCGATTCAACTCTCGGTTGGGAGCCGGCTTATGTTCTTTGGGGTTTTAATATCCCTTTGTTCATTGCGGGGCTTATTATCCTCGGAAGGCATTTCGGGGCCAAAAGCCTGATTGGAACCTTGTTTCTGCCTTTAGTGGTATTTCTGACAAAGGATTGGGAGGCATGGACGAATGATGCATTGCTTGGTTCGATTTGTGGGGGGATGATGGTCGGGCTTGGGCTGGGGATCGTCTTTCGCGGCAAGGGTTCCACTGGCGGGACCGATTTGGCGGCACAGATTTTCCATAAGTATACCCATCTGTCATTGGGGACCTGTGTGGCTATCATTGATGGAATCATCGTTTTAAGTGCTGCCATCGTTTTTGATATTGAAAAAGGCCTTTATGCATTGATTGGACTATATGTGACAAGTAAGACGATCGACCTTGTCCAGATTGGATTGAACCGTTCGAAGATGTCACTGATCATCACGAATAAAGAAATGCAAGTAAGGGATGCTATCTTACATGAGCTGGACAGGGGAGTAACAGGCATATCCGGGTATGGCGGCTATACGGATGATACTCGTCCAATTTTGATGTGCGTAATAGACCAGTCGGAATTCACCAAATTGAAACAATTGGTGAAACTCGTTGACCCTAAAGCGTTCGTAATTGTAATGGACGCATCGGAGGTACTTGGGGAGGGTTTTAAACTGGACTGAAATTGGTATAATGTTCTTGTGCTGGTATAAATCAGAGGGGGTAAGTTCAATGAAAATGAAGTGGTTAGCCTTAGTACTGGGTACTTCTTTGGCCTTGGCTGCATGCGGTGGGAACGATGATGCATCAGATAAAGAGACGGCAAGTGAAAATGGCGAAACGACTACGGCAGGTGCCGGTGATGCCGCAAAAATTTATGAAAACAAATGTTCAAGCTGCCATGCAGTGAATCTTGAAGGCGGCGTGGGACCGAACTTGACGAAGGTAGGCTCCAAGCTATCAAAGGAAGACATTGAAAAAGTCATTGCGAATGGTCAAGGCGGCGGAATGCCAAAAGGTATAATCAAGGGCAAGGAAGCGAGCATGGTCGCTGAATGGCTTGCTGATCATAAATAATGTTTAATGAAACGTTCTGCTTAGCGGGACGTTTCATTTAGCCTCCATAAAATCCTCGAAACACCTCATGATCAACCCCTTATCAAGCAATCGAATCCTGGAATTATTACATAGATGTTGATATATGTCTAACTGAAATGAAACTGTAATATTTTTTATGCTTAATTTGACAAAATATGATGTTATAATGTTTCTGTGCTCAAGTAAGAGAGATTCCTGTCAGATTTCAGTGAAAATTGTCGAAAAGCTGTAGATACATAGTGATAATCCAAGCAAATTAGGTGGTTTTAGAATGATAGAAATGATAGATGTGAAGAAGACATATCCAAATGGCGTAATTGCCATTAATGGAATCAATGTGAAAATAAAGCCAGGCGAATTCGTTTATGTAGTGGGTCCGAGCGGTGCCGGAAAATCGACCTTCATCAAAATGATGTATAGGGAAGAAAAGCCTACAAGCGGTAATATCTTGGTCAATGGCATAAGCCTGCCAAGTATCCGCAATTCGAAAGTTCCTCTATTCCGCCGTAATATCGGTATGGTATTCCAAGATTTTAAACTCCTTCAAACATTCACTGCATATGAAAATGTTGCTTTTGCCATGGAAGTTATTGAAAAGGAACCAGAAGAAATCAAAAAGAGAGTCATGGAAGTCCTTGATCTGGTTGGCATTAAACATAAAGCGAGAATGCTTCCTTCCGAGTTGTCTGGTGGGGAACAGCAAAGGGTTGCAATAGCCCGTTCGATCGTCAACGATCCCAAAGTAGTCATAGCCGACGAGCCTACAGGTAATCTTGATCCCGAAACATCATGGGAAATCATGAACATATTCGAAGAAATTAATAAACGCGGAACTACACTGGTCATGGCCACACATAATAGGGACATCGTCAACAATATTAAACGACGTGTCATTGCCATTGAAAGTGGAAAAATAGTTCGCGATGAACATCGAGGTGATTACGGATATGAAATTTAGAACATTGCTCCGTCACTTCCGTGAAAGTTTTAAAAATATTGGCCGTAATGGTTGGATGACGTTTGCTTCAGTCAGTGCAGTAACGGTCACTCTAACTTTGGTTGGCGTCTTTTTAGTGCTCATGATGAATTTAAATCATATCGCGGGAAATGTGGAGAAAGATGTCGAAGTTCGTGCACATATTGATAATGCGGCGAATGATGACGATATAAAAGCTATCGGTAAGCAAATTACGGAGATAAACGGCATCGAATCAGTGATTTTCTCTCCTAAGGATGAAGAGCTTACTAATTTAATAGATGATTTAGGAGATAATGGTGAGGCTTTTAAACCATTTGAACAGGATAACCCATTAAGGGACGTTTATGTTATCAAAACGAAATCTCCGCAAGATGTCATCAAGGTGGCAAAAAAAATCGAAGGTATGGAATATATCCAAAGTGTTAAATATGGACAAGGCTACGTCGAGAAACTATTCAGCTTTGTTAATATTGCTAGAAACATAGGGGTCGTTCTTATTGTAGGCTTACTATTTACTGCAATGTTCCTGATTTCGAATACGATTAAAATTACCATTGTAGCCAGAAGAAAAGAAATTGAGATCATGAGATTGGTAGGAGCGACGAATACATTCATCCGTTGGCCATTCTTCTTGGAAGGACTTTGGTTGGGAGTCCTCGGCTCCATCATTCCGATAGGTCTGATTGCAGTACTCTACTATAATCTTTATAAGTATGCAGCACCGCAGATTACGTTCAAATTCATAGATTTCTTACCTGCAAATCCGTTTATATATCAAGTATCGGCCATCCTCATCGTAATTGGTGCGGTTATCGGAATATGGGGCAGCTTGATGTCCGTCAGGAAGTTCTTGAAAGTATAAAATTGTATCTTTACTCGAAAGCCAAAAGTAGCCAGACATAAATAGAGAGACGTTACAAGGCAAGGACGTAACGGGTTGAAAGGGGAAATGAAACGTGAAAAAGAATATCATTGCCATGAATGCCTCCATCATGATCGGGTTGGGAAGCATTCTGGCGGCACCTTCGGTTTATGCTGAGTCTATTTCGGATTTAGAGAAACAGAAGGAATCCATCCAGGAAAAACGTTCAGGTGTTGAATCGAATATTTCCGACACGGAAAAGAAAATCGATAGCCTGCAGGATAAGCAAATGACAGCAGAAGACCAAATCGCTGCCATTGAAGCGAAAATCGCAGAGTCCGCCAAAAAAATCGATGCTAAAAATGCTGAAATTACACAAACGAAAAAAGAAATCGAGGCATTGAAAGAAGAGATTAAAGTATTAAAAGAGCGGATCGCGAAACGTAATGAAGTATTGAAGGAAAGGGCTCTTTCTTTCCAGGAGACTGGCGGGGACGTGAACTACCTTGAAGTATTATTCGGATCATCCAGTTTTGGGGATTTAGTTGACCGTGTCGGAGCTGTAGCGACAATCGCTGAAGCCGACCGCGATATTTTAAAGCAGCATGAGCTGGATAAAAAAGATCTCGAAGAAAAGCAAAAGGCCGTTGAAACGAAGCTTGCCAGTTTAGAAGTGGCAAAAGCTGAACTATTGGAAATTCAAAAGCAACAAAAACAGCAGAAGCAAGAAAAGGATGCATTGGTTAAAAAATTAAAGCAACAAACTGAAAAGCATGAACATGAGAAGATGGGTCTAGAGGAAGAAAAAGCGAATCTTGCTGCTCAAGAAAAAGCCATCAAATCAGCCATCAGCTTGGAACATCAGCGTCTTGCCGAATTGGAAGCAGCTCGTAAAAAAGCGGCAGCCGAAGCGAAAAAACGTGCAGAGCAAGAAGCTGCACAAGCGGCTGCACAAGCAGCATCACAGGCATCACAGGCATCCGAAACAAAAAAACAATCCACTTCTTCAGGATATAGTGCAAAAAGCAACAGTTCATCATCATCTTCACCCGCTTCGTCTAATGTAAGTCAAGCGCCAGCCGTATCATCGGGTACTTTCACTAGACCTAGTGCAGGATATGTATCTTCAACAATGGGTGAACGCTGGAATAAACAGCATGCCGGCATCGATATAGCAGCTAGTGGAACGGTTCCGGTTGTAGCGGCAGCCGACGGGGTCGTAAGCCGTTCTTACTTCTCAAGTACATACGGTAACGTCGTCTTCGTTACCCACTCGATCAGCGGTCAGCAATGGACTACTGTGTATGCACACTTAAGTTCCAGACAAGTAGGCGAAGGTGCTGTAGTTGCCAAAGGTCAACAAGTGGGCATCATGGGTAACACAGGCCATTCCTTCGGTCAGCATTTACACTTTGAGCTACATAAAGGACCATGGAATTATAGCAAGTCAAATGCTGTTAATCCATTAAACTATATACCTAATTAATACCCAATATATCAAATGAAAAACAGACCAGGATAAATTCATGGTCTGTTTTTTTATGTGGTTTTCTATAAGCATATTCTTTCCATTACGCTCATATAGTGAAATACATATCAGGTCAGAAATGGGGATAAATATGGTCAAAAAATGGGTACTTCCTCTAGTAATCATCATGTCACTTGCCATTGGAGCAGTGGGGGGCATATATTGGACAAGCCTTCCGGCCAAGAATGAAGCAAAGGATGAAAGCCAAGAAATATTGAAGGATAAGGAATGGGCAAAAGTGGAACAAGCATACGGCTTGATCGTAAGTCAGTATGTAGAACAGGTGGACGGCTCCAACCTGGTGGAGGGTGCCATCCAAGGCATGCTGTCAGCGCTGAAAGATCCTTATTCCGTATATATGGACAAGGAGACCGCTAAGCAATTCAATGAAACCCTGGACTCTTCTTTTGAAGGGATCGGGACTGAAATCGGAATGGAAGATGGTAAGGTCATAATTGTTTCTCCTTACAAAGACTCGCCTGCTGAAAAAGCTGGATTAAAGCCGAAAGATCAAATCCTCAAGGTGAATGGTGAAAGTGTAGAAGGGTTGGATCTGTATGAAACACGCCTGAAAATCCGCGGCGAAAAAGGGTCACCCGTCAAAATGGAAATAAAGCGGGCAGGGATTGATAATCCACTTGAATTCAATATGGTGCGTGCCGAAATTCCATTGGATACCGTATTTTCATCAATTAAGGAAGTCGGCGGAGAACAAATCGGTTATATCGAGTTGACCACATTCTCGGAAAATACTGCAAGTGATTTCAAAAAGCAGATGAAGAAGCTGGAAAAGAAGGGAATCAAGGGCTTGGTCATAGATGTACGAGGCAATCCAGGCGGCCTTCTTTCCAGTGTGGAAACGATTCTTGGCGAGTTCATCACCAAAGACAAGCCCTATTTGCAAATTGCAGAAAGAACGGGGGAAACACAATCGTTTTTCACAAGCCTTAAGAAAGCGAAAAGTTATCCCATTGCCGTCTTGACGGATAAAGGCAGCGCCTCGGCCTCGGAAATCCTGGCTGGCGCCATGCAAGAGGCGGGAGGCTATCCATTGGTTGGCGAGAAGACTTTCGGGAAAGGCACAGTACAGCAAGCTGTACCAATGGGTGATGGCAGTAAGATTAAACTTACGTTATATAAGTGGCTGACTCCATCAGGGAACTGGATCCACAAAAAAGGGATCGAACCGACGATTAAAGTCAAACAACCGGAGTATTTTGATGCCCATCAGCTGGCGATTGAGAAGGTGTTGGAGCGGGATATGAATGATGAACAAATCCAGTATGCCCAAAGCATTCTGAAAGGACTCGGATTTGAACCGGGTCGTGAGGATGGATATTATGATTGGAGTACAGAAATCGCAGTAAAGGCATTCCAAAAACAATTCGGCCTGGAAGTGACCGGTAAGCTGGATGCTAAAACCGCAGCGCATCTTGAATCAGCCATTCTGGAAAAGATCCAGGATGAAGATAATGATATCCAGTTACGCACGGCTTTGAATTATTTAGTGAAGTAACTCGATGGCATCGTTCCCCTTGGAGCGGTGCCTCTTGTGCATTTAATCGTTCCTTGCCTGCTAACTTGAGATAAACCTACTTTTTCTGCATCTTAATAGGCATGGAAGCTAGATTTTTGATAGAATAAAAGGTAACTGACCAGAACGAAACTTGACAAAATTTTGATTACTTTTGAGGATGGTGGAAAGAAATTGACAACGGATTGGCTGATTGCATGCTTTATGGGACTGGGAAAACTTTTCCTTCACCCTTTGCTTTATGTTTCGATTGCCTATTGCTTATTCATCGGCTATCTTCGCGTTAAACGGGAACGCCATGATTTTAATACGAAGATCTACAGTTTTTCCATGGAGCTTCGTTCCATGCTGCCTCAAGGATTGATAGGGGGATTGATCGTTTCCTTCCTCACGCTGGCTACCGGACTCGCCATTCCTTTGGCGGCAATGTCGATCATGGCAGTGGTTACGGTATTGGCGATGCTATCCATGAAAAAGAGGTTTGTCTCTCCCGTTTATACAATGGGACTCACATTCTTTATCCTGTTCTTTTTATATGATAGAGATATCGAGCTGACGTTATTACAGGATGCCCTTAATCAACTGGATCGGTCCGTTTATCCGACACTTGTTATTTTAATGGGGTTATTACTGATTGCTGAAGGGTTTTTGATTGTTGCTAATGGAAGTAAAAAGGTCTCTCCTCACTTGGAGGTATCCAAGAGGGGGCAGCCGATAGGTGTGTATGTTTCACAGCGAGTCTGGCTAATTCCCATGTTCGTTATGATTCCTGGAGGACAACTTCAAGCGCCTTTCGAATGGTATCCGGTTTTTACAATCGGGGACATGTCCCTGTCGCCGATCGTACTGCCCATTTTAATCGGCTTTAAGCAAAAAGTTCATGGGACGCTCCCGGAACTGGCCATTAATGCGCAAGGCAAAAAGGTAGGTGCATTGGGAATTGTGATTACGGTATTGGCGGCAGCTGGTTACTGGTACCCTCCATTGGCAATCATAACGGTCGTTTTGGCAATCCTTGGCCGTGAATTTCTGCATCATTCCCAAAAGGCAATGGATCAAAAGCTTCCTTTTTATTTTTCGAAAAGTAAGCTGGGTGTCCAGATCTTAGGCGTTATCCCTCAATCTCCGGCAGATAAGATGGGGTTGCAAAAAGGTGAGGTCATTTCGAAAATAAATGGCGTCGTCGTCAGGGAAGAAGAAGAGCTATACAGGGCACTACAAATAAACCGGGCACATTGCAAGCTCGAGGTCATCGATAATAATGAACAGATTCGTTTTGTGCAAAGAGCTCTATTCGACGGGGAGCATTACGAACTGGGCCTCTTGTTCGTAGACGATCAATTAAAGGAAAGCGGACAAGTGGGTTAATGACATAAAATAAAAGGCCTTTCTCGAATTATATCGAGAAAGGCCTTTTTCAATAGAAACGTGTTATTACTTTTCAAGCATGATTTTTTCTATATCTTCCAGCATTTTATTAGCTGCAATTACTCCGCCAGCTGTATTCCATGTTGCGTCGCTAACCTCATGGGCATTTCCGTTTTTGACTGCATCAAGGTTTTTCCAAAGTGGATCATTCGTCCATTCTTTTGCTGTGCTTAGGGCTTGTTTGTCGCCTTCAGGAGCGTAAGTGAAGTAGAAGAGAATATCTCCATCCATTTTAGGGATGACTTCTTTTCCAACCTCAATGGCAAGGTTTCCTAATTTATTATCTGCAGTGAAAAGTTCCTTCTGTTGTTCTGCACGTTTAAATCCTAATTGATCGAAAATCACTCCAGAGAATGAATCTGTGTAATAAATACGAGTAGTTCCAGCCATGAAACGGACAATGGAAACTTCTTGATTGACTTTATCACCCAATTTAGCTTTAAGATCTTCAGTTTTTTTATCGAATTCCGCAATTACATCGTTACCTTTTTCTTCAAGGTTCAAGGCTTTTGCATATAGTTTAAAGTTTTCTTTCCAATCTCCTCTTAGCGTTTCCGAGAAAACCGTAGGGGCGATTGCATTTAATTTATCATAAATAGCTTCTTGGCGTATCTTGCTTCCGATAATCAAGTCAGGCTTCAGTGATGCGATTTTCTCTAAGTTAACTTCATGTTCTACACCAACAACTTCAACCCCATCCATATCATCTTTAATATGGTCGTACCAAGGGTCACCAAGCCATGACTGAACGGCACCAACAGGTTTAATTCCTAAAGCGATCAATGCTTCAGTACCTTCATTTGTTAAAACGACAACCCTTTTAGGTGTTTCTTTCAACTCGGCAGTGCCCATGGCATGCTCGATTTTGTAGCTTTTCTCCTCTTTCTTGCCTTCAGCTTTATTTCCATCGGCCTTTTCATCCGAATTCCCGCAAGCTGCTAAAAGGAAGACTGCAAATATTGTAAAAATCGTTAATAAAGACTTAAATCTAAACATCTATGTACCCCTCCCAATTTGTCAGCAAATGATAATCATTCGCACTTAACAGCATCATCATAAAATGAATATACTTTTCTGTCAATATATAATTGAAAATGATTCTCAAATTCGTTGACATAATCCTGTTAACGCCAGTACAATTAAATTAAATACGATATACAAACGTGATTGGAAAGGTAACTGGATATGTTATTAAAAAATTCATGGCAGAAATGGATGGGGCTGTTCATTACCATTCTTTTGCTGCTATTTTTACTGTGCTCAAGCATTGTATACGGTTATACGGATACAACATGGAAAATGGCCATCGATGCTTTTACCGATTTCAATGGAACGAATGAGCACATTGTCATTCAATCAGTCAGACTTCCGCGTGCCCTGATCGCTTCGGCAATCGGTGCAAGTTTGGCCATCTCGGGGGTTTTGATGCAAACGCTAACTAAAAACCCCCTTGCCTCCCCAGATATATTCGGGGTCAACGCCGGGGCGGGGTTGGCGGTGGTCACTGGTGTCACCGTTTTTGGGATAAGCAATCTTCAAGTATTCACATGGCTGTCATTCCTAGGGGCCGCCATAGCTGCGATAAGCATATTTATGATTGGAAGCATGGGACGCGGCGGTTTGACACCGATGAAGCTGACATTGGCAGGTGCAGCCATGACGGCGATGGTAGCTTCGCTTACACAAGGTCTTCTTGTTTCTAATGAGGCTCTTTTAGAGCAAGTCCTATTCTGGCTTGCCGGATCCGTTTCCGGTAGAAGCCTGGACAATTTAGTTGCCGTCCTGCCTTATCTTGTCGTAGGCTGGGGCCTTGCCTTGATCATGTCCGGTAAAATGAATGTGTTATCCATGGGTGAAGATGTTGCAAAAGGTCTTGGACTGAATATAGTATTCCTTAAACTGGTCCTGGGGCTGGCAATCATCCTGCTCTCTGGCGGATCAGTGGCGGTTGCGGGTCCGATTGGCTTTATAGGAATCGTCGTTCCGCATCTTACCCGTTCAATAGTTGGCATCGATCATCGCTGGCTGATTCCCTTCTCTGGACTTTTCGGGGCGGTGCTTTTGATTGCAGCCGATGTCATATCCAGGTATATCCTGATGCCTAGAGAAGTTCCGGTTGGAGTCATGACAGCCATAATCGGAACCCCATTCTTTATTTATATAGCTAGAAAGGGGTTCAGCGGTAGATGAAGTCATATAAGAGCTTTCGTTTGTTTAATGAAAAAATATCATTTTTGATGGATAAAAAAGCCATGATCGTGATTTTCATATTATTTTTAGTCACTTCACTAGTGTTTGTGATCAGTACTGGAGTGGGTGAAATGAATATAAATCCGCTAAGTGTCATCCAGGTCTTTATCGGAGGGGGGACGGAGAGCGATCGGCTTATCATCCAATCGTTCCGCCTGCCTAGAATAATTGTTGCCCTGTTAGTAGGGATGGGCCTTGCTGTAGCTGGGGGTATCCTTCAAGGGATGATTCGAAACCCACTTGCTTCGCCTGATATCTTGGGGATTACGGGAGGAGCGACTGTAGCGGTCGTTGGATTCTTGGCCATTTTCAGCGATAAGAACCATTCATTAACGGTGAGCATCAATTGGCTGCCTTTAGCTGCATTCATTGGGGCGACAGTCGTGGCCTTACTCGTTTATTCATTAGCCTGGAAAAATGGGGTTCCCCCGATCAGGCTTGTGTTGATCGGGATTGGGGTGATGGCTTTAATGAAGGCGCTCACTACGATGATGATGATTCTTGGCCCCGTCTATCAAGCGAGCCAGGCAAACCTTTGGATCACCGGATCAGTGTCGACCTCCACTTGGAATAATATCGCTGTACTGGCACCATGGACGATTCTATTCCTGTTAATTGCCTTCCTGTATGCCAGGAATATTAATTTACAGGAGCTAGGAGATGACCTGGCAACGGGGCTTGGGGGACATATCCAAAAACAGCGGTTTACATTATTGATGATCAGTACGGCCTTGATTGGCGGTTCCACAGCTTTTGCTGGGGGAATAGGATTTGTGGGATTAATGGCACCGCACATGGCCAGAAGGCTGGTTGGTTCTAGTTTTGGAGTGTTACTGCCGACTTCGGCATTACTTGGCGGCATCTTGGTTATGGTGGCGGATTTGATTGGACGGACCTTATTTTCCCCTTTGGAAATACCGGCTGGTGTCTTCACAGCGAGCATCGGGGCACCGTACTTCATTTATTTACTATATAAAACGAGGAATTCGTAATTCCGGTACATGCAAAAAAGAAGCAGCCATCCTAGGGATGGCTGCTTCTTTATTTCTTTAAGCTTCTTTAGCTGCTTCGATTTCGATGGTAAGCGTGATTTGATCGCCAATCAGTACGCCGCCTGTTTCTAATGCCGCGTTATAGGTTAGACCATAATCACTGCGTTTGACTTTCCCTTTTCCGCTGAAGCCTGCTTTTTCATTTCCCCATGGATCTTTCCCTTGGCCTTCAAAGGTGATGCTGAAAGTTTCTTCTTGTGTGACTCCGTTAAGAGTCACATTTCCAGTTACATCGTATTCATCTTCATCCGTTTTCACGATTTTCGTTGATTTGAATGTTAATGTAGGGTTTTTTTCTACATCAAAGAAGTCAGCGGAACGCAAGTGATTGTCCCTGTCTGCATTGCGTGTGTCGATACTTGCCACATCAACGGTAAAATCGATCTCTGCAGTCGTTAGATCCGATGGGTTTGCTAGAATGCTTGCCTCGAACTTATTAAAACTTCCTTTTACTTTAGCGATCATCATATGTTTTACGGAAAATTCTATAGCGCTGTGAGTCGGGTCGACTATCCAATTTGTTTTTGTCATGTTTATTCCTCCTGATTATTAATCTTGAATTTATATATCTTTAATTTGAGATATCTTAACTTAATGTAATTATAAGAGGTGAAAGCAATAGTGTCAACTGAAAGTTTTCCTTAATTTTGAAAACATGAAAAACCCTGTGCATTTATGGGGCACAGGGTTTTCAGACTGTAGACAAACTCGATGAAAATCAAGTTTGTCTCAGTTTTTATGAAGGTTTATAAAACCTCGAACGTCGATTTCCACTCCAGGCACTCGCTTTCCGCGGGCGGTCCGGGAGCCTCCTCGGCGCCTTGCGCCTGCGGGGTCTCCCCTCGACGCGCTTTTCCCGCAGGAGTCTCGCACCTTCCGTTCCAATCAACTTTGTTTTGAAATTTTAGGTAAAACCCTTTTGACTACAAACTTAAAGCCTGTGCATATATGGGGCACAGGGTCTTTTTATGAAGAAGAGTAAGCGGACATCTTTATTAATTGGCCTGTTCTTTCTCTTCTTGATTGGTCACTTTACCTGGCCAAAAGGCACGGCGGCCTAGGAGGGAGGTGATTGCAGGAACAAGGAACGGGCGCACAATGAATGTGTCCATTAACACACCAAGGGCGGTGATGAGCCCGAATTGGACCAATACTTGAATCGGAAGTGTGGCTAGAACGGAAAAAGTGGCTGCCAAGATTATTCCGGCGGAGGTGATGACACCGCTAGTTTCGGCAACACCTTTTCTGATGGCCTGCTTGATTGGCATCGTTTCTTTCTTACGCCAAATGCTTGAAACCATGAAAATGTTATAATCTTCTCCAAGTGCGACCAAGAATACGAAAGAATAAAGCGGAATTGTCCCCTCTATCGCATCGACACCCATGAAATAATGCAGGATGATCCAACCTAACCCCATAGCTGCAAAGAATGAGAGAATGACTGTCCCCATTAAATACACCATGGCTGTCACGGATCGTAAGTAGGCTAAAAGGAGCAAGGAAATCAGAACGATGATGATCGGGATGATCATGAATTCATCGGATTTGACGGTATCCCTTTTATCGAATTGAGTCGCAGTCTGCCCGCCAACCCAAACCTTTTCATCAACGGAAGATATATTGGCGTCCTTCAATTCTTGCTCCGCCATTGTGCGGATTTCCGGAATGGTATCTATGGCCTCGATATCATATGGATTGATGTTGAATGTGACCTCATAGGATTGCAGATCTTTATTCGATTTACTTGAAATTGGATCGGCAACAGTTTCAACAATATCCATTCCTTTTAATGCCGGTGCTAAATCAATATCTTCACCATCCGTATCGATAACCACTGTCGCCGGTGCCAGTTCGCCCGGTGAGTACGAGTCGGAAATGACAGAATAACCTTCACGGGAGTTCATATCTTCAGGGAAGGAAGAGAGAATATCATATGAATATTTTATTTGTGAAGAATATCCAGCTAAAACACTGAAGATGATCAGGCATGTAAGAATGACGGTCCATGGCTTGGTTGTGACGATATGACCAATCCAGTTACCAATGCGGCCTTCTTTGTGCTTTTTGACAGATTTCCCCTTTTTCTTGGCCCGTGCTTCTTCCATTTCAGGTGTACGCGGGACGATTGGGAAGAAGGAAGCCCTTCCGAAAACAGAAAGCAATGCAGGTACAAGTGTTAAAGCTGCCAGCATCATGATTAAAATCGACAAGCTGAATGGTACAGCGAAACGGTGATAGGCTCCGTATTTGGCTACAAGCAATGTTAACAGGGAGATGACGATCGTTAGTCCGCTCATCGCAATGGCGCCTGATGAATCTTTAAATGCGGCGATCATGGCTTTCCGTTTGCTTTCATGATTCCTTAATTCACTTCTGTAGTGAGAAATTAAAAATAGACAATAGTCCGTTCCGGCACCGAATAATAAAACGGTCATGATTGAAATGGCCTGTGAATCGACTGTAATCCAACCATGATCTGCCATGAAGCCAAGGATCGGGCTTGTGACAATATAGGCGAAGCCTACTCCGATTAAAGGAATTATGGCTAAAAGGGGGGACCGGTAAATGAGTAACAATACGACAAGTACAAGTATTACTGTCGCTAAAAGCAATTTGAAATCAGCACCTGAAAATAAACCCGTTGCATCGACTGATATTCCTACAGGGCCTGTCACTCGAAGGGATAATTCATCTGAATCGGTCGGGACCTTGAATGGATCCGTTCCAATGCGTTCCGTTACTGCTTCATTAATGCTTTCAAGATTTTTTTCGAGGATTTCAGTCTCGGTCTTTTCTTTAAAGAAAAGCGGCTGTACGAAAGTCGTTCCATCTTCTGAAACCGATCCTTTAAGAGCAGCCAACGGAATTTCATGAAGCGGCGGTAAGAAAGATTGCTGTGTCAATGGATTATCTGCCAGTTCCTTGGAAAGGTACTGAATTTCAGCCAAGTCGGCCTCCGTCAGTCCACCTTCCCGATGCCATGTAAGCAGGGCAGGTATTCCAGAGGAATTAGGAAACTCTTCTTTAATAAGTTCATCAGCCATGACAGAAGGTGAATCTTCTGGCAAGTCTGAGGCATTATTTGCTGTTCGATCATTAACGGCAGGCAATGTGAAGGTTAATGCGATTGCTGCAATTATCCATGCGGCAATGACAACCCAACGACTGGTTTTTCCGGACATCATCCTGCCAAGTCTTCCTATTATTGATTCGCCCAATGAAAGCACCCCGCTTTTTAAATTTTTTATCCTCATTTCATTATAGTGGTGTGATGTTGACTTATACAAAAATGGGTATGCTTACTCCAACTACTAAATGCTTCAAGTCGTTAATGGCATGAAAATAGGCTCATCGATATATAGGGGAAAAGTACTTATTTACCCAATTTCAATTAAATTATGAAGATTGAAGAGTTAAATATAGGAAATGAGGGAAAGTATAGTAGTATTGTGGCTTTTATTAACAAAGGAGGGATATTTTTTGTCTGATAAATCCAAAAAAACAAATGATGAAACGAATGAAACATTAACGAACAGGCAGGGGCACCCGGTAACGAATAACCAGAGTCTAAGAACGGTAGGGAACAGAGGTCCTAGTACACTTGAGAACTATGATTTCCTGGAAAAGATCAGCCATTTCGATAGGGAGCGTATCCCTGAACGGGTTGTGCATGCCCGCGGTGCAGGTGCGCATGGTTATTTCGTTCCGACCGGTAAAGCGGGGGACGAGCCGATTTCAAAATATACGAGAGCGAAGGTTTTTCAGGAAGAAGGTAAAAAAACCCCGGTATTCGTGAGATTTTCATCTGTTATTCATGGAGGGACGTCCCCGGAAACGTTACGTGACCCAAGGGGATTTGCCGTTAAATTTTATACGGAAGATGGAAACTGGGATCTTGTAGGCAATAACCTGAAAATTTTCTTTATCCGTGATGCCATGAAATTCCCGGATTTGATTCATGCCTTCAAACCGGATCCGGTCACGAATATTCAGGACGGCAGGAGGATATTCGACTTTTGCTCGAGTTCGCCTGAAACATTCCATATGGTTACCTTTGTGTTTTCCCCATGGGGCATCCCTGCTAACTACCGCATGATGCAAGGATCAGGGGTCAATACTTATAAATGGGTGAATGAGGAAGGGAAAGCGGTGCTCGTCAAGTATCATTGGGAACCGAAACAAGGGATCAAGAACCTGACGCAGCAAGAGGCCAATGAAATTCAAGCTACGAATTTCAATCATGCCACACAGGATCTATATGAAGCGATCGAACGCGGGGACTATCCGGAATGGGATCTCAACGTACAGATCATGAGTGATGATGATCATCCTGAGTTGGATTTCGATCCGCTGGATGATACGAAGATCTGGCCGAAAGATGAGTTCCCGTGGCTGCATGTCGGTACAATGGTATTGAATAAAAACCCTGAAGACTATTTCACTGAAGTCGAACAGGCTGCATTCGGTACCGGTGTCCTAGTGGATGGACTGGATTTTTCTGATGACAAGATGTTACAGGGACGTACATTCTCTTATTCCGATACCCAGCGTCACCGTGTTGGCGCGAATTATTTGCAACTGCCGATCAATGCTCCTAAGAAACGAACTGCCACGAATCAGACTGGCGGACAGATGCAATATGAAGTGGGCAGAGGCAGCCAAAGCCCCCACATCAACTACGAACCATCCACTGTCGGCGGCTTGAAGGAAGCCAATCAAACGGGCAGAGAGTATACACCTATGGTGGAAGGGAAACTGGTCCGTGAGACAATCGATCGACAAAACAATACGAAACAGGCCGGGGAAACGTTCCGGGAATTCGAGGATTGGGAAAAAGACGATTTAATTTCCAATTTAGTGGCGGCATTGGCTCCTGCCGACAAGCGCATTCAGGAAAAAATGATAGCACTTGCCGAAGAGGCCGATGAAGAGTATGGCCGCAGGTTGAAAGAGGGACTGGCCGCAGCCTCTGAACATACGGAATCTTCAAAACCACTGGGTGGGACGGATAACCCTGAGGACGCCGTTAGAAAAGGACATGAAGCGGATCCATATTGATTGGACTGAAAAGAAGCAAACTTCCTTATAAAGGGGTTTGCCTCTTTTTTTTATGGGCATAATTAATGGATGTGTGGATGCTCTTCCAAAGATGCCTTGAAAATCAGGCAGGAAATTGATTGGCAAAAAACTTCATAATCATTTAAACTGAAACTACTCTATTTTTCTCTTATAAAGGAGATGAAAAAATGATTAAAATTCTTTCTGCCCTTTTCCTTCCTTGTCTACTTGTCATGCTATTTTCAAGAGTCACCTATAACAATGTCGTAGGCCTTGTTTTAACTGTTGCCTTGATTACAGCTTCCGCATATAAAGGTTATACGCATACAAACTTATTGATCATCGTAGATGCCTTATCCCTGACAGTGGGATTTTGGTTATCAAAAAGAATGATGAAACGTACATCCAAGAGCGCCTGACATCAAAGGTGCTTTTTTTGTACTCAAACATGTCATTCCCCTTAACACATCATGAAGTTCATTAAAACAAAAATCGAATGGATGTTCGCTTATTGCTGGTTTGTTTTAAGGCTATTGTGGTAGAATGTGTATATATGCTTTATTAAACCGGAATAAATAGAAGGGATATAGGCATGTCCCGTTTTCATATAAAAATATTTCAATAGGAGGCCATGCTTGGTGAAGGATAAGTTTGAGTTAGTCTCAAAATACTCTCCTCAAGGAGATCAGCCGGCAGCAATTGAAATGCTGGTCGAAGGGATTAAGGAAGGCAAGGAAATGCAGACGCTATTGGGGGCAACGGGTACAGGGAAAACGTTCACCGTTTCCAATGTGATCCAAAAGATCAATAAACCGACTCTTGTCATTGCCCACAATAAAACGTTGGCAGGGCAGCTTTACAGTGAGTTCAAAGAGTTCTTCCCTAATAATGCCGTCGAATACTTCGTTAGCTATTATGATTACTACCAGCCAGAGGCTTATGTTCCATCCACGGATACATTCATTGAAAAAGATGCAAGCATCAATGACGAAATCGATAAATTGCGCCACTCGGCAACATCATCTTTGTTCGAAAGGAAAGATGTCATCATCATTGCCAGTGTTTCGTGCATATATGGACTCGGTTCTCCTGAAGAGTACCGGGAGATGGTCGTTTCCCTCCGAACAGGCATGGAAATAGACCGGAATGCCTTGCTTCACAGACTCGTGGATATTCAATATGAGAGGAATGATATTGCTTTCCAACGGGGGACCTTCCGCGTTCGCGGCGACGTCGTCGAAATTTTCCCGGCCTCCCGTGATGAGCATTGTGTACGGGTCGAGTTTTTCGGGGATGAGATTGACCGTATCCGTGAAGTCGATGCCCTGACCGGTGAAATTACCGGTGAACGTGAACATATCGCCATTTTCCCGGCTTCCCACTTCGTAACCCGCGAAGAGAAAATGCGGATAGCCATTCAAAATATCGAAACGGAACTGGAAGAGAGATTGAAGGAATTAAGGGAAGATGAAAAGCTCCTTGAAGCACAGCGCTTGGAGCAGCGGACCCGCTATGATTTGGAAATGATGCGGGAAATGGGCTTTTGTTCTGGGATCGAGAACTATTCCCGCCATTTGACCCTTCGGCCTTCAGGTGCGACACCATACACTTTAATGGACTACTTTCCGGAGGACTTCCTATTGGTCGTGGATGAATCACATGTAACCCTTTCGCAAATCCGCGGAATGTTCAATGGAGATCAGGCGCGGAAGCAAGTGCTCGTCGACCATGGCTTCCGTCTGCCGTCTGCAAAAGATAACCGCCCGCTAAGATTTGAAGAATTTGAAAAAAAGGTCCATCAATCCATATTCGTTTCGGCAACTCCGGGTCCATATGAACTCGAACATACGCCAGAAATGGTTCAGCAAATCATCCGTCCTACCGGATTGCTGGATCCGACGGTAGAAGTGCGGCCGATTGAAGGGCAGATAGATGACCTGATCGGTGAAATACAGGAGCGGGTCAAAAAGAACGAGCGTGTGCTCATAACGACCTTGACGAAAAAAATGTCTGAAGATTTAACTGATTATTTAAAGGAAATCGGCATCAAGGTCCAATATCTTCATTCGGAAGTGAAGACCTTGGAAAGGATAGAAATCATCCGGGAACTCCGAATGGGCAAATATGATGTACTCGTTGGAATCAACCTTTTAAGGGAAGGCCTGGATATTCCGGAAGTGTCGTTAGTGACCATTCTGGATGCCGATAAGGAAGGGTTCCTACGCTCGGAACGTTCGCTTATTCAAACGATGGGCCGTGCAGCCCGTAATGCCAACGGCCATGTCATCATGTATGCAGACCGCATCACGAATTCGATGGAACTTGCCATCAATGAAACGAGGCGGCGCCGTGAAATCCAGGAGAAGTATAATGAAGAGCATGGAATAATGCCTCAAACCATTCAAAAGGATATCCGTGACTCCATAAGGGCGACGCATGTAGCCGAAGAAGGCGAAGAGTATAAGGAAGATCTTGCACCAAGCCTTGCGAAGCTCCCTAAAAAAGAGCGTTTAAAAGTGATGGCAAGCATGGAAAAGGAAATGAAGGAAGCGGCAAAGGCACTGGACTTCGAGCGAGCTGCCGAGCTGCGTGATTTATTACTAGAGTTAAAAGCGGAAGGGTGACGAAACATGGCAATGGATAAGATTGTGATAAAAGGCGCCAGGGCCAACAATTTAAAGAATATTGATATCACGATACCGAGGGACAAACTTGTTGTGCTGACCGGATTATCCGGATCAGGAAAGTCCTCCTTGGCTTTTGATACGATTTATGCAGAAGGGCAAAGACGTTATGTAGAATCACTGTCCGCTTATGCTCGTCAATTCTTAGGCCAAGTGGATAAACCGGATGTCGATGCGATCGAAGGTTTGTCACCAGCCATTTCCATAGACCAGAAAACGACCAGTCGGAATCCTCGTTCAACCGTAGGGACTGTTACGGAGATCTATGATTATTTAAGGCTGTTATTTGCACGGGTCGGCAGGCCGACATGCCCGATCCATAATATTGAAATCACCTCACAAACGATCGAACAAATGGTGGACCGCATTCTTGATTACCCTGAGAGAACCAAGCTTCAAGTATTGGCACCGCTCGTCTCAGGCAGAAAAGGGACACATGCAAAAGTCTTGGAGGATGTTAAGAAACAAGGTTATGTCCGCATTCGTGTGGACGGGGAAATGCATGATCTCAGTGAGGAAATCACTCTCGAAAAAAATAAGAAACATTCGATTGAAGTCATCATTGACCGGATCGTCATTAAAGAGGGGATCATGGCCAGGCTTGCAGATTCATTGGAAAGTGCTTTGCAGCTTGGCGAAGGCAAAGTCATCATTGACGTAATGGGTGAGGAAGAGCTGCTTTTCAGTGAACATCATGCTTGTCCATACTGCGGATTTTCGATTGAAGAGTTAGAGCCGAGGATGTTTTCCTTCAATAGCCCGTTCGGGGCCTGCCCGGATTGTGATGGCTTGGGGGCGAGGCTTGAGGTGGACCGTGATCTCGTCATCCCGAATAACGAATTAAGCCTCCGGCAACATGCGATTGCGCCATGGGAGCCGACGAGTTCTCAATATTATCCTCAGCTCCTTGAAGCGGTGGCCAACCATTATGGAATAGATATGGATGTGCCCGTTAAAGACTTACCGGAAGAGAAGATGGATAAGGTCTTGCTTGGTTCAGGTAAAGATAAGATATATTTCCGTTATAAAAATGATTTTGGAAGAGTGCAAGAAGGATATATTCCTTTTGAAGGAGTTTTAAGAAACATCGAAAGACGCTTCAAGGAGACGAGTTCAGACTATATTCGTGAGCAAATGCAGAAATACATGTCAGAACATCACTGTCCAACCTGTAAGGGTCACCGTTTGAAGAAAGAGAGTCTTTCCGTGCTCATTCAAGGGGTCCATATAAGTGAAACGACAGCTTTATCAGTGGAAGATGCGTTAGTATTTTTCAATGAGCTTGATTTGACTGAAAAGGAAGCGGCAATTGCGAGATTGATTTTACGTGAAATTCGTGAGCGGCTCGGTTTCCTGGCTAATGTAGGTTTGGAATATTTGACGTTGAGCAGGGCAGCGGGAACATTATCCGGCGGTGAAGCGCAGCGTATAAGATTGGCGACGCAGATCGGTTCCCGTTTAACGGGAGTCCTCTATATTTTGGATGAACCTTCAATAGGGCTGCATCAGAGGGATAACGATCGATTGATCGAAACATTGAAGAATATGCGCGAAATCGGGAACACCCTGATTGTTGTAGAGCATGATGAAGATACGATGATTGCTGCGGATTATTTGATCGATGTTGGTCCAGGAGCTGGAGCGCACGGAGGAGAAATAGTGGCCGCTGGTACTCCGGAAGAGGTCATGAATGATCCCAAATCCTTAACGGGTCAATATTTGGCTGGGAAGAAATTCATTCCATTGCCATCCGAACGGCGGAAAAACGATGGCCGTGTCATTGAGATAAAAGGTGCCAAGGAAAATAATCTGAAAAACGTTAATGTCAAATTCCCACTTGGGGTCTTCACAGCCGTTACAGGAGTTTCTGGATCAGGGAAAAGTACATTAGTGAATGAAATCCTCCATAAATCTTTGGCTCAAAAGCTGAATCGGGCAAAAGCCAGACCAGGCGATTTCCGCGAGATTAAGGGAGTTGAGCATTTAGATAAAGTCATTGATATTGACCAATCACCAATCGGCAGGACCCCACGATCGAATCCAGCTACCTATACGGGTGTATTCGATGATGTTCGTGACGTATTTGCCTCGACTAATGAAGCGAAGATACGCGGTTATAAAAAAGGCAGGTTCAGTTTCAATGTGAAGGGCGGCCGCTGTGAAGCATGCCGTGGTGATGGCATTATCAAGATTGAAATGCACTTTCTCCCAGATGTATATGTCCCGTGTGAAATCTGTCATGGTAAGCGTTATAACCGGGAAACACTTGAAGTCAAATATAAAGGGAAAAACATATCAGACATCCTCGATATGACAGTCGAGGAAGGCGTTAGTTTCTTTGAAAATATCCCGAAAATCAAACGGAAGCTACAAACGATTTATGACGTTGGTTTGGGTTACATCAAGCTTGGGCAGCCTGCCACCACTTTATCAGGCGGTGAAGCGCAAAGGGTGAAACTCGCTTCTGAATTGCATCGCCGTTCCACTGGGCGCTCATTTTATATCTTGGATGAACCGACTACCGGACTTCATGTCCACGATATAGCAAGGCTGCTCCAGGTGCTTCAGCGGCTGGTTGACAATGGGGATACAGTATTGGTTATCGAACATAATCTGGATGTCATCAAGACGGCGGACCATATTATTGACCTTGGACCGGAAGGCGGAGATAAGGGCGGTACGATCGTCACTTATGGAACACCCGAAAAAATATGTGAAGTTTCCGAATCGTATACGGGAAAATACTTAAAACCTGTACTCACCCGTGATCAAATTCGTATGGAAAATTGGATTGAAGAAAAAGAAACAGAGCATGAACATGCTTAAAAGAACAAGCCATCAGGCTTGTTTTTTTGTAGAAAAATGACGGTGTGCATTTAATCAATCATTTGATTAAAGAATGGGAAAACAAGATATTTCCGGGGAAATCAGACATCTTCCTTTTCGGAAATTGTCATTATCGTTTGTCGAATGATGGGAAAACTGGTATTTATGAAACTTTTTAGATATCTAGGCGTATGTATGAATAAAATGATAGAAGAAAGCGAGGAATGTTCATGCAGGAGGAAAGAAAGAAAATTTTAGAAATGATTCAGGATGGAAAGTTATCGGCGGAAGAAGCCATGGGCCTATTGGAAGAATTAGATAAAGCCAGTCAGGAAAGTGAAGCTAAAGAGCAGAAATTGCAAAATGAATTATCGACGGTAGTCGTGGATAAGAAAAGTGAAGGAAGCAATCAGGATACGTTTAAGAAGAATATCCAGTCATCGAAAGAAAAGATTATGGATTTCGTTGAAAGTGCTTTTAAGAAAATCAAAGAAACGGATCTTGATTTCAATTTCGGGAAATCTGTGGAGGTCAGTCATATTTTCCAGCATGATCAAGATTTCCTGAATGTAGTTGATGTAGATATTGCGAATGGGAAAATAAAAATCGCCGCATGGGACCATGATGATGTCCGGGTGGAATGCCAAGCTAAGGTATACCGTGTGGAAGATATAGAAGAAGCCAGGAAAAACTTTTTGGAAGAAGTCGATTTCACGATTGAAAATGGTAAATTGAAGTTCAAGGTTCGTGAAAAATCCATAAAGGTTGATACGACCATGTACATTCCAAGAAAGGAATATGAGGACATTCATGTAAGGATGTTCAATGGCGCAATCACGGCTGAATCATTGAAATCTGAGAACTTTAAAGCGAAAACGGCGAATGGTGCCATTCATATCATGCAAGGTACGGGTGATTTCTGTGAGCTTGAAACTGGTAACGGGATGATTACCATTTCAGATACCAATTTTAATGACTTGGAAGCCGAGACCCTAAATGGAGCGATTAATGCCGATGGGTACTTCAAAAAATTGGATGTTCAAACGTTCAATGGTGAAGTCATCTGTACAAATTCGGGGATGGATTGCGATTCGATCCATGCTAAGTCAGTCACTGGAAAAGTCCAGCTGACCCTGCCTCCAGGCAAGGCGATCGAAGGAGAGTTGAAATCCAATTTAGGAAGCTTTAATGTAACTTTGGAAGGGATGACCATCATCGAAGAGAAAAGTGATGTGGTTCAGAAGGTCCTTAAGTTCAAGACGGTCAAAGAAGAGGTTCCTGTACTTCATGTTTTTGCAGAAACGAAGACTGCAGCGATAACGGTTTCCTGAAAGGGAAAGTTCACAGGCGGCGTAAACTGCAGGCAAACTCAATGGAAAACGAGTTTGCCTGCAGTTTTTTTTTGGCTTTTTCCGAGTTTAAATACAAGGTTGAGTGCCTGGAGCGGAAATCAACATCCAATTTGTATTGATACCATACCTAAGGGTTGCTTGGGAGTTGGCTCGCGAACATCATTTGATGAAATATACGTTTTCCTAACCCTTTTGTCCCTTAAATTGAGCCGGCCAATAAAAATGGCGGGCTTTCTTTTATTTTGATGTAAGGATTCATGTATGTTCATCCTCATCTCTTTCCTGTTCATGCGGCCCATCCGGGTGGAGTGAATAAAAAAACGATAAATCGATAATGCATTGTTTGGTTATTAACAGAAAAATGCTAAAATAGAAAAAGTATCTCAAAAAATAGCATCGCTCCAAAAGGAGGAAAGATATATGGCAAAAGTCCGTACAAAGGATATAGTAGAAGCGTTCGGTCTAGAACTTATCAGTGGGGAAGAAGGAATTAACCGACCGATCGTCACGAGTGATTTATCTCGTCCCGGACTTGAAATAGCCGGTTTTTTTGATTATTATCCCGCAGATCGAGTACAGCTTTTAGGTATGACGGAGATGTCCTTTTTTAATCGGTTGAATGAACCGGATCGAATACAGAGGATGGAAGAGTTGTGCCGGGACTTTACTCCAGGCATCATCATTACGCGTGGTCAGGAAGTGCCGATAGAATTGATCGAAGCTTCTGAGCGGGAATCCGTTCCTGTGATGAAATCCAACATGAAGACGACAAGGTTATACAGCCGTCTGACCAATTTCCTTGAAAGCAGGTTGGCGCCAACCACTGCCGTTCATGGTGTATTGGTGGATATCTATGGGTTGGGTGTGTTGATCACCGGTAAAAGCGGAGTCGGTAAAAGTGAGACAGCCCTGGAATTAGTGAAACGGGGTCATCGTCTCGTAGCCGATGACTGCGTCGAAATCAGGCAGGAAGATCAAGATACGCTAGTCGGGAATGCCCCGGATTTAATCGAACATCTTCTTGAAATAAGGGGATTGGGAATCATAAATGTAATGACACTTTTTGGAGCTGGTGCAGTCCGCAGCAATAAAAAGATCTCAATCGTCATCAATCTGGAACTATGGGAGAAAAATAAGCAGTATGACCGGGTTGGCCTTGATGAAGAGAAAATGAAAATCATCGATACGGAAGTGACGAAAATTACCGTACCTGTCCGTCCAGGGCGAAACTTAGCTGTTATCATTGAAGTGGCAGCCATGAATTACCGCCTGAAACGAATGGGGGTAAATGCTGCAGAACAGTTTTCAGATCGCTTGAACCATGCCATTGCAGATCCGGAACATGATGAATTTTAAAAGGTTATAGGAAAAGAGGGAACGAAATGGAACAAGGAATACAGCCGCTGAATCCGATAGCGATTGATCTAGGTCCCATTCAGGTACATTGGTATGGGCTAATCATCGGTTTCGGTGTGTTATTGGGTCTTATTATCGCATTAAGGGAGTCGGAGCGAAGAGGTCTTGATAAGGAAATATTTACCGATTTGATTTTGTTTGCTGTCCCGATCGCGATCATTAGTGCCCGTATTTATTATGTGATCTTCCAATGGGAGTACTATTCACAAAACCCGGGGGATATCATAAAAATATGGAATGGCGGAATTGCCATACATGGTGCGTTGATTGGATCGGTGCTGACTGCGATCGTTTTTGCAAAGGTCAAGAAGGTCTCATTTTGGAAGCTGGTGGATATTGCTGCACCAAGCTTATTGTTAGGGCAGGCGATTGGCCGTTGGGGTAACTTCATGAATCAGGAAGCGCATGGCGGAGAAATAACAAGGTCATTCCTTGAAAATATGCATTTGCCTGAATTCATCATAAATCAAATGTACATAAACGGTACGTATTATCACCCGACCTTCTTGTATGAATCGATTTGGAATATTCTCGGAGTCATTATTCTCTTAAGTTTACGGAAAGTGAACTTGCGCAGGGGGGAACTGTTTTTAACCTATGTAATATGGTATTCCATCGGACGTTATTACATTGAGGGATTACGGACGGACAGTTTGATGCTGACGGAGTCACTGCGTATCGCACAAGTGATTTCAATTGTGTTGATAATTGTAGCCATTGTTTTAGTGGTCTATAGAAGGGTTCGCGGGCATGCAGACAAAAGATATTTAGATGCATAGGTAATATGTGAAAGGGGAGAGGGCATAGTGATAGTGGATTCGGTTAAAAAGGGACTTCTTTCGGGCTTGAATACAACCTGGTCTTTGGGGAAAGTGATATTTCCGGTTACTCTGATCGTCACTGTGCTTCAATATACGCCTGTATTGCCGTACATCATCAACTTGATAGCGCCTTTGATGAATCTCATCGGTCTTCCGGGGGATGCAGCAATTCCGCTTGTATTAGGGAATTTCCTGAATTTATACGCAGCGATTGCTGGCATATTAACGCTTGATTTGACTGTGAAAGAAGTTTTTATCATCGCTATGATGCTATCTTTTTCACATAATTTATTGATCGAGTCAGGTGTGGCGATGAAAACCGGTGTCAAGCTGTGGGTCATCCTAACAGTACGGATCGGGCTCGCGCTTTTGTCCGCGGTCGTCATCAATCTTGTTTGGCAGGGCGGATCTGAAATGGCCCAAGGAACGGCTATCGGGGAGGCTGCAGAGATTAACGGAACGGGAGCAATCCTTTTGCATGGGGTCATCCAGGCCTTTTCAGGAATTGGCCAGCTGGCGGTCATCGTTATTCCGCTCATGGTGGCGGTTCAAATCATGAAGGATTTAAAGTGGCTGGAAGCCTTCTCGAAAGCCCTTGCTCCCTTCATGAAGGTCCTGGGGATGAAGCCGAATGCTTCCATGCCTTTCGTTACAGGCCTGACTCTCGGTTTGGCATATGGCGCAGGCGTAATGATTCAAGCGGCTAAAGAGGATAATGTTTCGAAGAAAGATATGACGATTGCATTCATCTTTTTAGTTGCCTGCCATGCTGTTGTAGAAGACACACTGATTTTTATTCCGCTGGGGATTTCGGTCTTGCCGCTGTTACTTATTCGGCTGCTCACTGCCATTGTTTTAACGATGGTCGTTGCGTATATATGGAACCGGACTGCTAGGGTACAGAGAAAGGAAGCTGTATATGAACAGTAACATAACTACATTATTATTTGATCTTGATGGTACGTTGATCAATACAAATGAATTGATCATCGCCTCTTTTACAGAAACTTTAAACCACTTTTGTCCTGGAAAGTACAATCGGGAAGATATCATTCCATTTATCGGACCGACTTTGGTCGATACGTTTTCTTCCATTGATCCAAAACGTGTGGATGAAATGATCGCATACTATCGGGAGCATAATTGGAGGAACCATGATTTGCTTGTCACACAATTTGACGGGGTGTTCGAAACCGTTCAAACGTTGAAGCAGAGCGGTTATAAATTGGCAGTCGTTACGACAAAGAAGCGTGATGTCGTCGAAAAGGGCCTGCGTTTAAGCAAACTGGATCAGTTCTTTGAAGTGGTGGTCACACTGGATGAGGTGGAAAGGGCAAAGCCGGACCCAGAGCCTTTGGTAAAAGCTTTAAATCAACTCGGTTCGGTTCCTGAAGAAGCGATCATGATTGGCGACAGTTATCATGATATTATGGGCGGGAAAAATACAGGTACAAAAACGGCAGGGGTCTCCTGGTCAATTAAAGGACGTGAATTCCTGGAAAGCTATCACCCTGATTATATGCTTGAGCAGATGGCGGATTTATTGAATATCGTTGAGGGTGAAAAACTCACGGAGGCTAGAAAAAAATGAGACGCACGTCCCGCTATCCAGTTGAAGGGGCCAATTCACTATGGCATGTATATAAGACGGTTCCATTCTGGAAAGTCGTCAAGAATTTTGTGGTGATACAGCTAGCGCGTTACACGCCTTTTCTGGGCATGAAGAATTGGCTATACAGGACTTTTTTACATATGAAGGTCGGGAAGCATACTTCGTTTGCCTTGATGGTCATGCCGGATGTGATGTTTCCGGAAAAAATATCGGTCGGAATAAATACTGTCATTGGCTATAATACGACGATACTTGCTCATGAATATTTGATTCATGAATATCGTTTAGGAGAAGTAGTCATTGGCGATGAAGTATTGATTGGCGCGAATTCGACCATTCTACCAGGACTTTCAATTGGTAATGGGGCGGTTGTCTCTGCGGGGACGCTTGTCCATAAGGATGTTCCGGAGGGAGCTTTCGTTGGGGGGAATCCAATGAAAATCATATATACCAAAGAGGAAATGCTTGAGAGAGAGCAGCAAACTTCCTTATGAAAAAAGGACTTGCCCTATATGCGGCAGGTCCTTTTTAATGGCATTTTGGGTATAACGGAGTCAGTTCATTCTTTAGGTGGTCTATCACTTCGTTGATTGATATATGTTCCTGGTTAACTGTCGCTTCATACGTTTCTTTTAAAATTCGAAAAAACCTTTCCTGTTCCTGTTTTTCCATATTGACCTTGTCCTCCTATCATCTATTAAAGATTTATGAAGAGGGAGCTGAACAGCTTCAGCCCCGCATCTCATTTATCTATTCCGATTTCAATAAATCGGCAACCAATACGTACAGTTCCTGTGCACTACCAATATATGAAAAAGGGTAGCAGGTTGTTACTGTAAGTGTGGCTTTAGGCTTGGGAACGATCACGGTACGGTCATCTGCATCGACGATACGGACCTTCCTCACTTTATATGTAAACGTACCTGCTTCTGTTTTGGCAATCAGCAAGTCACCCTTGCCGACTTCACCTAGATCTCTGAAAATTGTATCTCGGTGACCGGATAAAACGGAATTATCCTTTTCACAGGGAAGGACAATTCTGCCACTTGTTCTGCAGATAATTCATCAATTGTTTCAAAATACTCTAGTTGATTCATCCTATCGGAGATCGCCATTAAACGAGATTCTAAAGAAGGGTCTTCGACGATAGGCAAAAGGTGGTTCATGAACCTGTAGAGCACTTCGTCTGTAAGGCCGATCTCAGTAAAGAGACCATCCATTAAATCGCTGATCTCTTCCTAATCATAATCCATTTCTAAATCGATGATATCCTCAATGTCGTAAATGAAGTGGAAGGTATCGATGATGAATCACCCTCTTCCCGTTCGCCGTATTCCATCAATAATTCAGTAAGTTCAGCTTCTGTCAATTCATATGTTTAAGTAGATTCTGTATGGTCTCAGGAGTGACGGCAGGTCCTAATGTTTCACGCAACTCTTCTGCCGCTTTCAGTTCATTCAATGTTAAGTCGTGTAATAGGATAGATACTCTTCCGATTCTTCTTGCGTCATTCTAACTTCAGAAAGGTATGCATTAATCTCATCCTGGTTGATCTTAGTTGCCGCAAAAACCTTCGTTCCGCTTGAACCCAGTGAAAAAAGAACGATCAGTGCCACAAAAAACTTTATTCCCATACCTCCTTAAATTTACCTAATATTGCAAAACTCCTAAATATTATAAAACATCTAAACCAAAAGGTACACATTAATAACAATGAATGGCTAAAGATAGGAATAACTATCCGGTGAAAAGGGACGACTCCTTCCATTTTGGCTTAAACCGACATGAAGAATATCCAAAACCGACGTGGTATGGAAGGAATGGGATTAGGCATATTTTCCTTGACGTGAGTTGGGGGCAGGGGTAAACTATTAATAACTTCAACCTGCTACCATATTAGCGAACTAAAGTGATTTAATAGATTATTGTGATTATTTATAGGATTATGTCATTTTATTTGATACTATTTTTATATGTTATCCGAAATTTGGATTTAAGCGTGAAAACCTTGGAAAGATAAAGGGATAAACAAAATAGGGAATGGGTGCATCGGTTTTTGCCTATAGGCGGACCGATTGGATATATAGATAGTAATCAATATTTCAAAAGGATGTGCAGTCGTGACAAAGCCATTTATGTTTGAAAAGCCATTAGGCATGAGAGATACATTGCCGGTGCTGTATGAAACGAAAGTGTCGGCCAGAAATAAAATGAGTGATGAAATCAAGAAGTGGGGCTATCAATTTATTGAAACGCCAGCTTTGGAATATTATGAAACAATTGGCGAGGCTTCAGCAATATTGGATCAACAGTTGTTTAAACTTCTTGATTCCCAGGGGCATACGCTCGTACTCCGTCCCGAGATGACAGCGCCCATCGCACGGGTCGCAGCATCCAAACTGTTAAAACAGCAAATTCCGCTTCGCCTGGCCTATTCCGCGAATGTATACCGGGCACAGCAGCGTGAAGGAGGCAGGCCGGCAGAATTCGAACAGATTGGCATTGAATGTATCGGAAATAAGTCAATAAGTGCCGATGCTGAAATGATTGCCCTGCTTGCGGATGCTCTAAAGGCTGCAGGGCTTCAGGAATTTAAAATTTCCATTGGACATATCGGATTTCTGCAAGAGTTTTTCTTGAGCATTCTAGGTACGGAGGAAAGGGCCTCTATATTAAGGAAGTTTTTGTATGAAAAAAATTATGTTGGATATCGCGAGCATGTTAAATCACTGCCGCTTTCATCCATTGATAAACAACGGCTTATCGAATTTACCTCCTTACGTGGCAGTGAAGGAACCATGGAAAAGGCGCTAGGGTTGGTTGAAAATAATAAAGGGCAAGATTCTTTGGCTGAACTGAAGGAATTGTCTGCGCAGCTAAAAGAATTTGACGTTGAACAATATGTGAGCTTCGACCTAACATTGGTCAGTCATATGAGTTATTACACGGGAACTTTATTTGAAGTGTATGCCGGACAAGTCGGTTTTCCAATCGGCAATGGCGGCCGGTATGATAATCTGCTTGAGAAGTTCGGCTGGAATGCTTCGGCCACAGGTTTTGCGATCCGGGTGGATCGTCTTGCAGAAGCTCTTGGGGAGCCGATTCAGCCTGTCGCGCCAGAATGTATTTTATTCAGTCCCGAACGAAGATTGGAAGCGATCGGTTTTGCAAGGGAAAAACGCTCCGAAGGGAAATTGGTAACGATTCAAGATATTACAGTCGTCCAAAATGTCGATGCTTTTACACGGACATTTTCTGAAGTTCATTTATTCGTGGGGAATGGGGGGAATGGAAAAGATGAATAATAGCTTTTTAACGATTGCCATGCCGAAAGGTAGAATATTTGAAGAAGCGGCAGAGCTATTAAGAAAGGCCGGTTTTCGTCTCCCTCCCGAGTTTGATGATTCCCGGAAATTGATTCTTGAAGTGGAAGAAGAGAATCTGCGGTTCATTTTAGCTAAACCGATGGATGTAGTAACCTATGTGGAACACGGCGTCGCTGACATTGGAATTGCAGGGAAGGATGTCATGCTAGAGGAAGAACGTGATGTCTATGAGTTACTTGATTTGAAAATCAGTGCCTGCTACTTGGCTGTAGCTGGACTGCCTGGTACGAAAATAAGTGACATCGCCCCCAAAATAGCCAGTAAATACCCGAATGTTGCTTCCAGTTATTTTCGCGAGCAGGGGGAGCAAGTCGAGATTATAAAGTTGAATGGGTCTATAGAGTTAGCACCGTTAATAGGTTTAGCTGAACGAATCGTCGATATCGTTTCAACTGGGCGGACATTGAAGGAAAACGGTCTTGTGGAATATGCGAAAATCGCCAATGTGACTTCGAGGCTGGTGGCAAACCCTGTCAGCTATCGAATTAAAGAAGCAAGGATTACTGAAATCGTGGAACGGCTAGCAGAAATTATTGAATAGTAAAGAATCGCTAATGAGGTGAAGGTATGAAAATAGAACGGTTTGCTGAAGGGATTTCCCTGAAACGCTCGGTTGAAGCAGGTACTGCCGATCAAAGAAAAGCGGTTCAGGATATTATTTATGATGTCAGGAAAAGCGGAAACGCAGCTATACGTACCTATACCGAACGTTTCGATGGCGTCAGTCCAGGGGACTTGCTTGTATCGGAGCAGGAAATGGAAGAAGTGTCAGCGGCATTGACTGCTGAGCAGCTTGAGATTATTCAAGAAGCTGCGAATAATATCCGAATGTTTCACGAGAAACAAATTCGAAATTCATGGTTTACGACTGATGATACGGGAACGATGCTAGGACAAAAATTGACACCTCTTGATGCAGTAGGTGTTTATGTACCTGGAGGCACAGCGGCCTATCCTTCGTCAGTATTGATGAATGCCCTGCCTGCGAAGGCCGCGGGGGTGGAACGGATCGTTATGGTATCTCCTCCAGGGAAAGATGGGAAATTATCGCCAGCGGTTTTGGCAGCAGCCAAAATTGCCGGAGTTAAGGAAATCTATAAAGTTGGCGGGGCTCAGGCCATAGCTGCCCTCGCTTATGGGACGGAAACAATTAAGAAAGTGGATAAAATAGTGGGTCCGGGAAATATATATGTGGCGTTAGCGAAGCGCGAAGTATTCGGGGATGTCGCCATTGATATGATAGCAGGTCCAAGTGAAATAGCGATATTGGCGGACGAAACGGCCATCGCTGAAGAAGTAGCGGCAGACTTGTTATCACAGGCTGAGCATGATGCCCGGGCTTGCAGTGTTTTGGTCACGACTTCTACGTCTCTTGCAGAAGAAGTGGCAGCAGAAGTGACCAAGCAGGTGGCGTTGCTTCCACGTAATGATATTGCTGGAGCATCGATAAGGGATTATGGAAGAATCGTTGTATGCGGGAATATGGCAGAAGCTGTTGAAGCGATTAATGAACTTGCACCGGAACATTTGGAAATTGTGACCAAAGATGCACTTGAAATCATGGCTAAAATCCGCCATGCCGGTGCAATCTTCATTGGCCGCTTTAGCTCGGAGCCCGTCGGGGATTACTTTGCAGGCCCCAATCATGTGTTGCCCACCAATGGAACCGCCCGTTTTTCCAGCCCGCTGAATGTGGATGATTTCCAAAAGAAATCGAGCATCATCATGTATAGTGAAACGGCCTTCCGCAAAAATGCAAAAAAAATCGCAGCATTTGCCCGAATGGAAGGACTTGAGGCCCATGCCCGTGCCATTGAATCACGTGGTGTGAATGAATCGGGAAAAGGTCCTGAAGATTAAATAAGTGAAATCAGTTAAATCAATGAAATAAAGACTTTAGACATGCTTTTACATCTTGGGAAAAGGGGTCTTACCCCGTTGAGGAGGAGCTGTAATGGAACGTTTTGCTAGTGTGGAGCGAAAGACGAATGAAACGGAAATAAGTTTGAAGTTTGATGTGGATGGGGAAGGTAATTCCTCCATTAAGACCGGCGTTCCGTTTATGACGCATATGCTGGATTTGTTCACGAAACACGGGAAGTTTGATTTGACAGTAGATGCAAATGGGGATACAGACGTGGATGATCACCATACAACTGAAGATATTGGCATTTGTTTGGGTCAGACGTTATTGGAGGCCCTTGGAGACAAGCGCGGGATAAAGCGTTACGGAAATGCATTCGTACCTATGGATGAAGCACTCGCCCAGGTTGTCATCGATTTAAGCAATCGTCCGCATCTGGAGTTCCGGGCTGAGTTTCCTTCGCAAAAGGTCGGTACTTTCGATACTGAACTGGTGCACGAGTTTCTTTGGAAATTCGCTCTTGAAGCCAGGATGAACCTTCATGTAGTCGTTCATTACGGTCACAACACACATCATATGATCGAAGCAATATTCAAAGCGCTTGGACGTGCATTGGATGAAGCTACGACAATCGATCCACGTGTCAAAGGCATCCCTTCGACGAAAGGAATGTTGTAAATGATCGGGATCGTCGATTATGGCATGGGGAATTTATTTTCTGTAAGTAAAGGGCTTGAGCGCCTTGGTGCCGATTCATTCATTTCCGATGACCCAAAAGAACTTTCAAAGTCGAAAGGAATCATACTTCCCGGCGTTGGCTCTTTCAGGGATGCCATGAGTCTCTTGGAAAAACAAAAGCTGGATGAATTTCTGCGGGGATATGTAGCGGATGGGGGGTATCTATTAGGCATCTGCCTTGGTATGCAGCTTCTCTTTGATGAAAGTGAGGAAAATGGACCGGCAAAAGGATTATCCCTCATCCCGGGAAAAGTCGTTCGTTTTAAGGGAGTGGATGCGAATGACCAGGTTTATAAAGTGCCTCACATGGGCTGGAATCGACTTGAATTCAAACACGCATCACCAGTGAATGAGGGGCTGGAAGAGGAGCATGTTTATTTCGTCCATTCATACTACGTCGATACAGATGAATCATTCGTGACCGCTTCGGCGACTTATGATGTGGAAGTGCCGGCGATCGTCGGTAAAGGGAATGTATTCGGCATGCAGTTCCATCCGGAAAAAAGCGGGAATATGGGCATGTCACTCTTGAGAAATTATCTGTCATTAGTAGAAGGGAAGGAAGAAGCATGAGCAACTTTACTATTTACCCGGCGATTGATATGCGCGGAGGCAAATGCGTCCGCTTAATCCAGGGAGATTACGATCAGGAAACCGTTTATGGTGATTCCCCCTTCGATATGGCTAAAAGCTTTGCGGACCAAGGAGCCGGTTGGATACATATGGTCGACCTTGACGGAGCTAAAGAGGGAGTAAGAATCAATGATTCATACGTAATTAAAGCGGCAAGTGAGTTAGGCGCCCGCATTCAAATCGGCGGAGGCATCCGAACGGAACGGGATATAGCCCATTATCTGGATAATGGAGTTGAACGTGTCATTCTAGGCAGCTCGGCCGTTTCAGACCCTGATTTCACTAAAGATATGATTAGGAAGTATGGAAGCCATATTGCAATCGGGATCGATGCGAAGGATGGTAAGGTTGCCACTCATGGCTGGCTTCAAACGTCCGGAACCCTTGCGGTAGATCTTGGCAAACTACTGGCCGATGCTGGTGCCGAGACCTTTATCGTGACTGATATCGCGACGGATGGCATGCTTTCAGGCCCGAATGTGAAAGGTATATTGGCCATGGCGGAGGCAACTGGTAAAAACGTGATTGCTTCAGGAGGCATTAGTTCACTCGAAGACCTTATCACCCTCAAGGAGTATGAAGCCCAAGGAATTGCAGGGGCTATCATTGGCAAGGCACTTTATACCAACCGCTTTACTGTAGAAGATGCACTAGAAAAGGTGCGTGGTTAAATGCTCACTAAACGAATTATTCCATGTCTCGATGTAAAAGATGGGCGCGTAGTCAAGGGCATACAATTCGTTTCCCTTAGGGATGCTGGAGATCCGGTTGAACTTGCAGCCTTTTACGACCAAGAAGGTGCCGATGAGCTTGTCTTCCTGGATATTTCCGCATCACATGAAGGCAGGGAAACGATCGTCGACGTCGTTCAAGCGGTAGCGGGCAGCTTGGCAATCCCGTTCACGGTGGGCGGCGGCATTAATTCATTGGCGGATATGAAGAAGATCCTGCGGGCTGGTGCCGATAAAGTATCCTTAAATACAGCAGCCATCCTGCGTCCGGATTTAATTAATGAAGGTGCTGATTATTTTGGTTCCCAATGTATCGTGGTTGCCATAGACGCCCGATATGATGAAGGGCTTGGGTCTTGGCGCGTATATACCCACGGAGGCCGGAAACCGACTGAATGGGAAGTGACCGAGTGGGCGAAGGAAGCCGTATCCCGCGGTGCTGGGGAAATTTTGTTGACAAGCATGGATTGTGACGGCGAGAAACAAGGGTTTAATATCGCTTTGACAAAAACGGTATCTGAAGCCGTTTCAGTTCCGGTCATCGCCTCTGGCGGGGCAGGCAACGCTGAACATTTCCAGGAAGCCTTCCAAGAAGGGAAAGCCGACGCAGCATTAGCGGCATCGATTTTTCATTATAAAGAAACATCCGTTAAAGAAGTCAAAGCGTTTCTTAAACAACAAGGAGTGGTTGTACGATGAATCTTGAAACTATTAAATACGATGAAAAAGGTCTGGTACCGGCAATCATTCAAGATGCAGGAACAGGCGAAGTGCTGACACTTGCTTACATGAATCAAGAATCTCTGCAATTGTCGATTGAAAAAGGGGAAACGGTTTTCTTCAGCCGTTCGCGCAATGAATTATGGCATAAAGGAGCAACCAGCGGCAATATCCAGAAAATCACCGAAATGAAGTATGACTGCGATCAAGATGCATTGGTCGTTCGGGTCGTGCCTGCAGGTCCTGCGTGCCATACAGGGGCAACAAGCTGTTTTAGCGAAACGATTTACCAAAATGGTGAAGCCGGACAAGACGTGAAGGCGAATGTGACTTTTTTGACGGAATTGGAAAGACTGATTGAAAAAAGAAAATCGGAAATGCCTGAAGGTTCATATACGACCTACCTATTCGATAAGGGCGTGGATAAGATACTGAAGAAAGTCGGTGAAGAAGCGTCGGAAGTGATCATTGCTGCTAAGAACCGTGATGCAGAGGAACTTTCGATGGAAAGTGCCGATCTCCTCTATCACTTATTCGTTCTTCTTCAAGAGCAGGAGCTGCCTTTCCAAGCGGTGCTTGATGTATTGAAGGCTAGACATGCCGATAAGGACGAACCGAAAGAAACCGAATGAATGGTGAAAGCCCTCCGTCAATAGGAGGGCTTTTATATGTATTTACGATCGCGAGCAGTGATCTTGAGTCCCCGTATGACAAGGAAAATGCTTTAATTTTTCTTGAAAATAGCATGATGGTACCCGTTTTCCATTTTCTTGAATTGTTCGGCAAATTTTCTCCAATATGTTATAATACTATGGTTAATCAACTTGTAGATGGAGGATTACATGAGTAAAGACTCTAAATTTGGCCAACAGGCAAAAATTCTAACCTTTCACCCAACAGGTGAGTATTATTTCACCAAGGGTTTAAAAGCTTATCATAGACGGGAATTACCTAAATCAAAGAAATACCTGGAACGTGCGCTGGAACTTGAACCTGCTGAACCGATGATAGCTTGTCAATTGGCAATCACTTGCTCGGAAATCGGTGAATATAATTATTCAAACAACCTTTTGGAAAACATCTTGGATGTGATGGATCCCTATATGTCGGAATGTCATTACTTCCTGGCGAATAATTATGCCCACTTAGGCATGTTCAAGGAGGCTTATCGTCACGCCAGTGCTTACCTTGATAAAGAAGAAGACGGGGAGTTCAGCGATGACGCGGAGGATCTGCTTGAATTGATAACTTTTGAGTCGGATGAGTCAGAAGAAAACCCCTTTAAGCATGATGGGCTCATTACCAAACAGGAACAAGCCCGAGAGTACCTGGAATCAGGCAATTTCCCGAAGGCGATCGAAGTGCTGAAAGAAACGATTGCCGAGTATGAGGATTACTGGTCCGCTTATAATAACCTGGCACTTGCCTATTTCTATCTTGGTCAAGTGAATGAAGCTTTTGCAACACTTGATGAGGTACTGGAAAAAAGTCCGGGAAACCTGCATGCGCTTTGTAACCTTGTTGTATTTCATCATTATCAACAGGATGAGGCAAAGGTTGAAGAGCTCATACAGATGCTGGAGAAAATTAGGCCGATGCTATCCGAACATCGTTTCAAGCTTGGAGCGACCTTCGCTCTGATCGGCAATTATGCTTCTGCATATAATTGGCTGAAAGGACTTCAAAAGCAAGGGTTCGAAGGAGATGGAACCTTCTACTATTGGCTTACCATTTCCGCTTATCACTTAGGCCATGAACAGGCTGCCAAAAAGGCATGGAAAAGGGTCGTGGAAATGAACCCGGAAAAGGAAGGCATGGAGCCTTGGGGAGATATGAATGCAACTTCAGATGGTTTTGAACACCATTTTCCTTCTATTATAAAAAGGCTGGAAAGTGAATTCATCGAAGAAAGGCTTTTTGCCATTTTCCTTCTGAAACATTCGGTTCATAAACAGAAGCTATTGAAAAACCAGGTCCTCAACCTAAACCAGAATTTCACTGAATTGGAACGTGATTATGCCGAACTTGTTCAAGTTCCTGCTAAAGATCGCCAGTTAACACCGATTGATTTTGCCGATCGCACAGCTGAGTTATTATATCAGCATTTCCAACCGATACAATTAAATGAAGCCGGGCTCTATTTAATGTGGTTTTCCGTTTTCATCGAAGCGGTGAAATCCGAGCAGAAGCTAAATAATCCTGCAGGATGGGCATCTGCGGTGGAGTATGTGTGGACTCAGCTTAAAAGTGAGAAGGCGAGCAAACAGGCAATCGCAGACAAACATTTCATTTCGGTGTCCACCTTATCGAAGTACGTGAAGTTGGTTCAAAACTTACTCGGATGAGCAGATATTTGGACGAAAAATTATTTGTTATATAGGATAATAGGTAGGGAACACTAACCGTAGTGAAGGTTCCATTTGTAATGGAATATGGAGGAGTGAAAACATGTCTGAAAAAATTTATGACGTTGTTATTATTGGAGCTGGTCCAGCAGGGATGACGGCGGCTGTCTATACATCACGTGCGAACCTTTCAACATTGATGTTAGAACGCGGAGTACCGGGCGGGCAAATGGCCAATACGGAGGAAGTTGAAAATTATCCTGGATTCGACACTATACTCGGACCTGAACTTTCAACGAAAATGTTTGACCATGCAAAGAAATTCGGTGCGGAGTATGCCTATGGGGATGTTAAGGAAATCATTGACGGTGAAGAGTATAAAACGATCAAAGCCGGTTCAAAGGAATTCAAAGCACGTTCAATCATCATTTCATCTGGTGCCGAATACAAGAAAATCGGCGTTCCTGGCGAAAAAGAATTGGGCGGCCGCGGTGTATCGTATTGTGCAGTTTGTGATGGTGCATTCTTCAAGCAAAAAGAACTGTTCGTTATCGGCGGCGGAGACTCTGCTGTTGAAGAGGGTGTGTACTTAACCCGCTTTGCTTCAAAAGTGACGATCGTTCACAGACGTGACGAACTTCGTGCTCAAAAGATTCTTCAAGATCGTGCATTTGCCAATGAGAAAATTAACTTCATCTGGAATCACACTTTGAAGGAAATCAATGAAAAAGGCGGCAAGGTCGGCGGTGTCACACTAGTTTCCACTGAAAACGGAGAAGAGACAGTGATGGATGCAGACGGTGTATTCATTTATATCGGAATGCTTCCGCTAACGAAACCATTTGAAAACTTGGGCATCTTGAATTCAACAGGTTATATTGAAACGAATGATCGGATGGAAACACGCGTACCTGGTATTTTCGCTGCAGGTGACGTTCGTGAAAAAACATTGCGCCAAATCGTTACAGCTACAGGCGATGGAAGCATTGCCGCCCAATCCGCTCAGCATTTTGTTGAGGAACTTCAAGAAAAATTGCAGCCAAAGGCTTGATTTCACAAGAATATACAATCGTAATTCCGTTTTAACGATGTTGTAACATGCGTGAAATAATGATTCGGTATAGTAGGGGATAGAAGTTGACCCCCTTTAATTATAAACGTTTAAGGACACAGAATAAGTTTCTGTGTCTTTTTTTTGTTTTCCTGCTTTGAGACTATATCTTTAGTTCCAATTTTTAGGATGTATCCAAGCGGTTTTTAATGTGAAGCAAGTCGTTCCTTTGCATTTAGGAAGCGAAAGTGGAGAAGAATAGGAGTTAAGCAGGATAAAGGCTTACCTATTTGATTCCTTGCGAATGAAGATTCCCCCAGTGCAGGAAGTTTACTTTATTGTTAGCTCATTTTAAAAATAGTATAATGATAAGATATACTAAACATATACATCTTTCATAATGGTAAGAAGATGAAAAATACAACTTGTTTGAACTATTAGCATTTGTAAATCGCCAAATGGATATCTAGCGGCGGTTTAAGGATATAAACTGAATCTCTTCAGCACGGGGGGTGAAGGTTTCTATAGTCGAGCAGAGCCAATCGAGGTGAAGAACGTGCAACGTGTCACAAACTGTGTATTGATCAGAGATAATCAAATCCTCTTATTGAAAAAGCCTAGACGCGGATGGTGGGTAGCTCCCGGCGGCAAGATGGAACCTGGGGAGTCTGTACGCGATGCTTGCATTAGGGAATATCGCGAAGAAACGGGCGTTTATTTAAAAAACCCTTCCATCAAAGGTATTTTCACCTTCATCATGAAGGACGGAGATAAAGTTTTATCAGAATGGATGATGTTCACTTTCTTTGCAACGGATTCCGATGGTGTAAATGTGGATGTTTGTGAAGAAGGGGAACTTAGCTGGCATCCGGTTGAAGATGTTAAAAAGCTGATGATGGCCGAAGGTGATTTTCACATCCTGGACTATATGGTTCATGGCAGTGGGATCATCTATGGAACCTTTACCTATACGCCAGAGTTCAAGCTGCTTTCTTACCGGTTGGATCCAGGTTAATTTTTAGATATAAAAAAGATGTTATATATGGGGGCGGAGAAACTATGAGTACAGGGCAGATGAGTGAAACGCAATTGGTCATCATTACCGGAATGTCCGGAGCAGGTAAGACGGTGGCGGTTCAAAGTTTTGAAGACCTCGGCTTTTTTTGCGTCGATAATTTGCCGCCCACGCTGTTGCCAAAGTTTTTGGAGTTAATGAAGGACTCCGGGAATAAGATGAATAAAGTGGCTCTTGTCATGGATTTAAGGGGAAGGGAATTTTTTGATTCCTTATTTCTTGCACTGGATAATTTAACGGATGCAGCTGCAGTATCACCAAGAATCCTTTTTCTTGAGGCTGATGATGATTCCTTGGTACGCAGGTATAAGGAAACGAGAAGGACCCACCCCCTTGCTCCATTAGGCCGGCCATTGGAAGGCATTAAAATGGAACGGGAACTTTTGGACGAATTGAAGGGAAGGGCCCAGTTGATCTTTAATACTTCCCAACTGAAACCGCGCGAATTGCGGGAGAAAATCGCTTCGGAGTTTTCTGCCGATAAAAGTGTCGGTTTTACAGTCAATGTCATGTCGTTTGGGTTCAAGCATGGTCTGCCGATAGATGCCGACCTTGTGTTCGATGTACGGTTCCTGCCAAATCCATATTATATTGACCATATGAGGCCAAGGACAGGCTTGGAAAAGGAAGTGTCGAGTTACGTTTTAAAATGGAGTGAGACGCAAAAATTCTTGGAAAAAGTGACCGATCTGCTCGCTTTCATGCTTCCGTATTATAAACGTGAAGGGAAAGCACAGCTTGTTGTTGCGATTGGGTGTACAGGCGGTCAGCACCGTTCTGTAGCATTGACGGAGTATATTTCAAACCACTTCAAAAAGGATTACAGGGTTCAAGTATCACATCGCGATATCGAAAAAAGTAAGGGGAAAGCAGATGTTAGATAAAAAGAAACAGCCTAAGGTTGTGATCATCGGAGGAGGAACCGGCCTTCCTGTTTTGTTGAGAGGGTTAAAGAAGCATCCGGTGGATATAACGGCAATCGTAACGGTTGCTGATGATGGTGGAAGTTCAGGCCGCCTTCGCGAGGATATGGATATTCCCGCTCCGGGTGATATTCGTAACGTGCTGGCTGCGTTATCGGATGTAGAGCCCCTTGTTGAACAAATGTTTCAGCATCGCTTTCAGAGTAAAAATGAGTTGTCCGGGCATTCGCTGGGCAATTTGATACTGGCGGCAATGACTTCGCTGACCGGGGATTTCGTCCATGCGATCCAGGAAATGAGTAAATTCCTTAATGTCCGCGGTAAAGTGCTTCCGGCTGCCAACCAAAGTGTGGTTCTCCATGCAGAGATGGATGACGGAACGGTTGTTACTGGAGAGTCCAAGATTCCCTTCTCAGGAAAGAAAATAAAAAAAGTATTCCTGTCTCCTCATCATATAAAGCCGCTTAGTGAAACTCTCCAGGAAATCAAGCAGGCAGATCTTATAGTCGTAGGTCCAGGAAGCCTATATACTAGCATTCTGCCTAACTTACTTGTCCCTGGATTAGGAGAAGAGGTTGCCCGTTCCAAGGCGAAGAAGGTGTACATTTGCAATTTGATGACACAAGCCGGCGAGACTCTGGATTATAGCGCGAGTGATCATATAAAAGCGATATATGACCATATGGGAAATGCATATATTGACAGGATACTTGTTAATAATGAGGAAATACCAACCGAGATTCAGCAGCGGTATCAAGCTGAATATGCAAAACCGGTCATGTATGATGTGGAAAGTTTAAAAATGATGGGGCTTGAAATCATACAAGAACGCATTTTCAGCTATGAAGGGAATGTAATACGCCATGATACGAAAAAAGTGGCGGATTTGCTTTATAATATGCTTGTAAATGAAACAAAAAGCCACATAGTTCCGTAGATATAAGCGGGGACGTTTTTTTGATTGATAAAAATAGAATACCTGCGTTCGATTGGGGGTGAAATGGATGTCTTTTGCTTCAGAAACAAAAAAAGAGCTTACAACATTAGAGGGAAAGGATTGCTGCGGTAAAGCCGAATTGTGTGCGCTTATCCGGATGAACGGATCCCTTTCATTTTCTAATCGGAAGCTTGTTGTGGATATTCAAACTGAGAATGCTGCGATTGCCAGAAGGATATATACGCTGCTGAAAAAAAGTTATGAGGTCCAGGTCGAGCTGTTGGTCCGTAAAAAGATGAAGCTTAAAAAGAACAATGTATATATTGTCAGGATGTCATCCGGAGGGCAGCGGGTTTTAACCGATTTGGAAATATTAGGCGATGGTTTTGAAATTCTCCATGATATATCCGATACTATTGTTGGGAAGAAATGCTGTAAGCGTTCTTATCTAAGAGGTGCATTTCTTGCAGGGGGTTCGGTAAACAATCCGGAAACGTCTTCCTATCACCTTGAGATTTTCTCACTTTATAAAGAGCACAATGATGCCCTTTGTGAGCTAATGAATAAGTTTGGCTTGAAGGCCAAGACGCTTGAACGCAAGAAGGGGTACATCATTTATTTGAAAGAAGCCGAAAAGATTGCCGAGTTTTTAAGTATAGTTGGCGCCCATTCAGCTTTATTAAGGTTCGAGGATGTACGGATTGTCCGTGATATGCGTAATTCAGTGAATAGGCTTGTGAATTGTGAAACAGCCAATTTGAACAAAACGATCGGGGCATCATTGCGCCAGGTTGAAAATATCCACTATATCGAGGATACGGTAGGACTTAGCATTTTACCGGATAAGCTTCGGGAAATTGCGGAGCTTAGGATAGCGTTTCAGGATATAACCTTAAAGGAACTTGGGGAAATGGTATCCGGGGGAACCATCAGTAAGTCCGGGATTAATCACCGATTGAGAAAGATTGATGAAATAGCTGACAGGCTCCGTGGGGGAGAGGCTATTGCTGCGAAAAAATAAAGCTAACAGGGGAGATCAAGATGGTGGAGAAACAAGTTGAGGTAAAATTGAAAACGGGTTTGCAAGCTCGGCCGGCGGCTCTTTTTGTACAAGAAGCTAACCGCTTTCATTCAGATGTTTTTCTTGAAAAAGAAGGAAAGAAAGTGAATGCAAAAAGTATAATGGGATTAATGAGCCTTGCCATCAGTTCTGGCGTGTCCGTGAAGTTAATCGTCGAAGGACGCGATGAAAAAGAAGCGTTGGAAGCATTGGAAGAGTTCGTTCAGCAAGAGGGTTAAAAAAGGGGATGCCTAAGTGTGCATCCTTTTCTTTTATCATGTAAAAAAGGCTCCGGAAGTCGCTTATCGCGATCTCCGGAGCCTTTCTTTTGTTGCAGGATTACTTAGAGTTTTTATCATCAAGAACGCTGCGTGTGATGACTTTGTCAATCAAGCCATATTCAAGAGCTCTTTCGGAAGTCATGAAGTTATCACGTTCCGTATCTCTTTGAAGGACTTCGATAGGTTGTCCCGTACGTTCTGCCAAGATTTGGTTCAGCTTATCTTTCAAGTGAAGGATACGGCGGGCAGCAATTTCAATTTCCGTAGCTTGACCTTGAGCTCCTCCAAGTGGTTGGTGAATCATGACTTCACTGTTTGGCAACGCAAAGCGTTTGCCTTTTTCGCCAGCGGCCAATAGGAAAGCACCCATGGAAGCGGCCATACCGATGCATACTGTCGATACATTAGGTTTGATATATTGCATAGTATCGTAAATGGCCATACCGGAAGTGATGCTTCCGCCAGGGCTGTTGATGTATAGAGTGATATCTTTTTCAGGATTTTCCGCTTCTAAAAATAGTAATTGAGCAACAATGGAGTTGGAGACATTATCGTCAATTGCACTTCCTAGCATAATGATCCGGTCTTTTAATAAACGGGAGTAAATATCGTAGGCACGCTCCCCACGACTTGTTTGTTCGATAACTGTAGGAATTAAATTCATGTTCATTTCCTCCTTCGATTAAGAGAATCATTTAAATTCTTTATGTATGTATGATACACTTTTTGGTCAATTTAGGTCAAACAAAACAAACCCTATTATGGATAATTTGTTCGACAATTTTCTGGCTAAGGCTCCTTCCTGATAGATTGTTTTATATATTATGCCGTACAGGGATGAATTTCCACATTACCCATAATACCCAAATGATAAAGTTTTAAACCTGATAACCCTTGCAAAGGAGGGGATTCTATCATATAATGAAGTCTGTTAAAAAAATATTTTCTATTACGCCCTCGTAGTGCAACGGATAGAACGCAAGCCTCCGAAGCTTGAAATGCAGGTTCGATTCCTGCCGAGGGCATTACCAATCTTCTGCTTAATAAAGTGGGGGATTTTTTATTGGTCATTTTTAGGAGAGTTAAAATTTTTGCTGAATTTGCTCGTTTTCCGTAATATTCCATCGAATCCTGCACTGCCGGTCCTCTCTTGAAAATATTCGCCAACACTATTGAAAAATGGTGATTTTTCAATAAAAGTAGTTGTTAAATTTGCGTTTCTAACATATAGTATTTAAAACAAATAAACTATTCAGAAAAAAATCGTAAGCGTTTTCATGGGTTTTTGTGTAGAATTTTCTCCTGATAATGTAAAATGGAGTGGGGGAGGGATGAATCGATGAGTATGAATATGAAAGCAGGACTTTTTCAACAGCAAACATTAAAGATGGCAATGACCCAGGAGCTCATGCAAGCTATTACATTGCTGCAATACTCCTCGCAGGAGCTATCGGCTTTTTTAGAAAATAAAATGGTGGAGAACCCATTACTGTCCATAGATCAGCCAACATCTTCTTTATTTCAGCCAACATCTTTTGAACGCAAAAAGGGTAAACGGACTCTTAAAAATACGTATGATGCCAACTATTGGATTGAACAGATCAGTGAAGATACCATATCGCTTGAACAGCATATCATGTCCCAAGTGAATCACCAGCAGTTTTCCGGTGAGCAGCAGAAGGCAATGCTTCTATTAATTCACAACCTTGATGAAAACGGTTACTTGAGGACCCAGCTGGAGGATATATGCATCTCGGGCGTGTCACCGGCCGTTTTGGAAGAGAGTCTCTCTATTTTACAGGAACTCGAGCCGCATGGTATTGGAGCAAGGAATCTTCAAGAGTGCCTTTTGCTTCAAGTGAAAGCAGAAGGGGGGAGTCTGCTGGCAGAATCGATCATAGAAAACCATTTCCTCGATTTTGCTGAAAAGCGCTGGAAAGACCTAAGTAAGAAAATCGGTGTTACACTGAAGGAGATTCAAGAAGTCTTTGATTATGTCCAGACGTTAAACCCGCGTCCGGCATCACTCTTTTTTCAGGAAAAACCTTCTTATATAGTGCCGGATGTGGTCGTGGAAGTTCGCGATGGCATGCTGCTTGTCGGGAATTATGATGGTAATACGCCCAATCTCAATGTGGATAAAGGATATTTAAACCGGATGAAGAGCCATAAGGATCAGGGAGTTCAGCGGTTTATCCAGGATAAGTGGCAGGAATACCAATGGATCTCCAGAGGGATCCAACAGAGAAAAGAAACGATATTGAAGGTCATTCAGTGCATCGTCGAAAAACAGCCGGCGTGCTTTCATCATGGCCTGAACTATTTGAAGCCGATGACGATGAAAGAAATCGCAGACGAACTTGGCATACATGAGTCCACAGTAAGCCGGGCGGTTAAAGGGAAGTACGTACAGACTCCATTTGGCACGATAGAGATGCGGATATTTTTCACTACTTCTTTACAGTCGGTCGGCCTTGATGAGGATATGTCGGGCATGCAAGCGAAAAAGAGCCTTCAGGCAGCCATCAATGGGGAAAATAAACAAAAGCCTCTTTCGGATCAAGACTTGGCAGAACGACTGAAAGAAGAGCATGGAATTATCCTGGCACGCCGAACCGTTGCCAAGTACCGGGAACAATTAGGGATCCCTTCTTCATCTAAACGAAAAAGATATGATTGAAAAGGATGATTGGTTTTGGAATCAAATGCGTTTGTTTTATATAGTAGGGATAAATGCCCGTTATGTGATAAAGCGAAGCAGGTACTCGAGGAAGTGAAAGTGGAGTCAGGCATTGGCTATAAGGAAATCGATATCCATACCGATGATGATTTGCTTGAGAAGTTCGGGCTGATGATTCCTGTCGTTGAATGGAAAGATGAAATCGTTCAGTTCGGAAACGTTGATAAATCAGCTCTAAATAGGCTTTTGGAAAAATAATTTTTCAAATCATTTGAAGAAACATTCCGTTCCTGCTAGAATAAAATATGTAGCAGGAATATTTTTTTGTTTTAAGTGGGACAGAAAATGACTACGCGGGACGTTAAATGTCCAACTTAACTTTTTAGGAGTTTTATATATGCGTACATTACTCGAGGTACAAAGAAAATTATTGCCCGATTTCCTTTTGGTTATGCAAAAAAGATATGATATCCTGCGTTATATCAAAATGATGCAGCCGGTTGGAAGGCGCAGTCTGTCCGTGAGCCTTAATTTGACAGAGCGGACGCTAAGAGGCGAGGTTGATTTTCTGAAAAGTCAGAACCTGGTTAACATCTTCAGCTCTGGCATGACGCTGACTGATGAAGGGATTGAAATCCTGGATAAGTTAGAAGGAATAATGCGTGAAGTAATGGGTATAGACATAATGGAAAAGCAATTGCAGGATTTGTTACAAGTGGATGAAGTCATAATTGTCTCAGGAAATTGTGATGAAACCCCATGGGTGAAAAAAGAATTGGGTAAAGCTTGTGCAAACCGTATGAAACGAGAATGGAACTCAAAGAATATCATTGCGGTTACTGGCGGATCGACAATGGCCGAAGTGGCTAATTCGTTGTCACCTGATGAAGCATCCAGGAAATTGACATTTGTCCCAGCCCGCGGGGGAATTGGTGAAGCGGTGCAGAATCAGGCCAATACGATTGTCGAAAAAATGGCACAGAAGGCTCAAGCCTCATACAGAGTGTTATATGTACCCGATCAATTAAGCGGTGAGGTTTATGCATCTTTTCAGAAGGAACCTGCAATTAAAGAAGTGATTTCCCAGATCAAGTCTGCCGATATGATCATTCATGGAATCGGTGATGCCATGGCGATGGCAGAGAGAAGAAATTCTTCGCCAGAAATGTTAAAGAAGCTGTTAGATGGAAATGCTGTAGGAGAGGCATTCGGTTATTATTACGATGAAAACGGCAAAGTTGTTCATAAAGTTTTGACGGTCGGCATCCAGTTAGATGATCTTAGCCCTGAAAAGCGAGTGATAACTGTGGCAGGTGGCAAAACTAAAGCAAAGGCTATCCGTTCCTACATGAAAGGCGCACCTTCATCGACCGTTTTGATCACGGATGAAGCTGCGGCACAAGAGTTAATTCAGGGGAATTACACCCCTTAATATATTTGCGAACTTAAAAGGAGGAATTTTTCATGGCAGTAAAAGTTGGTATTAATGGTTTTGGACGTATTGGACGTAATGTATTTCGTGCAGCATTGAGTAATCCTGGGGTAGAGATTGTTGCTATTAACGACTTAACGGATGCTAATATGTTAGCGCACCTTCTTCAATACGATACAATTCATGGATCACTTAATGAAAAAGTAACAGTTGATGGGGATTACCTTGTTGTTGATGGTCACAAAGTGAAAGTATTGGCTGAACGTGATCCTGCACAATTGGCATGGGGTGAACTGGGAGTAGAAGTAGTTGTGGAATCTACAGGGCGTTTCACAAAACGTGCGGATGCAGCTAAGCATTTAGAAGCTGGCGCGAAAAAAGTAATCATCTCTGCTCCTGCATCTGATGAAGATATCACGATCGTCATGGGTGTAAACGAAGACAAATATGATGCAGCAAACCATCATGTAATCTCTAATGCTTCTTGTACAACGAACTGCTTAGCTCCATTTGCTAAAGTGCTTCATGAACAATTCGGAATCAAACGCGGTATGATGACTACTGTTCACTCTTATACAAATGATCAGCAAATCCTTGATTTGCCTCATAAAGATTACCGTCGTGCACGTGCAGCTGCCGAGAATATCATTCCTACAACAACTGGGGCAGCAAAAGCTGTTGCACTTGTCCTTCCTGAACTTAAAGGGAAATTGAATGGTATGGCAATGCGTGTACCTACTCCAAACGTGTCTGTTGTCGACCTTGTTGCTGAACTTGAAAAAGACACAACAGTTGAAGAAGTTAATGCAGCATTCAAAAAGGCTTCTGAAGGTGAATTAAAAGGAATCCTTGAGTACAGCGAACTTCCGCTAGTATCAACTGACTATAACGGTAACCCATCATCATCTACAATCGATGCCCTTTCCACGATGGTAATGGAAGGAAACATGGTTAAAGTATTATCTTGGTATGATAATGAAACAGGATATTCAAGCCGTGTTGTTGACTTGATCGACTATTTGGCTAAAAAAGGATTGTAATTAGAATAATAAAAAACCTCACCAAGGTGAGGTTTTTTTTATCACAGCTCTAAAAAAACTTGGCAGAAGATGATATTATTAGTAAGTCATTAATCAGTCAAGCGTTTACATTTCTTGTTTTTGGATAATTTCCTGGAAACCGACTATAATGAAAAAGAGAAAAGGGGAGTTGGGAAAATTACCCTCTCCCTTTTTGGCTAAAAGAATCAAAAATATGATAACAATATCTAAGGAGGTTCTTGGATTATGAATAAAAAGTCGATTAAAGATATTGAATTAAAGGGGAAACGCGTATTTTGCCGTGTTGATTTCAACGTGCCGATGCAGGACGGAAAGATTTCGGATGATACGAGAATCAAGGCTGCACTGCCGACGATTTCCTATTTGACCGAACAAGGCGCAAAAGTCATCTTAGCCAGCCATCTTGGCCGTCCTAAAGGACAAGTCGTAGAAGAATTGCGTTTGGCACCTGTTGCGGAAAGACTAAGCGAACTTAGCGGCAAAGATGTGCAAAAGGCAGAAGAAGCATACGGCGAGACCGTTCAATCAATCATTGAAAACATGCAAAATGGCGAGATCCTGTTGTTGGAAAACGTTCGTTTCTATCCAGGAGAAGAGAAGAACGATCAAGAATTGGCGAAGTCATTTGCGGCACTGGCTGATGTTTATGTTAACGATGCATTCGGAGCTGCGCACCGTGCACATGCTTCAACTGAAGGAATAGCTCACCATCTCCCGGCCGTTGCAGGATTGCTGATGGAAAAAGAGCTTTCTGTACTTGGAAAAGCCCTATCCAACCCAGAACGTCCTTTTACAGCTATAATTGGCGGAGCAAAAGTAAAGGATAAGATAGGCGTCATCGAAAACCTTTTGGAAAAAGTCGATCACTTGATCATTGGTGGTGGATTGGGTTACACATTCATTAAAGCGCAAGGTCATGAAATCGGTAATTCTTTATTGGAAGAAGACAAAATAGAATTGGCCAAATCTTTCATCGAAAGTGCAAAAGAAAAAGGCGTAAAACTTCATTTGCCTATCGATGCAGTCGTAACTGCTGAATTTTCACCTGATGCAGAGACGGATAATGTCGATATCGATGCTATTCCAAATGATAAAATGGCTCTTGATATCGGACCAAAAACAAGTGAATTATTTGCGGATGTAATCAAAAGTTCCAAGCTTGTCATTTGGAATGGACCAATGGGTGTCTTCGAGTTCGATAAATTTGCGAATGGAACGAGAACCGTTGCCAGGGCCTTGGCGGAAGCAAACGATACGTACAGCATTGTTGGCGGAGGGGATTCGGCCGCGGCTGCAGAAAAGTTTGGCCTGGCAGAAAAGATGTCCCATATTTCAACTGGCGGCGGTGCATCTCTTGAGTTCATGGAAGGCAAAGAGTTGCCTGGCGTTGTAGCCTTGAACGATAAATAAGATTAAACCGTTACATATTTCAACATTAGAAGGGATGAGAAACCAAATGCGTAAACCGATTATTGCAGGAAACTGGAAAATGAATAAAACACTATCTGAAGCGACTGCCTTTTTAGAAGAAGTGAGCAATTTGATTCCGAAGCAAGATGTAATCGATACGGTTGTATGTGCTCCAGCTTTATTTTTGGATCAGCTCGTTCAAGCGGCAAAAGGAACCGATGTGAAAATCGGGGCACAGAACATGCACTTTGAAGAAAGCGGTGCTTTCACAGGAGAAATCAGCCCAATCTCATTGGCGGATCTTGGGGTATCCTACGTCATACTTGGTCATTCTGAGCGCAGGGAAATGTTCAATGAAACGGACGAAGCCGTTAATAAAAAAGCTCATGCCGCTTTTGCCCACCAATTGACCCCGATCGTTTGCTGCGGTGAAACACTTGAACAAAGGGAAGCTGGCGAAACGAATGATTTCGTAGGCAGCCAGATTGAGAAAGGCCTAGCAGGATTATCTGACGATCAATTGAAACAAGCCGTTATTGCTTATGAGCCGATTTGGGCGATTGGTACTGGAAAATCGTCATCTGCTCAAGATGCTAACGAAGTTTGTGCGCATATCCGCTCAGTCGTTGCCGACAAATTTTCAAATGAAGCAGCTGCAGCCATCCGCATTCAGTACGGTGGCAGTGTAAAACCTGAGAATATTAAAGAGTACATGGCACAACCTGATATAGACGGTGCATTGGTTGGCGGTGCTAGCTTGAAATCCGATTCGTTTTTACAATTGCTGGAGGCTGGTCACTATGAGTAAGTCGCCTGTGGCACTTATCATCTTAGACGGTTTTGGCTGCCGTAACGAAGAAAAGGGTAATGCTGTTTTTTATGCGAAAAAACCGAACTTTGACCGATATTGGGAACAGTATCCGCACTCCCATTTAACTGCAAGCGGGGAAGCGGTAGGCTTGCCTGCCGGTCAAATGGGGAACTCGGAAGTGGGCCATTTGAATATCGGGGCAGGACGGATCGTTTATCAAAGCCTGACCCGTGTGAACCTGGCAATCCGTGAAGGTGAGTTTGCACAAAACCCAACTTTGGTCGATGCCATGAGCCATACCAAGAAAAAAGGCACGGACCTTCATCTTTTCGGTCTTCTTTCAGATGGCGGCGTGCATAGTCATATCGATCATATGTATGCCCTTTTGAAATTGGCTGCTAAAGAAGGAGTTAAAAATGTATATGTACATGCATTTTTAGATGGCCGTGATGTCGGACCGAAAACGGCACAGGGTTATATTAAGGAAGCGGAAGCGAAAATGAAGGAAATCGGTGTTGGTCAGTTTGCGACCATTTCCGGAAGATATTATTCGATGGACCGTGATAAGCGCTGGGAACGTGTGGAGAAATCCTACCGTTCGATGGTGTATGGTGATGGCCCTGCTTACTCTTCTGCGATGGAGTGTGTCGAGGATTCGTATGAACATGGAATTTTCGACGAGTTCGTGATACCTTCAGTCATAACGGCGGAAGACGGTAAACCGGTGGCAACGATTAAAGATGAAGATGCCGTAATCTTTTATAACTTCCGTCCAGACCGGGCGATCCAGATTTCCAATACATTCACGAATGAGGATTTCCGCTCATTTGACCGCGGTCCTGGACATCCGAAGCATCTCCATTTTGTCTGCTTGACACATTTTTCAGAAACAGTTGACGGATATGTTGCATTTAATCCGACAAATCTTGATAATACATTAGGGGAAGTACTTTCCCAAAACCAGCTTACCCAGCTTCGTATCGCTGAAACTGAAAAATATCCGCATGTGACGTTTTTCATGAGCGGCGGACGTGAAGAGAAGTTTCCTGGTGAAGAGAGGATTTTAATTAATTCTCCGAAAGTCGCTACATATGATTTACAACCGGAAATGAGTGCTTATGAAGTGACGGATGCATTGGTGGAACAAATTGAGGCTGACCGTTTTGATGCCATTCTCTTGAATTTTGCCAACCCGGATATGGTCGGTCATTCAGGGATGCTTGAGCCTACCATTAAAGCGATTGAAACAGTGGATGAATGCCTAGGCAGGATTGTCGATTTAATCGTCTCAAAAGGCGGTACAGCGATCATCACCGCTGACCATGGGAATGCTGATGAAGTGGTAACGCTAGAAGGCAACCCGATGACAGCCCATACTACGAATCCCGTTCCTGTCATTATCACTAAAAATCAGGTAACATTAAGAACAGGTGGTATCTTAGGCGATTTAGCTCCAACGATGCTTGATTTGCTTGGAGTCGAAAAACCTGTTGAAATGACAGGGGAATCCCTATTATCTAAATAAAATTGTGAATAGGAAAAGGAGAGATTTATAATGCCGTACATCGAACATGTATATGCACGCGAAGTGCTAGATTCACGTGGTAACCCAACAATAGAAGTAGAAATCCAAACAGAGTCCGGATACTTCGGACGTGCAATCGTACCATCAGGTGCTTCAACAGGAGAACACGAAGCGGTTGAGCTTCGTGACGGGGATAAATCTCGCTACCTGGGTAAAGGGGTACAAAAAGCAGTCGATAATGTAAATGATATCATTGCTGAAGCTGTCATCGGTTTGGATGTAACGAACCAAGCAGGCCTTGACCTTACTATGATTGAATTGGATGGCACTGAAAACAAAGGTAACTTGGGAGCTAATGCAATCCTTGGCGTATCAATGGCTGCTGCCCATGCCGCTGCGGAATTTTCTGGATTACCATTGTATCGTTACCTTGGTGGGTTCAATGCGAAACAACTTCCGACTCCAATGATGAACATCATTAACGGCGGATCACATGCCGATAACAATGTTGACTTCCAGGAATTCATGATCCTTCCTGTAGGAGCTCCTAGCTTCAAAGAAGCAGTTCGTATGGGTGCAGAAGTATTCCATGCCTTGAAATCCGTCCTTTCAGCCAAAGGCTTGAATACGGCAGTCGGCGATGAAGGCGGCTTTGCGCCAAACCTCGGTTCAAACCGTGAAGCGCTTCAAGTCATCATCGAGGCAATTGAAAAAGCTGGCTACAAAGCAGGCGAAGATATCTACCTTGGCATGGACGTGGCTTCATCTGAATTCTATAACAAAGAAACAGGCAAATATGATCTTGCAGGCGAAGGCCGCAATGGTGTTACATCCGAAGAAATGGTTGCTTTCTATGAAGAGCTAGTGAATGAATTCCCTATTATCTCCATCGAAGACGGCCTGGATGAAAATGACTGGGATGGCCACAAGCTTTTAACGGAACGCATCGGATCTAAAGTTCAGCTTGTTGGTGACGATCTTTTCGTAACGAACACGAAAAAATTGGCTGAAGGCATCGAAAAAGGCATCGGTAACTCCATCCTGATCAAAGTGAACCAAATTGGTACACTGACCGAAACGTTTGATGCAATCGAAATGGCTAAACGCGCAGGCTACACGGCAGTCGTTTCCCACCGTTCAGGTGAAACGGAAGATGCAACGATCGCTGATATCGCCGTTGCAACAAACGCAGGACAAATCAAAACCGGTTCCATGTCCCGTACGGACCGTATCGCTAAATACAACCAACTTCTTCGCATCGAAGATCAGCTTGGTGACTTGGCTGTATATGGCGGCTTGAAATCTTTCTATAATTTGAAGAAGTAATTATCTTGGGATTCCGCTTCTGACGAGAAGATGGATTCTGCACAGTAATTTCTTTTCACCTCCCATTCAATGTGAATGGGAGGTTTTTTTATGTTTATGAGGGGGAAGTGTGCATTCAATATGGGTGAGATACAGTCTTTTACTATAATGTGCTTGCATGGATAAAACAATAATATGTCAAGACTATTAAGTTTTAATTTCAATATATAATTAAAATGGTATAATATAAATATATTGGTAAATATTTCATAAACCAAGTATAGGTTGATGAAACTACTATTACATATTAAAGGAGATGACAAATAATTTTGCTTAAGAAATTATTTGTCGTGGGTACAGTTTTTGCTAGTTTATCAATTGGAAATAGTACAATTGCAGCAGAAATAGAATCAGAAACGACCGTTACTAACATATCTAGTTTATCAGAAGTCAGCAGCCTAACCTCAGGCATTTCAGGTGAAACATCAGGTAAAAAAATTAAATGTAGTTCCAAAGTAAAGGCGAGAAATCCAATATTTGGTTCTCTAAGCGCAACCGCTACTTCATCAGCAGCAGTAAAAGAAGATACTATCTCTGCTAAAGTTAGGGTATATAGCAGTAAGGGAGGATTAAAAGGACAAAAAACAGATTCTCAGAAAAATTCAACATATGCTGGAGCTACCTATACTGATAAATCTAATAATATTCCTGCAACTGCTTTTGGCAATCATACTTATGTAAAGAAGAGTTATAAAACAGTAGTACATGAAACTAAGGATAAATTTTAAATATAAGAAAAGTTAAGGCTAACTGATGTTAGCCTTAACTTTATTTAGGAGCAATGATGATATGAAAAAACAGCTTTTGATAGCAATGTCCCTTTTATTGATTGGAATCTCAGGATGGATTTTTTACAATAAAATGTCTGATGAAAACACAAAAGGTGTACAGCCTAGTTTTAAGGAAGGCTCCAATACCATCTCCTACGGCTTGTTAGATGCGGATGGAAAAGTAATGAATAATGGAAGTGCTCTAGAACCGAAAAATAATAAGCTCGAGTATACTCTTTCTCTCTCAAATTTTATAGAAGTGGAAAGAGAATATGCCTTAATAGTCCTTAGTAACTTTGAACAAACACCCTTCACAGTTGAAGGAAAGCAATACAGTGTTTATACTTTTAATGCCAAGCCAAATAAAAGTATTGAGTTTAATCTGAGTGTTACCACTAACAATAGTACAAAAGAAATAGATTATCTTATAATTAAAAAACCAAATTATTTAATAGATAAATTAGATATATCAAGAATGCATACATTGCAAGAAGTGTTACCTATGCGTTATATGGTTAAGAGCAACGGGGACAATCCAAAAGCAGCTGCTGGTTTAATTCCAGATGACACGATTAAAAAAGGCCCAAACGATACCATATTTGTCAGCAAGCAAAAAGAGGAACTGAATATCCTGTCTGCAGCAAGAAGTGGTGAACATGTTTTCATATCTGTTGGGAATGTTGGTGAAAAAAAGGAAAATTACAATATCATTGCATTAAATCAATGGCAGCAGATTCCGTTGGAAAATGATCAGTTAGTAGGAAATGTGGCAGTTAACCCCGGTGAAAGAAAAGTGTTTGAATATAAGCTTCCAAAGGTAAAGCATGATTCGAATTTTCAGGTTATTGCTTTACCCAAACCTTATGAAGTCAGCGAAAGTGACTATGAAAGTACAGTCCCCTCCGGTTCATTTCGAACTGTTATTAAACCTTAAAGTTACATCATTCTCCTTTAGAAAAGATGGGGATTGTTACATCTTAGACATGATTCCAGCTGGATTCAAGATAGATAAGACCATTTAATCAAACGTTTGATTAATAAAAAAAAGGTGCCGCATCCGGGCACCTTTTTTCATTTATCCGATACAGCTTCCACTGGTACGGCATTATAGTATTCTTCCAAAGTAATCTTCGCTTCAAAGATTTCAGTTGCGGTATCGACACCAACATAGCGGATATGCCAGGGTTCGTATTTATAACCTGTGATGTTTTCCTTGCCTTCAGGGTAGCGGATGATAAATCCGTATTCATGTGCATGTTCAGCAAGCCAGGCCGCTTCATTCGTATCACCGAAGCAGTCTTGGGCAGCGCATGCCCCATCGTGGGTCGTGACATCAATCGCCAAGCCAGTTTCATGCTCGCTTGTCCCAGGCATTGCACTGTAGGTTTTCGCTTTTTCTTCCCCGTCCTTAGCCACATAGTTATTGAAGACCTCGATCTGTCTTTGGTGAGAGCGGTAAGCGGAAACGCCGGCAAAGTGCATATTCTCTTTTTCGGCAGCTTGGAACATTAATTCAAGAGCCTTTCCCGCTTCTTCGCGCATCATTCTTTTTTCGATTTTATCTTCAAAGATGAAATCCACATTTGGGTAGATAAGGTCAGCAGGTTTGTAATCTTCAGGCAGGCTGTATTGTTTATTGACAAGAACAGGTATGCTTTCCGGATGGGCTAACGTCTGAAGGCCAGCTTGTCCGGGTTTGGCCGTTTCATCAACTGCCACCTGGCGCTGGGCCGATTCTTTTGAATCAGTATTCTTGTCGGTCTCAGTCTCCTTCTCAGTCTCCTGGGAGCTCGGTTGTTCTTCTTTCTGCTCTTTTTTATTCTCGCTTGTCAGGTCGGATGAACAGCCTGCCATCAGAATGAAAGATGATAGAGCGGTTGCTGCAAATATAGGTTTTAACATATGAAAGGCCCCTTGCTTTTAATATAAGATTTCCAATAAAAGTAGTTTTGAAAAATTATCGTGATAAGTAATCCCTTGTTAATTCACTTTGATATTTATCAAGAAATAAGCCAATCCAGACGACCATCAATAAAAATGGATAATCGTTACGGATTGCGGTTTCCACGACGGGATCAGACCAAAAGCTGGAAAGGAAACCGGATGACTTCCTGATTGTCTCGAATGTGACAAGGGCGTGAAGCGATAACCAAAGGATCGTAAGGGTATTGGTCCCGAACCCAATGACCGCCGCTATGACGCTCAGCAAGGCGGCTGCTGCCCCGATCAGGAGGACATTGAAGCTTGATTGGAAAAAGTCGATACCGCTATTGGAAAGTCCATTATAAATAATAGCAGTAAAATAAACGGTTGTCGTGATATATGCAGCAAATAATAAGTATCGATTTCCGTGATACTTTGCCAGCAGCAATAAAAGCGGTGATAGGATGATTAATAGGACGCTGATGAAATTGCTTCCGCCTGTCCATAAAGAATAGCCGGCAACTGCCGAGAATAGGATGGTCAGGAGATCAAGAATCCGCAGTATGGACTTAAACATGTTGACACCTCTTCCTCTATTTATGCAAATTATCTCAAAATTTGATTCAAAAAGAAATAAATGGCTATGGGTTTTTAGGAATTCTTACCATCATAGTATAACAAAGATTGTGGATATTTATTGGGTGTGGTAAAGTTAAAGTAATTGTTTATTGGTTCTTCAGGAGGTGTAATTGCATGCATGCATTTCTCATAACGCTTTTAGTGATTGTCAGTATCGCCCTCATTGTGACGGTATTGCTTCAATCAGGTAAGAGTGCAGGTTTATCAGGTGCGATTGCCGGCGGTGCTGAGCAGTTATTCGGAAAGCAAAAGGCACGCGGTTTGGACCTGGTTTTACATCGTGCGACAATAGTATTGGCGATTCTATTCTTTGCTTTAACTTTACTTGTTGCATACTTTGATGTGTAATGGATCAAAAATGAGTCTAGCTAAATAGCTGGGCTTTTTTCTTTGCACAATAGTTGGATGAATAGATATAGTGATTTTAGTACTTAATTATAGGATAGGGATTTTTAAAAATTCTATTTACTGATAAAGGAGTTTAAGGTCATGAAAATCAAGCTGCAGCAGCCCTTTACTTTTGAAGGCGGAAAAAGGGCTGTCTTACTTTTACATGGATTCACGGGGAATTCAGCGGATGTACGGATGCTGGGCCGTTACTTGGAGAAACAGGGATACACCTGCCATGCCCCGCACTATGAAGGACATGGCGTTCCCCCAGAGGAGCTGGTGAAAACAGGTCCGGAAGATTGGTGGAAAGATGTCATGATGGGCTACGATTTCCTGAAAAGCAAAGGCCATGAAGAAATTGCTGTTGCCGGTCTCTCATTAGGAGGCGTATTTTCTCTTAAATTAGGTTACACTGTACCTATAAAGGGTATCGTATCAATGTGTGCGCCTATGTATATCAAAAGTGAAGAAATGATGTTTAAAGGAGTATTGGAGTACGCCAGAGAATTTAAGAAGTATGAAGGAAAAACTCAAGAGCAAATAGAGCTTGAAATGGACCTCCTTGCCGATAAACCGATGAATACATTGAAAGCCCTTCAGGAATTGATAACGGATGTACGGGAGCACGTCGATCTTATTTACGCTCCGACATTTGTCGTGCAGGGCCGGCATGATGATGTTATCAATCCAAAAAGTGCCGATATTATTATTGATTCCATTGAATCACCGGTCAAAAAAATCAAGTGGTATGAAGAATCCGGTCATGTCATAACCCTTGATAAAGAAAAAGACGAGCTGCATGAAGATGTATTGGAATTTTTAGAAAGCCTGGATTGGTCCGAATAACAAAAATATACCCTGAATAGGAGGGTTTTCATGGAAGATAACATTCAAGAACATATTAATAAGCTTCTGACATACATGACGGATGAAGCGTATAAGCCGTTAACGGTACAAGAACTGGAAGAGGCTTTGAAAATCGAAGACTCGGCAGATTTCAAGAATTTCGTTAAGGCTTTAGTAAAGATGGAAGAAAAGGGATTGGTGGTCAGGACGAGAAGCAATCGTTACGGCCTGCCGCAAAAAATGAATCTGTTCCGCGGTAAATTAACGGGGCACGCAAAGGGGTTTGCCTTTGTCACACCTGAAGACAACCCGGGAATGGATGATATTTTCATTCCGCCAAATGAAACGGGCACAGCGATGCATGGAGATGTCGTCATGGTACGGGTATCTTCGGAAACATCGGGCTCAAGGCAAGAAGGCACGGTCATCAGAATACTTGAACGCGGAATTACACAAGTGGTCGGTACATACTCCGAAAGTAAAAGTTTTGGTTTCGTCATCCCTGATGATAAAAAGATCGCAAACGATATCTTCATTCCACAGCATGCTTCACATGGAGCGGTAGAGGGACATAAGGTTGTCGTCAAGCTTACTTCTTATCCTGAAGGACGCATAAGTGCCGAAGGTGAAGTCATCGAGATTCTTGGCCATAAAAATGATCCTGGTGTGGATATTCTTTCCGTGATCCATAAGTACGGTTTGCCGATGGAGTTCCCGGATGACGTCATGGAGCAGGCCAATGCCGTTTCCGATACCATTCAAGAAAGTGAAATCGGCAACCGCAGGGACTTGCGTAATGATGTTTTGGTCACGATTGATGGAGCGGATGCAAAGGATCTGGATGATGCCGTCACTGTTTCCAAGCTTGAAAATGGCCATTACAAGCTGGGCGTTCATATTGCTGATGTCAGTCATTACGTGAAGGAAGGATCTCCAATCGATAAGGAAGCCCTGGAAAGAGGGACGAGCGTGTATTTGGTGGACAGGGTCATCCCGATGATCCCGCATCGTTTATCGAATGGCATTTGTTCCTTGAACCCACAAGTCGATCGTTTTACACTCTCATGTGAAATGGAAATCACGCCAGATGGCAAGGTTGTCAACCATGACATTTTTGAAAGTGTCATCAAGACGACGGAACGTATGACATATGGCAATGTGAATAAAATCCTTGTCGATAAAGATGAAGAACAGCTTGAACGCTATGAAGCGCTGGTGCCGATGTTCCAGGACATGGAGAAGCTAGCGGCCATCCTTCGCAAGAACCGGATGAACCGCGGAGCGATCGACTTTGATTTCAATGAAGCGAGAGTCATCGTTGATGAAGAGGGCCATCCGACTGATGTGGTTTTACGTGAAAGGTCGGTTGCGGAAAAGCTGATTGAAGAGTTCATGCTTGCAGCCAATGAAACCGTTGCTGAGCATTTCCACCGTCTTGACGTGCCGTTCATTTACCGTATTCATGAAGATCCCAAGCCGGAAAAACTGCAGCGTTTCTTCGAATTCATTACGAACTTCGGATACATTGTAAGGGGATCGGCCAATGACGTCCATCCTAAGGCGTTACAGGAAATCATTGAGGCGGTTGCCGGTAAGCCGGAAGAAACGGTCATATCCACCGTCATGCTTCGTTCCATGCAACAGGCGAAATATGATCCGGAGAGCTTAGGCCACTTTGGTTTATCTGCTGAGTTTTATACACATTTCACATCGCCGATTCGCCGTTATCCGGATTTGATCGTGCACAGGTTGATCAGGACCTACTTGGTGGAAGGTAAACTGGATGAAGCCACGAAGGAGAAGTGGAATGCCAATTTACCTGAGATTGCCGATCATACATCGAAACGTGAGCGTCGCTCAGTCGATGCCGAGCGGGAAACGGATGATCTGAAAAAAGCGGAATATATGCTGGATAAAATCGGCGAAGAATATACCGGAATCATTGGTTCAGTCACGAATTTCGGGATGTTCGTCGAGCTGCCGAACACGATTGAAGGACTTGTCCATGTCAGCTTCATGACGGATGATTATTATCGCTTCGATGAGCGTCAGCTAGCAATGATCGGGGAACGTACCGGTAATGTATTCCGGATTGGCGATGAGATCGACGTACGTGTTTCCAACGTCAATAAAGAGGAACGCGCCATCGATTTTGAAATTATCGGAATGAAGGTAAGCCGTCCGCGTCCATCCGGCGAGAAGAAAATATTCAAAGCCAATTCAGGTGAACGCAAACGCGGCCGAGGCGCCAATGGAGGACGTAATGAAGGAAAAGGCGGCGGCCGTAATGGAGATTCTCCTTCTGCTGGAAGAAAACCGAAAAAGAAGAAGAAATTCTTTGAAAATGCGCCAGCTGCCAAGCGCAAGAGAAAACCTAAAAAGAGATAAAGATTGAGGCGGGGGATGATTTTTTCATCCTCTCGCCGCGATTGGATGTAAAAAGGGGAGAGTTAGATGCCAAAAGGCTCAGGTAAACAACTAGCACAAAATAAAAAAGCGTATCATGATTTCTTTATTGAACAAACGTTTGAAGCGGGAATCGTTTTAAAAGGGACCGAAATCAAAGCAATCCGTGCGGCCCGGGTGAATTTGAAGGATGCCTTCGCTAAAATAGAAAATGGCGAAATTTATCTTCATAATATGCACGTCAGCCCTTATGAGCAGGGAAACCAGTTTAACCATGACCCGTTGCGGACCCGGAAGCTTCTTTTGCATAAGAAAGAAATCAGTAAACTTATCGGGGAGACCAAGGTAACAGGTTACACCATCGTCCCGTTGAAAATGTATTTGAAGAATGGCTTTGCCAAAGTTTTAATCGGACTTGGAAAAGGGAAGAAACAATATGACAAGCGTGATGACCTGAAGAAGAAGGAAGCTAAGCGTGATATTGAACGTGCTTTCCGTGATCGTCAGAAGATGTAGAACTGCCAAGACCTTACAATTGATTTTTTGAACCAATCTGTTATAATTAATCCTGTACCGATGACAATTGAATATCAGCCAACTTGCTGACTATTCTTCTCTCGTACGCTCCATTTATATCATGGGGACGTTACGGATTCGACAGGGATAGTTCGAGCTTAAGTTGCGAGTCGAGGGGATCGGCCTCGTTAAAACGTCAACGCCTATAACTGGCAAACAAAACAACAACCTAGCTTTCGCTGCTTAATAACAGTCGATAGCTGTTCCTCCCTCCATGGCCCACGTGGTAGGGTAAGGGACTCACTCTAAGTGGGATACGCCGGAATCCACCGTCTGAGGATGAAGGAAGAGACCAATCAGACTAGCTGCTCTGCCGCCTGTCGATAGGCTAATGAGTTCGCGAAATGCGAATATATCGACTACACTCGTAGAAGCTTAAGTGCCGTTATGTCTGGACGTGGGTTCGACTCCCACCGTCTCCACCAATACATATATTGGTGGTTTTTTATTTGGTCGTTTTTGTCGAAAAATCGATAAATCGAATAATTCGCAGATATATCTCCATTTTCGAAGATATATTCCCGATATCGCAGATAAACTGTACAATTTCCATCTTTTGCTGTAGAATCCTTTTGGAGAAATAGGATTGGAGCGATGAAATTGATTGTAAAAAAGCGAAAAGTTCCTCTTGCCATCCGCAAATTACGTGCATTAGCGTGCAGGCTTCCTCCGAATCACCCTAAAGTTCCCTTAATCATGAATGATCTCAAAAAAAGGGAAGCGGGCTATAAAGGGGAATGTTCGATTGATTTTCCATTAAGCTTTCTTGAACCGAAAAACTATTTAATCTTCCACGATTTAAGGCTGCAGGATCAATCCCGATTTTTTCAGCTGGATACCTTATTAATCTCCAAGAAATTTGCACTTATCATTGAAGTGAAGAACATGGCAGGGTCGCTTTATTTCGATCCTCATTTCAATCAGCTCATTCGAACGATAGAAGGAAAAGAAACGGCCTTTCCAGATCCCAATCATGATCATGCAAGTCAGCCGCCAGGAATCACAATTGACCAATTGGTTCTTGAAAAACAGTTTTCCCTCACTGCCCATCCTTTCATTGATTGTCATCAGTAATCCCCAAACAATCATCCGTACAGCTCCTGAAAACCATAAACTCCACTATAAAGTTATCCATCGCGATGCACTTCCCGCTAAAATTAATCAAATGGAGCATTCCATAACAGAACCCAGTTTTAGTGAAAAACATTTGAAGAAAGCAGTCCGTGTAATGAATAAACACCATATCGATGCGGACTTTTCCATCCTGGGACGATACAATCTTACTGAAAAGGACCTGATACAAGGGGTGATATGTGAGAATTGCAAGGGCAGTCAGCTATTTAGAAGGCATGGCACATGGCTTTGCAATCAATGCCAACAATCCAGTAAAACAGCACATATCCATGCTTTACGAGATTATTTTTATCTAATTGGCTCGACTATAACGAATCGGCAGTTGAGGGATTTTTTAAGCATTTCCTCTTCTTCCAGTGCAACACGGATTTTGCAATCATTGAATCTGACAAGCAGCGGCGTGAATAAGGGAAGGGTGTACAGACTGAATTTTGATGAGTGACTATATATATTCACATCAACATTTTGGGAATTTTTTTCTTCTTCATTGATTAAATCCTCCAATCCAACGCTGCACTTTCTGCAGTTTTGCAGCAACTAAGCCCTATGATAGAACAAAGACTCAAAAGAAACTTCTCTTGAGTCTTTGTTCCGTTTCTATTCTTTTAATTCCTTGCCCATTCCCTTGAGGAAGTGAACGCCAAAGCCGATTGCCCGGTTTATGTCTGGGTCATTCAATGTTTTCATTAATTCCAGAACGCCGATCTTCTTTTCGGCCTGAAGGAATTTGTTTCCTTCATCGATTCCTGCAAGTGCACTGTTCAGCAGTTTCGTGGATTGTGCGGCATCGGCGTTCATCAAGGCTCCTGTGGCTCCCATAAGGGTATTGATCAGGTTTGTTACAGGTTGCCTTGTGATTTGTTGAAGTGCGATTTTCGCAATTTGTTCTTTTCCTTGAAGCATGGAGGTCGCGGCTTCGAATACTCCCGAGTCATTCAGTTCATTGACGATTTTAAACATATTGTTCAAGGCATCTTCATTATCGGTGATCAGCGTTTTCAGTTCTTCCATTTTTTGTATCTTTATTTCTTCCTCAGTAATGGGATTATGGATTTCCGTTATAGGAGCTGCCATGATCTTCACCCTCCTTGTTTATTTATCCGTTAAGTGAACATACCCTGGACGGGCCCACTTACGTTCAACCTCGACACCATTTTGAGGATGACGTTTTTTGTTCCGTGGATTGGTACCCGGTAATGGAATGTCTCCGCTTGCGCTTAATACCTCCATGCGGACCATCGTCTGTTTGTAAGCAGGCGTGCTTGTGCGCCGATCATAGATGGGACCGGTCAGGAAGTTAATGGAAGAGTCTTTATCGACGGAGTTCATCGGTAAAAATAGCTCATTATTTTTAACGCGGTCTGTAATCAATGCTTTTAATTTAACGGCCCCGAATGGAGACACTAAGCGAACGAGTCCGCCATCACTGACTTTACGCTCTTTGGCAAGTTCTGGTGAAACCTCGACGAAAATATCAGGTACCTTCGATTGGATTCCATTGGACTTGTTCGTCATATTGCCTTCATGGAAATGCTCCAGCATGCGTCCATTATTGATATGAAGGTCATATTCTTCCGGGAATTTATGAGGTTCCACCCAGTCAGCCAGTGCAAAGCGCGCTTTTTTATCAGGGAAGTTGAAGCCATCCACATAAAGAAGCGGCGTGCTTGATCCATCATGGCTCCCCCAGAGGAAGCTGTTCCATCCTTCCAGCACTTCGTAATTCGCTTGGCTGAATATCGGTGAAAGGCTTGCCATCTCGTCATAGATTTCACTAGGATGAGAGTAGTTCCAATTCGCACCTAAGCGGTTGGCGATTTCTTGAGTGATTTCCCAGTCCGCCTTAGAATCTCCCATAGTGGGAAGGGCTTTATATAATCGCTGTACACGGCGCTCCGTATTGGTGAACGTTCCGTCTTTTTCAAGAGATGGAGCTCCGGGCAATACCACGTCGGCATATTGGGCTGTCCTTGAAAGGAAAATATCCTGGACAACAAAGAAGTCCAATCCCGATAACACTTTATCAACATGGTTGGCATCCGCGTCAACAAGTGCCATATCTTCACCTACAAGATACATCGCCTTCATGTCGCCTTTTTCTATCGCTTTAAGCATTTCAATATTGTTCAAGCCTGGTTGGCCAGCGATTTTCACTCCATAAGCTTTTTCGAATTTAGCACGTGCCGCGTCATCGGTAACATGCTGATATCCCGGAAGCCATGTTGGAAGGGTACCCATATCGCAAGCGCCCTGTACATTGTTATGGCCGCGAAGCGGATAGGCTCCCGCTCCTGGGCGGCGGTAGTTGCCCGTAGCCAATAGCAGGTTGGAGATTGCCGCCGAAGTATCGGAAGCACCGGTGTTTTGGGTAACGCCCATTCCCCAAAGAATGCACGTTCCGTCTGCATCGCGAATGGTCTCAGCGATTTGGATCAATGTTTCTCTTGAAATGCCTGTGTGTGTTTCTGCATATTCCAGGGTATATTTCTCAAGCACTTCTTTATAATCGTCGAAGAAGTTAACATTTTCATTGATGAATTCTTGATCATGCCAGCCTTGATCGATCAAATATTTTGTAACCGCCATCAACCAGACTTGGTCCGTTCCTTGTTTTGGGCTGATATGGATGTCGGAACGTTCGGCCATTTCGTTTTTGCGGATGTCAGCTACAATCAGTTTTTGTCCGTGAAGCTTATGTGCCCGTTTAACGCGTGTCGCCAGCACGGGATGGCCTTCTGCCGGGTTGGCCCCAACGATGATGACAAGTCCTGCTGCGGCGATATCCTTGATCGTACCAGCATCTCCGCCCATGCCTACTGTACGGAACAGTCCGTCTGTTGCCGGGGATTGACAGTAACGGGAGCAGTTGTCGACGTTATTCGTTTCGAACATTTGCCGTGCCAGTTTTTGAATGACATAGTTTTCTTCATTCGTGATCTTGGATGAGGAAATGAAGCCTACTGAATTTCCGCCGTATTGCTGTTTGATCGAACCCAGTCTGGACGCAACCAAATCAAGTGCTTCATCCCAGCTTGATTCAACGAATCTTCCGTTTTTCCGAATCAGGGGCTTTGTCAAACGTTCTTCCGAGTTTACGAAGTCCCAACCGAATTTCCCTTTGACACATGTGGATATCGCATTGACAGGCGCTTCATGAGTAGGTTGGACTTTAAGGATTTTACGGCCTTTTGTCCAGACTTCGAATGTGCATCCTACCCCACAGAACGTACAGACCGTTTTTGTCTTCTTCGTCCGTGTCTCCCGCATTGCCGCTTCAATCTCCGAAATGGCAAAAATCCCGCTGTATCCAGGTTCCACTTCTTTGACAAGGTCTATCATCGGTTCCAGCATATCGTTTTTCAAGCCTGACATGAAACCAGCTTCGCCAAGCATCGATTTTTCCATTAATGCATTACAGGGACAAATCGTTACACACTGTCCGCAGCCTACACAAGATGAGTTATTGATTTCCGTTCCTTCATCCCATATTACCCGAGGGCGTTCTGCTTCCCAGTCGATGGACAGCGTCTCGTTGACCTGAAGGTTTTGGCACACTTCAACACATTGCCCGCATGCGATGCATTGATTGGCATCATAGCGGTAAAATGGATGGGACATATCGACGGCGCCCAATTCCACTTTTGGTGTGTAGGGATATTTTTGGTGTTCAATTTCCATTAATTCTGCCGTGTTATGCAGCTTGCAATTTCCGTTATTATTATCACATACAGTACAGTATAAAGAATGGTTTTCCAGGATTCGGTCCATGGCCTCGGTTTGGGCTTCTTTTGCCTTGCTTGAGTCCAAGGCTATATCCATGCCGCCCACTGCTTTTGTCGAACATGACCGGACGAGTTTCCCATTAACTTCGACGATGCATGTGTCGCATGTTTGGATCGGGTCCACCTCGGGAACATAACAAATCTGTGGATGGGCCATCTCATTTTGGTTGATGACCTCAAGTATTGTCGCACCTTCATTAGCGGTATAAGCCTTCCCGTTGATTGTGATGGTGATGTTCGAATCGCTCATTATATTTCCCCCTTTTTATAGCCAAAAAGACGCAAAAAAACCACCATGATTACACCTCAGTCTCTGAACGGAAATGTAGGTCATGGTGGAATAGTTTAATAGCAAAGCTTGCCAATATACCAATCCATACCATATTGGATCATATTAAAGAAAGATAGGGCACAACAGTACACTATTATGCTCCCAACTTTCATCATTGATATTATACCTTTTATCTTGAAAAGAAACAATCCTGGAAAGAGGGTATCATTCCCAAATTCCTTTCGTTTTTCTTCGCGTTGATTTATGATAAGAAAATTGAGAACTTAATTTTCTTGAAATGGAGTGACGCAACGATGTCAAAAGTTATCCATGAATTCAATGATATGATTCGTAAGCTGCGCAAGGAACTATTCGGTAAAGGACCAGAACGTATACACACGGTTTTCGTGGAAAATATGGCCGTTTCTACGTTATATGGAAATTTGACTCCTACGGAAATGTTCATATCAAGATCGGAGGAAGGAAGGGATATGGTCCATTCTGCACGAACCAAAATGGTTCAGGATGTTTATTCGGAGAGTCCTCCTGATGGAATGGAAGATCTGGTTGGAGCTAAACTGCTCCATTTGTTTTCAGACATTAAAATCAAAGAGAACATAGCGATTTCCGTATTCGTATTTGATAAGAATATAGCGGACAAACTCAACGGGCATTGACCATGTTCCTTAACATTTGGTCAATTGGCTCCTGGATAGTAAAAGGAGTGGGAACATGAAAGCGATTGAAATCAAGAGGGACATCATCCGGATAACCAAAGGTAACATCGAGCGGACGGAAGATGCGATCGTAACGGAGTATCCCGTTACTGTCAAAATAAATGGCCAGGAATTCGTCACGATGGTTTGTACACCGGAATACATCGAGGATATGGTGACTGGTTATTTGGCTTCGGAAGGCATCATCAAAAAATATGATGAGATAAAAGAAATCTGGGTCCAGGAAAAAGAAGGCTTTGTTCATGTGAAGACGGATAAAGTGAATCCCTACTTCCAGGACTTTCAAAATAAGCGGTATATTACATCATGCTGCGGAATGAGCAGACAAGGTTTCGTCTTTGTAAATGATGCATTGACTGCCAAGAAAATGGATGATGTTTCGGTGAAACTGACTCCTGAGGACTGCTTCCGCTTGATGAAGGATTTACAAAATTCTGCTGTCACCTTCCAGAACACGGGCGGAGTCCACAATGCCGCTTTATGTGATGCCGGCGGCCTCGTATTAAGCAGGATGGACATCGGAAGGCATAATGCCTTGGACAAAATATACGGGCATTGCTTGAAAAATGGCATTTCGATGGAAGGGAAGGCCATCGTGTTCAGCGGCAGGATTTCATCGGAAATTCTTTTGAAAGTGGCGAAAATCGGCTGTGAACTGATACTCTCGAAGTCCGCTCCAACAGAATTGGCTTTGGAGTTGGCTGAAGGATTGGGAATCACGACGGTCGGGTTCATTCGCAATGAATCGCTGAATATCTACACATGTCCTGAAAGGATTCTATTGAATGACTGAGCATCCTTCGCTGGAAGGATGCTTATCGGAAAGTACAGGCGGTTTGGCCTGGGCTTTTTTGTATTTGTAAAAGGATATATCAAGCAGGCCTTTTATGGTACAGTTTTTATAAAACATTCAAGGGAATTCGTATCGGGGGAAGAGGTATGAACGAAAGGGATTGGCATATTTTAAAAGTGTTGCATGAACACAGGAATATTACTAAAACGGCGCAAAGTTTATATATCTCGCAACCTTCTTTAACGAAAAGGATTCAACAAATGGAGAAGGAATTCAATCTGAAGATTGTGGAGCGGGGAACTAGGGGAGTGCAGTTCACCCCTCAAGGTGAATATTTGGCCATCTGTGCAGATGAGATGCTGATCAGGCTCCGGCAGATAAAAGAGACAGCGTTCAATATGGGGCAGGAGATCAGTGGAACATTACGGCTGGGTGTTTCCAACTATATTACGCTGCATAAGTTGCCAGGCCTGCTGAAAATATTTCGCGAGCGATTTCCTAAAGTGGATTTCCATGTGACAACTGGCTGGAGTAAAGAAGTGCTGAACCTCATTTATAAGGAAGAAGTGCATGTCGGGATTGTTCGGGGGGACTATCAATGGTCAGGATCAAGGCATCATCTTTTTGAGGAAACGATTTGTATTGCTTCCAAGGAAGAAATCGATGTCCGGAACCTGCCTTTCCTGCCGAGGATCGATTATGGGACAGATGCCCTTTTGAAGACAATGATCGATAATTGGTGGAGAGACAATTTTTCCGGGCCTCCTTTGGTGGGGATGGAAGTGGACAAAGGGGATACATGCAAGGAAATGGTCAAGAATGGCCTGGGATATGGCATCCTCCCCAGTGTTTTATTGGAGAAAGACCAAAACCTCCGTCAAATGGACCTTAAGGACAAGCAAGGTAATCCCCTTATCAGGAATACATGGATGTTATATCATGAAAAGTCGCTGGAATTAAAACTGGTCAAAGAGTTTGTCGAATTCGTCAAAGGCGTCGATTTCATGAGGGATATTTAACGAGAAGCGCAGAAACCTCTGTGCTTTTTTATCATTCCTTTTTTGAATGGATAACGATAATTTATTGGTATTTTAATTATGGCCATCCCGGCATTATGATAGATGGGAGATGTAAATCATCAGGAATTTGCCTAAGGAATGGAGAGGAAGTTAAGTGAGTGTCCTGTTTTTGATCGTATTGAATGTCATTGTACCGGTTTTTTTCCTTATAGGGGCGGGGGCCATTCTGCATCGTAAATTCAAGTTGGATATGAATACGCTCTCTAAATTGAATCACTTCCTGCTCATGCCCGCCATTAGCTTTGTCAATATCTATCAAAGCAAATTGGGCGGGGGGATGATCGTCCAGATATTCAGCTTCCTTGCTCTTCAAGCAGTAAGTCTCATCATCGTGAGTACAGTGGTAGCTAAACTAGCCAGGTTTGACCAAAGTCTTTCGGCCACGTTTAAAAATAGTGTAGTCCTGAATAACTCGGCCAATTTCGGGTTACCTGTCAGTCAGATGGTTTTTAATGGTAATCCCCTTGGCCTGTCGATCCAAGTCATCGTGATCATTTTTCAGAATCTGTTGACCTATACCTATGGATTGATGAATTCGGTTTCCGTCCATACAAAAAGTGCAAAGGGTGCCATTCGCGAGTTCTTGAAGAACCCCGTCATTTATGCATTATTGCTTGGTTTAATATTACAGGCAGCTTCTTTCGAAATCCCTCTGTTCTTATGGACCCCGATTGATAATATCGCGAGTGCCTTCATTGCCATTGCATTGATTACATTGGGTGCACAGAGTGCCTATTTGAAAATAACGCATTTCCCGCTTCCTCTGATCCTTAGCTTGGCGGGGCGGTTAATACTCTCGCCATCCATCGCTTTCCTGATCATTCTCATGCTGGGCCTGGAAGGGACTGTCGCCCAAGGGTTGTTTATCGCAAGCTCATTTCCCACATCAAGAAACAGCGCATTATTCGCTTTGGAATATGATAACCATCCGGAGTATGCGGCACAGGCGGTTTTGATGTCGACTTTATTCAGCAGCATAACGGTAACGATGGTCGTATATCTATCAAAAATACTATTCTAGCAGGGCTGCTCAAACTTCAGTTTAAAGTGTTTGTAAAATCGAACCGCGCTTCCCGCGGGCAGTCCCCCCTCGGCGTTCTTTACGCCTGCGGGGTGTCCCTAGGACACGCTTTTCCTGCAGGAGTCTCAATCGCTTTGTTTTATTTAGATAGAACCCCTTTTGTCTGCAAACAGGGACTGCTCTGAAGGAGCAGTCTTTTCCCTTTTTCCTGCGATAAAACTTTATGAACATTATGAGGGTTTTGGAATTTATGCATTTTAGTTGGGTAATCATTGAAAGCGAAGATATTTTTGTAGAATTAAGAAAACGCTTTCAAAGGGGGATTACGATGTTTTCTCGTAAAAAGATTTCAGCGGTACTATTGGCAGGTTCGTTAGCTTTAAGTTTAGGTGCATGCAGCAGTTCGGATACATCAGGAGAAAAGAAAGAAAGTACAGGCTATCCGAAAAAAGCGATAACGGTCGTTGCTCCATCGGGCGCAGGCGGTGGATGGGATTTAACCGCCCGTTCATTTACAAAGGTCTTGAGTGAGACAAAACTGGTGAACCAGCCATTGACCGTCGAAAACAAACCCGGCGGCGGGGGCGCTGTCTTCATGGCGGACTATGCAACACAGCAAGCGGATAATAATGACATGCTGTTCGTTAATTCACCGCCTGTCATCATCAATAACCTTAAAAAAGAAGGCAATAGTCCTTATGGATATAAAAATACGACACCTTTGGCGCAGCTGACAAAGGATTATGGGGCGATAGTGGTAAAGGCGGATTCTGAATTCAAGGATTTGAAATCAGTGCTGGAAGCGGTGAAGAAAGATCCGCGTAAGCTGACCTTTGCAGGGGGATCTGCACCGGGATCCATGGATCATTTGATTTCCATTCTTCCAGCCTATGAATATGGCTTGAATCCAACCGAACTTAAATACGTTTCTTACGACGGTGGCGGGGAAGCGATTACGGCATTGCTTGGCGGAAATGCGGATGTGATCGGAACGGATGCATCCAGTGTCAGGGAATTTTTAAAAGCAGGAAAGATTAGAGTGTTGGCCGTAACCTCGAATGAACGTTTAGGTGGGGATCTTAAAGACATACCTACGGCAAAGGAACAAGGGGTCGATGCTGAATTCACGATTTGGAGAGGCGTTTTTGGACCGCAGAATATGTCTGGTGAAGCGAAAGCCTTTTGGGACGGAACCATTGAGAAGCTAGTTGAAACTTCTGAATGGAAAAAGGAAGTGGAAGTGCAGGGATGGGAACAAGAATACAAAAATAGTGAAGAATTCAGCAAGTTTTTAGTAGAACAGGAGAAACAGGTGCAGCAATTATTGAAAGCTTTAGGCATGGAAAAATAATCGAGAAGAAGGGGGTGCTTTCACCTTCTTCTTATTTTCTGAAATGGGGGGATTGTGATGGATGTTAAATTTGATCGCTTTGCTTCTGCAGCCTTTCTGGCTGTCGGAGTGCTGTTTATGATAGGAAGCAGGAAACTGGCCAGTTCTTCATATGGAAGTTCGGTAGGACCGGACATTTTCCCTTTTGTATTGGGGCTCGTTCTTTCTCTTTTAAGTATTCGCCTGTTCTATGAGGCATTTCGGGGCAAGGGGCAGGAATCACGTAAAGAAAAGCTTCAATATAAACCATTTATCATCATTCTTCTCTCCACCTTGATTTATATTTTGACAATGGAAACGATAGGATACGTCATTACGACCTTTCTGTTTTTGTTTGTTTGCTTTCAAACGATGGAACGGAATAAGTGGGTGAATTCGCTCATCATTTCCGCAGGTTTTTCCGGAATCATCTATTATTTATTCGTGAATGTGTTAAAGGGAACATTGCCGGGTTGGCCAATCTGGTTTTCATAAAAGGAAGGGGGATGTGAAGTGGGCACTTTTGATTATTTAATGCATGGATTTGAAACGGCACTAACTTGGTATAACATACTATTTGCGTTTGTCGGGGTATTGATCGGTACGGCGGTCGGCGTTTTGCCGGGGATCGGGCCGATGAGCGGTGTGGCTCTTTTAATACCGGTAACCGCTTCGATTACAGGTGGCCTTCCTCCAGAGCAAGCAGCAACAAGCGCCATCATTTTACTTGCAGGTGTTTATTATGGAGCGATGTATGGAGGATCGACAACTTCAATCCTATTGAATACACCTGGCGAATCTTCTTCTGTCGTCACCACATTGGATGGCTACCAAATGGCCAAGAAGGGAAGAGCCGGGAGTGCTTTATCCATTTCGGCGATCGGTTCCTTCGTCGGTGGGATCGTCACCCTTATCGCCATGATTGCCTTGGCTCAGCCATTATCGACGATTGCCATTAAATTCGGTCCCGCGGAATATTTTTCACTCATGCTTCTAGGGTTGGCGGCAGTCAGCGGCCTTGCGGGAAAATCCGTAACCAAAGCACTGATCATGACGGTTTGCGGTTTGCTGATCGGGACGATAGGCATTGATAATGTTTCCGGGATCGCCCGTTTTACATTCGACATTCCTTGGCTGTATCAAGGGGTCGAATTCCTGACGATAGCTGTTGGTCTATTCGCCCTTGGGGAAGTATTCAAGACAATCTTGGAAAAGGACGAGGGTGATGGGGAAATTGCAAAGATCAATAATTTGATTCCTTCCAAAGAGGAATTCAAGGAATCTGCGGGGCCGATTGCGAGGGGATCGCTCTTAGGTTTCTTTGTAGGAATCCTGCCGGGTGCCGGGGCCACTCTAGCTTCCTTCTTCTCATACCTTATGGAAAAACGGATTTCAAAAAAACCTGGGAGATTCGGTACAGGGGCGATCGCTGGTGTGGCTGGTCCTGAAACGGCCAATAACGCGGCTTCTGGCGGAGCGATGATTCCATTATTGACGCTGGGAATTCCGGGTTCCGGTACAACGGCGATTTTAATGGGTGCGCTCATGATGTACAATGTTCAGCCAGGTCCATTATTATTCGAGGACCATCCTCAGGTGGCTTGGGGACTTATCGCCAGTATGTTCATCGGGAATCTGATGCTCCTCATCCTTAATCTCCCGCTCGTTAAGGTTTTTGCGAAAATCATTGAAACGCCAAAGAAATATTTGATTCCGATCATTATCGCGATTTCCATTTTTGGTGTTTATGCGGTACAAGTATCGACTTATGATTTATTGCTATTACTAGGGTGCGGGATCTTGGGATACTTCTTAAGTAAAAATGATTATCCAATTGCCCCGTTGGTATTAGGACTGGTGTTAGGACCGATGATAGAAAACAATATGCGCAGGGCACTGACGATATCCGATGGGGATTACAGTTTGTTTTTCACTCGGCCGCTTTCGCTGACCTTCCTGATCGTAACGGCATTATGGCTGCTCATTCCGGTATTACTTAAGAAGAGAGGGAAGGATGTTGTCATCAATATTGAAGGTTAATCGATATTTTCTGAATGTTGCGAAATAACCCCTTTTTTAAAGGGGTTATTTTTTATATGATGTAATTAGGGGTGATTGAATGCGTTTACACACCAAGTTGATGCTGGGCATCTGTACGTTAATCATCTTAATGGGTGGAATCTTTGAAGTTATTTTCATAAATATCCTGGAAAATAACCTGAAGCAGGAAACGGGGGAAAAAGCATTGTCGGTTGCCCAGACCATTTCTTTGCTGCCTGAAATTAAACAAGCTTTTCGAACGGATCATCCTTCTGTAATCATCCAGCCCATCGCGGAAAGAATCCGCAGGCAGATCGATGCGGAATTCATAGTAATAGGAGATGAGAATGAAACACGGCTGTCTCATCCAAATCCCGACATGATCGGGAGGAAAATGGTAGGGGGAGACAACGCCGAGGTTTGGGATGGGAAATCCATCATCACGGAATCCACTGGAACATTGGGACCTTCCATAAGGGGGAAATCCCCGATAATCGCCAATGAAAAGGTCATTGGTGTCGTCTCCGTTGGCTACCTACAGGATGATATTGAAAAAGAAGTGTCCAGTATACAAAGAAAGATCGTCTTGATCATCTCTTTGATATTAATCGGCGGTTTGTTGGTGGCCTTTTTCATTTCATTCAATATAAAAAAGGCGATATTGGGTCTGGAGCCGAAAGAGATCGCCTGGATGTTTCAAGAGAAGCATGCCATTTTGGAATCCATTCATGAAGGCATCATTGCCATTGATGTTCATGGGAAGATCACGGTCGTCAATGAAACGGCGCATAAATTCCTTCATATCCCTAAAGACGTCATGCTTCGCGGACAAAAAATCGAAGAAGTCCTAACGCATACACATTTGCTTGATGTAGTAAGCACGGCACGGGCCGAATATGACCAGGAATTCATGATTGACGGTGAAGTTTTTTTGGCAAGCCGGATCCCCATTTTGAATGGACAGGGTGAAATCATCGGTGCAGTTGCGAGTTTGAGAAATAAATCGGAACTATCCAATCTCCTTCAAGAACTGTCACATGTTAAGGCGTATGCAGAAGGGCTGAGGGCCCAGACACATGAATATTCCAATCGGCTCTATACACTGCTAGGCTTGATCCAACTAGGTTCATATAAAGAAGCAATGGATTTCATATCGACGGAAGTCGATGTCACCCAAGGCTTCATTCACTTTCTGATGAAGGAAGTGCCCGATCCGATCATTGCGGGGTTCATCCTAGGGAAGGTGAGTTTAGCCAGCGAGCTGAAAATTGATTTTACCATCGATAGAGAAAGCAGTTTTAAAGATATTCCGTCCGAAATAGATCGCGATTTATTAGTGACGATCATTGGCAATCTCATCAATAATGCCTTCGAAGCTGTACGGGAAAACGAAAGGAAGGAAAAAAGGGTATCATTGTTCGTCACGGACTTGGGTAAAGAGTTGATCATGGAGGTCGAAGATAATGGAAAAGGGATGAGCTCAAATGTTACCGAACTGATTTTCCGGAACGGTTTTACGACGAAAAGCCATCAAACCAATTCGGGTATAGGTTTGAGCCTTGTTCAGGAAGCAATTGATGGATTAGGGGGATATATCACTTTTTCTACGAAAGAAGGGGAATATACGATTTTTACCGTAGCCATACCAAAAAACAGAGGGGGGATTAAATGATGGCCCATCGCGCTATAGAAGTTCTGATCGTCGAAGATGACCTTCGGATTGCCGAGATACAAAAGCTATTCATCGAAAAGCTTGAGGGGTTTCAAACGATCGGGATCGCATCAAGCTATGACGAGGCTAAAAGCTTCATTGAAATCATGCAGCCGGATCTATTGCTGCTCGATATGTATTTTCCGGATATGAATGGTCTAGATATCCTGAAAGAAATCAAGCAGCAAAGCAAACAAATGGATGTCATCATGATAACGGCGGCTAAAGAAATCGAAAAAGTCCAGGAAGCCATCAAGATCGGCATATTTGATTATATAATCAAGCCTGTCGCATTTGAACGTTTCAAGCAATCCTTATGCCGGTACCAAGAGTATCACATTAAACTGTCTGAATTGGAAAAGGGTAATTTTCCTGTAACGCAGCAACAGGTGGACAAGCTTTTGCGAAAGGAAATGAAAGAAAAAGAGAGGGAACAAACTTCACTGCCAAAAGGAATCGATCGGATGACTTTGGAGAAGGTGATGGTTGTGTTGGGGAAATCCTCCCTGGGGTTAACTGCAGAAATAGTGGCGAAGGAAATCGGGGTGAGCAGGACAACGGCAAGGCGGTATCTGGAGCACTTGATGTCAGAGGAAAAAATTGATGCCGATTTAACATATGGCACGGTAGGACGACCTGAACGGGTATATGCCATCAAGATATAATGGGTTCGCCAAAGGCGGATCTTTTTTTATTTGATCGAATAAATGCAGGCGATTTCTTGGAATTAGATTGATGGGGAATTCACGTTTTTTTTGCAGTTTAAAAATGATGAATGGGGAAAAAATACGTGTGAAAAGTTTTGATGCAGACAAGTATATGACAAGTGTCATGGCAGGGAATTGACGTTTATGACTATAGAAAATCGGTTATAATTCCTATACTTAAAGAAGAGATGTAAGCATAACCAATCCATTCCTATATATTATGAGGAGGAAATCATGAGTAATCATAATCATAATCAAAAACAATTGAGAAAAGATATTGCCCCTTTTGAAAAATCCAATACTAAATCAAGCGTGAAACAGCTCATAAATACATTTCCGCCATTTTTCCTGTTATGGTTTTTAGCTTATCAAAGCTTAACCATTTCATACTGGCTGACACTTGCATTGGCCGTTCTTGCTTCAGGATTCGTAGTCAGGATTTTCATCATTTTCCATGATTGCTGTCATCAATCGTTTTTCAAAAGCAGGAAAGCGAATAGCATCCTGGGGACAATCAGTGGGATCGTTACATTATTTCCGTATGAGCAATGGAAGCATAGCCACTCCATACATCATGCAACTAGCAGTAATTTAAACAAACGCGGTACAGGGGACATTTGGATCATGACCGTTGATGAATATATCGCCGCTTCATTCTGGGGGCGTCTTGCTTACCGTTTATATAGAAATCCGATCGTCATGTTTGGATTGGGTCCATTTTATCTATTTCTTATATCGAACCGCCTGAATAAAAAGGGCGCTAAAAAGAAAGAACGAATGAATACGTATTTGACAAATGCTGCAATCGTGGCCATTTATGGTCTTTTATGCTTGGCTATCGGATGGCAGGCATTCCTGATGATTCAGGTACCGATGCTTTTTGTAACGGGATCTCTGGGCATCTGGCTGTTTTATGTACAGCATCAGTTCGAAGATTCTTATTTCGAAGAGGAATCTGAATGGGATTACGTGAAGGCTGCCATTGATGGAAGTTCTTATTATAAACTCCCAAAGGTTTTGCAATGGGTAACTGGTAATATCGGTTTCCACCACGTGCATCATCTTAGTCCAAGAGTGCCAAACTATAACTTGGAAAAAGTCCATGAGTCCACCCTGCCATTGCAGCAGGCAACGACAATCACCCTTAGTTCAAGTTTAAGATCGCTTCGCTTCCGCCTTTATGATGGAGAAAACAAGACGTTTGTAAGTTTTAAAGAGATTAAGGAACGTCTAAATGAAACAAAATCCAAGGTGGAAATCAATAATAAACGTCCAAGTCTTCAAGAAAAATAAATAGTTCATTAAAAAACCATTCGATTCCCATTGGATGGTTTTTTGATGAAACTCATTAGTATATACTAGGATAAAAAGAAATAGAGGCGGCGCCATGCAAAGTTGGTATCATATCTTTCCGAAAAACACAGGGCTGAGCCCTTATGTCTGGATCATTTTTTGTATCCTTCCTTTTTATTTCATCTTCAAATCCTCTTCGATGCTGGAGATAGTCTTTGGAATCGTCATGATCATTTTGTTTTTCATATCATATGGTCTCTCATTCGTTTCGAAGGGATGGCCCGTATACGTGTGGACGGCGATACAAATAATCATTTCCATATCGATGACCATATTTTTCAGCTACATTTACTTTTCACTCTTTTTGGCATTCTTTATTGGGAATGTTCAAAATAAGGTTGGCTTTTTCGTATTATATTCAATCCAGCTATTGGCTACCATCGTGTCTGTCAATATAGGTTTCATCATGAAAGACCCTACCTTCTTTTCGCAATTTCCCTTTATGCTCATTTGTGTGGTAGGCGTGATCCTTCTCCCTTTCAACACGTATAATCGGAACAAACGGGGCATGCTGGAAGAACAATTGGAGGACGCCCATAAACGAATATCAGAGCTTGGCAAAATGGAAGAACGTCAGCGGATTGCCCGTGATTTACATGATACACTTGGACAAAAGCTGTCTTTGATTGGCTTGAAAAGTGACCTTGCAGGGAAATTGATCGATTTGAATCCGGAGACGGCCAAGAAGGAAATCAAGGATATCCGTCAAACGGCAAGGACGGCACTCAAGGAAGTACGTGAAATGGTGTCGGAAATGCGTGGGTCCAAGCTAAGCGATGAAATCATCCGGGTCAAGCAAATATTGAAAGCGGCAGAGATAGAATTCAAGTTGGAAGGCACCGTGGAATTGCGAGATACCCCATTGCTTGTAGAAACGGTTTTGAGCATGTGCCTGAAGGAAGCTGTGACCAATATCGTCAAACATAGCGGTGCCGACTGCTGTAATATCGTCATCGAAGAATTACAAACAGGAGTGACGATTACAGTACAGGATAATGGAGTGGGGCTTTCAAACCGATCAGAGTATATTAAAGGCAATGGACTTCAAGGAATGAAAGAAAGGCTGGAATTCGTTAATGGCAGCCTGGATATTCAATCAACAGAGGGAACGACACTTTATATAAGGGTTCCGAATGCTATAAAAAATAATGGATAGGTGGGATTAACCTTGATTCGAATCGTAATTGCCGAAGATCAGCGAATGCTGCTTGGCGCGCTAGGTTCCATCCTTGATTTGGAAAGTGACATGGAAGTTGTAGGGAAAGCGAGCAATGGGGAAGAAGCAATGAATCTCGTCAATCAATTAAAGCCGGATATCTGCATAACCGATATTGAAATGCCAGTTAAAACTGGGCTCGATGTAGCGGAGGAGATCAAGGAACAGGGCCACCAATGCAAGGTCATCATTTTGACCACCTTTGCACGTCCTGGGTATTTTGAAAGAGCAAGAAAGGCCGAGGTAGGCGGATATCTTCTCAAGGATAGCCCTAGTGAGGAACTGGCGAACTCGATCCGTGTCATCATGGATGGGCGGCGCATTTATGCTCCCGAACTGGTGGATATGGCATTCGAAGAAGAAAACCCTTTGACTGAAAGAGAGAGTCAAGTGCTCAAATTGATCGCAGATGGTAAGACCACAAAGGAAATCGCAAGCCAGCTTTATCTGACCAATGGAACGGTCCGTAATTATATATCAGTCATCCTTGATAAATTGGATGTAAGCAACCGCGTTGAAGCGATCGTAAGATTCAAGGAGAAGGGCTGGTCAAAAGATTGAACAAAGCGTAAATCCCTGGAGGTTTTGCAAATCAAAAAAGCACAGTGTCAGGATTGAAATATGGTATATTAATTTCTATTACATAAGGAAAGAGGATGACCATTATGCAAAAGGCTACATTTGCTGGAGGCTGTTTCTGGTGCATGGTGACACCATTTGAAGAACAACCGGGTATTGGGGGAATCGTATCCGGTTATACGGGAGGACATGTTGAAAACCCGACTTACGAGGAAGTGAAAACGGGAACTACGGGGCATTATGAAGTCGTGGAAATCACTTTCGACCCTCAGTTATTTCCTTATGAAAGATTGCTGGAACTATATTGGCAGCAGATCGATCCAACCGACGACGGCGGTCAATTCCATGACAGAGGAAGCCAATATCGGACGGCCATCTTCTATCATGATGAAACGCAAGAAAAACTGGCCCTTGAAGCGAAAGAAAAGGTAGCGGCCAGCGGGAAGTTCCAGAAACCAGTCGTAACGGAAATCCTTCCGGCTAAAACCTTTTACCCTGCCGAAGAATACCATCAAGGCTATCATAAAAAAAACAAAGATGATTATAAAGCGGACCGTGCGAAATCGGGACGCGATGAATTCATTGGCCAGCATTGGAACGGTGAATGAAATGGATCGGGTGTGCTTACACATCCGGTTCTTTTTATTGTCCTTTTAACGGCTCAAAAATTTTATTCATTATTTCTACGGATTTTTATGCGGAGGGGCCGAATTCTCATGATATTTTCATATTTCTTCAGTACACTAAGGGGTAGGTGGTGATGATCATGAATAAGAGAATTTTAATAATAGAAGATGAAGAAAAAATAGCGAGGGTCCTGCAGCTGGAACTTAATCATGAGGGTTATCAAACAGAATCGGCTTTTACGGGAAAGGCAGGTCTGGAAAGGGCGGAAGCCGAAGAGTGGGATTTAATCTTATTGGATGTGATGCTGCCCGAGTTGAATGGCATAGAGGTACTTAGGCGTTACCGGAAAAAGAATGGGTCGACACCAGTCATCCTTCTGACCGCAAGGGATGCTGTGCCAGACAAGGTCAATGGCCTGGATCATGGCGCGAATGACTATGTAACGAAGCCGTTTGAAATTGAAGAGCTGCTGGCACGGATCCGTGCTTGTTTTCGTACCAATGTAAGGGAGAGCCTATCAGAAGGGGAAGTGGATGAACTAAAGATCCACGATCTGAAGCTGAACCTTGGCACTAGGGACATTCACAGGCAAGGCAATAGGATTGAGCTTACATCACGCGAGTTCGATTTGCTGGTTTATCTTTTACAAAATAAAAATCAAGTACTTTCAAGGGAGCAAATCCTGACACATGTATGGGGATATGACTTCGCAGGGGATACGAATGTGGTTGATGTGTATATCCGTTATTTGCGCAAAAAGATAGATTATCCCTTTGAGCTGCAGCTCATCCATACTTACCGCGGGGTAGGTTACAGCCTGAAGGAGCCAGTATGAAGATTCGGACGAAAATCCAATCGTATTCCAGTCTTTTTTTAAGCGTCATGCTCATCTTGTTGAGTATCATCGTTTTAATCGCCTTCCTTTGGATATCGTTAGAGAGGGAACGGGATCTGCTTGAAGATCAAGCTTCATTAATCGAAGAAAATATCCTGACGAAGGATTTGATTTCCGGTGATTCCGATTTAATGGAGCCGTATATCCCGGACGATGGAATGGTGCGGATATTCGACACGGATGGAAGGCTGGTTAAATCATTTACGGATGAAGAGGACCTCAATGGGCTTGCGGTTAAATCCTTTGACGAGAAAGGATACGACTTTGCCAAAGCTGACGGTGAATATGTATTGACCTACCGTTATCCTTATCCGGATGAGGGGAAGAAACTGGGGATGATCGAGGTCACACAGCCGCAGGATACCCTCCTTGATAATTTATCGACGCTTGCCCTCGTTTTGGGCGGTGCATCCCTTTTTGTCATTCTGTTATCGATTCTTGCCGGTAAGTGGCTGGCCAACCTGATCCTCAAACCGATATCGGTCATGAGCGGAACGATGAAGGATATTGAGAAAAGCGGGGAATTCAAACGGATACCGCTATCGGATCAATCGAAGGACGAGCTGCAGGTGATGGGAGCGGCATTCAACAGGATGATGGAAAGGCTGGAGAGGAATTATAACCAACAGCAGCAATTCCTTTCAGATGCTTCACATGAATTGAAAACACCGATTACGGTGATCGAAAGCTACTCCTCTCTATTGAAACGCTGGGGAATGGAGGATCAGGCGATTCAGGAAGAGGCAGTGGAGGCAATCCATCATGAAGCCGTCCGGATGAAAAAACTGACGGAACATTTACTGCAGTCAGCTTCCCAAACGGAACCTTCAGAAGATGTGGAAGGGAAAATAGAACTCATTTCGTTTTGTGAAGGGATTGCCCAAACATTCAGAAGGACGGGAAATCGTGAAATAACGATAGAGTCAGAGTTTAAGGAAATCTATGCGATGACCATTTCCAGTAAGCTTGAACAGGTGATAGTCATCCTATTGGACAATGCAATGAAATATAGTGAATCAAGCATACAGATCATGATAAAACGGCAGGATAATGAAATTGTCATCGGTGTGAAAGATCATGGCGGAGGGATATCACCAGAACATCTCCCACATGTATTTGACCGTTTTTATCGCGTTGATTCATCAAGGGCAAGGAAAACGGGAGGCAATGGGCTCGGGCTATCCATCGCCCGGACGCTTGTCGGGTCATTCGGCGGTAAATTGGAGATTCAAAGCGAGGTGGGGGAGGGAACGTTGGTGACTCTTACTCTTTCTCATCAAATTCTAATCTAACGCTCATGTTCATTTCATGAAGGGTGCTTATTATAAGGGTAACAACTTAAAGGAGGAAACATTCATGAAAAAACAGTGGAGTACGATTAAAGAAGGTATCATTCAAAGGAAAAAGGTAATCATGACAGTGTCCATAGCGTCCGTATTGCTTTTCGGCGGTGCTGCTGGAACGGCGGTATATGCAGTCAATAAGGGGAACCTTTCCGAGGATGAGGCTATCAAAATGATTTCAGAAAAACTAGGCGGGGAAGTTACTCAATTTGAAAAGGATTGGGACCAGCCGATGACCTATGAAATGACCGTAAAAACGAAAGAAGGCTATCAAGACGTTGACGTTGATGCTGAAAAAGGAGAGATTCTTTCTCAGGAGATGGAAGACGTTGACGATGAGGATATGAGCACACAACAAGCCGTGGAAACTGCAAAAATCAGCAGAGATCAAGCTGAAAAGATTGCCTTGAAAGCGGTGGATGGTCAAGTAACGGATATGGAGCTGGATTCAGAGAGTGGCACCCTTGTGTACGAGCTGGAAATAAAACAAGGACTAAAGGAATATGATGTAGTGGTGGATGCCACCACGGGGAAAGTATTGAAAGACCAATTGGATGATTAATCATATGTCATGTCGGCAGTAATCCATGATATATGGAGATGGAAGTGCATGAAAGGATTTGCCCGGTGGCAGATCCTTTTTTATTTGCCAAGACAGTGGGAAGTGAGGCTTACACATCCTTAACGATCATATTAGTTCCTGGCCGCAGCATTGTAGGGAGATGGGCTGTTTAACATATAAGAAGGAATTGAAAAGAAGAATCGCGAATAGGGGCATTAAGGAATCATATACAATGGAGGAATGACAATGGGAAATTTGGAAATGGCCCTGTACTTAAGGGAGAAGAAAGAATTCGAAAAATCCAATGGTTTATTGATGGATCTGGCAAAGCAAAATCCTGGCGATGCAGTCATACAGTATCAGTGTGCCTGGAGTTTTGATATTCTCGGACTTGAGGTAAAGGCGGTGCCCTATTATGAAGCAGAACTCGAATTAGGTTTGCCGGAGGAGGATGCAAAAGGGGCCTATCTCGGGTTGGGGAGCACATATCGCACCATAGGGGAATATGAAAAATCAAGACGGACATTGGAATCCGGGCTGGAGAAGTTTCCTGGGGATAAGCCTTTATTGGTATTCAGGGCCATGGCATTTTATAATTTGGCCCAACATGATCTTGCGATGGAATCTCTTTTGAAGATCATTGCCGAAACCTCGAGGGATCGAGAAATACAATCTTATGCTAAGGCGATAGAATTCTATAGTGATAAACTGGATAAAGTTTTCACATAAAATCGTGCTCATCCCCAAACTATCCACAAACCTGTATAAAACCAGTCATTTTTACATAGCCGAAATGAATGAATCAACAAATTTGATGGGGAAATTCTTGCTTTTGCCACTTTTACGGATAAATGAATGTGGATAACCTCGGATTGTGGATAACTTTCCGGTGTTATTCACTACTTTTCCACAGGTAATCCACATATTCACCTTTAATATGAAAAAAACACTGGCGATTAAGTCTCCAGGAATTTTTTATTGTAATGACTTAAGGCTAAAAGGGGATATATATAGCGATAGCTATGATAATGGATATACAAAAAATCCGCCATTCCCTGGCCTGCAGGATAATCATTGGTCCAGCTTTCTTGTTGACCTGCACGGATGAGATAGGCAATGCCTTTTTCAATCTCGGCTGTCGGCTTTTCCGATGCCGATATCAACGCATCCACAGCCCAGGCTGTATGTGTCAGTGTGCTTGTTCCGAGGGGGATATATCGCTGCTTGATATCACTGTAACAAGATTCACCCCAGCCGCCATCTTCATTTTGAATTTTCTTCAACCAAGTTAAGGCTTTTTGGATGGATGGATGTCCAGTGGCTTGCCCTGCTGCCTTCATGCCGGTCAGTGCAGACCATGTGCCATATAGAAAGCAGATGCCCCAGCGCCCATACCAGGAGCCATCTCGTTTCTGGTCTTCCAATAGCCAATCCACCGCTCTTTTACTGACTTCTTCCGGCTTCTTCATATTTGTATAGTTCCCCAGGAATTCCAGCGCCCTTCCTGTCAGATCAGCGGTGGAAGGGTCAGTCAGGAGATATTTCGAACCCTCTATAGGAAGAAGCTGCAGCCATTTATGGTCGTTATTCCGTTCGAAGGCTGGAAATCCACCATCATCATTTTGCATGGAAATCGTGAAGGCGACACCGCGCTGCCAGCTGTCCCGATTATCCGGTTTCGCTTGCAATTGCTTTGCCAGCGCCCGCAGTGAGGCGGTCGTATCATCGACATCCGGATTCATGGTATTCAAATCCGAGAACCCCCAGCCTCCAGGAATTGCATCAGGATTATGGATCAGCCAATCTCCATACATATAATGCTGGCGTGACAGTAAGTACTGATTGGCGGCCTTGACCGTTTTGTCTTTGAAAGGCATTCCCGCTTCTTGAAGGGCGTAACTTATTAAGGAGGTATTCCAAACATGGGGCGTCGTGAACTGGATATGTGTGTGTCCCTCAATGGAGCAGGCCATCCCCTTCAGACCGGCAATGGCCTTTAGAATCACTGGATCTCTTTTCGAATATCCTATTGAAAGGAGGGCAAAGATCATGAAAAAGGTAGAGCCGAAATAATTGTACAGTGTCCCATCTGGTTCCAGCCTGTCGAGCATGAACCTTTTCGTTGAATCCAAGGCCAAGGAATGCAAATAATCCGGATAACCAATCAAGGCTTTGACGCCTGTTTGAAGTTTGGAGAAGAAGGAACGATATTCTTCGGTACGGTATTCTTCCCACACTTGCTCTTCGGAACTGTCCTCCCTTGTTTGGAATAAATCTTTTAAACTTGGCGTGTCCGGGGTCGTGATCTGAAACTTTTTATGGCCAAGCAATAGCAATGGAATCATATTGACCCGCCCATAAACGGAAAGGTCATAAATGCTGACGAAAAAGGTCGGAGGCAGTAAGACCACTTCGAGTGGAATGGGGAATAGGCGCGGCCATTGATATTGTCCGGTGACAGTAAGCATCATTTTCGTTAACATTTTGGCCTGTTTGATGCCGCCCTTGGAAAGAATGAATTGTTTGGCTTTCCTCATATGGGGATGATTCTTATTGCGGAGTCCGCTAAAAAGAAGGCCATAGTAAGCCTCGATCGTAACCGTAACATTGCCGTCCTTCTCATCTTGGAAAAGTTTCCATGACCCATTTTCCGTTTGCTTGCTTTCGATTCTTTTTACTAAAGCATCTATAAGTGAAGTATCTTCCATATCTAGAATTTTCAATAATATGATCATATAGGCATCTGCTGTTATCCCGGTGTCAAAGGGATAATTCCACGAACCATCAGCGGATTGGTCTTGTTTCAAGCGATGAACAAGGCGATTGATTTCCGATTGTACATGTTGGTTCAATGACTTTCCTCCTCTAAAAACACATTTCCGTTTATATGTATATTCAAAACTTGTCGTTGCATTCAAGAAATCAGGTCAGGTGCATCGTCCCACATGAATAAAGGAGGGGGAACTAAAAACGCTTTGGCAATGAGAGCTGCCAAAGCGTCATTTTAGATCCTATGCATCATTTAACTGGTAAGGAAGATGACCGCACATAGCGGTAAATCGGCAGCACGTAGCTGTCTATGCCTTCGGGTTCGAGGGCAAGGGAGAGGAAGTTGGCATCAGGATGACCCCATGTCGAAAACATAGCTTCCTTTTGGGAAATCTCGAGTTTTTGAAGTGACGACTCCCTTGTGGAATGTCCGCTTTCCAGTTCAGCGGAAACTATTAAATCATTGACCATACTTTCAACAGCTACCTTCATGTATTTTTTATTTTCAGCAATTTTTGCTGATACAGAAGGGTTTGGGAACCGTTTCAGCCCCTTTATGAACCACTGCTGTCGTTTCGAAAGGCCCATTTATAAATAAACTGGAAATGTTATTAGTGAAAAGTAGTCTATTTCATTTTTAGAAAGGTTTTTTTCAAACTCTGAAAAAATATTGAAAATCGTTTTCTTAATCAAATTTATAACGATTACTGACTAAGATACCTCTAATTCTTTTTTTTAAGGTGTTTTTCATGCTCAAAATGCAATTTTCATGATTGGTATAATGTTTACTTTTAGTTTATTCTAAGAGCAAATAAAAAGAGGAAGTGGTTTTGATGTCTTTAGGAGTAAATAACGATATTAAAATTCAGCCAAGAGAGGTACGAAGAATTTGCCCCTTATTGAGAAAGAGTTTGAAATTTAGTAAATTCATGGGGATGTAAAGGTTTTCTATGAATTTATAAATATGCCTGTAAAGGATGCAGGAGACTGTTGGAAGTAGACGGCAATATGGGGAAGATGTGTGGTTTCCAAATGATTGTATAACGGTTTTCAACCTGAAAAATTAGCTGAAGATTGGCTGGAAGGCTATATTGAGGAATTGGATGAAATGAAAGAGGGGGAGCTCCGTTTTTTTCCGAGAAAGGCATGCGCCTTTTAGGGGAGGGGTATCGAACCCCAAAAAGCCAACCGGTTCCTGCTATATCCTGCTATACATGAAATGGAAACCGCCGATGGTGCTGCTTCCTTCTGTATCAGAGTTATTTTGGAAATATTAGAACAAGACATCCCCGAAAGAAGCAGTGAATAAATGGTAAGGCATAGATTCCGGCCGAAGTGTCAATTATCAGAAGTTAGGTTGGATTCAAAGAAGGCATGTTTTAAATCATCTAACCCGAATTATGAGAGAAATTCGGGTTAGCAAATATACTGATTTTCTTCTACTCGAGCTCTTATGGTCATTAACAAGGACGTTCATTAGTACCAAATGGATGGATCATTTCCGGTTCTATGCCTAAATTTCCATAAAAATGCTGTTCTATAAAATGTTTAATATTTATTAATTCTGAAGGGGTGGGAAAGGACGATACTTGAATGGTAGGGATGTGCTCAATTAGCATATTTGTATTATTACCAACTTCGGTAGAAATGAGCAAATCAAACTCCTCATATTTGAAAAGCAAATCAATGCTGGATGGATCCAATGTTGAGATAGCCACTTTATTACCATAGTGATATTTTAATACTTCCCTAATATAATCTTTTTCGTTATAAGTTCTGCACATTAACGCAACCTGTATTGTATGTTGATTCCATTTTCTCAAGACAACAGACTGTAGAAGTGAAAATATCTCTAAAACATCAAGTTTCTTAATCGTTAAAGGCACTGAAGAAAAACTTTCAATTGCCATTTCCTCAATTACCTCGAAAATCGGATTTGTTTCAAAGTATGGAAGGAACTGCAGCATTGAATTTCCTGCACTTTCCGTTTCAAATTCAGTTTCAACTTGTATCCTTTTTAATGTTTGGGATAAATGAAATAAAAAGATATCATCTTGTGATAGATTAAAACCAACATATTTAGAAAGACATTTTAAAAATTTCATCAAGGGAAGTCCTTTTTGGCTCCTCATTCTTTTTTTAATATAATTGATGTACTGTGATCTATTTAATGGTCGTTCCTCACTCATGATATAAATAGCAAAGAAGAGAATTTCTTGTAGTTGAATATCTCTTGTAGGGCATTTGGCCATATAGTTTACCAATTCTTTCGAGAGCTCAAAATATTTACTACCCTCGTAAGTATTTATAAGTTTTTTAGGAAATGAGATATAATGCCCCATGGAGACACGAAAATTTGATAAAGATAAAATCATTGTTAATCGCTGTAAGGCGCCTGTTCTGCAAGACATTGAATATTTTGAAAACAGCTGTAATAATTCTGTTTGAAATTTTATCGTATCGAGTGAATCATCTTTAATGATATTGGATTCAACCGACATGAAGTCCAAATATTGCATGATGAATCTTCTAATCTTTTTTTCATCCCCAATGACTTTAAAGGGGCTTGCAGTTAATGTAACACCTGCCTCACTCACAACCTCTTGTAATTTTTCAAGGTGACGGTATGCAGTGGAACGACTAATATAAACCGCTTGGGATATCTGGGAAATATCAACACCATCGTTCAAAAGAATTAACTTTAATGTGTGTAAATAGGAATTCTTTTCTCTTATTTGTGTTAATAAACTTTCTAATGTACCATTTTCAGGTTTAATTAGACGAACTCCAAGATTCTCACTTTTTTTCAAAACCCATCCGTCAGGGAAAATAGACTCCAGGATTTCTAAATCTCGCCAAATAGTACTTTTTGAATACTCTGTTTTATCGCATAATTCAGCTATACTAATCCATTTGTTATTATTAAGTAAATGAAAGATCAAGTCTGAATAACGTTTATAAAATCGATTCATATTATCACCTATTTCGTAATTGATCAAAATCTATTCCTAAACCTAAGACTACAAAAGAATTCTCATTTTATTTTCTCCGTTTAAGGAGTTTACATTCCTAACCTAGAATGTTTACATCGATTCTGATAGTAACTAAGTCCCGTTTTTTAATAGTACCTTCACTTTCTTGGGGTAATATTCCGAAAATTAGAAATTACCGTCCCGCTTATGGCACACACCCAGTTATTTAATGTATTTTTCTTTCTCATTAGAAACGCAACTTTTAAGAAGATGATGATCATGACTGTATGTGTACCAAAAAGCACTTACATAAAGTAAGTGCTTAAACCGGTCTTTATCTTTTTTGTGGCCTGTTAACGAGTAGGCAGGTGATTGTTACATTATTTCAACCATTAACTTTCGTAATGAAAAGTCAGATCTATTATTATATTTTGACCCAGTTATTTTTAATCGCATGGATAACTGCTTCAGTGCGGTCATTTACTTTTACCTTTTGGAGTATTCTGCTGACATGATTTCTTACTGTCTTTTCACTTATGAAAAGTGCTTCGCCGATTTGGGAGGTGCTTTTTCCATCTGTAAGCAATTGGAGGACTTCACATTCGCGATTTGTTAACAGGTGGAGTGGGCGACAAAGCTTAAGAGATTGCTCAAAAGCTTCATCTTCACTTAAGTTTTTTTCAACTAATTTTCGATATTCATTTAGTATATTGTTGATCACCTTTGGATGCAAATAAGTACCGCCCTCCGCAACAAGATGAACAGCATCAATAAGTTCACTTGCGCTCATCTCTTTAAGCAGATAACCTAATGCACCGCTTTGAAGTGCTTCGGTTACATAATGTTCATCTTCACTTATGGATAAGATCATTACTTTTGTATTGGGGTTATTTTCGATTAGCCTGCGTGTTGCTTCGAGTCCATTCATTAGTGGCATACTTATATCGATTATGAAAACGTCTGGCTTATATTCTTTTTCAATAGAAGCTACTTCGTTACCATCTACACCTTCGGCAATAACTTGAAAAGATTCTTCAATTTCAAGGATTCGTTTAACCCCTTCTCGGAAAAGTTGATGATCATCTATAATAGCAATTGTGGTAGTCATTTAGGCAGCTTCTCCTACCCTTCTGATTTTCTATATTTTTAGAACGTTTATTAAACCTATTCGTAACAATGAAATGAAACAAGTATATAAAATAAGGATTTCTACCCGCGAATTGTCCTAAGGAACCTATTCAGTTCATATCATTTCTTCAAGTTACGATTAACTGATGAGTTATTATTTATGGAGCATCAATTAGATTCCAATTAATTTTCCCGATATAATTACCTATATAAACAAAAGGATCAATTTTTAGCAGTATACCTTTATCTGATTCCCAGTTAATCGATACATTTTGTTCCTCTTGTGTAATCATTTCATAAACATTCGTCTCAGTTCCAAGCGCCATTGTTGTTTCAATTCCATCCTCGTTAACAAACTTTAATGCATCCCTCAAAAAATGCCCTTGACTATCTGAGAATTCCTCCATTAATGTTGCTGTGAGACGCCATGAACTTCCCGATCCACGGGTATCGTTCACAAGGATGTCCCAATCATTATTTCTTTTTGAATAGGTTGGTTGATTCGGTATTTGCATATTTTCAAAACTGACATTTTCAGTTACACTCATGAAACTTAATTTTCCCGTTACATTGACGTTCACTACTTCAATATTTGATTTTCGACCCGTATCATCTACAGCATAAACTGAAACTTGATGCATCCCTATGGACAATTGATCTGCCGGAATGCTGTATTGATAGTTAATGTCTTCACCTTTGTTAGTAGAATTTGATACATTAGAAGCAAATTTTACAGGAGTATTACTGTTCGCTGCATAATATAAATCAACTAGATTACTATCAAGGTCGTTCCAACTGCCACTAATCGTATACTCAGTGCCAAAATCAACAGGAATTTCCCGATTAGCATCCGTTAACGTAATGGCTGGAGGACTTTCAACAATGATTTTCAAATTAGCGGAAACTGAATGAGCGCCTTTACCATCTCTTGCTGTGACTTGAAGATTATTTTCTCCTAATTTTAACTGATCTGATGTTATAAGATAGCTCCAGTCTACCGGTTCAGTTGAACCTCCATTGTCTAGCACTTCGGATTTTAGCAACTCGCCATCTAAGTCATAATATAAGGTATTTGTGGAATCATCTGAATCTTTCCAAGTGCCCTTTGCTTGATAATCTTCACCAACAGCTAAGTGAATGGGGCCTTTTTCATTTATAGTCACTTCAGGTACATGGTTAGCTTGAATGACATAATCTACTGGATGCGTTTTCGTTATATAGTTACTACCTACAAAATTAACTATTTCACTTATTGGTGTATCAACGGTTACCTCATTGACTTTTACTTTATAAGAAATAGTGATTTCGTTCATACTACTATTCATATTTGGAAGACTAAGGTTAAACGATTTCCCTGACCATACACTATCTTCTACTTCTGTAGTCGTGCCAGAGGTCGTTAAGGTCATAGATTCTGGAATATAAGTAACGTGATCATTTAATTTACTATTTGCAATTAAATTCATCCAATCCTGTTTTCCAGATAAATACTTTGCGTTAATCGAATAGGTTAATTCTTCTCCTTTATAGACAGGATCTCCATTATTCACAACAGATCCATCGTTTCTAGTAATTTTCTTGGTAAGATCGGCATTCACTAGGCCAGGTACAGAATCGAAGGTAGTACGGTGTATAGTAGCATTTTCCCCTGTCGCACCCGTAAATCCCCAATAAACTGACGTTGAGCCAAATATAACCATTGGATCAATCGGAACCGTGACGGCGTTAGTACCAGCTAATTGATAAGTTAGTTTTTGCCCAGCGGCATCCCAGGTGATGGTAAATTTACGCCAAACATCATTTGCAAGGTTACCCGTCGTATATTGGATATCATTATGTTTTATACCCCAAGCACCAACATGATTAAAGGCCTCAGGCCTTCCTGGAAAGTTCCATGCGATATGATCTTTATTAGAAACATAATAATCAAAATCAGAAGAATTATGCCATGTATCAAACTCAACTGCGAAACTTTTTTGAATCGCTTTAGTTGAATTACCTTCCCATCCCCAAACGCCAAGTGTCCCCCCAGTATTTGTAGAAGTCGCATTTGTACCTCTAGCATCATTATGCATAACAAAAGCCATACCATCTGCAGCGGAATCTCCATTATTTCCAAAATACATGTACATTGAGGAAGTGAAATTTCTTGTCAGGTCCATTTTATTAATCTCTGTGGACCAAATACCTCCTTTTTGCCACGTACTATTAGTTATTTCAACCATATTACCATTGGTAACTTTACTACTTGATCCAGTTATAGGAGTTGTAAATATATTCGAAACATCAATTTTAGAAGGAGGATTATTTTCATTCGCTGCTTCCGCTTTATAGGATGGCAACCCAATGTTTGAAAAAAATAATGCATTTACTAAAATGAGGAAAAGGGCAGCTCTTGAGAAACTTTTTTTATTTTTCAATGTCCTTTCTCCTTTTCTTTCTAAGTAAGAAGAAGATTATTGCAATTAGTACTAAAATCAACAAAGCCAGCCCTACAAAAATGAGGGTATAGTCTTTCTCAACCTCAACGGCCGTTTTATTTAGTTCTTTTGCATCTGCACCTTTAATTTCAAACATTTTATCGAATTTCCATGTCTGATTACCGTCTGTAACTGTTAAATATAAATGATATTTACCTTGTTCCAACTTTTGATTATCCCAGGTAATAGGAAAGTCAAAATTAGAATTCGGTGCCATGGATAACTTACTTTTCTTCGTTGAGTGGAGCTTCTCTTTTTTTCCTTCCTTCGTAATACGTGCATTTACATCCAAGTTATTTATTATGACAGCTTCTGTATTTTGTAAATTCGCAGTAACAACCGTACGATAGTTCATCAACCCTGCTTGAACTTCATTTAACTTTAATTTCGGCTTAACAACTTCATCCGTTTCGGTTAATTTCACGCCAATCACATACGAAAATTCATTTTTGATTTGAACTTTATTATTTTCTTTCTTTTTGTCCTCTTTATTTATTTCGTGTACATAGAATCCACCCAAAATAATTCCATCAAATGACTCTTTGGGCATTTGAATAGTAAAGGGCACTTTCTTCGTTTCTTTTCCTTTCATTGTAATTTCTTGCTTTGGGGATATCAGATCAGAAAAAGCATACTTTAATGAGCTGTCTTTTTTGTGTCCATGTTTGCTATAGTCAATCACTCCATTTTGATTGGTAATAGCTGAATTGGGTTCGATCATTATCTTTTTTTCTTCACTAGAAGTGTTTTTAACTGTTAAAGATATCGTTTGTTTTGAACCTGGAGCCATCTTCAAGTCAAAATAGGTGAGCTTTTTATTAACTTGGTTTTTGGGAATATTGGCTTTTACTGAATACTCCATAGTACCAGCAAAGGCCACTTTATTATTGGAAACAAATCCTAATCCAATCAATAATATTAAAACCATAATGGATAACATATTTTTCATTTTTTCTATCCCTCACATCTCTAATTTCATGATGTCATTTTTTTAAAAAAACTTGGCTATAATAATTAATTAAGCCAAGTTTTTGAATTTGAATTTATTTCGGTGCGTCAGATAATTCCCATGTCATAGTAGCTGTATAGTTTTGAGCATCAGCTGATCCCGCCAAAACACTTAATTGTACGTTACTATTATCGCCTTCAGTACCTGAAAAAACATCTAGCCATGTTCCGCGACCTGCATCTACTTCAGCTAACATAAGTACTTTGGAATCTGTATTATCAAATACAACATCATTAGCAGTTGGTGGTGTGGAAACATTACTGGTTTGTGATTTCACTTGTCCATTTTTGAAAGATAAAATAGCTCCTTTCAATACTTCTCCAGTATCGCTTTTAAATTCTGAAGCCTTTGCTGTCAAAGACCATCCTTCGCCCGTTCCACGTTTATCTGAAACTTGTACAAAGGGGTCTGTATTTTCAGCATTATAAGTCGTGTTTCCACTCATGATTTTTTGTGTTCCAAATTGGATGTTTGAGGCATGGTCCAGAGTTAATGCCCCAGTATTTCCAGTACCTCCATTGCCTGGATCTTCGGGATCAATTGGACTTGGTGGATTAGGATTGTCCGGATTTGTAGGATCTACTGGATTTGTTGGCCCCTCATCTGCAATAAAGCCAATATAATTATTAGAAGTCGCGTCATTTATGACAGCCGCCTGTGCGGAACTTGTTGAAAGAAGTGTTCCGGCCAAGATAATACTGCCTGCTGCTGATAAACTAAATGCTTTCATTTTTCCAATCTCCTATTTCGTTTATTTATTATTGTGGGGCGTCCACTAGACTCCAAGTTAAAGTCGATACATAATCTCCTGCTAAGTTTCCTGATGGAACGGAAATTTTAATGCTGTTTGGATCAAGTTTATCTACCCAAGTCCCTAATCCTGTGTTCACATCAGCTCTCATGAGGATTTGGGGATTAGTTGTTCCACTATCCGTACCTAATTGTACTTCCCTTAGTTCAGGTGGTGGAGAAACATTTCCTGGATTCGTCTCAGCAGCACCGATTGGTAATGTTACAATTGCACCTTTTAAAATCTTAGTGCCATCCGTTTGATCCGTAAATGGTGAGGTTGCTACTTGCAAAGCCCAACCAACACCTGTACCACGCTTATCGGTTACTTGTACGTTAGGATCTATAGATGTAGTTGTATATTCTACTGCACCGCTCGCTAATTGGTGGGTATCGAATTCTAAAGGTGAAACATTATCAATCGTTAATGAACCTTCGTTACCTGTTTCACCACCTGGTTCACTTGGGAAAATCGGGTCAGTTGGTCCTGTAGTTTCGTCTCCAGGTGTAATCGTAATATGACCTTGAGAAGTTGCTCCAAGGCCATCTGTACTTCCAGTCACTGCATTGGGATCGATTGCTGCGAATGTAGGTGTCGCGAATAACAATAATGCTGCTAAGGACATTAATCCTTTAATTAAGGCTTTTGTGATACTCATTTTGTATTTCCCCTTTTTAATTTTAATATATGTTGAACATGACCATTCCTTGGATTTGCATGAAAAACCCAGTGCATCGATAAAACACTGTACCAATTCTACTAATAACTCCTCGTTTTCCCGTTGTTTGTCCCTCCTTGGCAGTTATTTATGTTCAATAAAGAAATGAGAGGAATGAGTAGTTTGTAATATAAAAGGAATGTCATGTGTTAATTACATTCCATAAAATAAATCGTTAGAACTAATTTCAAAGATGGGTTGTGAGACTTCATATAAGAAATTAGACCCATGGATATTTAGTTGAATGACTTAGGACTGTTGTGTTTTGTCCGGTACTGTAAATTTAACGCTAGAAGGATAAAGAAGGAATAAGAAGCATAATTCACTTAGTTAAATGAAATTTAGAATGATCATGATAAGAATGAAATTATTTTCAAAAAAGTTATATTTCAAGAGGAAGAAGCACTATTAGAAGGTAAGAAAAGGGGATTTGACAATAAATAATAAAAAGGGCTCATAGTTTCGATAAACGGCATATACTCTAGTCAAAATAAATTTATGGGGCTGTTTTAACGGAAATTTGTTGAAGTTGTTTTGATGAGTATTCTCTATGAAAATGCGATTCGGATTGTGAATAAATATAAATTGCCTTGTTTTTGAAAGAGTTAAATTGATACCTTATGAGCATGTTGAACAGGGCTATAAAATGAAAGTTTTGAGATCATACTTGTCTGCTCAGGAGCAGCCCGAAAGATTTGTAGAAGTTACAGCTGAAGCGGGTTAGGTAGACACTTTTTCCAACTAACATAAGACTAATCGGGAAAAAGTACATGAGAAGACAATTGATTTGGGACAAACTATCTTTAAAAATATATCTAATATGAAGTAGTAAGCTTCAATAAAGAAATACTATAGGTATTTTCATGTCTTATATTAGCAATGTAAGTAGTCTTGTTTGCACATACTCTCAACCCCATTTTTTTAGGTAAGTTTCACCGATTATTTTCGGCGGATCTTACCTATTTTTTAGAGACTTTTAACTATGTGAGATGATGGCAAATTTATATTGTATTTTAGTATTAAATCAGAATAACAGAAACTTAACCAAAACCTCTCTACAGTTAAGATCATATATGTAACTTCTTTTTTGAGGTGTTGTTAGTACTATCCCATAAAAACAGTTGGATTTTTGGATTAGGTAATTCAATTATACTTCTGTTGTAAAAAGATACGTCCCAATTTTAATTTATTCGGTTTCAACAAAGATATATTGTCTGAATTTTGAAGAGGTACTCTTAAGAAGTGATGAAATTAATTGATGTATTAGATGTATTACTTGATAACATTTATTAAATAATAATCAATTATTCTATCTACTTAAATTTAGATTATTTATAAGGAGAGTACGGAATGATAGAAACTACACAAGAATTAATATGTAATTTATATAAACACTGTAAAATGACAACTTGCCATTCATTTAGGGTGGGGAATGACTTATCTGGTTTCGGACGTTATTTGGGAATCGAAAATCAAGAATTTCTTTTTATTTTAGGAGCTCTTCATGATATTGGTAAATTAGAAATTCCTCAACAATTATTAAATAAAAAAGAAAGACTAACAAAACTCGAATATGAAGAGATTATGCACCATACAGTTTACGGAGCACAAATAGTACAAAACATCCCCCAATTCCCATCAGAATTTTCAGATGTAATCTTATTTCATCATGAAAATTTTGATGGTTCTGGATATTACGGAAAGAAAGGAAAAAGTATACCCCTACTTTCTAGGATTATCAGAATTATTGATTCTTACGATACGATGTTATATGGACGTATTTATCAAAATCCAAAAGACCCATACCAAATAATTCAAGAGATTAAATCTCTTAGTGACATTCATTACGATAAAGACTTGGCCCTATCCTATACAAATTTCCTTGAAACGAAGGCTCGCCAACTCCTACCATGATATTCCATTCAGCATATCAATGGTAAGGGAAGGAAATATATTATTTAGAAGTAATCTCATTTGAAAGAAGTGTCAGCATGCGTGAAATTCAAAAAATATTAAAGAATCAATAAATCAGGAAGTTACTTAAAGACAATGGAGCCATTCAAATGGTATGGCTTCAATTTATGAGGGGGGAAAGAAGTTAATGTTAAACATAGGGGAGCAAACAAAAATCCGGGATCTCCTCACAAGCCTCCGTTTGGTCCGGGTGTTTCGAACAGGTTGCGAGGTCAGTAAGGAAAGTCCCTTCTTTACGAATTGAAATCAGGAACAAGGGAGGAATTACCTTCACGGTCAATTAAAGTGAAAGTAGAAGGGGCATACGAACATACCTGATTAAAGAAAGGATTTCCTGATGAATCAGCTTCTCGTGTGTTGATTGATTACACTAGGAAATATCACTATCGTATCAAATATAATTTGATACTCATATTAACAAGGGATTTAATTATTTTTTTCATTCCCTAGAGAGTAACTGAATGAAAGCGCCTTAACTATCCCCGTTTAACCCGTAAGATCCCCCATTAGAAATATTTTCCTTTGTATATAGAACTAGTTTAAAAATGAGAAGGCTGATAGCGATTGAGCATACATATACGGTGAAATTGAAGGTATGGATTGTGGATTTTATAAGACTTTCGGGGGGGTATTTGATTCGTGAGATAGGTTAATTATTAAACAAAAGCAGAAGTATGATTAGAATCAACTTCGATTTTGGAGCAATTGAAATAAAAACAGGAAGTAACGACCAGATTAATGATTCCATGGTGAAATTCGCAATCCTTTTAATAGATGTTCATCACCTGTATTCTGTATAATTACAGGTGGAAAGTGAAAATGATACAGATCAACTATTTGCTTGGCCCGTATCATTTCAATTCATCATATAACTTATTTAAAAGATCCTGTGAATCTTGACCGCTCATTATCTGGCCGTTCACTTTCGCATAAGGGGTTTTCTTACAAAGTTTACACTCACTCAAACATTCATATTCCTTATATTCAATCCTTGGATTCTCTAAGAACTTACCATAATCGGCAATTGTTTGTTCATTAAGGAAGCGGTCAAGATTATTTTGGCAAAATTCAATCTGGATTTTCGCCTTTTTTGAGAACACTTTGGATAACAAGTTTTTCATCATATCGCTTCTTTCATTGGAAGAGTAAATATTTGTTATGTTGATTTTATCACTTTCTGAAACGAAATGCATGATTGGTTCATCCGAATTCATTACAATTTGACTATCGGGAGAATATCAAGTAATTCCCTTGTGTATATTGACACATGTCCAAGAAATGATAGAATAAGAATGAATGATAATGAATCTCATTATCATGAATGGAAGATCCTTGTAACTATTGCAACTTAATGAGTCCCATTTCAATAGGTGACTTACTGATAGTCTTTATTCAAATATATTTAATTAAAAATATTATCGCTGTATTAAAGTGAGATAGGAAGAGTAGGAAATGTAGATGAAGATAAGATATTTAGTCATGGCGTTAATTGTTCTATCATTTACGTCATTATTCATTGGTGTAAAAGATATTACCCCCCTGGATTTATTGAATCTAAGTGATGATAAAGTGCAAATCATGCTGCAAAGCCGTTTCCCTAGAATGGTGACCATAGTCATTGCCGGTATTGTGATGAGTATAAGCGGTCTGATCATGCAGCAATTGAGCCGCAATAAATTTGTATCCCCGACGACTGCCGGTACCATGGACTCTGCAAGGCTGGGACTTCTTCTTGCCATTATCATTTTTCCTTCGGCAGCACTCATTGAGAAAATGGCATTCGCTTTCATATTCGCTTTGGCAGGTACATTCTTGTTCATGAAAATTCTTGATCAAGTGAAATATAAGGATACGATCTTCATTCCATTGGTTGGTTTGATGTTTGGTAATATCGTAGGATCGATCTCGACTTTCTTTGCCTATAAATATGATTTGATTCAAAGCCTCAACACATGGATGAATGGTGATTTCTCGATGATCATGTCGGGAAGGTACGAACTTATATATCTAAGTATCCCGCTAGTCATTCTCGCATACTTCTTTGCCAATAAATTCACTGTGGCAGGGATGGGAGAGGAGTTTGCTATCAATCTAGGACTCAATTATAAGTTTATAGTCAATTTTGGATTGATCATCGTGGCATTATCCTCCACTGTCGTTTTGTTAACGGTGGGAACGATTCCTTTCATAGGTTTGATCGTACCAAATATTGTATCCCTTTACCTTGGTGACAATTTGAAAAAGAGTCTTTCTCATACAGCATTGCTAGGGGCAGTCTTCCTATTGATCTGCGATATTCTGGGCAGGATCCTCATATATCCATTTGAAATCCCGATCGGACTCGTGGTTGGTGTGATAGGAAGCGCCGTATTTATCTATCTGATACTGAGGAGAAAGGCATATGAATAATAAAATTAGGATCATTGTATTGGCTGTTCTTGCAGCCGCTTTAACGGCAGGTTATATCTTTTGGGACCTTGGCCCGAATTGGGATTATGCACTGCCGAGAAGGGTCATAAAAATCGTCGCCATCATCGTGGTTGGTTGTGCAATTGCTTTTTCAACAGTGATTTTCCAGACGGTCACGAATAATAAAATCCTGACGCCAAGCATTTTAGGGTTGGACTCCATGTATATGCTGATTCAAACGGGAGTGATTTTCATCTTCGGTTCAACGCATATCATGATCATGAATAAAAATCTCAATTTCCTGATTACACTTGCGGCCATGCTCATTTTTGCAAGCCTGCTGTTCAAGTTCATGTTCAAGAAAAACCGCAATATTTACTTCCTATTGCTGATCGGTATCATCTTCGGAACCTTATTCGGCAGCATGTCTTCATTCATGCAGGTATTGATTGACCCGAATGAATTCCAAATCATTCAAAATAAAATGTTCGCCAGCTTCAATAATGTCAACACGGACCTGTTAACGTTAGCTATTATCCTCATGATTGCGGCAATGATATATTTCATGAGATTTTTGAAGTATTTAGATGTCATGTCCCTTGGGAGAGACCAAGCCATAAACTTGGGTGTGAATTATGATTTTGTCACGAAGCGGGTTTTAATCGTCGTTACGGTTTTAATTTCCATTTCGACTGCCTTGATCGGTCCGATCACGTTCCTCGGATTGCTTGTTGCAAATGTGGCTTATCAATTCATTAAGTCCTACCAGCATAAACATATCCTCCCGGGTGCAATGCTAATCAGTGTGATTGCCTTGGTCGGCGGCCAATTCATTGTAGAGAGGATCTTTACGTTTTCCACGACCTTAAGTGTCATCATCAACTTTGTCGGCGGTGTCTATTTCATCTATCTTCTATTAAAGGAGAATAAATCATGGTAGAAGTGAAAAATTTATTCAAAAAATATAATAATAAAACGGTTGTCGAGGATGTTTCCATTGAAATAATGAAAGGGAAAATCACATCCTTCATCGGTCCCAATGGAGCGGGGAAGAGTACCGTTCTTTCGATGATCAGCCGTCTCATTACCCGGGATTCAGGAGAAGTCCTTATCGAGGGTAAGGATATGGGGAAATTCAATAGCAATGAACTTGCGAAAAAGATTGCCATCTTAAAGCAGGCTAACCACATCAATATCCGTTTAACGATTCGTGAACTGGTCGCCTTTGGCCGTTTTCCTTATTCACAAGGAAAGCTGACGAAAGAGGATTGGAAATACGTCGATGAAGCGATTGAATATATGGAACTTGCTGACATGCAGGATAAGTTCCTTGACCAGCTTAGCGGCGGCCAGCAACAGCGGGCCTTCATTGCCATGGTCATTGCCCAGAACACGGAGTATGTGCTTCTTGATGAACCCCTGAACAACCTTGATATGAAGCATTCCGTCCAAATCATGAAGGTATTGAGGAGGTTGGCCGATGAATTGGGGAAAACGGTCATCATCGTCATTCATGACATTAATTTCGCATCCTGTTATTCCGACTACATCGTCGCATTGAAGGATGGCAAGGTTGTTCATAATGGGCCTACCGAACAAGTCATCAATTCCAAAGTGTTAAAGGAAATTTATGATATGGATATTGAAATCCAAAGTATCAATGACAATAAGATCTGTGTGTACTTCACGTAAGACAATTCCATTTGGTTTTAAATTACTTCAGTATTCATAGCTGTCCAGAAATCACCTCGTACGCTTCTTAGGCAGTTAAGAGTTGGCGGGCGCCCATGACTTTAGCCGCCTCCTGTTCATCTGGCAGGAAAAGTGTTGAAGGTGAACTCTGTGATGGTGAGGATTCAATATGTAATTTTAAATAAAAAATTTTTTTCGAGGTGACCATAATGATTAAGAAATTATCCTTACTGCTTTTGGTTGCAATGCTGGCTGTAGTGGCTGTAGCTTGTGGATCAGATAAGGAAAAAGAAGAATCAAGCACGAAAAAGGAAAGTGCTAAAAGCGAAGAGATTACGGTTAAGCACCAACTAGGCGAAACGAAAGTGAAAACAAACCCTGAAAAAGTCGTTGTATTCGATATGGGTACTCTTGATACTCTTGATAAATTAGGTGTGGAAGTAGCAGCTGTTCCTCATGATGGACTTCCGGAATACCTTTCTAAATATGAAGGTACAACTGAAAATGCCGGTGGATTAAAAGAGCCTGACTTCGAAAAAATCAATGAAATTGCTCCAGACTTAATCCTTATTTCTGGCCGTCAATCCGAAGCATATAAAGAATTAAGTAAAATTGCCCCTACTGTTTTTGTAGGTGTGGATACAACAAAGTATATGGAATCGTTTGAAGAAAACGTAACACTTTTGGGTAAAATCTTCGATAAAGAAGACGAAGCCGCTAAAAAATTGGCAAGTGTTGAAGAAAACATCAATGCTTTGAAAGAAAAAGCCCCGACTGACAAAACTGGTTTAATCGTTCTTGCCAGCGGCGGAAAAGTAAGTGCTTACGGACCTGATTCAAGATTTGGAATCATCCATGATGTATTCGGAGTACCTGCAGTGGATGATAAATTGGAAGTATCGACACATGGTCAAAGTATTTCTTTCGAATACATTGCTGAAAAAAATCCTGACTACCTATTCGTTGTAGACAGAGATGCGGTTGCCGGTGATGGAGCTGCAGCAAAAGAAACGATTGAAAATGACATTGTTAAAAATACAAAGGCATTTAAAGAAGGCAACATCATTTATCTAGACCCTAACTACTGGTACTTATCAGGCGGCGGTTTAGAATCTGTCGACGCCATGGTTAAAGAAGTTTCAGAAGGCATTAAGTAATTTAAATAATTAAAGATAATCCTGTCCTCGATCGAGGGGCAGGATTTTTTATTTTTTATAATAAACCTGGATCAAATAAATATACTAACAAAGGGGAAGAAAAGAATTCCTGAAAACACAGGTAAGCTTATAATAAGGCGCCCCCAACCCCAATTAAGGGGAATGGGAAAGGACAAGGTCCATATTCCGCTGTTGCCGCCACTATGGCTTATATGGGCTGCGATCGTAAGAATATGACCCTCCATCCAAAATGAAAAATTCAGTTTCTTCCTATTATATTGTCTTTTGCATCCTTTTCGGTACCAGGAGGGATTTGAAATCGCAATCTATGTTAAATTTGGGAAATTGCATCTATTATGGATGATAAAAATAATATGATCTCCACTTCAAATTATCGGGGTGGATTAATTTTTTAGGATAAGTTATTTGAAAAAAGCTGAATAAAAAAGCCGAGGGGAATGATGTCGATACTTCGTGTAATCCATTTGTTATTTAATGGGACTTTAGGGTGGCAGGACGCAATGGTTAACGGTCAAACTTATACAGGCACGGGGTATCAACAGTGCGGGTGAGAAAAGCATCCATGTATCCGGCAATCCAGTTTAAGCTGTCGAATTATCGGGAAAAAAATCCTGGGATATAACCATAGCTTTCAATAATTGAAGGTTTATATCCTTACATATTTTGTAATGTGCTGGTTTTTTTATAAAGAGTCGTTTATAATGGTAAAAGCCTGAAGGACGTTAAAATATTTAGTGACTGCCATTCGCAGTCACACCAAAAAATTACGGTAATATTTATTGGATTAAGACATGTAGTTCCTATATATTTGTTATAGGTTCGCTGAACATTCGAGACGGGCGAAACTCTGTTATTTTTTCAAAGGCTTGTTCATAAGCTAAAGAAGTGTTCTGGATATAAGAGTTTTGGATGTGACAAAAGGTGGTTTTTCACAATCTTGACTATCCAAGTGAAAGAATGCTATTATAAGGTTTCCGATTTTCCGTCTTTTGTAAGTTTGTAAGAATTTATATAAATAAACCACTAGATTAATAGAGGTGAAAGCATGAATAATTTTCTCAAAAAAAGCCGGCATTTATTTGCAGATAACATACTAGGCTTTTTCTTTATTGCAGTAGTTATGTTTCAGATTAAAACTTATATTGGATATCGAGTTGAATTTAACTTAGGTATTGAAAATGGCCTGCAACAGTTCTTACTGTTTATAAACCCGATTAGTTCAGCCATTTTATTCTTTGGTTTGGCATTATTGGCTAGAGGCAAAAAATCATTTAAATGGATCATCAGGTTGAACCTATTGATGTCCTTATGGTTATTCTTCAATATTGTATACTACCGGTCATTTACCGATTTCATTACATTGCCAACCTTGACGCAAGTGCAAAACGCCGGGGATTTGGGACCGAGTATTTTAGAATTATTTAAAGGCCATGATGTATTGTATTTCCTTGATACGGTTCTTTTGATCGTGTTGTACAGATTCAAAGACTTTAAAGTGGAAGACTTCAAAGTCAAACGCCGTACAGTTGGAATGGTTTACCTGGCGGGACTGGCAATTTTCGCCATCAATTTGGGACTTGCTGAAAAGGATCGCCCGCAATTGTTATCAAGGACATTCGACCGGAACTATATCGTCAAATACTTGGGCATGTTCAACTATACGGTTTATGACGCCGTTCAGAATACTAAAACATACGCCCAGCGTGCGACTGCAAACAGCACGGATATCGCGGAAGTCGTCAACTATACGAAGGCAACAAGCGCTGAGCCGAATCCTAAGTATTTTGGTGCAGCCAAAGGCAAGAATGTCATCTACCTGCATTTGGAATCGATGCAGAATTTCCTTATCGATTATAAGTTGAATGGGGAAGAAGTAACTCCATTCTTGAACTCACTTGCAGCAGATAAGTCCGATTTCATGCACTTTGATAATTTCTTCCATCAAGTAGGCCAAGGTAAAACAGCGGATGCTGAATTCATGCTTGAAAATTCCCTGTTCGGCTTACCGCAGGGGGCAGCATTCACAAACCGTTCCCAAAATACGTATCAAGCAGCACCAGCTATTTTAGGACAACAAGGATACACATCTGCTGTGTTCCATGGTAATTACAAATCTTTCTGGAACCGGGATAATATGTATAAGTCTCTTGGTTTTAATCAGTTCTTTGATGCTAACCATTATAATATGGAAAATAAAGAGGAAGTACTAAGTTATGGATTAATGGATAAGCCGTTCTTTAAGGAATCGATTCCAATGTTAGAAACGCTAAAACAGCCTTTCTATACAAAATTCATAACGGTATCTCATCATTTCCCATATGCAATGGACCAGGAAAAAGCAACAATCGGTAAGCATACGACAGGTGATGCTTCCGTTGATAGTTACTTCCAAACTGCTCGCTATGCCGATGAGGCGCTTAAGGAGTTTTTCGATTATCTGAAGGAATCCGGTCTATATGATAACTCGGTAATCGTTATGTATGGTGATCATTATGGTATTTCCGAAAACCATAAAGAAGCCATGTCAAAAGTGCTTGGCAAGGATGTTGGTGCATTTGAGAATGCCCAATTGCAACGTGTACCATTATTGATTCATGTTCCAGGTGTTGAAGGCGGGGAAATGCACCAATACGGAGGACAGATTGACCTTCTCCCGACTTTATTGCATCTGTTAGGAATTGAATCTAAAGATTATGTACAATTCGGTTCCGATTTATTGTCAAAAGATCATAATGAAGTGGTACCTTTCAGGAATGGTGATTTTGTAACACCGGATGTCACTTCCATTAAAGGGAAATACTACGATACTAAAACGGGAGAATTGGTCGAGGAAAATGATGCCATCCTCAATTATAAAAAGAGGGCTGAAACGATGCTCAATTTATCCGACCAAGTAGTGAACGGCGACTTACTCCGTTTCTATACTCCAAACGGCTTTAAACCGATTGATCCAGCTGACTATGATTACACATATGATGAAGAAGGTTCGAAGGAAGAAAAGTCCGATAAATAAGGCTAATGAATGAACAGGCAGGAAGCCAGCGCTTCCTGCCTGTTTTTTTATGCGTCATCCTTTGTTGGTCATCATGGCAATATACTTTCTGATTTCTTCAGGCTTCCCTGCATATTTTTCAGCAAGCTGTTCGTCTTTCAGGATTTTATCCTTTGCTTTGACCAGGATTTCTTCACCCTTATCTTTGGGCACGACCACGACTCCATCTATGTCCCCTATGATGATGTCCCCTGGATATACGGTGACACCTCCACAGGATATGGGCACATTGGTTTCGCCTACACCTGCCTTGCCGCTAGAGGCAACCGTCGTCCCTTTGCTGAATACAGGGAAATTCAATTCTTTAATGGCTTCAAGGTCGCGAATGACCCCATCAACTACGAGGCCGCCAATATCCATCGTCTGCATCATGCCGACAACAAAGTCTCCTGCTATGGCCCGGTATGTATCACCCTTGCTGTCAACGACAATTATATCCCCAGGCTTGGCTTCACCGATTGCTTTTAACACGGCAGAATTATCACCGACGGGAATCTGTACGGTCAAAGCTCGTCCGGCCATACGAAATTCTTCCTTTAAGGGTTTTATTGCCGAATCCAGATTGCTCAACCCTTCCATTGCATCTGAAATCGCCGTGGTGGGCAAATTCCTGAACTGTTGAATAAGATTATCCATGACTATGATTCCTCCTTAAGAGTTAATGAATATAGCCTAATTATACACAAATTTCGTAATTTTCTAATAGTTTTCCGTTTGATAAAATGGTAAGTGTAGTGTAATTAACATCTGAAGGGGAGGGAAGCTCAGGTGTCACAAGGGGATTCAAGTCCTATTCCGTTTTAATCAATCGATTGATTAAACTTTATTTCATCGTTTTGAAGAGGTTGAAACCCTGCATAGGAACATTCCTAGCAATATTAATGTTCGGGTCTCCATGGCAGTTTGATCCGTACAGGAGAACATTCTTCTGAAGCAAGGGGAGAATGCTGGTGCATATCCTCAGAATTTTTTTTCTGATCTGGATGGGGGTGTCAGCGAAGAAATCCATAACTCAGCCAGTGTGCAGGGGATACTTACAATCTTCAAAGCAGGAGCAGAATCAAGACGGATGTTGCCAATGTTAGCCAAAGGGGGCTGAAAACTTCTGGATGAATGATTAAAAAAATGATTCCTGCAATCGTGGCAGCCTGATGTATGGTCATATGTCTAATAAAGTGGATTCCAGCTTTAAAACAGGCTTTAAGAAGAGGCATTTGATTCATTTTCATTCCTCCTTTTACTTTCAATAATATGACCAGGCATAAAAGAAAATACATGGGGATTCGTTTTCTGCTCAATTATTACGGGTATAGTAAAGGTAAAATAAAAGGAGGAATCTAGGTGGTCATTGTATATATTAGTCTTGCCCTCTTTATCGGATCGATTATTTATTTAGCGTTTTTTGCTTTTAAAACATTTAAGGATTCCAAACCGACCATTGAAAATGTGACTCAAACCGTTACTCGCATCCAGGCCAAAACGGACCAGATTAAATCCGAAACGGACCAACTCGCCATGACACAGCAGGAAATCACTGAAGATGTTGAATATAAAAAAGAGGCTGTCCAATATACCGTGGAGGCGGCTAAAGAAATACCTGAACCCTTTAAGAATATTTGGTTTTCAATAAAAGGTGACAAGTGGAAGCTTAGAAACAGAAGCGATGCATAAGTGTTTGACCGAACTGAAATGTACATGATATAGTATGGAAATACTATGTTTCTAGGGTTCCTCGGTTGGATGTTACCGGAATGGTCCAAGAGAAACGCGCAGGAATCTGCGTACACGGAGGGAAAAAAGCCCGGGAGATCATGAAAGATGACCTCCCGGGCTTTTTCTGTAATTGGAGGGGAAAAAGATGGCTTGGATTCAATTGGTGATTGCAGGATTATTTGAAGTGGTGTGGGCGACAAGTCTAAAGTATACCGAGGGTTTTACGAAATTATTACCTTCTATCATAACGATTGCTGGTATGGTTATTAGTTTTTATTTTTTGTCATCGGCGATAAAAACTCTGCCTATGGGAACAGCGTATGCAATTTGGACGGGAATAGGGGCTCTTGGGGCTGTTCTGGTAGGCATCATCGTTTTTAACGAGCCTAAGGATGCGATGCGGTTGGTATTCGTCGGTTTTATTTTGGTTGGAATTATCGGCTTGAAGGTCACTTCTTCTGAATAATCTGCCCACTCCTCGCAAATAGTAATGTTAAATGATTTTTGAGGAGTGAAGAATATGAACTATAAAGCGATAGTATCAAGTGCAATGATGGCTTTAGTGATTACAGGTTGTGCAACGAATGATAACGAAGATGCCAGTGAAAATCTTGGCCTGAATCGTACTCATCAGGATAATTTGGATAATCCGATGAATGTAAGCGACACAAGGCAAAATGTCAATAATGACAATAATGATAATGGCGTAAACGGTATGAGGGTCTCCGAGGATATCTCAAAACGAGTCGAAGCTTTGAAGGAAGTAAGTAAAGCAAATGTCATCGTGACTGAAAATAATGCCTATGTAGGCGCAGTATTAAAAGACGGCGGGGAAAAGGATATCTCGAATGACCTTAAAGAAAGGGTTGCTGATGCAGTAAGGGGAGCGGATCCATCTGTAGACCAAGTTTATGTGTCGGCAAATCCGGACTTTGTCCAAAGAATGGATAGGTATGCGAATGATATCGAGAATGGAAAACCCGTTGAAGGATTTGCTGAAGAGTTCCGTGAACTTGTAACACGGATCTTTCCAAGTCCAAGATAATTGAAAATTAAGGAGGGAAGACTTATCCGGTGGATTCCGGATAGGTCTTTTCCTATTTTTAAGATATCTGTGGAAGATGACTAACTTTAAATAGGGTGGTTACAATAATCGAATGAACGAAAAACTTTGAATTGGGGGTGGGATGGTGAGGCTATTTAAGGGCAAGAGGGAAATGGATTCAGAATCCTTTCAGGTTACTTCCAAGGATTTTCAGGAACTCCTTAAAAAGTTTACAGCATCTGATGATTTTCTTACCTTCCAATTCCCGAATGATGATGGCTATATCATCTCCTACTTCAATTCACTAGTCAGTGTACAACAGCTCCATGAACAAGTATTGGCGGTCATGTCGAAGCAACCAAAGAAAGTCCTTAAGCAACTAAAAGGCGATATTCCGATGGAAGATATGAAATTGACGGCTGATTTAAGGGACATTCAAAGATTGGTTTTGGCAGGATCGATCATGGTTCAGTACAAGCAAGATGATGAAATGTGTTTGCTCATTCCGTGTGTTCACAGTGTGAAAAGGCAAATTTCCACACCTGAGTCGGAGTATACGGTCGTTGGATCAAAGGAGGCGTTTGTTGAATCGCTTGATTCGAATTTGAATCTGATCCGTAACCGCTTGCCCACTCCTGAATTGCAGGCCAAGGAATTTAGGGTCGGTAGCATCTCACAAACAAGGATAGCAGTACTCTACATAGATGGGGTGGTAAACCAACAGATCATCAAGACGGTCATACAGAGAATAGAAGATATAGAATATGATACGATCGTCGATATTTCGTTCGTTAGCCAGATGATCACGGATAATCGGAATTCGATGTTCCCGCAATTGATTGATACGGAGCGGCCTGATCATCTGGCCAGTGTATTATCGGAAGGGAAAATAGGGATCATGCTGGATGGATCTCCTCATGCATTGGTTGGTCCCAATACGATCATTTCATTCTTCTCGTCATTTGAAGATTATTTTCAAATTTGGAATCTCGGTACTTCATTCCGTTTGATTCGGCTTTTCGCCGTGCTGTTTTCCGTTTTGTCATCACCTTTGTATGTGGCCGTTTTAACCTATCATTATCAAGTGATCCCAACGGATTTGCTGCCAATCTTAATATCATCCAGGGGAGTGATCCCTTTTCCGCCGATCTTGGAAGCGATCGTGCTGGAAGGGACGATCGAATTGCTGAGGGAAGCGGCGGTCAGGCTGCCTGCCAAGGTTGGCTCCACCATCGGTATTGTTGGCGGTATAGTAATCGGTACAGCCGCTGTGGAAGCGGGATTTGTCAGTAATGTCTTGTTGATGCTTGTCGCTTTGGCTGCCTTGGCTTCATTTACGGTGCCGATTTACCAAATCAGCAATACGATTCGCCTTATCCGCTTTCCCTTTCTAATTGCCGCCCAGTTATACGGGCTGTTTGGAATTGCCTTATGCAGTGCATTCATTTTAAGTCATTTATTGAAATTGACTTCGCTTGGCAGTCCTTATTTAGACCCGCTTTACCCGTTAAGAATTCATGACTTTAAAGATAGTCTGATCCGCCTCCCTTTTTCAAAGCAGAAAAAACGCCCGCAATTTCTGCGGACGGAAAATCCACTAAGGATAAGGAAGGAGGCAGAAACGCGAAATTCCCATAATGATATTGATGAATAAGGTGTAGAAAGCGGTGAGAAGGAATGGAAGTCAAACCAAATGAAACAAAATTAATATCTCCATTTTTTGTTTTTTTCCTCATGCCAGGCATGCAGATTGGAGTTGGGATACTGGGGTTTGAAAGGATCATAGCGAAAGAGGCTGGCCAAGACGCATGGATAGCGGTCATAATATCAGGATTGATCATAAATGTTCTGCTTTGGATGTGCTTCAAGCTATTGGGAAGGGGCCCCCAAACACTTGATTTGGTTGCCATCCATAAGGATTTATTCGGTAAAGGGGTAGGGAATGCTTTCAATATTTTATTCATCCTCTACTTTATCATGATTTCCATCATTCTTATCAGGACTTATTTAGAAGTCATTCAGGTTTGGATGTTCCCCGGTGTCAATGTCCTGATGCTGATGACCATCATTCTTCTTCTCGTGTATAACTTTGTGGAGGGTGGTTTCAGGGTCATTACCGGTTTTTGCATAATCGGGCTTATTATCGGATCGCCATTATTCCTTTTGAATTATTTCCCATTGAAGTACGCCCACTTTGAAAATTTGGGTCCTTTGCTTGACCATTCCTTTTTGGAAATCATGAAGGCCTGTAAGAAAATGACCCTGAATTACCTTGGTTTTGAATTACTCCTCATTTATTATCCTTTCATTAAAAATCGTGAAAAATCTCAAAAATGGGCCCATTTAGGGGCGTTGTTTACTATGGTGATATATGTTGTATCCATACTTGTTTCGTTGGCCTACTATCATCAAGATCAACTCAAAGATGTAATCTGGGCAACTTTGACGTTATGGAAGATAGTTGACCTTCCATTCATCGAAAGGTTCGAATACATAGGGATTTCCGTTTGGCTGTTCATGGTGCTGCCGAATGTTTGCCTAGGGGTTTGGGCAGCAAGCAGGACAGCGAAGAGAGTATTCGGATTCAGACAGAAAAAGATGTTGGTTCTCATTCTTATCATCATCTTGGTTTCCTGCATTTTTTTGGATAACCGCTATAGGATCGATAAGTTTAACACGATCAGTTCGCAAATTGGTTTTTATATCGTTTATTTGTATCTTCCTCTCTTATTCATATGGCAGTCGATCGTTTATAAAGTCAGGGGTCATAAATCATGAAAATCAAAATTCTCTTATTCACATTAGCGAGCTTTTTGATGGCGGCGTGCGGCGTGGAAAAGCAAATATTAGAAGATATATTAATAGCTGAAGTCGTAGGTTATGATGATGCCGAAAATAAAAAAATCAAAGGTACGGTTGTTGTCAGCGTTCCCCAGCCTGGGGAGGAAGAAAATCTGGGTAAAGAAGTATATGAAGCGAACTCCCATGATATAAAGGCAGCCCGCCAGCAGGAAAATGCAAAAACACCATATCCGATTGTCGGCGGGAGGCTGACAGCCATTCTATATGGTGAAGGATTGGCAAGTAAGGGGTTGAATGATTATGTCGATACATATAGGCGTGACCCAATGGTGGGAAGGGATTTGTATTTGGCGGTCGTTCATGGAAAAGCGGAGGATGTAGTTAAAATCGAGCCAAAGTTGATTAAAACTCCCGGGGTTCAAGTGAAGGAGCTGATAGAACAGAATATAAGGACCAATTTGCCTGATGTAGATCTTCACAGGTATTTATATGCGTGTCATGGTAAAGGAATCGACCCGGTCTTGCCCTTATTGGAAAAAGCAGGAGATCAAATACGGGTAAAAGGGATCGCTTTGTTTAAAAAGGATCGTTATATCGGTAAATATATCCCTTATGAAGATGGCTTTTTATATAAAGTCCTTAGTGAAAACTTTAAGCTGGGGAGTTATGAAATTAAATGGAAGGAAAATGACTCTACCGATATCAATAACGTGGAGTCACGTGTCCATTATCATATTTCGAATGCCAATCAAGACCCAAAGGTCAGGATTGATGTGAAAATGAAAGCGAGTCTGCTAGAGGTACAGGGCTATGACTTGGGCAAAGCGGTCGACCTGAAAAAAATAGAGGTCAGGGCCGAGCAAGTCATTGGTAAAAAATTAAATGAGATGGTAACCATGTTTCAGGAGAACCATATAGATCCGCTTGCACTCGGTGATCATGCTAAAAGCAAAACAAGAAATTTCGATCAAAAACATTGGGAGGAGGCATATCCCGATATTCCAATCGAGGTCGATCTGGATATTGAAATGATTCAAACGGGAATAGCTGAATAAAAATAGAATATTCTGGAGTTTTCCCCTTTATAATAGGGTATTGGTGTAAGGATTGTGTCAATGCGGCTAAAAAGGGGGAAAAGCATGGACAAAGCATGGTGGAAAGAGGCGGTTGTGTATCAAGTGTATCCAAGGAGTTTTATGGATAGTGATGGCGATGGGATAGGGGATATAAACGGGATCTTGATGAAGCTCGATTATTTACAAGAGCTGGGTGTGAACGTGATATGGCTATCCCCGGTTTATCAATCTCCCAATGATGACAATGGATACGATATCAGTGATTATAAAGCAATCATGACTGAATTCGGGACAATGGCTGATTTCAATAGGTTGTTGAAGGCCGTTCATGAACGTGGAATGAAGATCATGATGGACCTCGTGGTCAACCATTCTTCAGATGAACATCCATGGTTCGAGGAATCCCGATCCTCAAGAGATAATCCAAAACGCGATTATTATATTTGGAAACCTGGCAGGAATGGAAAAGAGCCAAATAATTGGGAATCCATTTTTAAAGGTTCAGCATGGGAATATGATGAAAGAACCGATGAATATTATTTACATTTATTCAGCAGGAAACAACCGGATTTAAACTGGGAGAACCCTAAGCTCCGCGAAGAAATCTACAGCATCATGACTTGGTGGCTGGATAAGGGTGTCGATGGCTTCCGGATGGATGTCATCAACTTCCTTTCAAAAGATCAAAGCTATTCAGATGGAGCCATTCAGCATGAGAAGCAGTATGGTGATGGAAGCCCCTTTTTCCTGAATGGCCCGCGCATACATGAGTTTCTGCAGGAAATCAATCAACGGGCACTTTCCGGACATGACGTGATTACGGTTGGGGAGATGCCAGGCGTCACACCGGAGGAAGCGCAATTGTTCACAGGTAAAGATCGTGGTGAGCTACATATGGTCTTTCAATTCGAACATATGGATTTGGGGAAGGGACCAGAAGGTAAATGGAGTGACGATAAATGGAAGCTAACCGATTTAAAGCGAATCCTCTCCAAGTGGCAGACTGGTTTGGAGGGGGATGGCTGGAACAGTTTATACTGGAACAACCATGATCAGCCCCGGGTTGTCTCAAGGTTTGGTAATGATGCAAAGTATCGTATCGAAAGCGCAAAGATGCTTGCCGCTTGTCTTCATATGCTGCAAGGTACACCTTATATATATCAAGGGGAAGAGCTGGGCATGACCAATGTTGCATTTGAAAGCATCGATGAATACCGGGATATCGAAACATTGAATTCATATGACGAACTCATCCATTCTCATGGCTGGTCGAAAGAGCGGATGATGTCAGCCATCCACGCCCGCAGCAGGGATAATGCGAGGACACCGATTCAGTGGAATGACTCCCGGAACGCAGGATTCACGAAAGGGGCTCCTTGGATCAAGGTTAATCCCAATTTTCCGGAGATTAATGCAGAAAAGGCCTACAATGATCCGAATTCCATTTTTCATTTTTATAAAAAGCTTATCCAACTGCGCAAGGAACATGATATCGTCGTTTATGGCCGTTTTGAACTGCTGTTGCCGGATGATGAACGAATATTTGCCTACACGAGATCGTTGGAAGAAGAAAAGCTGTTGGTGCTATGCAACTTTAAAGAAGAGCAGGCCTCTTATACTTTGCCTGAAGAGCTGCATGCATATTCTGCCACAAAGTTGATCGGCAATTATGATCAGGAGGAAGAAGGAGTCTCCAGCAAACCCCTGCAACCATATGAATGCCGTGTTTATCATTTGAAATGAAAAAAGGACCTGTTCTTCACCGGTTAGGGAAGAACAGGTCCTTTGCGTATTATTTTGATTTAAGGTCACATTCCTCAAGCGGAATGATTTTCGTTTTATGTTTAATTTTATAGCCGAACCATAGGACGAAAAATAGAATCAAGCCAATGTAGGAAACGAACATTGAATTCCAGTCGATCCCATCGCTGCTGAAAGCCTGATAGCCTTGTCCGATGATAATGATAATACAAAGGACAAGTGCGAATATAGGCCCGAATGGGAAGCCTTTTGCCCGGAATGGTAAGTCATTCCAATCAAGGCCTTGAGCTGCATAGGCTTTGCGGAACCGATAATGGGCAATCGCAATCCCTACCCAGGTGACGAATCCCGCCATGCCTGAAGCATTCAATAACCAGATATAAACGACGCCATCACCGAAAAATGAAGCCAAGAATGCAACGCAGCCAACTAATGAAGTCACGATAAGTGCATTCACCGGTACTCCTCTTTTATCTAACTTGCCTAGGAATTTCGGTGCTTTCCCATCACGTGCCAAGTCCCATAGCATACGGGTTGAAGCGTACATGCCAGAGTTACCGGCAGAGAGTACGGATGATAAAATGATCGCGTTCATGATGGATGCAGCAAATGCAAGGCCGGCCCGTTCAAATACAAGCGTGAATGGACTTACGGCAACATCTTGACTCAATAAACGTGAATCCGTAAACGGAATGATCATTCCAATAACGAAAATTGCAAGGATATAGAACAAGAGGATGCGCCAGAAAACGGATCTGATTGCTTTAGGGATATTTTTTTCTGGATCTTCACTTTCACCAGCAGTCACTCCAAGCAATTCCGTTCCTTGGAATGAAAAGCCGGCAGCCATGAATACGCCTAGAATCGTGAAGAACCCTCCGTTAAAGGGACCTTCGCCCATTGTGAAATTGGAAAAACCGATTGGGTCATTCCCACCCATGATTCCGAGAATGATCAGAACACCCGTAATCAAGAAAATGACGACTGTCACGACTTTGATCATGGCAAACCAGAATTCCGTTTCTCCGAAACCTTTAACTGACATGTAATTGATAAGAAACATAGTGATTAACGCAATGGCACTCCAGATAAATGAAGGGCTATCCGGGAACCAGAACTTCATAATTAAGACAACGGCTGCCAATTCGGCGGCAATGGTGATTGCCCAGTTATACCAGTAGTTCCAACCAATCGCAAAACCGAAAGACGGATCGACGAATTTGGATGCATAGACACGGAACGAACCGGCCACTGGCATGAACGCCGCCATTTCTGCAAGACTTGTCATTAAGTAATAAACCATGATGCCGATGACCGCGTATGCCACTAAGGCCCCGCCGGGACCGGCTGAATGAATGGCCCCGCCACTTGCTAAAAATAAACCTGTTCCAATCGTTCCACCTAATGAAATCATCATTAAATGACGCGCTTTCAGGCTCCTTTTCAGTTCAGTAGGGCTTGTTGGTGATTGTGAATTTGACAATTGATGTTACACTCCTTTTTATTGGAAGGGAACGAAAAATAAAAAAACAGCAGTCGAAAAAGATCGACGGCTGTTTATAATAAACCCGTTTATCCTTCCGAAGATAGCTCCCCACGCTTTTTGTAAAAACGTGACAGTGGTGTTCCTGTTCGGTAACACCGCCAGCAAGAATATACATGGAATATACCCTAACTTCGGCAACTTATCCTTTCAAACGGAGTCTTTAATTTTCCAGAATCTCGTCCGTTTTACTTTTATAAGCTGCAGCCTCTAACTCATCGGTAAATGAGGAAGTATTCAATTTTCTAATATCGTTGCGCCAGCTTGTAAGTGACGTCGGACGATTGTACTCATGAAATTCATGCAATCGTTAATAGATTGCTAGTAATTGAGTAAACTTTACTATATCAAAATTATAAAATAACTTCTTGGATATCGCAATGATTATTTTATGTGGTTATATTTTCCTAGAAAATGAATGATGTCAGGAAGGGACTCAAATGCTGATCTACCAAAATAAAGCATTCTAAACAGAACTCCTTTTTATAAGGGCATAATCCAGTTTTACATGTTTGACCTCTTCAGGATTCTCAAAGAGATCCACTGCCATTTTCCCGATCCATTCCAGCGGTAAGGAAATGGTCGTGATGTCGAGCATTTCGCCAAGGCTATCATTATTGAAGCCGAGAATGGCCACATCTTCCGGTACTCTTATACCCGATTTCTTTGCGGTAAGAATGAAGCCCGCCGCCGTGTCATCATTCGTGATGATGACGGCTTCAGGTTTATCCATCATCGAATTCCATTCCTGAAACAATTGTTCACCGTCTTTGATGTGATAACTGCCTTCAAACAGCCATTCTTTATTGTTTATCAGTTGATGTTTACTCATGATATCGTTAAAGGCCTTTGTACGATGGGAACTGTTTCTGCTCTTTTTACGGCCGAGGCTGTATCCGATTTTCTTATATCCTTTAGCAATCACGTACTCAAGGGCACAGGAGAAAGCTGCATAATGATCAATGCTGATGGATGAGAATTCAGCCTGCGCGGTATCTTCACATAAAATAATCGGTCCGTATTTTTGGTAATTCAAGAGGATTTTCATTTCCGAAATCCTTGAACAAACGATAATGCCATCGAGTTGCTTCATTTGCAGCATATTAAAAGCCTGGATCTCTTTCTCCCTGTCATAATTTGTTTGAAAGATGACGATATGGCAGCCAATTGCATTTGCCTGTTTTGTGATTCCGTTAACGATTGCCCCGTAATATGGGTGATTGTTGAAGGGGATGATGACGCCGATAAGGTTGGTTTTCCCCTTTGAAAGATGAATGGCGTTGATGTTTCTCGTATAATTCAAACGATTTATCGCTTCTAAGACGCTCTTTCTTTTATCGGGGCTTACATATGGATGATCATTCAATACACGAGACACTGTTGAGACAGATACACCAGCACATTGAGCTATTTCTTTAATATTTGTCATGGTATCACCGTTTTTCTTTTTTTATATTGTACAGTATGAAACCCATTTCAGGGCAAGGGAACAGTGTGTGACTGCTGAGAACTTCTTCTATTAAGGTCTTGTTATGGTATTGGTTTCATCCTTTAAGATTGGTCTAAGTCTTAGAGGAGGAGGAAATCATGATGTTCCAAACTTTAATCACCCTGTTTGTGCTTTGCGGAATCGAATTGGGATTTGCGTACTTGGCCATTTCCTTGAAACAGGAGAAATGAGTTGCAATGCCCGTTCCGCGGCATTGCGCGTGGAAACCGTGTTTACATGTGAATTTCACGTCGTCCCGAAATAGCTCCCCTAGGTTTATATTCACCAGTAAAACCCCACAATATAAATATAACTTCATCATACGGAATGATTGACTGCCAGGAAGCTGCCGAAAGTGGGGCTTCCTGACAGTTTTTGCTGTGTGTAAAAGTCATTCGCCTTTTTGAAATGTTTAAAAATAGTTGCACTTTTTTTGTATATTTGTGTATAGTATAAAATAAGTTGTGTAGAGGAAACTTTTTAGCATTTACGACAATGTAAAAAAATTTACACTTAATTTTGCGCACGGCAAACTATTTTAGAAAGATGAAAAAGGGAGGGAATATGGATGGGTTTTCTTAAATCTATTGGAGGCGTGCTTGCTGCATTGTTGGTTTTAACAGGGTGCGGCAATGATACGGCCGAAAGCGATAATGGCAATGGCAAGCTGGATGTCGTTACAACAACGGGAATGATTGGGGATTTGGTTGAGAATATCGGCGGTAAACATGTCGAGGTCACAAGTTTAATGGGACCGGGAGTCGACCCCCATCTATATAAAGCGACGCAGGGTGATGTGAAGACATTGGATTCGGCTGATATGATTTTTTATAACGGACTGCATCTTGAAGGGAAAATGACGGATATATTTGAAATGATGAGCAAGGATAAACCGACGATTGCCGTAACGGAAGACTTCAAGGAAAACCAACTTCGCAAAGTGGGTGCAACGGAGCATGATCCCCACGTATGGTTTGATGTAAAGCTTTGGATCGTTGCGGCGGAGGCGGTTAAGAAAGAATTGATTGCCGAGGACCCGGACCATGAAGCGGAGTATCGTGAAAATTATGAGGAGTACGTTCTGCAATTGGAGGAACTTGATAAATATGTCCATGAGGAAATCAATAAAATTCCAGAAGACCAACGGGTGCTCGTTACGGCACATGATGCTTTTGGGTACTACGGGCAGTCATATGGCCTGGACGTAAGAGGGCTCCAAGGGATCAATACATTATCGGAATATGGATCGAAAGATGTGACGGATATGCGGAACTATCTTGTGGAGAACAAAATAAAAGCGATTTTCATAGAGTCAAGCGTACCGAGGAAGGCTATCGAGGCTGTCATTCAAGGAGCAGGTAAGCAGGGTCACAAAGTGGAAATCGGCGGTGAACTGTTCTCTGATGCCATGGGTGAAAGAGGGACGGAAGAAGGAACGTATATCGGAATGGTACGTCATAACACGGACACCATCGTCCGTGCTTTGAAATAGGGGGGATAAACTATGAATCAAGCAGCTTTGAAGGTCGAGAATTTAACGATTGCTTATCATAAGAAGCCGGTTGTCGAAGATGTCTCATTTGAGGTGCCGGAAGGGAATTTAATCGGTATCATAGGCCCCAATGGAGCAGGGAAGTCCACTTTGATAAAGGGGATACTCGAATTGATCCCGAAAATATCGGGGCACATCACGATAAAGGGCTCTACTTATAAATCGATGAGGAAGAGTATCGGTTATGTACCACAGCGGGAGTCAGTGGATTGGGATTTTCCGACCAACGCACTTGATGTCGTGATGATGGGCAGATATGGTCATCTCGGATGGCTGAGGCGACCAGGGAAGTCCGAAAGGAAGAAGGGGATGGAGTGCCTGGAGAAGGTGGGGATGGCTGAATATGCTAACCGCCAGATCAGCCAGCTATCAGGTGGACAGCAGCAACGGATATTCCTGGCCCGTGCATTGGCACAGGAAGCGGATATTTATTTTATGGATGAACCGTTCGTAGGGGTGGATGCCGCAACAGAGAAAGCGATCATACAATTGCTGATGGAATTGAAGGAAAAAGGCAAAACCGTTCTGGTTGTGCACCATGACCTATCCACCGTGAAGGAATATTTCGACTGGACGATGTTATTGAATAAGAAGGTGATGAAAATAGGTCCGACAGAAGAAGTGTTCATTCCCGAATACCTACAGGCAACATATGGAGGCCGCCTAGCGATACTATCAGACACAAAGTCCGGCCTTTTATTAAAATGAGGTGTACACGATGAATATAATGGACATTATCACCGATCCAAATACAAGGTGGATATTGCTTGGCACGATGTTCCTTGGATTAAGCAGCGGGGTCATCGGCAGCTTTGCCTACCTCAGAAAACAGTCTTTGCTAGGCGACACGCTCGCACATGCAGCGTTACCCGGTATCTGTGTCGCCTTCATGTTAACTGGAGTGAAATCCACTTCCTACTTTTTGATAGGTGCCGCACTGGCTGGCTTAGTCGCTGTCTTATTGATCAGTGTGCTTACGAGATACAGTAAGATCAAGCAGGATGCGGCCTTGGGAATCGTCTTATCTTCTTTCTTTGGTTTCGGAATTGTGATGCTTACGCAAATCCAGCAGAGCGAGTATGGAAACCAGAGTGGATTGGATACCTTTTTATTCGGGCAGACGGCGTCAATGGTCATGTCCGATGTATATATGATGATGACGGTTTCCTTTATTCTCATTTTCACTTGTACCGTATTTTTTAAAGAATTCAAATTACTTTCCTTTGATCCAGGGTTTGCTAAGGGGATGGGATTGCCGGTTGTTTTTCTGGATTATTTCATCATGATGCTGATCGTGGCAGCTGTAGTGATCGGTATCCAGGCTGTAGGCGTCGTATTGATGGCATCTTTACTGATAACACCTGCGGTATCCGCAAGATATTGGACGGAGCGCCTGCATATCATGGTCATCCTGTCTGGTATATTCGGAATGTTGAGCGGTGTGTCTGGAACGTTGATCAGTACATCTGTCAATGATTTGCCGACAGGACCGTTAATGGTCTTATCCGCGACGGTATGGTTTTTCTTTTCCATGCTTTTTGCACCTAAACGCGGAGTGCTTTCATCTATATGGAGAAGGGTTTCGACGAAAAAGAAATATTCTCTCGAACAGGATAGAAGGAAAGGGAGCCACTCATCATGAATGATTTTTGGATTATCTTAGTCGGAGCATTAGTGGCGGGTTCTTGCAGTGTATTAGGGTGTTTTTTGATAGTCAGGAAAATGACGTTGATTGGAGATGCAATCAGTCATTCCGTTTTGCCGGGAATCGTATTGGCATTTTTAATAACCGGAACCCGCGATTCGGTTCCAATGCTGATCGGGGCTGCTGCGCTCGGCTTGCTTACCGTATTCTTGATCCAGCTTTTCCAATCGTCGGGCGTTCAATCCGACGCTGCGATCGGGATTGTATTCACTTCCCTTTTTGCAACGGGGATCGTACTTGTGAGCTTGTACACGCAACAAATAGATTTTGACCTGGAACATGTCCTTTATGGGGAAATAGCCTATTCTCCGTGGAACACGATGACAATCGCGGGAATCGAGGCTGGACCAAAAGCTGTTTGGATAGTCGGCAGTTGTTTTATCCTGAACCTCATACTGATTTTCCTTTTCTTCAAACAGTTTAAACTCGTTTCATTTGATCCATCACTTGCTGCCGCGATGGGAATTCCTGTACTGTTCTTTCATTACTTATTGATGAGCCTCATTTCACTGACAACTGTTGCTTCTTTTGATAGTGTAGGTTCCATTTTAGTAGTTGGAATGCTCATCATACCTGCGGCAACGGCCTATCTGCTGTCAGACCGTTTAAGCCGCATGATATTGGTCAGTATCGGGGTCGGGGTGCTAAGTTCCGTCATCGGCTACTATTCAGCCACCATTTTGGATGCCTCGATATCAGGTTGCATGGTGGGTTCGGCAGCCATATTATTCGGATTGGCCTTTCTCTTCTCCCCGGGCAATGGATTGGTCAGCCTATTGCTAAAACGGAGAAAATCAAAGGAATCACATGCATAGCTCTCCATGCCTGCAGGCTTCATGGAAATAACTCCATGAAGCCTGTAAACTATTCTTCTATATAGTTGTGATTTTATTTGTTTAAAGTATAATGAATAAGTGTATTTATAGATGTACCGCAGGAGCCTTTTTAAGGGAGAGTTTAGTATGGAAGAACAAAGTAAATTTTCATCTCGAATAGATTTTTCTTTGGTCACAATATTGCTGTTATTATGCGTTGGAAGTTGCCTGGCAATATATAGTGCCCAAACGACTGGACAGTACGCTGAAAACTTCTTAATAAAACAAATTTTTTGGTATATAGTGGGGATTGGAATCGTATTAGGCATCATCACACTGGATTCGGATCAGTTGAAAAAAATCTCTTGGTACGCTTATGGCTTCGGATTATTTTTGCTTTTTTTACTGATCATTATGCCGGAAAGCATCGTTCCTGTCCGGAATGGTGCGAAAAGTTGGTTCATCATTCCGGGAATCGGTTCGATTCAGCCATCGGAATTCATGAAGGTTTTCCTGATCCTGGCTTTAGCGAATGTCATATCGAACCATCATCTCAAAAACACGCTGAAAACGATTCAAACGGATATCTGGCTGCTTTTTAAAATCGGTCTTGTGACCGGTGCCCCTTTATTGTTGATCATGCAACAGCCGGATTTGGGCACCTCGCTTGTCATCATGTCAATCATGCTCGGAATGATTTTCATATCAGGGGTATCATGGAAGATCCTGCTGCCGATCGTTTCGGGAGGAATTGTCGTCGCGTCCACAGTCCTGTACTTTGTACTTTGGAAGCCGGAAATCCTGGAAAAATACCTAGGGGTAAAATCTTATCAATTCGGCCGTATCTATTCTTGGCTGGATCCATATAATTATGCCAGCTCGGAAGGGTATCATTTAACCAAATCCTTACTGGCCATCGGCTCCGGCCAGACCACAGGAAAGGGAATCGGTTCAAGGGAAGTGTATTTGCCTGAGAGTCATTCGGATTTCATTTTCAGCATCATCGGTGAAGAATTCGGCTTCATCGGATCAAGCATCATCATTTCCTTGTTTTTCCTATTGATTTACCACATAACAAAAACGGGAATGGACACGAAAAATAACTTCTATACATATATCTGTGTAGGCGTTATAAGCATGTTGACGTTCCACGTTTTTCAAAATATCGGCATGACTGTGGGCCTTTTGCCGATTACGGGAATTCCGCTTCCATTTGTCAGTTATGGAGGAAGCTCGCTCATGGGGAACATGATGGCAATGGGCTTAATATTCAGCATTCGGTATCACTATAAGAAGTATATGTTTTCCACGGATATCTAATAATAAAGCCGGCCCCGATGGGCCGGCTTTATTTGTAGCAAACAAACAAAAGGAGAAGAATCCACCTCCCTGAATGTTTGTTTATTGAATGTTCGTTCCAGATGGAAATTGATTTTTATAACCGGAAAATTGTTGATGCGATTGGCTTAAGCTGGAAGCTTGCGCCTTTTCTAAACTATACCAGCCTTTTTCGAACATAAGGTTATAGAGTTCACGCTGCATCTCCTGATTTTCTTTGGAAATGGAGAAAATGTCTTGGAATAATGCTTGATTGCTCATTTCATGCAGGGCAACGGAAAGGGAGTTACAAAAGTACTTTTCAGTTGTGAGCATATCATTTATAAAATCCCTGTCATTCATTTGCGGTGTTTTTGCCACGGGAGATTCAGGGTTTTGGACTTTGTTTTCGTTGGGCATCAAGAACCCTCCTTTATTGATATTGTTGTTGACTCTGATTTTGGTCCGGGTTCAAATGTTTCAAAATGGTATCGTAATGGCGTTGATGCATGAGTCCGCACCGATTTAACGCATCAATGATTTGCGGGTCCTTACATTGTGTGGCAAAAAAATGTGCTTTTTTAACCGCATTCAGATTCCATGCAAGCATATCGGTTAAGTATAAGCTATCTTTCACCGAAACCATCTCCGGCGGCTGTTTCATAAAGCCGGTCGACTGCTGTTGGCTATTAAACGAATTTTGCTGTTCCATCATTCTACCTCCTTATGTGTTCTATAATCGGGCTTAATTTTCCCTTCATGAAATTTTTTATTCTTGATTCTAAATATCTGAAAAATGAATTAAATGGTAAAATAATCTTGTGCATCTATTTTCCAAAATGATTTGGAGGGGACTGCAGATGGAAAGGATTTTGAAAAATCTATTCCTTTTTTTATCAAAGAATAAAGCAATGACAAAGGCAGCGAAAAAATACGGGCTGCGGTTTGGTGCATCTCGCTTCGTGGCAGGAGAATCTTTGGATATGGCATGTGATGTGATTGCTGAACTTAACCGGAAGGGGCTTGCTGTCACCATTGATTATTTGGGTGAATTCATTGAAGATGAACAAGAAGCAGGGAAGATGGCAGAAGAGTGCATCGAAGCCATCCGGATGATTGGCACAAATGAACTGGATTCACAGTTATCCCTGAAGCTGACCTCGATGGGCTTGGATGTGTCCGAGCAAGTCGTAATGAATAACATGCGGAGAATCTTGGATGAAGCTAGAGCCCATCGAGTTTTCGTGACGCTTGATATGGAAGATTTTCCGCGCTGTCAGCCGACTTTGGATGTATTCAAAACCCTTAAGTCTGAATATAATGAATTGGGGACTGTCATTCAAGCTTATCTGTATCGTACTGAGAGGGATATTGAAGAGCTGGATGCATACCATCCGAATTTAAGACTTGTTAAAGGGGCTTATAAAGAACCAAGGGACGTGGCTTTTCCTGAAAAAAAAGATGTGGATGAGAATTTCAAGAAAATCATCAAGAAGCATATGCAAAATGGAAATTACACAGCCGTTGCCACACATGATGATAGTATCATTGATTATACGAGGGCCCTAGTCAAAGATCATGGAATACCCCGGGATTCATTTGAATTTCAAATGTTATATGGCATCCGCACTGAAAAGCAGCTTGAACTTGCTAAAGAAGGATATAAGGTAAGGGTGTATGTTCCTTATGGTACGGATTGGTATGGATATTTCATGCGCCGCCTTGCGGAGAGGCCGGCCAATATTGCTTTCGTTTTAAAAGGCCTATTCAAGAAATAGGAAGCGAGAGCCGCCCCGGAAAAGGGACGGCTGCTCAAATCAAGAAGGATTATCTTTTGAACTGATTGTTCTGGCTGTTCACTTTATTGATTCCATGTTGACGTTCAGCGCCAGGGCCGGCATTGCCTTTAACACTTGCTGCGCTCACGGCTGCTTTAGAAGGATTATCTTTACGCTTCATTATATAAGTCACCTCCTGCCCGGTTATTTTTTACTGAACGGAGGAGAAATAACCGAAAGAACGCGGAGAAAAAAATATTTTTTCCTGTTTAATCATTGCGGAATTTCCAAATATATTCTATATTAGTAATAAGAAAAAATATTCAAAATTTTTTTGAATTAAAAATGAATGAACATTCATTCAATAAATTGTGTAAGGGGGATATAAACTTGGTTCGACAAATACGAAAGGCTGCTGTTCTAGGGTCAGGAGTTATGGGATCAGGGATTGCTGCACACCTTGCTAACATTGGCATTCCGACTTTATTATTGGATATCGTACCTCGTGAACTCACTGAGGATGAAAAGAAAAAGGGACTGACATTAGATAATAAACAAGTGCGTAACCGTATCAGCCAAACGGCGATTACGAAACTTTTAAAACAGAAACCAGCTCCGCTTTCGGCTAAGGGAAACATCGAGTTGATCGAGGCTGGAAACCTGGAAGATGATATAAGTCGTTTAAAGGATGTCGATTGGATCATCGAAGTGGTCGTTGAGAAGCTTGAGGTTAAGCAAAGTGTGTTCGCCCAGGTTGATCAGCATCGTAAACCAGGAAGCATCGTTTCATCGAATACATCCGGAATTTCAATCGAAGCGATGGCAGAAGGACGTTCGGAGGACTTTCAAAAGCACTTCCTGGGAACTCACTTCTTCAATCCGCCACGTTATCTTAAATTGTTGGAGATCATCCCTACTAAGGCAACTTCACCTGAAGTGCTCGAATATATGAAACGATTTGGCGAAGATGTGCTTGGAAAAGGTGTTGTCGAAGCCAAGGATACCCCCAACTTCATTGCAAACCGCATTGGAACTTATGGATTATTGGTCACTTTGCGGGAAATGCAAAAAGGCGGATACAGTGTCGGTGAGGTCGACTCGGTTACAGGTCCGTTGATTGGAAGGGCAACTAGCGCCACTTTCCGGACACTTGATGTCGTTGGATTGGATACCTTTGCACATGTTGCCAGAAACGTTTATGACCAGGTGGACGGAGAAGAAAAAGAAGTTTTCAAGATACCTGATTTCATGAATGAAATGCTTAAGAATGGGTGGCTTGGAAGCAAGTCAGGACAAGGATTCTTCTTGAAAAAAGGCAAGGAAATCCTTGAACTGAATCCCGAAACCCTTGAATATGCTGAACGAAAAAGATTAAAAACGCCTTCCGTCGAAATGGCTAAACAGGTCAAGGGCTTGGATAATAAAATGAAAGCGCTTGTTTATAGCGAAGACCGTGCAGGCCAATTACTATGGAATGTTCTGAATCCAGTGCTTGTGTATTCTGCCCAGCTGCTTGGGGACATCGCGGATGACATCGTGGCGATCGATCAAGCGATGAAATGGGGATTTGGATGGTCCACAGGCCCATTTGAAACCTGGGATGCGATAGGTTTAGAAAAATCGGCAGCCCGAATGGAAGCGGAAGGCATAACCGTCCCTCAATGGGTGAAGGATATGCTCGCTAAAGGCATCAAGTCATTCTATAAAGAAGATAATGGCATAGTTCACTATTATGATAATGGTGAATATAAAGAGCTTGTCGAAAATCCTAAAGTGATCAATCTTAAAGCCATCAAGAAGCAAAAAGGCGTAATCAAGAAAAACAGTGGCGCAAGCTTGATCGATATCGGCGATGGGGTAGCTCTGCTTGAATTCACTTCGCCGAATAATGCAATCGGTCTGGATATCATTCAAATGATCAATGCCGCGGTTGACGAAGCGGAAACGAATTTTAAAGGCCTGGTCATCGGAAACCAAGGAAAGAATTTCTGTGTCGGCGCTAATATTGCAATGATGCTGATGGAAGCGCAGGATGACAATATTTTTGAACTCGATATGGTCATCAGCCAATTCCAACAGGCGATGCTTAAAATAAAGTACAGTGCAGTTCCTGTAGTGGTTGCCCCGTTTAATATGACACTTGGCGGGGGTGCTGAAGTGTCCCTTCCGGCAGCGCGCATCCAGGCAACGACTGAAACGTATATGGGACTAGTGGAACCTGGTGTCGGCTTGATCCCAGGCGGCGGCGGGACTAAAGAACTTTATGTGAAGACGTTGAGGAATATGCCGAAGGGCGTTGACTTCGACTTACAGAAAGTGGCCAACCAAGTATTTGAAACGGTCGCCATGGCAAAAGTTTCGACCTCCGCCGAGGAAGCGAGGGGGAATAATTTCCTTAATTCAGCTGATGGAATAAGCGTGAATGCAGATCATCAGTTATATGATGCGAAACAGGCGGTACTTTCCATGCATGAACAAGGATATACCGCTCCAGCCCGCACAAAGATCCCTGTCGTAGGTGAAACTGGATATGCCGCACTGCTATTGGGGGCGGAATCCATGCGCCTTTCAGGATTCTTATCTGAACATGACCTTGTCATAGCCAAAGAGCTGGCATACGTCCTGGCGGGAGGAAAACTCCCATTTGGCACGGAAGTAGATGAACAGTATATCTTGAACCTGGAAAAACAGGCATTCCTAAAACTGATTTCGACTCCGAAATCCCAGGCAAGGATGCAGCACATGCTCGTTAAAGGTAAACCACTCCGTAATTGATGAATAGATGAAGATGGCCAAAACGAGATCGATAGATCGATAGCTTAAAAATGAGTAAGGGGGATCCTCATGAAAGAAGCGGTAATAGTAGCTGGAGCAAGGACTCCGGTAGGAAGAGCGAAAAAAGGTTCTCTTGCTAGTGTACGTCCTGATGATTTAGGGGCTCTTGTCGTAAAGGAAACGTTAAAGCGTGCAGGGAATTATGAAGGAACGATAGATGACCTGATTATCGGTTGTGCAATGCCAGAAGCGGAACAAGGATTGAACATGGCGCGTAACATTGGAGCATTGGCAGGATTGCCTTATACAGTACCGGCCATAACGATTAATCGTTACTGTTCAAGCGGGCTGCAAAGTATCGCATATGGAGCCGAAAGGATCATGCTCGGCCAAAGTGATACAGTCATTGCAGGCGGTGCGGAATCCATGAGCCTTTTGCCAATGATGGGCCATGTAACACGTCCGAACGCGAGACTTGCGGAAACGGCACCGGAATATTATATGGGGATGGGTCACACTGCTGAAGCCGTTGCCAAAAAATACGGCATTTCCCGTGACGAGCAAGATGCATTTTCTGTTAGAAGTCATCAGAAGGCGGCTAAGGCCATTGCAGAAGGAAAGTTTTCCGAGGAGATCGTACCGGTTGACGTTACCCTTCGTTCAGTGGGGCCAGATCTTAAGTTAAAGGAAAAATCATTTACTTTTACACAGGATGAGGGCGTTCGTCCAGGAACGACAGCTGAAGTGCTGAAAAAACTAAGACCTGCATTCTCCGTTACGGGATCCGTAACAGCAGGGAATTCATCACAGACGAGTGATGGTGCAGCCGCGGTCATGGTCATGGACGGGGAAAAGGCTTCTTCCTTAGGGATGAAACCGATGGGTAAATTCCGTTCCTTTGCTGTAGCAGGAGTACCGCCTGAAATAATGGGTATCGGACCGATTGCAGCCATACCTAAAGCTTTGAAGCTAGCGGGTCTTGAATTATCGGATATTGGTTTATTTGAATTGAATGAAGCATTTGCTTCCCAATCCATTCAAATCATTCGTGAGCTCGGATTGAATGAAGAGATTGTTAATGTAAATGGCGGAGCCATCGCCTTAGGCCATCCGCTAGGATGTTCGGGAGCAAAATTGACATTAAGCCTGCTTCATGAAATGAAGCGCAGAAACCAACAGTTCGGAGTCGTGACAATGTGTATCGGCGGCGGAATGGGTGCTGCCGGAGTGTTTGAATTAATGGCGTAATCCGATCCCTTCCGGAAGCTGTCATGCTTCCGGCGGGTTTACTATCTTAAACACATAGGAGGAAATAACATGTCCAATCAAACTACAGATAACCTTATTAAAGGCGGAGCCTTCTTAATAGAAGATATTACGTATGATCAAGTGTTTACACCTGAAGATTATTCTGATGAGCATAAAATGATTGCCAAAACTTCCGAGGAATTCGTAGTGAATGAAATTCTGCCGCAGGTTGAACATTTAGAAAACCATGAGTTTGACCGTTCCGTTAAATTACTGAAGCATGCAGGTGAAATCGGTTTACTTGGTGCTGATGTTCCTGAAGAATACAGCGGATTGGGTCTTGATAAAATCAGTTCGGCATTGATTACGGAAAAAATGGCACTTGCAGGCGGCTTCGGGATTACTCATGGTGCACATGTAGGTATCGGATCTTTGCCAATCGTATTATTCGGGAATGAAGACCAAAAGAAAAAATACCTTCCTTTACTTGCAACGGGTGAGAAGATTGCTGCGTATGCCTTAACGGAACCAAGCTCAGGTTCAGATGCCTTGGGAGCAAAAACGACAGCGAAATTGAATGCAGAAGGAACACACTATATTTTAAATGGTGAAAAACAATGGATTACAAATGCAGGTTTTGCAGATGTCTTCTGTGTATACGCCAAAATCGACGGCGAACAATTCTCCGCTTTCATTGTTGAGCGTGATTATAAAGGTGTATCAACTGGGGCTGAGGAGAAGAAAATGGGCATTAAAAGCTCATCTACACGTACTTTAATCCTCGAAGATGTTCATGTACCAGTCGAAAACCTTTTGGGTATAGCCGGAAAAGGTCATGTCATCGCTTTCAATATCCTGAATATCGGCCGCTATAAATTAGGCGTCGGTGCTGTAGGCGGATCTAAACGTGCCCTTGAGATTACAGCTGCTTATACGAATCAACGTCAACAGTTCAAAACGAAAATTTCCGATTTTAACTTGACGAAAGAAAAACTTGCAACAATGGCGGCGAAAATTTATGCAGCAGAAAGCTCTGTATATCGTACGGTTGGCCTTTATGATCAAAGACAAAGCAAATTGACGGATGAGCAAGTGAAAGATGGGAAATCAATGGCGGCCGCAATCGCTGAGTATGCCATTGAATGTTCATTGAATAAATTCTTTGCTTCCGAAGTATTGGATTACGTTACGGACGAAGGCGTACAGCTTCATGGCGGTTATGGTTTCATGCAGGAGTATGAAATTGAAAAGGCATATCGCGATTCCCGTATTAACCGGATCTTTGAAGGTACAAATGAAATCAATAGGTTGCTTGTCCCGGGAACGTTCCTGAAGAAAGCACTTAAAGGGGAATTGCCGCTGCTTCAAAAAGCTCAAGGCCTGCAAGAGGAATTAATGATGATGATGCCGGAAGAACCTGGCGATGCGCCGCTGGCACAAGAAAAAATGCTTGTTAGGAACGCTAAGAAAATCGGTATTCTGGCAGCTGGGCTTGCGGCACAGAAATACGGCAAAAATCTTGATCAAGAACAAGAAATCCTCTCCAACATCGCTGATATCGCATCTCTTGCCTATGCAGCTGAATCCGTGGTATTGCGTACGGAAAAAGCAATTGCAGCTACAGGTCTTGAGAAGAACAAACAAAAAGTGCTTTACACTGAAATATTCGTTCAGGAAGCTTTCAATGAAATAGAACAGCATGCTAAGGAAACGTTAATTGCGGTGGAAACAGGCGATACTCTTCGCATCATGCTTTCATCGCTCCGTAAGCTCACTAGACACACTCCGATCAATGTCATTGCGAAAAAACGTGAAGCATCCGTAAAAGTAATCGAAACGGAAAAGTATGCTCTTTAAGCAATGAGTCAGAATCCGTAAAGGGAATGCCCGTAAAGGCATTCCCTTTATTTCCTATGATGAAATCACATTGGAAATTCAAAAGACATTTCGTTGTATTGCGTAGTAAAAACGGGTATTCTATTGATAGGTGGTGAAATGATGGGCTTAACATTATATTGGTACCCAAAATGCGGTACATGCCGTAATGCGAAGAAGTGGCTGGATAATCATGAACTGCAATATGAAGCGATCCATATAGCGGATAATCCCCCTTCGCGAACTGAAATAGAACAACTATATAAAAACAGCAATTTGGAGTTGAAGAAGTTTTTCAATACTAGCGGTCAAAAATATCGGGAGCTGGGTTTAAAGGATAAGCTGAAAGAAGCTTCTGAAGCAGAGATGCTTGATATATTGTCCACAGATGGCATGCTTCTGAAAAGGCCGATTGTTACGGATGGCACCAAAGTGACGGTAGGATTCAAAGAAGAGCAATTCGAACAGGTTTGGAACTGAAATTTCACAAAATATTTGGTTAATTCCTTACTTAAACAAACAATCTACCTTATAATGGAATAGATAAAATAAGATGTACATATGGAGGGTTAATTATGACAACAACACCAAAAGAACTTCGTTACACTAAAGAACATGAATGGGTCAAAACGGAAGATGGAACAGTGCGCATTGGAATTACGGCATTCGCACAGTCCGAGCTAGGGGACATCGTATTCGTTGAGCTTCCGGAAATCGGCGATGAATTAAAAGCGAACGAACCATTTGGAAGCGTTGAATCCGTTAAGACCGTTTCTGAACTTTATGCACCTATCAGTGGCAAGGTTGTTGAAGTGAACGAAGATTTAAGTGACAACCCTGAATATGTAAATGAGTCTCCTTATGAAAAGGCATGGATGGTTGTGCTTGAACCATCTAATAGCAGTGATATTGAAAACTTGATGAGCGCTGAAGAGTATGAGAGTTTAATCAACGGTTAAAAACAAAGGAGAGGGGGGACTGAAAAGGCCTGCTCTCTTTTTCATTTGTACAGTGGGTGAGTTGCGCACATAATTCGTGAGATGGAGTGATGACATGGAGTGGGGCGAATTCGATAAAGTGATCATTGTAGAAGGCAGTTCCGATAAAAGAAAAGTTGCCTCCGTTTTAAATGAAGATGTGGAAATAAGATGTACAAATGGGACCATATCATTAACTAAGCTGGATGAATTAGTGGATGAATTGATGGACCGTGATGTTTATCTCCTTTTTGACGCAGATGAATCAGGAGAAAAGCTGCGGAAGCAGTTCCGAAGGGAAATGCCGGAAGCGAACCACCTGTATATTAATAAAATGTACAAAGAAGTGGAGAGCTCACCCGAACATCATATCGCAACTGTGCTCCTATCTGCCAATATGAATGTGAAAATGAAATTTTTAAGTCAAAGGGTGAACGACTAATTGATGCAGGAATGGAAAGAAGAAGAGTGTAAGCGTGCTGTTGAAAATGGGGAAACCTTTTGCTTATATTTATATACACCTTTATGCGGAACCTGTCAGGTGGCCTCCAAGATGCTGACGATATCCTTGGAGCTTTTCCCCGAATTGAAGGCAGGCAAAATGAATATGAACTATGTCCAAGCAATTGCCGAATCATATGAAATCGAAAGTGTTCCTTGCTTATTGCTTTTCAAAGAAGGGAAGCTGCAAAAGAAAATATATGCCTTTCAATCCGTTCCATATTTGTACGGATTACTTAAGGAAATCAGTTAGGAAACCAATCAGAACCGCGGTTGGTTTTCTTTGTTGCTGACATTTGAATGAGAGCAGGAAATAAACAAAGAATATTCTAACAATTCATTGACTGATTTAATCTAAAATGCTATATTTTGAATTAAGTAATGGCAGAATTTAATAGTTCTTATCAAGAGTGGCGGAGGGACTGGCCCGACGAAGCCCGGCAACCGGTATAAATTTTTATATACGGTGCTAATTCCAGCAGAGTGTTGGCTCTGGTAGATGAGGTGTGTTCTTGAAACCTCTTCTTATAGAAGTGGTTTTTTTGTTTATAAAAAGCCATATTTCATATAAATCCAACTAAATCCATAGAAAAAAGGTGAAATTATATGTCAGAGAAAAAGTTGCGTTTCGAAACATTGAGTGTTCATGGCGGTCTGCAAGCTGATGAAACAGGTGTCCGTGCCGTCCCTATCTACCAAAGCAATGCATACTTGTTTAAGGACACCGACCATGCAGCGAATTTATTTGGCCTAAAGGAGAATGGCTATATATATTCACGGCTTCATAATCCCACGGTCAGCGTTTTTGAGGAAAGAATGGCCTTATTGGAAGGCGGTATCGGCGGATTGGCAACGGCAAGCGGAATGGCCGCCATCTCACTTTCAATCCTGAATATCGCCGCTGCAGGGGATGAAATTGTTTCAGCCTCAACATTATATGGCGGTACGTATAACCTTTTCGAAAACACTCTTCCTAAATATGGGATCAAAGTGAAGTTCGTTTCTCCCGATGATCCTGAAAACTTCAAAAGGGCGATTACGCCAAGAACTAAAGCCATTTTTGCTGAAACGATCGGAAATCCAAGTTTGAGGGTGCTTGATATTGAAGCAGTAGCGGAAATCGCCCATGAAGCAGGCATACCTTTAATCATTGATAATACCTTCGCGACACCGTATCTTTGCAGACCAATTGATTTTGGAGCGGATATTGTCATCCATTCCGCTACAAAATGGCTTCTTGGAAATGGAACGACGCTAGGCGGTGTCATCGTGGACGGAGGGAAATTCGATTGGAACTCGCCGAACTACCCTGGCTTCACGGAACCTGACCCAAGTTACGACGGTCTGGTATACGCCGAGGCAGTTGGCCCTGCCGCATTCATAACGAAAGCCCGAGTCCAGTTACTACGTGATTTGGGCCCTGCGCTAAGTGCCCAAAGTGCATTCCAGTTTACGCTTGGACTTGAAACGCTGCATGTAAGGATGAAAGAACATCTATCAAACACCAAGTCTGTCATTCAATATTTAAAAAACCATCCTGCCGTGACCTGGGTTTCACATCCAGGTGATGAGGATCATCCCGATAAAGCCCTTGCGGATAAATATTTGCCAAAGGGAGCTGGATCTGTCGTCACATTTGGGATTCAAGGTAATCGCGAAGCCGGGGCAAAACTTATCAATTCGGTGGAATTATGGTCCCATGTGGCGAATGTAGGGGATGCGAAGAGCTTGATCATCCACCCAGCCAGTACGACCCATCAACAATTGAATGAGGCGGGTCTTGCGAAAGCGGGTGTAAGTGCCGATCAAGTCCGTTTATCGATTGGGATTGAAAATGTAGAGGACTTAATAGAAGATTTGGAGCAGGCAATTGAAAAGGCGACGAACATCGTCTCCTTGACTTCCAAAACGCTTTAAGCAAAGTTCCTGTTCATTCTTGTACTAGAAATAATATACATTGCGCTCTTTTTTTATCTATGATAAAATTTCAACATACTAAAGAACTTAATGATATTTAAATATTCTATATATTAGCTCTTATCAAGAGAGGTGGAGGGATGTGCCCGATGAAACCCGGCAACCGACAAGGAGATTTCCTTGGAAAGGTGCCAATTCACACAAAGTTTAATCACTTTGGAAGATGAGAGGAAGGCCTGTTTCTTCACCTGCCTTTCTGCTCATGCAGAAAGGTTTTTTCTATTTTAATGGAGAAAACTTTTACATGATGGGAAGAACAGACTAATAATGTAGAGAAATCAACTAAGTTCATAGGTTTTATTGGATAAAAGAGGTGAGGGTTAATGATTACATTGACGAAAGTCAGTAAGCTGTTCCGAACAGGAAAAGGAAACAGTGAGACGATCAAGGCTGTAAATAATGTGAATGTTGAAATAAATAAAGGCGAGATTTTCGGGATCATCGGTTACAGTGGAGCGGGGAAAAGTACTTTGATCAGAATGCTCAATGGATTGGAAACACCGACAGAGGGATCCGTTGTGGTGGCTGAAAAGGAAATTTCAAAAATTAAAGGGGCTCAGCTTCGTAAGGCCCGCCAAGAAATCAGCATGATTTTCCAACATTTCAATCTATTGTGGTCAAGGACCGTTCAGGAGAATATATCTTTCCCGTTGGAAATTGCAGGAGTTTCTAAACCGGAACGCACCAAGCGTGTGAACGAATTGATCAAGTTAGTCGGACTTGAAGGCAGGGAAAAGGCCTATCCTTCGCAATTAAGCGGAGGGCAAAAGCAAAGGGTGGGAATAGCCAGGGCTCTGGCAAATGACCCTAAAGTGCTGCTGTGTGATGAAGCGACTTCTGCATTGGACCCGCAGACTACCGACTCCATACTCGAATTGCTTGTTGACATCAATCAGCGTTTGGGATTGACGATCGTCTTGATTACGCATGAAATGCATGTAATACGTAAAATCTGCCATCGCGTCGCCGTGATGGAAAGCGGGCAGGTTGTTGAACAAGGTCCTGTCCTGGATGTCTTCAAGAATCCTAAAGAACAAATGACGAAGCGTTTCGTGCAACAGGTAACGGAACCGGAAGAAACGAAAGAAACGATGGACCATTTGCTCGAACGCTATCCAGCAGGCAAAGTGATTCAATTGACCTTTGTAGGCGATCATGCAGAAAGCCCATTGATTACCAAGCTTGTACGTAACTTCGAGTTGGATGTCAATATCGTTCAAGGTAAGATATCCCAAACAAGAAGCGGTTCATATGGAACATTGTTTATCCACCTAGATGGCAAAGAGGATGAAATGCTCCGCGCAATCGAATTCATTAAAGCACAGCAGGTAGGCGTGGAGGTGATTACTCATGCTTGAAGAATTATTGCCGAATGTTGATTGGGAAGACATCATTGAAGCTACGAAAGAAACGCTTTACATGACAAGCGTCTCTGTAGTGGCAACCTTTTTTATAGGCATAATACTAGGATTGATCCTTTTCTTGACAGGAAAAGGTAATATGTGGCAAAACCGGGCTGTCAACGGAATCATGAGTGCTGTCGTCAATATATTCCGTTCCATTCCATTTCTTATTTTGATTGTGCTGCTCATTCCTTTCACTAAAGCGCTTGTCGGTTCCATGATCGGTGAGAACGCTGCACTGCCGGCACTCATTATCGGAGCGGCACCATTTTATGCGCGTATGGTTGAAATCGGCCTTCGTGAAATCGATAAAGGTGTAATTGAAGCCGCTAAATCGATGGGGGCAAAAACGAGCACGATCATTTGGAAGGTCCTTCTTCCAGAGTCGATGCCTGCCCTTATTTCCGGGATTACGGTAACATCGATTGCATTGGTTGGATATACCGCAATGGCCGGGGTCATCGGCGCAGGCGGGCTTGGTAATCTAGCCTATTTGGAAGGCTATCAAAGAAATCAAAATGACGTTACGCTTGTAGCGACGATCGTTATTCTAATTATCGTCTTCATAATTCAAATTATTGGAGATGTGATTACATCTAAATTGGACAAAAGATAAAGGGAGATGAATAGGATGAAAAAGTTTTTAGGATTTGCATTAATCTTAGTGTTATCTATCGCTTTGGCTGCTTGTGGAAGTGAAAAGGATAAAAGCGGCAGCGATACGGATAAAGAATCGAAGAAAATAGTTGTAGGGGCATCCAATGTTCCTCATGCAGAAATCCTTGAGGAAGCTAAACCGCTTCTTAAAGAAAAAGGAATCGATTTGGAAATTGAAACGTTCCAGGACTATGTTTTACCGAATAAGGCGTTGAATGATAAGGAATTGGATGCTAACTACTTTCAACACATTCCATATTTAGAGGGGCAAATTAAAGAAAATGGATATGACTTCGTCAATGCTGGCGGAATCCATATCGAGCCGATTGCTCTATATTCACAAAAATATAAAAGCATTGATAAACTTCCGGAAGGTGCAACAATTATTATGAGCAGCTCTGTTGCTGATCATGGACGCGCATTATCCCTTTTGGAAAAGAATGGCCTGATCACTTTGAAAGAAGGCATCGATAAAACGACGGCTACAACGAAAGACATCGTTGAAAATAAGAAAAACCTTAAATTCGATGCAGATTATGAAGCGGCCCTGCTTCCTAAAATTTATGAGAGCGGCGAAGGCGATGCAGTCTTGATCAACTCCAACTATGCAATAGACGCCGGTTTGAATCCGCTTAAAGATTCAATTGCGATTGAGGATTCCGAATCACCTTATGTGAATGTCATTGCCGTAAACAAAGGTGACGAAAATAAAGAAGCAATCAAAGCGCTTGTAGAAGTATTGCATTCTAAAGAAATTCAAGATTTCATTCTTAAAGAATACAAAGGTGCAGTTGTACCGGCGGATAAATAATTCGAGAATGGCGGCCTGATTTAATTCAGGTAGCAGTTTAAAAAGGTTTCGGAATGGTCTCATTCCGAAACCTTTTTGTTATTGGATTTAATCATTATAGCCCTCTATATTTGTTATTGAGTGCCGATGGACAGGGATAACAACCAAAACGCTCATATTACGCATAGCCATGGTTGCGGAATCTGGGTCAACAGCTTCAGGTTTTCCAGCTTTCTTAATCACTTGTTCAATCAGAGGCTCTTAATCGAGTATTTCCGGGTGTTACTATCGTCCCAACACAAATCCGTTACGGTCTGCTGAAGCATAAATGAATAAGCGAGCTGGTTTGTCCGTTCAGCTTTTACATAATGCGTCGCTCATGATTTTTAGTTTGTCTACAGTTTTTTAGATTTTTAGGTTTTAAAAATTTGAACGTTACTTTCCGCTTCAGGCACTCGCTTTTCCCTCAAGAGTCTCGTACCTTCCGTTCCAATCCACTAAGACTACACAATCAGAATAGAATCACTTTCACCTACATTCTATTTCCGTTCAATGCCGGTTAGGATTTCCGTGATAAAGTGCTTCACTTCTATAAGTTCGGTTAATGATGATCCAGGTTGTTTCAGTCTGCGGTTTAGTTTACTCCTTTCATGTTTAATCAGGAAAGGAAAGGGTATAGAGATAATGAAGGTGAAAAATGATACACAAATTTGAAAGGATGGTTCACTATCAATACTCTGGATTTAAATGTAACAAGCGAAATGGAAAAGGCGATGCAGTCTTCACATGGGATTGGCTACAGTGAGTACAGCAGAGATTTAGACCTCCGTATCGAGGTTGAGAAAGAACGGGATAGGGAACATGTAAAGTGCAACAAAATGGTCCAGGACCTACAACGCAAAATTCACGGCTAAGCATATAAAAGAGTTCTTTAAAAGATCGGTCTGTAGAGGTAAAATGGAAAGTGGTCCATAAAATAAGGATTTCCTTATTGGATAAACTTACATAATACCTGACAGTCCGATTTTTTTCTTTTTAAGCGGAACGTTCATACCTTGCAATCGAATCCTTTGAACATATAGTATTAAGGACGAAGATTTGCCGAATAATAAGATAATTTTAACAAAAGCTAAAATAAGTATGAATATGCAGTAAACAGGCCATATCTGTTAGTATTGTAAGAATGGGACAGGTTTTTAACATGGCCGAAGTGGAAACCCATATCTATTTAGTTGATTCTAAATTGGATTTGTTATAAAATTGGAATGAGAATAAAGTGAGAATGCTTTTACGTAAATTATAGTAATGAAAGTAATCTTTACTTTCTGGTAATAAAATTGGAATTAGTTCACGGAGGTATTATTATGTCAGCTTCTACATTAACGGTTAAAGATCTGCACGTATCAATTGAAGGCAAAGAGATTTTAAAAGGGGTAAACCTTGAAGTTAAAGGTGGAGAAATCCATGCGATCATGGGACCAAATGGAACTGGTAAATCAACTTTATCATCAGCAATCATGGGTCACCCTAAATATGAGGTAACTAGCGGAAGCATCACATTCGATGGTGAAGATGTATTGGAGATGGAAGTAGACGAGCGCGCTCGTGTCGGTCTATTCCTAGCTATGCAATATCCAAGTGAAATCAGCGGTGTTACAAATGCAGACTTCTTACGTTCTTCCATTAACGCACGCCGTGAAGAAGGCGATGAAATTTCATTGATGAAATTCATCCGTCAAATGGACCAAAAAATGGAATTCCTTGAAATGGATGAAGATATGGCGCAACGCTATTTAAATGAAGGTTTCTCAGGCGGAGAGAAAAAACGCAACGAGATCCTTCAATTAATGATGATCCAACCTAAAATTGCAATCTTGGATGAGATTGATTCAGGTCTAGATATCGATGCACTTAAAGTCGTTTCAAAAGGAATCAACGAAATGCGCGGAGAAGACTTTGGATGCTTGATCATCACTCACTACCAACGTCTATTAAATTACATCACTCCTGATTTTGTACATGTAATGATGCAAGGACGTGTCGTAAAATCAGGCGGTCCTGAACTTGCTGCCCGCTTGGAAGCGGAAGGTTATGACTGGATTAAACAAGAATTGGGCATTGAAGACGAAACTGTTGGCGAAGAAGCGTAAGTAGGAGGATTTGCAATGACTACAGAAACGAAATTACCGTTTGAACAAGAGGATATAAGCTCCTATTCAACTAAAAATAATGATCCAGCTTGGCTATCCGAGCTTCGGATTCAAGCGTTTTCTGAATTAGAAAAGCTCCCGATGCCAAAGCCGGATAAAACGAAAATCGATAAATGGAATTTCACTTCTTTCCAAACTCATACGGTTGAGAGTGAAGCTTTTGCCTCTTTAGAGGAGCTTCCGGAAGAAATTAAGTCCATCATTGAAGAAAATGAAAACTTATACATCCAACGCAATAATACGCCGGCACATATCAATCTGTCAGCAAGTGTGAAAGAACAAGGCGTCATTTTTACGGATATTTTATCAGCGGCCCGCGATCATGCTGAGCTCGTGCAAAAATATTTCATGAAAGACGGCGTTAAAATAGATGAGCATCGTTTAACAGCACTTCATGCTGCATTGGTTAATGGGGGAGCATTCCTTTATGTTCCGAAAAATGTAGAAATCAAAGAGCCGATTCAATCGGTATTCCTTTTGGATAATCCAGATACTACACTTTTCAACCATGTCTTGATCGTAGCTGAAGATAATAGCTCTGTCACATATGTAGAGAACTACTTCTCAACCGTTGAGTCTAACGAAGGTGTTGCCAACATCGTAACTGAAGTATTTGCAAATGCGAATGCCAAAGTCCAATATGGTGCGGTCGATACCCTTTCAAAAGGCTTCACGACATATGTTAACCGCCGTGGAGTGGCAGGACGTGACGCACGTATTGAGTGGGCGCTTGGCCTGATGAACGACGGAAATACGATTTCAGATAATACAACATATCTAATGGGCGATGGCTCTCACGGTGATACAAAAACCGTTGTAGTCGGACGCGGGGAACAAAAGCAGAACTTCACGACAGCCATCATTCATTATGGCAAACGCTCTGAGGGTTATATCCTTAAGCACGGTGTCATGAAAGAATCCGCATCCTCCATTTTTAATGGAATCGGGAAAATAGAGTATGGAGCTACAAAGGCCAATGCCGAACAGGAGTCACGCGTATTGATGTTAAGTGAAAAAGCACGCGGAGACGCCAATCCGATCCTCTTGATCGATGAAGATGATGTAACGGCTGGCCATGCTGCTTCCGTCGGCCGTGTCGATCCGCTTCAACTGTATTATTTAATGAGCCGTGGTATTACAAAGAAAGAAGCAGAAAGACTTGTCATTCACGGATTCTTGGCCCCTGTTGTTAACGAGCTTCCAATTGAGGGAGTCAAAAAACAATTAGTAGCGGTCATTGAAAGGAAAGTACAGTAATGAACCCATACGAAATTCGTAAGCTTTTTCCAATATTAGATCAAGAAGTCAATGGTCAGCCATTAGTTTATTTAGATAGTGCTGCAACCTCTCAAAAACCGGCTGCAGTGATTGAAGCGATTGAGCAATATTACCGCGGTTATAACTCGAATGTTCACCGCGGGGTGCATACACTAGGAACAAAAGCTACGGATGCGTATGAAGGTGCTCGTGAAAAGGTACGTAAATTCATTAATGCTTCTTCTACAGAAGAAATCATCTTTACCAGAGGCACAACGACTGCTTTAAATACTGTAGCAAGAAGTTACGGTGGTGCAAATATTAAAGAGGGTGACGAAATCGTCATCTCTTACATGGAGCATCACAGTAATATCATTCCGTGGCAGCAGCTTGCCAAAGAACAAGGCGCTGTATTGAAGTATATTCCGCTTCAGGAGGATGGCACGATTTCCGTTGACGATGCGAGGGCTACAATTACGGAAGCCACGAAAATCGTGTCCATCATGCAGGTTTCGAATGTGCTTGGCGTTATCAATCCTGTGAAGGAAATCGCCCAAATTGCCCATGATCACAATGCTGTAATGGTAGTCGACGGGGCACAAAGCACGCCGCATCTAAAAGTGGATGTCCGTGATTTGGATTGTGATTTCTTTGCCTTCTCAGGTCATAAAATGGTCGGTCCAACAGGCATCGGCGCATTATATGGCAAGAAAGATCTTCTGGAAAAAATGGAACCGATCGAGTTCGGCGGAGAGATGATTGATTTTGTAGGTTTGTATGAGTCTACATGGAAAGAACTCCCGTGGAAATTCGAAGGCGGTACTCCAATCATCGCCGGCGCCATCGGCATGGGGGCTGCCATTGATTTCTTGGAGGAAATCGGTTTGGATAATATTGAACGGCATGAACATAAGCTCGCCGCATATGCAATGGAGAAAATGTCAGCAGTTGAAGGGCTGACCATTTACGGTCCTAAAGATGCAGAAAAGCGTGCTGGTGTAATAACCTTTAATATTGATGACGTACATCCACATGATGTCGCTACCGTTCTTGATGCAGATGGAATTGCTGTCCGTGCCGGTCACCACTGCGCACAGCCATTAATGAAATGGCTTGACGTATCAGCAACAGCAAGAGCAAGTTTCTATCTATATAACACGGAAGAAGATATTGATAAGCTTGTGTCCGGGCTTGTTAAAACGAAGGAGTATTTCAGTAATGTCTTTTGATAACCTTGATACACTTTACCGTCAAGTCATTATGGATCACTATAAGAAACCTCGTAATAAGGGCATGCTAGAAGATGGAAGCATGACAATCGATATGAATAATCCTACTTGCGGCGATCGGATTCGTTTAACGATGAAGATTGAAGATGGCAAGGTCAGCGATGTTAAATTCGATGGTGATGGTTGTTCGATATCCATGAGTTCGGCTTCCATGATGACGCAAGCCATTAAGGGCAAAGACGTTGATACTGCTCTAGCGATGTCCGAGACTTTTTCCTTAATGATTCAAGGAAAAGAATACGACGATGAGATGGACCTTGGGGATATTGAAGCCCTTCAGGGTGTTTCTAAATTTCCTGCCCGAATCAAGTGTGCTACCCTAGCTTGGAAAGCCATGGAAAAGGGATTGAAGGAATAATTAAATTAAAATGAGCTGTTGTAATTCAGCCATTTGAAATGGAGGAATACGAGCTATGGCAAAGAAAATGCCTGATATCGGCGATTATAAATATGGCTTTGCGGATAAAGATGTTTCCATCTTCCGTTCAAAGCGTGGTCTGACAAAAGAAATCGTGGAAGAAATTTCTCGAATGAAGGATGAACCGCAATGGATGCTTGATTTCCGTTTGAAATCATTGGAGCATTTTTACAACATGCCAATGCCTCAATGGGGCGGCGACATGCAGAGCCTGAACTTTGATGAAATCACATACTATGTTAAGCCATCAGAGAAATCAGAGAAGTCTTGGGATGAAGTTCCTGATGAAATCAAACAGACTTTTGATAAATTGGGAATTCCTGAAGCCGAACAAAAATACCTTGCCGGTGTATCTGCCCAATATGAATCTGAAGTGGTTTACCACAGCATGAAAGTAGAATTGGAAGACTTGGGTATCGTGTTTAAAGATACGGACTCAGCACTTCGTGAAAATGAAGATATCTTCCGTGAGCATTTCGGGAAAACGATCCCACCTACTGACAATAAATTCTCTGCATTGAATTCGGCAGTTTGGTCAGGCGGGTCATTCATCTATGTACCGAAAGGCGTTAAAGTGGATACTCCGCTTCAAGCTTATTTCCGGATCAACTCTGAAAACATGGGGCAATTCGAACGTACGCTAATCATTGTTGATGAAGGCGCATCCGTTCATTATGTAGAAGGTTGTACAGCTCCTGTTTATACAACGAACTCCCTTCATAGTGCAGTTGTTGAAATTGTCATCAAGAAAGATGCTTACTGCCGTTACACGACGATCCAAAACTGGGCAAACAACGTGTTTAACCTGGTTACGAAACGTGCGGTTTGTGACGCTAATGCAACAATGGAATGGATTGATGGTAACATCGGTTCCAAATTGACAATGAAATATCCTGCTGTCATCTTAAAAGGTGAAGGCGCTCGCGGTATGACATTATCGATTGCCATTGCAGGAAAAGGCCAACACCAAGACGCTGGAGCGAAAATGATTCACCTAGCGCCAAATACATCTTCGACGATTGTATCAAAATCAATTTCTAAACAGGGCGGTAAAGTAACATACCGTGGTATCGTTCATTTCGGACGTAAAGCGGATGGAGCTCGTTCCAACATTGAATGTGATACATTAATCATGGATAATCAGTCTACATCTGATACGATCCCTTACAATGAAATCTTGAATGATAACATTTCCCTTGAACACGAAGCGAAGGTTTCCAAAGTATCTGAAGAACAATTGTTCTACTTGATGAGCCGCGGGATTTCTGAGCAAGAAGCAACGGAAATGATCGTAATGGGATTCATCGAACCATTTACAAAAGAACTTCCAATGGAATATGCGGTTGAAATGAACCATTTATCAAGTTCGAAATGGAAGGTAGTATTGGTTAATTAGATACAAACCCTTTCAAATCAACGTTTAGACTGGTTATATAAAGCGAAGAGTTATGTGAGTGCCGGTTTTGTGCCGATTTAAAATTTCATTGAAGTATAAGAGGCGAACTTTTTAAGTTCGTCTTCTTCTATTTTTTCGGTAATATCAAGATAAGTATCAGCTGTTGTTTTGATACTTTTATGTCCTAGTCGCTGGGATACAAATTTTATACTTGCTCCAGATTCGAGTAAAAGAACGGCGTGTGTATGTCTAAATCCATGTGTACCTTTATACTCTACTCCAGCCTTTTTACAGTATTTCTGTATCGTTTCACGGACAATAGATGGTGTTAAATAGTTTCCACTATAATTTTGAAAAATGATTCCATCTACATTCTTGTGGAATTTTTGACTTCCTATAATCAATTCGTTTTGTTTAAGTTTGAACTTTTTCAATTCACGAACGAGTTCATCTTGTAATCCAATTGTACGATAGGACGATGTGTTTTTTAATGTAGTCAATAATAACTCGTTGTTTTCAGATCTTCTTGTTTGACGTTCTATAGTTATTTTATTGTCCTCTATATCTGACCATCTTAATGCTAAAGTCTCGCTGATTCGTAATCCGGTCTGACTTAAAAAATACATAAGCATATAATATAACTGGTATTCATGAAAACGCTGATGTTTATATGTTTTCATGTATTCAAGTAATTTATTTAGTTCGTCAAGGTTATAGTATTTAGTCTCTTTTTTATTTGCCACACTATCCTGTACTGGAACCTTTAAACGATCAGCAGGATTCTTTTCTAATACTTCTAATTCATGTACTGCATAATGAAATATGCTTTTCAAAACAGACAGATACTTTAATCTGGATCCATAAGAATACTTTTCTATTCCGTCTTCTTTTTCCCCCAGCTCATTAATCCAACGTTTTATTTCAGTTCTTCTAATTTTCATAATTCTCTTGTTATTAAAAAAGGGTAAAATATGTAGCCGAACAATTACTTCAAGCTGTTCGAATGTGGATTCCTTAACATTTGCTTTTTTATAATCGTATAGCCATTCTTTTGCAACTTCTTCAAATAACATATTCCTGTCATTCAGTGCTTGTCCATAATAGATCCTTTCTTCAACCTTACCTGCTTCAATTTCAGCTTCTTTCTTTGTACGATATGTACCTATACTAAATTCCTTACCATCCTTTGAGACTCTAGCTTGCCAATTTCCACTCTTTAACTTTCTAAATGTGGCCATTGATTAATCTCCTTTCAAGTTATCCAATATAAATTTCTTCGGTATACCATATAAATCTACAGCATCCTCGAAACTAATTTGTTCGTTAAAATAGTGATCGGAAAATAATAACCTTATTGCGAATAAATTAGCTTCTAATTCAATTTTGTCTGTTGAAAACAGTGTATTTTTCTTCAAAAAAGGTGTATTAGCGTTTGGATGAAGCAAAGCATGTGCTAATTCATGTGCACATATAAACCTTCTTTGATATTCATTAGTGTTTTCGTTAATATGAATAATTTTAATTCTACAGAATTGACTGAAATAGCCTAACGTTTTTCCTAAATCTTCGTAAATTACCTGGATTCCTAAATGCTGAGCAATTTTAAAAGGGCAGTTCGTATCAAATTTTCCAACGAGCTCTTTGATCTTCACAAGAATGGGTTCCATCAACAACACTCCTATTTCTATTTACGGTATTTTTTCGGAGTGAATTTTTGCTTAGCTAATCTTTTTGCTAAACGTAAGGAGTTTTCCAAACTGACTATTAAAAGCTCTTTATCCTCATCATCCATACCATCCAAAGTCTGACCATCAAAAGCAGCATATCCATTTTGAGCACTTAACCCATCAATCATTTTTTGTAGCTCTATTTGTATATCTTTTTCATCCTTTGAGTTAAGTTTTGGAAGAGAGTTTTCACTTTTATGTAGTTTTTCTCCATTAGCCAATCTTTCTAAATCCTCTGTAGTAATACCTAACCCTTTACATACTTTAATCACATTATCTACTGATGCATTTCCAATTCCTCTTTGAAGCATAGAGCGCAATGTTGTATATGGAAGATTTACCTTCTCTGCAAATGCCTTCTGATTAAGGCCAGTTTCGTCAATTAGATTTTTTAATATTTCCGTTCTTTTATCCATAACCAATCCCCTGTCTATATACTCCGACTTTATACGAAATATCGTATTCATTTAATTCCATTATACTGTATTTTTTTACGATGTAAACCTCAAAAGTGCGATAATGAGTATTTTTTTACGAAACTTTGTTGACTTGATACGAATTTGAGTATAATATGTTTACAAGATACGAATTTGAGTATCGAGCATCTGAGAAAGGAGGACGAGAAATGCTGAAAAATTTAAAGGTTGAAATGCTTCGTAGTGATGTCAAGCCAGCTCAAATTGCAGAATTTCTTAACAGAAGATATGCCACCATCATCGATAAACTAAATGGTCATTATGATTTTACTTTTAAGGAAGCCTTGAAAATCAAAAATGAATTTTTTCCAGAACACAGCCTTGAATATCTATTTGTCGGTGATGATGAAGATGATTCAAAAAAAAAGGGGTGTAAAATTTCATGATTTCAGTTCAATTACATGAATCAGAAATTGAACACCTTTTCTTGAAAGAGCTTAGGAAGAAGCTCGACCAACTAGATCAATATCGCACCTTTTGGGATATGAAAGAACTTTGTCACCAAACTTGTATGAGTGAAAACAACATCAAAGAAAAATTCTTTTATGATTCTCGGTTTCCGAAAAGAAAAGTCGGTGGTAAGTGGTTGTTCCCAGCAAAAGAATGTGAAGAATTCTTGATTTTATGGATTAATGAACAACCTACTCATTAATAAAGGAGGCAATTCATTGGGCGAATTCATGGTTTCCGGATTCTTTGCATTACTGGTCTTTTTAAGTGGGTGTATGTGCGGTAGCTCATTAACTTCAGGACGATTGAAGGGAGGTGAGAAAGTTGAATATCAAAACCCGGGAATGGTTAGCAATGAATGAAACGGACCGTTACATGGAAATTTATCGGGCTTATGTAAGAAGTCAAAAATAATTAGGGAGGTGAAACAAGTGGAAAGAAGGATAAAGTCTTTTGATGTTATTGCTGAAGCAACTCACCCTTTTATTTATTCCTTTGAGATTGGTAAGGAATTTGGTGGACAAGCTGTGGATGACATTATCGAACATGATGGGGTTTTCAAATTGTTTAATCGCAAGGACGAGCTTATCACAGAAATTAGTTTACCTGTTGTTGGTGTGAAGTATGAATATCCTTCAGCCTCAATCAATTAAAATAGACCCCTGTTTGCAGACAGGAGTCCTAAAAATTGTACAACGCTTATAGCTATTCTAATCATTTTTAAAACAAATATGCAACAGGAGGATTAATAAATGTATTTCGATACAAAGAAAAGTACTGTTTTTAGTCCTGCTAATCCTCAGTTAGAAAGTCTTTATAACTGGCTTGAAAAACATGAGTCTACTCTTGGCGGAAGTCATTCCTATGATGACTTAATTGAAATATATGAATCTCTTGAAAACGAATTGAAGGAGGAAAAACAATGAATTCTTTACAGCAAATCGAGCTTATGGAAGTTGAAGAAATCCAATCACAGGAAACTAATTTTGAGATTACGGACATCAATAGCCTAAATTGGGCCTTCCGTAAACTTACTGCTCTTAAGTCAAAAGAAAAGGAAATCAAGCAACTGGCAAATGTGGAACGTGATCGTATTGCTGAATGGGAAAAAGGTGAGCTATCTTCCATCACCAATAGTACAAGCTTTTTCGAATCACTTATTACTCTATATCATGCTAAACAATTGGCAGAGGATCCAAAAGCAAAAACTATCAGCACTCCTTATGGTAAATCTAAGACTCGTAAGTCGAAGGAGACACCGGATAAGGCGGATGAGGAAGTAATCCTTCAGTACGTTATTGAAAATGAAATGGATGAATTCATCAAGAATAGTGTGAAATGGGCAGACTTGAAAAAGTCATTGAAGATTGTAGAAATCAGTGGTGAAAAAGTAGTAGTGGATGAGAACGGCCAGATTGTTCCTGGTGTGATCGTGAAGCCTGAATCCATTTCTTATAGTGTGGAGGTTTAAGATGAGCTATTACGAAGAGGATTTTTATCATGAACCGAGTGAATTCGAAATGCAAGTTGATGAATTCAGAGAAAGTTTATTAAAAGCTGTTAAAGAAGAATTCGTTTCTGAGATGGATCGGCTTAGAAAAGAAAATGCAGAGCTGCAAGAAATCAAAGCTAATTTCAAAACAATTAAATCAGAATATGATCAAAAATCAAGAAAGTTAGAATACGAGCGCCAAGACTTGGAACGTAAAGTAAGACGTGAGCGTTTATCTAGTCTGTTGAATGATTTCGAAGTTGAATATTTCACCGTAGCTTCACGAAGCAAATATAAACCGAAATGTGATAAATGTGATGAAAACAGAAGGATTTATTATACAACACCTTCTGGTAGAAAAACTTATGAATCATGTGAGTGCTCTAATTCAATTCCCGTATTTGAGCCAATTCCAATTCTCTTAAGTACATTCAGCATTAGACGTGGAGAGGGCCATGCCTGGTACTCAGTGAAGTACAGAGGTAAAGACGATGAATACTTAAATTACTATGAAGATAGTATTCATGGCTGTGAATTAATCACAGATGAATCGAAATTTGAAGATATAGGATATGGGTATAAAACGTTATTTGAAACCAAGGAAATCGCTCAAAAGTTCTGTGATTACAAAAATAAAAGTGAGGTGTAAAAGTGGAAACTACAAATGGAGCTGCAATTAAAAAAAGCGAAAAAGCAAAAGTCATCATTTATTCAAAGCCGGGTGATGGTAAAACAACAGTTTCCGGATTGTTACCTGGTAAAACCTTGGTTCTCGATATAGATGGGACCAGCCAAGTATTACAAGGTTACTCAAATGTTGACGTTGCCAAGATTGACTCGAGCGATCCACACCAAAGCATTTTAGATTTTTATGCGCATGCAAAAGCGAATATCGCTAATTACGATAACATTTTTGTGGACAATCTTACCCATTATCAAAAGCTTTGGTTGATGAGTAAGGGCGAAAAAACAAAAAGTGGTATGCCAGAATTAAAGGATTACGCTCTATTCGACAACCATTTGCTAAAGGTTATTGAAACATTCAATGGATTAGATGCCAACGTCATCTACACTGCCTGGGAAACCACCCGGAGCATTATACATGATGATGGGCAGCAATATAACCAATTCATTCCGGATATTCGCGATAAAATCGTCAATCATGTTATGGGAATCGTGCATGTTGTCGCTCGATTAATTAGAAAAGCAGACGGGACCCGCGGATTTATTTTGGAAGGTAACCAGAGTATTTTTGCCAAGAATCATCTAGATGATCGTAAAGGTTGCGTTCAAGAAGAATTATTAGTATCAACTACAAATGAAAATACAGGGGGAAATAAATAATGTCATTTTTTAAATTCGATGAGGAAAACGTAAGCACAGGATTTGAGTTAGTAGCAGAAGGGAAATACGAGGCAATCATTATTAATGCAAATGCACAAGATTTCCAAGGGCACCCTACGTTAAATCTAGACTTTGAAATTCGTTCAGATGTACCACAAGCTCATCAAGGTGCAAAAATTTTGTACAACACGTTATATTTCCACAATGATGATCCTGAGTATAAAGAAAACAATATTAAACGCATTAACAGTCTTATCAAAGCATGTGGCTTCCCAAATGGAGTTGAATTTAAGGATTCTGACGACATGGCAAAACAGCTTTTCAATAAAAATTTGGTTATTACCGTTAAGCATCAAGAAGATAAAAAAGATAAATCAAAAAAATATGCTAAAGCTAGATTCTTTGATGCATCTAAGGTGAGTCCTCCAGAACAAGCAGGACCGTCAATTACCATCAGTGACGATGATATCCCGTTCTAAATAAAATTAAATAGAGAAGTTGGTATTTTACTAGCTTCTCTTTTTTATACCCAAAAAACGATGTTTAGCACTAATTGGAGGGCAAAATGAAAGAAAATCCATACAATTTCAACGAAATCCCTGCCGAATTAAAAGCCCTTCCTCAATGGATTTTGTGGAGATCGGAAAAGCGAAATAACAAACCAACAAAGGTGCCATATCAAGTAAATGGAGAAATGGCACAGGCAAACAATAGACGTACTTGGTCGACATTTGCAACGGCAGTCAAATTCTACTTAGAAGGCGACTATGACGGCATAGGGTTTGTATTTAGCCGGCAGGACAATTACATCGGAATCGATATTGATAAATGCGTTGTAGATGGAAAGACGAATATTCTTTCAACAGAAATTATCGATACATTAGACAGCTATACAGAGTTTTCTCCTTCTGGTACCGGAGTCCATATCATCATCAAGGGGAACCTTCCACAAACTGTTCTGGGGACTGGCCGAAAGAACACTAAACATGGTTTAGAAATTTATTCATATGGACGTTATTTCAGTTTTACTGGTAATCGTGAAAATTCTAATGACGTTTATGAGCGTACAGATGAAATCGCTGAAGTATTTGAGCAATATTTCGATGACAGTGATATTCAAGGCCGCGTCAACTTAGCTGAATTTGAGAAAGACGAAATCACTATTACGAACGATGCATTATGGGGGAGAATTTTCCGAAGCAAAAATGGCGATGAAATAAGGTCGTTATTCAATGGGAATCTGATAAATGATGATCATTCAGCCAGTGATTTGGCTCTATGCAATCACCTTGCATTTTGGACAGGCAAATCTGCAACACGAATGGATACTATGTTCCGTGAATCGGCTCTTATGCGTGATAAATGGGATGTCATTCATTTTAGAGATACAAATGAAACGTATGGTGAACGAACGATAGCGACAGCCATTTCTGCCACCTCTACAACAATTTTAGATAACAAGGAACAATTCGCGGAATTCTCTTTTGACTTCCACAATATTGAGGAAGAAGTTGTGGAGGAAAAGCCAAAAAAGAAATTCCGTTTGAATGAATTAGGTAATGCAGAACGGATTGCATATGAATATGGCCATGTTATCAAATATGTATCCGATATGGGTTGGTTAATTTGGGACGGTAAACGTTGGAAATTTGATAATAAGAAACAAATCGAACGTATCACTAACAAAGTAATTAGGGGCTTAGAAAAATCAGATGATGAACTTGAAGTGAAATGGGCGCGTATGTGTGGCAAACGTAATATACGAATTAACTCCATTAAAGACTTAATGCCTTTGGTGCCAGCTGAAAGAGAAGATTTCGATAAACACAAATACTTATTTAATGTTGAAAACGGGATTATCGATTTGAAGACCGGTAAGTTGCAGCCTTATGATCGTGAATTAGGATTAACGAAAATCACCAATGTTGAATTTGATGAAAATGCAAAATGTCCAGAGTGGCTTAAATTCCTTGAACAGATTTTCTTAGGAGACAAGGAATTAATCGAATACATGCAGCGATTAATTGGTTACTCCCTTACTGGAGAAATCACTGAACAAATAATGGTTTTCCTAATCGGTGGTGGATCCAACGGAAAATCAACTTTTATTAACACTATTAAGGACCTCATGGGCGAATATGGGAAGCAAGCTAAATCAGATACTTTCATCAAGAAAAAAGAAACTGGCGCCAATAACGATATTGCACGATTAGTAGGATCTCGTTTTGTTTCTGCAATCGAAAGTGAAGATGGTGAGCAATTATCTGAAGCATTCGTTAAACAGATTACAGGTGGCGAACCCGTACTTGCTCGCTTCCTACGCCAAGAATATTTTGAGTTTACACCGGAATTTAAGGTTTTCTTCACTACAAATCACAAGCCAGTCATAAAGGGTGTAGACGAAGGTATTTGGAGACGTGTTAAATTAGTTCCTTTTAACCTCCAATTACCAAAAGAAAAACGTGATCTTAAACTTCCAGAAAAACTATCGCTTGAAATGCCTGGAATATTAAAATGGGCCATTGAAGGTTGTTTGAAGTGGCAGAAGTCGGGGCTGAAAGAACCAGCAATCGTAAAGAAAGCAACCGGCGACTATAAAGAAGATATGGACATCCTCGGGCCATTCCTTTATGAGTGCTGCTACATTCCAATGGTCGATGAAGTAAAAATTGAAGCAAAAGAACTTTATGAAGTTTATTCGAATTGGTGCTTTAAAACTGGAGAGCATGCATTAAAAAATCGGTCATTTTATCGAATGCTGGAAACGAAGGGTTTTAAAAAGAAAAAAGGCAATCAGAATAAAACATTTATTCATGGAGTTACTTTAAAGGAGCGAAAAGGTAGCCATTTTCAGCAAAAGTTAACCGAAAATGATGGGAATGGCAGTTTCAAGTTAGTTTAGTAACTCCTTCAAAAAGTGGATTGAGGCCAATAGTATCAAGGGTTTGAGTAATTATTAATCTATTAAAGTTACCTTTTGTTATTTGTTTTGTATATAAATAAAAAAACAAAAAAATAAATATAAGTATATATAGAGCCTTTAACACCAAAACAGGTAACACTTAATAACGAGTTCCTTCAAACCCTTACGGCTCTAAGGATTGCGTGGTTACTTTTTAATAACTTTTCGTAAAAATTGGTTAATTATTAGTAACGCAATTTAATAGTTTTCGATATAGAGGTGATAGATTTGCAAGTTTTATTAATCCTTAGTCAAATATGGAAATCGGGTGCAAACATCTATTTTGATGAAACGGATGACCGGATAGCGATAAAAAAACAAAATTTAATTCCACCAGAAGTGATGGAAGTTGCAGAACGAGATTACGTAGCAATTGAGGAATGGTTTAATTCATGGAATAACGCTAGTGCTGAAAAGATCACTCTTATGAAAATGGTTCATCAAATCTGCGGATGGCAGCATAACGAAAAATTGAATGACTGGTTATGTAATGAAGAGGGCACGTTCGCTTTGTTTGATGAATGGATGTGCTCACTTGCTAGGAATGGATGGAACGACATTTATGAAGATTTTCGGCAATTTGAAAATGATGAATCTAATAAAATGGCTAGAGAATTATACATACGCGCAGTCAACTATGCCAAGAAAGGAGCATGAAGATGAGAGAAATTAAGTTTCGAGTGTGGTCATTGTATAGCAAAAAAATGTTTTTAGAGGACAGATTTTATATTTCACAAGTTGGTGACTTGTTTGAAAATGACAGTTTGGATTATAAAAATAAAAGTTCCTTTGCAATCATGCAATACACCGGATTAAAAGACAAAAACGGTGTGGAGATTTATGAAGGGGATATTTTAGATTTTAGTGGAGATAAAAAAGGTGTTCTAATTTGTGAGGTTGTCTACAGTGCACCTTCATTCAGTAGAAAATGGCTGAACAAAAGGACATCTGATATCCGTAACCGAGAGATTGAACCTTTAGCTTGGAATACAGATATTGTTTATGAAGTCATCGGAAATATACACGAAAATCCGGAGTTGCTGGAGGGAGGTCAATGATCTCCTATCATTACACAGACACAGAATTAAACAAGATTTTAAAAACGCTCACGATTGTTGTTGATACTCGTGAAAATGTAAACGGCCATATACTTGATTATTTAAGGCAAAAAGATATTCCAGTGAAAATTCAAAAACTGGACACTGGCGATTATGGCTGTATGATACCGAAAAATGAAGAGTTGGGAATAAGTCGCGATATTTATTTAAGCAGCAGAGTGGAACGTAAAGCTCATATGGATGAAATTACAGGAAACCTTCAAAAGGATACACAAACAGCATTTGAAAATGAATTAATTCGCTCTAAGGATATTCCCTTTACTTTGATTGTGGAAGATCTGCACGGATACGAAAAAATGCTGAAAGGAAAGTATCGTTCCAAGTATAATCCATTAGCGTTGCTCGGAAGACTTAATACATTCAAAGCAAAGTACAACTTTGAAATTGTTTATTTAGATCAAAAATTCAGTGGTAATTGGATTTATCACCATTTTTATTATCAGGCAAAACATTATCTTAGGACTGGTGCTTTTTAATATGAACGGACAAATATATAAAGCTTTCTGTCCAGCTTGTAAGTTTGTTGTGTATTCAGGGAAGCGTCAACGCCTAAATAATTATAAATTTTCTTGTACATGCGGATGTCATTTTATCTTAGATATTAACTTTGCTAGAAAGGGTTGAACTATGGTTTTACGTAAAAGGGTCGAACTTGAAAAAGATTTTTATAAAAATGAACTGTTAAAAATGGGATATTTCAAAACGCCGGAAGGCTTACAACTTTATGAATTAACTTTGAGCGAATTGGAGGATATCTACAAAGCTGAAAAAGCGAGGGAAAAACATGACGGATAAAGGTAAACGTCGTTTGAAGAAGTCTTTGGCCAAAAGGAAAAAGGAACGGTTGAATCGTGCATGGAGGAACATCTTTGTTAAGTCCGGATATCTTGAAGAAAGAAGATGATAAGGGGTTGGGCAAATGTTCACTTTCGTAGCTTTCATTGTTGGGACTTGGGTCGGAATGTTTTTCATGTCTTTGTTTTCTGTCGGTGCTTATGAAAAAGGATTTAAGGATGGGAGCAGTGTAAATGAACACAGTTGATGATCAACTAAAAAACGATGTATTGCTTGCAGTTGAGGCAGAGCGCTTTAGACAAAATGCTTTGTGGGGTAGACAACGTCATTCTTATGGTGATTGGTTGAAAATCCTGGTTGAAGAAGTCGGAGAGGTTGCTCAGGCAATGCAAAAGGATCAAGGATGGGGAAAAGATTCTGATGCATCTAATTTATACACCGAATTAATACATGCAGCTGCGGTTGCAGTCGCTATTGCTGAACAGGTTCTGGAGGAAAAGGAATTATGACCAGGCAAATACAGCCGGTTATTATCCGCCGCCAAAGGAAGCATGAAGCTGAACAGGCAATCAAGGATTTATTAGCAAGGGGATTTGAAATTGTTTCCCCTCTTAAACAAGAAAATCCTCAAACTGAAGTTCTTAGTAATTATTCATTTGAGCAAAAGCGATTCCAGGTAGAAGACTTTTCTTCTCCTTGGATTGCTAAGTTGAGAAGAATTGTTGAGTAGACACAAACTGTGAATTTTGGGGGAATGAGAGTGAAGTGGAATCTATATGAAATTCTTTACGGTTCGATAATCGTTGCAATGCTTTCTTTTGGAGTAATCTTGATGATTGAATCTTTTAAATGATGAACAGTTCGAATAAACTGCGACATAAAAAAAGTAACTATTACAGGAAAAATAGTTACTCAGGGAGAGATGTGATTTTCTTGGAGGTTTGATGAACCATATTTAAGTATATGTAGCGAAATAAATTCTGTGAGAACATCAAGTCGATAAAAACCAAAAAAAGTAACTATTCGGGGCAGAGAATAGTTACTGATCTGACAGAACAAAGTGATGAAAAACCTATATTAAAGTATATGTTAGCAAGTGACAGGAGGTTCCAATATGGCTTATTCCCGAGAAGAACAAGAAACTTCATTGGTTTTTGACAATAGTACAAGCAACTGGACCGTTTACTCTACTGTGCCGAAACACATTCGAAAACTAGCTAATTTAACAGAGTTAATCGTCCTAGAATCGGAGGATGATAGACCAATAGCCGTTAGGGGAACATTGACGGAAAAACAGGTCAGCATGAAAAAAGAACGGGTCTATACAGATGAACAGAGGGAAAGAGCTGCCGAAAGGCTTTCTAAGGCTAGAAACGCTCTTTAAATAAAGGAAAACTTTCATTAACTATCTATATTGGAGCAATTAGTCTACTTGTACATTCAAATAAAAATAACGGTTATAAGTAAGGGAGTGATTTATAATGTTTGGTCAATCAGAAATTAAAAACTCCGAACCATTTCATGCTATTGTATCTGCTCATATGTTTATTGATGAAGAAGGCGCTACAGACATTGAAGTATTAGATTTCATTCATGATGACTATGAACATAGTGAAATATTTTGTGATATTGAATATACCCTAAGGGACTATATCGATTTCGGAGATGAAAAAGAACATTTCTTTATGGCTTATGTAAAGGGATGGTTCCATTCTTATTATGACTATTTTGATGGTTATCAGTGTGAAGCTGAATTTGAAGTAACTGAATTAAAAACTATCAGTGATTTTAAAAATATTAATCTTTCTAAAAAAAGGAGCCAATAACATGTCAAAAGTACAACTTAATCAAAAGGAACAACATTATGCAGATACACGTGAGCAAGCAGAGGAAATTGTTTCAGCTGCTAAAGAAAATGACAACCTTCAAATGCACAAAATCACAGAGAAATATAACAAGTACGGTCAGTATTTCTTAATCGATTTAACATACGCATATCAAACTCCTAAAGAAGTAATGGAGAATCCGCAAAAAGATAATGCACCAGAAGGACAAATGAGCACAGATGATTTAGAAGAACAACATGAGGGTGTAGAGTACACGATCGATAAAGATGGTTCGGCCAGTGTAGCGCCAGGTAAACAAGAATTAGTGGAAGATGGTTCACCGTTTTAATTATTAACAAAACTGGAAATAAAAAAATGCCAGGATTTCTCCCGGCTATGGTGTGTATTTGGATGAGATATTATACCATAGGGGGAGAATGAATGAGTAACCAATTATCCTTCTTTCCGGACGTTGATGAAAAACAAATTCGTTCTATCGTTGTGAAAGAACTCAAATTATTTAGAGCCTTAAAGATTCAACAATTAAACAAACAGGAGCTTAATGAGAAAGGGATAACGATAAACATCTTTCCTAAGCTTTATGATAATGATCGTGAAAAAGAAATGAAGGTCCTTCATATGGAAAGGGCATTGAATAACCTTGATTGCATTGAACGTCAAATAATCGAAAAGAAATACTTAGATATTGAAAGACAGAATGACATTAACATTTATCTTGATTTATGCTTACAAAAGACTGCATATTATGAAAAAAAGAAACAAGCAATCTTCATGATTGCACATTGTCTAAATATAATTTAAATTTCCCGAACTTTTTGCGAACAAAAACTGAACAAAAAATGGAGAAAAGGGCTACCAATTTTGGGGCCTTTTTTTCTTTGTCATTTTTATAAGATTATCTCAGGAAGTAATTCCTGGGAGACGCACATATCCCATATCAAAGTGCATTACTCGAGTAGTCAAACAGGCATGAATTCTATGCTGAAGCACTTTGTTTGCGGTGGCTGCTGGCGGGGCAAGGGGGTAAAAGCCCTCCAAAATTATTTTATTAAGCAATTAGCATAATGAGGTGGTATTAGGTCAAATGTCACAATTTGACGAACGATAGAGATTGTACAGTAATCTCCTTTCATCCATAATTAATTGGGCGAAGGAGGTGTTATTGTGAACGTAGATTACTATCATGAAGATAATCTAGTATATAGTACTAAAACAAATGATTTAGCAGGTTTGATTGCTGCTATTGAAAAATCCGAGAGTCTCCACTTTCAACATGATATATATAAACTTGAAAGCTTCTTATTAAACCATTATTTAGAGAACGGTAAGTGGTGTGAAAAATTTATTGTTTATATTACTAAGTAAACACTGAGTATGGTATAAAGGAGGAATTAATATGTTAGATCCAGGAGTAGTTACAAGTAAACACTTAGATCCAGGTACAGTTGGAACAAAAAACCTAGACCCAGGTACAGTGGGATATTAAATAAAGAATGTGAAGGCACTCATTCATTGGGTGCTTTTTATTATGGATGTATATACATACTTTAGTCATAGTGACTATGTACCTATTTTTCCGATAAGTGTAAAATATACTTATTAGGGAGGTTGGATATGGAAATACAAGCAAAGATTCATATAACAGAAGAGTATATTTATGTTTACGGGAAAATTGCCCAGAAGCCGATTAAAGTAAAAAATATAATTAATAAGGAATTAGACTTACTTACCTATGCTATTGCGTTATTTGAAGTGCAAAATAACTGTAGAATTAGAGGGGAAAGGCAACCGAAAAGAAGAGTGAAAGAATTAAAACGTTCCTTACATAGTTTTTTGGAATAAGTAGACCCAGGTGGTTATTAAAGTCAGGAATTGAAAGCATCTATTCATTGGGTGCTTTTTATTTTTGTAGCAGGAAAGGATGGTTATCGAATGAATGTGAATTGCATTGAGTGCGAAAAGGATTTTTCTATCCATTTGCAAGAATACAAACATCCAGTGACAAAACATAAGGGATATGTCATCGAAACGTATTTCCATTGTCCTCATTGTAGAAAGAAATATGTTTCATTTGTAACGGATCAAAGGGCAAGGAAGATGCAGAAGAACATTAAACAATTTAATAAGGAATTACCAAAGAAAATTAATACAGAAAGATCTAAAAAAATGCGTGGTGAATTAACTGAAAAACAATGTTTAGAAGCAATCGATGAACACTGTGGACAGTTAGACAGTATGAAACAAGAGCTTAGAGAACGCATGGATAAGTTAAAGCAGCAGGTAGCATCCGTTTAATCGGGTGCTTTTTATTTTGGATAAGGAGTGAGTAGAGATGCAAGCGTACTTAATCGGAACAGTTCTTCAGTGGGTAAGTTTGGCCGGCATGCTAGTGTGGATAGGTTTGGGGATATATCAATTTACTGAGATTAAGAAGAGAAAGAAAGTATTAACTGATTATGATAAATCGTTAAATGATTATTCTGAACGATACTTAAATGATAAGGAGTGAGTAGGGATGGTTTATGAAACGCCAACAGCCAGGATTCGTCCTAGTAACGATATCCATGTGACCAAATGTGAGGCATCTAATAAACCTAAACAATTTAATCCTATTCGTATTTTCAAAGCAGCTATAAATTATCTTATGAAACGTTATGACAACAATGATATCTTCGGAGCTCCAAGTATGAAGGATACCTTTAAAGGTGCTAACCATATTGGTTATTCAAAAGGTGGGTTAGTATCGATAGGTGAGCATCACAGTATGAGTATGATTCATAATCCATGGGGAAAGGGAGATGAAGTAAGAATGGGTAAACGTCATGTTTGTTTAGATTGTGGACATGAGGATAGAGTTGAGGGATATTTTGTTGAAGTAATTTCTTGTCCAAAGTGCAGTGGATTGTATGTAGATACGTTCAAAAAGATCCACTATCAGGGATTGCTTAGACCGGATAAGACCAAGGAAGAAATAACAGCCTATTGCAAGGGTTGTGGTTATAAAGTAAAAGGAACAAAAGACTTTTTAGATCGTTTTATATGTCCTGAATGTAAGAGAGGTTCAGATGTACCAAAGAAGCCATTGCTGTCCATTGTCTTAGATGATATCAATAGCGTGCCAACTGTTCATTACAAAGGTGAAGAGGTAACGCATAAAATGAGGCTGATGCTTGACTGGAAGACTGACAATGATCTAGGCGTGTATCCAACGTATATTCTCATTGAACATCATGATACTGGTATTAATACTAAAACCATACAACATAATGATCCGTTCGGTAGCCATGTCTGAATACAAGACAGAAGCACAGAAGAAGAAGTTCTATCGTACCAGTGACTGGAACAAGCTAAGGCAGCAGGCATTGGAGAGAGACAACTATGAATGCCAACAATGTAAGCGTGAGGGTAAGGTGCATGTGGACTCAATCAAGGTGCAAGGTGAACGTAAGAGTGTAGAGCTCAATGTTCATCATAAGTATGAGATAGAACACTATCCTCAATTGGCTTTGGTCTTAGATAACCTCGAAACCTTATGCCTTCAATGTCATAACAAGATACATGATCGTGTGTTTGGTGAACAGAAAAAGAAACGTTGGGATGATGAGATGTGGTAAGGAGTGAGGTGAATTTAAAATGGAACAAATAGAAGCGTTTAAAAAATTAAGAGATGCATGCGACGATATCGTAAATGCTTATGACAAAGAGGACGAAAAAGAACTTGAAACTGCAATGGGCAGATTCTTGTTTTTGTGTATGCAATTACAATCTTTGAAGTAATACCCCCCCATCAAAATATTTCATCAATTATTTCAAACCCGGGGACCGGGGAGGGGGCCCAACTGTCTAAAAATATTTGAAAAATAAGTCCTTCACATTAGGGGTGATGGGGGGAGGGGTAGTATGGAGAGAATGAACTTTGAAAAACTAAAAAATCAATTATTAGCACGTATTGATACTGATGATCTCCTGGAAGTAAAGAAGGTAAATGATTTAATTCGACTACATGAATTAGATGCCGAGTGCGATACAGTGATTGATCGTGATGGAATTAGTATTACGATTGAAAATGGAAAACAAAAATTTATAAAAAGCCATCCGAGTATGAACGAAAAAATGAAAATTAACGCTCAAAAAATCGCTCTGGAAAAATCAATTAAATTTAAATTAAAGGCAACCCCTGCCCCTGCAGCATCTCCTGTGGAAGGCAAACCAAAGCGTGGTAGTTTAATTTGATTACTTATAACTACGTAGAAGAATATATTTCGATGTGGCGTAATGGCGACATCATTTTAAACAAAGAGCGGATTATGCTTATCGAGTGGCTTGAAGCGGACATCCTGACTATGGATGACGTTTACTTTGACAGTAAGCACATTGAACAGTTTATACAATTTGCTGAAAAGTGGTATTTCAATTTAGAGCCATTTCAAACATTTATCACTTGTTTTATTTTCTTGCGTTATAAGGATACGGATGATTTAGTGTTCGATGAATTTTTCATTTACATGGCACGCGGAGCCGGAAAAAATGGTTTTATTTCAGCACTTGTAAATTATCTAATTAGTGAGCTTCACGGGATCGATTTTTATAATGTGTCAATTGTGGCCAACAGCGAAAAACAAGCTAAGACTTCATTTGCAGAAGTCTACAATGCAATCGATATGAATGATGATTTGAAGTCTTATTTCAAACATCAAAAAGCTGTTATTGAATCTGTAGATACAAAAGCTATCTTCCAATTCCATACGTCAAACGCAAGCACTAAAGACGGTTTGCGCGATGGTTGCGTTATTTATGATGAAGTACACGAATATGAAAATAATGATGTAGTAGATGTATTCTCGGGTGGTCTCGGTAAAGTGCGAGACAGTCGGGAATTTTTTATTGGTACAGATGGATTTGTACGAGATGGTTTTATTGATCGTTTAAAAGAACGTGCTATGAGTATTTTGAAGCGTGAAGTTTCGGTAAAAGAAGATTCATTATTTCCATTCATGTGTTGTATTGATGATGAAGAAGAAATGCATAATCCAGATATGTGGCAAAAGGCGAATCCACAGTTTCATCAGCCATTAAGTGGCTATGCAAAAACATTATTCAAGAAAGTGTTGAAGCAATACAAGAAGCTCGAAAACGATGCATCAGGATATGAAAATTTCATTACAAAACGTATGAATCTACCAAAAGTTGATTTAGAAAAATCAGTTTCATCATGGGAGAAAATAAAAGCTACCAATCAAGGATATGATTTATCGGAATTGAAAAAACGCGAATGCATAGGTTCTGTTGACTATGCTTCCATTCGCGACTTTGTTGCTTGTGGATTGCTTTTCTTGAAAAACGATTATTTCATCATACCAAGAGAACTATCGTATTCGTTCGTTTGCAAACCATTTGCTGATAAACATTACGGTTATAGTACGCCGAAAGCGGAAGGTAATAACAAAAAGGACCATCGAAAATTTGCACCTATTCGGAAATGGGAAGAAAATGGTTTATTGAAAGTGCTAGATAAAGATTCAATGGATCCATACATTGTTGTCCAATGGTTTGTGGATCGTCGTAATGAAGGTTGGAATATAAAAAAAATCATTGGCGATAATTTCCGAATGGAAATATTACGGCCACTATTTGAAGCAGAAGGGTTCGAAGTTGAAACCATTCGAAATCCAGATGCTGCAAGTGCTTTGTTATCCCCGAAAATCGACCTTGCCTTTGATGAGGAACGAGTTATTTTTGGTAAGAATCCTATGATGCATTGGTACACAAACAATGTTCTGGTTGTTATTGATAACAAGGGCAATAAGTTATATCGAAAAAAGGAGCCAGTCAAACGCAAAACGGATGGTTTTATGATGTTTTTATACGGAGTATGGGCATCCAGAGATTTAGAGGATTACGACTTTTCAGATGCTTTAGATGCATTAGATGCACTTAACTTTTAGGGAGGGGGTGAAAATGTAAATGGGATGGTTAGGAAACGTGTTAAGAAGAAATAGCGAATTGGAATCATTGTTTGATTTGGATTTAATTGATGAAACCAACCATCGAGTATATTTAAAAAAGATGGCTTTGGAGATCTGCATCAATTTCATCGGTCGGACCATTAGCCAATCGGACTTCCGAGTTATGGAAGGGGACAAACGTCAGCAAAATGATTGGCATTATCTTTTAAATGTACGGCCAAACACAGATCAAAGTGCTGCGGATTTTTGGCAAAGCTTCATCTACAAATTGATTTATGAAAATGAAGTGCTTGTTGTTTTGACGGATGATAATGATTTGCTAATAGCTGACGATTTTGTCAGGGACGAATATGCTGTATATCCAGACAAATTCAAAGACGTAACCGTTAAGGATTATACGTTCAAACGAACATTCCCAATGGACGAGGTTATTTATCTAACTTATAACAATGAGAAACTTACAAAATTCATGGATGGAATGTTTGATGATTATGCCGATTTGTTCAGCAGGATGATAGAAATCAGTATGAGGAATAATCAAATTCGCGGAACAGTTGGTATTGAATCAAGTCAAGCCCTCGATGAAAAGAACACAAATAAGCTGCAGAATTTCATTGATAAGTTATTTAAATCATTTAAAGTGAATTCCATTGCGTTAGTCCCTAAGCTAAAAGGTTTTGAATACACAGAAGTATCAAAAGGCGATGTGAAGGGGCAATCCATTGAAGATTTAACCAAATTAAAACGGTCAGTCATTGATGATGTAGCCAATGTGTTAGGTATTCCAAATGCTTTGATTCATGGTGAATTATCTGATTATGAAACAGCTATTAAGGCTTACGTAAGGTTCTGTAATAACCCAATGGTTAAGAAAATACAGGATGAATTAAATGCAAAATTAGTTGCCAAAGAAGATTTTTTAAAAGGATCCCGGATTGATGTGTTTGGGTTAACGGAAAGGGATTTAATCGAGAATGCTGAGGCAGTTGATAAGTTAGTGGCCTCCGGAGCGTTTACCAGAAACGAGGTGAGGGAGTTGTTTGGGAAAGAACGTTCAGACAATCCAGAATTAGATGAATTTGTTATTACTAAAAACTATCAAGCTGCGGGTACTGTTGAAGGAGGTGAGACTAAGTGACGAAAAAAATTCAAGCAATCCCTTATAAGTTTATGAATCAAACCAATGGAGAAGAGCATGAAATGATTATTTCTGGTGCCATTGGTAAAAGTGGATGGTTTTATACAGCTACAAGTGCAGAAGATGTAAGAAATGCTTTAGCTGAAATTACTGCTCCCACAGTGCGAATAAAATTAAATAGCGGTGGTGGCGATGCTGATCAAGGGATTGAAATTTACAATTACTTAAAAGACCTGGATAAACATATTGTTGTGGAAGTTACATCATTGGCCGCATCGGCTGCATCAATAATTGCGATGGGGGCGGATGAGGTGATTATGCGGACTGGATCCAGGATGATGATTCATGAAGCGGCAACCTTTGCATATGGAACTAAACAAGATATTAAGAAAACTCTTAATGCCCTTGAAACTTATGATGAATCAATCATTTCCATCTATCAACAAAAGACGGATATGAGTCGTGAGGAAATAGCAAAGTTAATCGAGGACGAAACCTGGATGACAGCTGAACAAGCTGTTAAGGATGGTTTCGCTGACAAAGTGGAATATGAAACGAAAGAAGATTCAAAAGAAGGCATTACTGACGAACAATTACAAGAAATTATTAATGCTGTTACCAACAATTTAAAACAAAATAATAACCAAAACAATGAACCTCTTTCTCCTGTCTCAGCTGAGCGTAAGCCAGTTAAGACAAAACGTAAAGGGTTCATTTTTTAATTAAAGGGAGGAAAACAGAATGACTATGAAATTAAAAGGTAAAATGGAGAACTTTGAAGCAAAGAAAGCAGCTTACATGAACTTGGTGAAAGCAGAAGAACAGGATGCCGAAAAGCTTGCCTTGGCATGGGATGAAATGCAATCGGCGCTTGCTGAAGACTTGACCGAAAAAATCACTACTCAGGTACGCACACAACAAATGGATGCTCAGATTCTTACCGCCCGCGGCCAAAACGTCCTTACATCAGAAGAAAGAAAATTCTTTAATGAGGTTATTTCTAGTGAAGGTTTTGCTGAGGAATCTATCCTGCCTGTGACTACTCAAGAAAGAATTTTTGAAGACTTGGTGCAAGAACATCCTTTATTGGATGCAATCGGCCTGCAGGACTTAGGAGCTGTCACACGCTTTATCACGTCTGACCCAACCAAAGCCTATGCGTGGGGTAAATTGTTTGGAGAAATTAAAGGACAAGTCAGTGCCGCCTTCAGTGAAGAACAAATCGGCCAACTGAAACTTACTGCCTTTGCCGTTATTCCAAAAGATATGCTTGAACTTGGACCAGAGTGGGTTGAGCGTTACGTCCGTAACCTGTTAGTGGAATCTTACTCTGTTGGCCTTGAATACGGTTTAGTAAACGGTCGAGGACCTTCTCAAAACGAGCCTGTTGGCTTAATGAAAAATGTTGCGGAGAATGGAGCGGTGACAGATAAAACTACTTCCGGCACTTTGACATTTGCCCCTTCTCAGTTTGGGGAAATCATTGCGGGTGAACTGCATGATGTCATCAAAGCACTATCCACGAATGAGGAAGGAAAGGCGCGTAAGGTGCTCAACAAAATTGTAATGGTAGTAAATCCTATCGATGCAATCAGTGTACAAGCTCGTAATACTATCCAGACAGCAAATGGCCAATGGGTAACGGCTTTGCCATATAACATCCAAGTTGTAGAGTCAGAAGAAATTCCAGATGGCAAAACTTTATTCTTTGTGAAAGGTCAATATCTAGCTGCTGTTGCCGGGGGTTACAAGGCAAATAAATTTGATCAGACACTGGCGATCGAGGATGCTATGCTCTACACAATCAAGCAATTTGCGAACGGTAAACCAAAGGATAATAAAGCTGCATTGGTCTATGCTCTGGATATTACGTTTACAGCTGCACCAGCAGGCGTTTGATTGGAGTGAGGTAAATGGAGGATGTATCATCCGACCTATTGGAAGAGTTTAAGGAGCGCATGCATATTTCCCATTCGAGTGAGGACGACAATTTAAAAAGATTGTTGTCCTTTTCTATTTCTGCGATTAATAGCAGTTGTGGAGTGTTTGATATTAATGGTGAAAAGGATACTGATCAGAGAGCGAAGGAACTTGTATTTGAACGTACCCGTTATGCTTACAATGATGCTCTTGAATATTTTGATGACAATTTTTTAAGTCAGATAACAAGCTTAGGGCTTTCTTTAATACCGGAGAGTGATGTAGATGCAACCATTTAAATATAAACCACCAAGGGTTAATACAGGGGATTTACGCACACCTATAAAATTTTATAAGTATGTAGCAAATGAAGGGCCTGAGCCTGGTGAGTCTGAAAAAGAAATACTCTATCAGGCATGGGCCAAGATTGATAATGTTTGGTTGAAAGACTTGGAGATTGCTAAAGCAAATGGAACCCTATCTGATATCACCATTACGATACGTGATCCACAAGCTGATTTTATCCCTAATAATAAGCATTATCTTTCTATCGATGCTGTTGAATACCGAGACAAGCGATATAACGTTAAACATGTTCAACCTGACTTGCAGAACAAGGAATTCATCATTGTTGTGGCAGGGCTAACCGAATGAGTGTGAAAATTACAGGTGAAAAGAAATTGCTTGCTGAAATAGAAAAACGTTACGGACAAATGAAGATGCAGCAATTAAGCGATATTGCTCTTAAAAAAGGGGCCGAGGTATTTGTTAGGGAACTAAAGAGTCAGTTTGAATCCTTTAAGGATACAGGTGCAACCATCGATGAAATGACCATTTCCGAACCTATGTGGGTGAATGGTTCCCGTACCATAAAGATTCATTGGAAAGGCCCTAAAGATCGTTACAGGATTATCCACTTGAATGAATTTGGCACAGTGAAGAATCCCAATCCACAAGGTAAGGGAGCAATAGCCAGGGCTATGAGAAATGCGGAGAAGGAATATCGTGATACCATCAAACGGGTGATAAAGGAGGGGATTTGATGGATGTATTAGGGATGGTATATAACGAGCTGATTGCTGACCCTTATATTAAAGAAAAGGCGGCAGGAAGGATTAAATTTTATGCTTTTCCTGAAACCAGCAGTGTGACGTCAGTTCCGAATATCATCATAGATCCATTAGACGTCCCTCTTCCTAAAGATTTTGCTGATGATACCTGGCTAACTTATGACTGCCTTTATCAAATTGAAGTGTGGTCAAAGAATAGAACCGCAACAAGAGAATTATCTGAACAAATTGGTAAGGTAATGTGGAAGTTTGGTTTTCATCAAGGTACTGGCACCGATGAATGGGATGAAGATACAGGAATTTACCGCGATGCTAGAAGGTACCGAGGAAAATTATACAGAGAAGACTTAGACAATTTATAATGTGTCTTTTTTTTATATCATAAAAGGAGTGAATAGGAATGGCAGTAGAAAAGAATTACCGAGCAACTACAGGGGTAGACGAATTTCATTATGGAACATTGGACGAAACAGGTGTTGGGGTAACTTCAATGGATCCTGAGCGAGTGAAGTTTCTTCAAGAAATAACGATTGAAATGCCACAGGAGGCAGTTAGGGCTTACGGTGATAATACAACAGCTGAAATTGCTGTATCAAACGGAAATATCAGTGTTACATCAGCCTTTCACAAGGTACCAGTTGAGGATAAGAAAATATTGTTCGGATTGGAATCAACTGTGGATGGTCTGTATTCATACGGCCCGAATGATTTCCCTCCATATGTCGCCTGTGTATTTGCCAAAACATATCAAGATGGATCAACGGAATGGGTAGGCCTACCGAAAGGGATTTTTATGCGGCCTAACATTTCTAGTAAAACGAAAGAAGATAGCGTAGAGTTTCAAAATGAAGAAATCACAGCCGAATTCATGGACCGGGAAGTGGAAGGATTTGAAGATGCTAAATCTGTACTTTTCGGTATGGATAAAAAAGGCGAAACTACTAGCCGTGATGCAATCTTCCAAGCCATCTTCGGTAAAGCTTACCCTGGTTCTGGCGCACCAGCGGGGGTGTAATAGATGAGTGGGAAAAAGAGATATCAAGCAGTTGAGGATTTTAAAGACCTCCAGGATAAAGATAAGATTTATCGTAAAGGGGATGCATTTCCGAAACCAGGTAATAAAAAGGTTGAGGAAGAGCGCTTAGAGGAATTACTGTCTTCTGAAAATAAGATGGGAAAACCGGTCATTAAAGAAATCTAAGAGTGGGCTAATGCCTGCTCTTTTTTTATTAGAAAAGGAGAAGTGTTGAAATGGCTAACTTGAAACGTAACATGATCAAATTGGTGAAAGAAGTGAATGGGGAAGATGTCGTTACTGAAACATACCTCACTCCCGTTTTCATTCCATTTTCAGTAGTATACGAGGCTGTTGATATAGAAGATGAGATGAATAAGGATAATCTAACTGATAAAGAATTTTTCGATAAGATGATAGATATTGTAGCCAATAAAATTTACAACAAGCAATTTACGACCCAAGACTTAATCAATGGCCTGCATGCACCTGACGCTCTTGAGACCCTTCAAGAACAAGTTATCTTTGTGTCTAGAGGGTACCAAAGTGATGAAACAAAAAAGTATATGGAGAAGATCGGTTAACGGATGAGGACTTTTCTCCTGCTAAACAAAAGGAATATATGGATAAACTCATCCTTAATTATGTGAAAAACGGGAAGGACATCAATGAAGTTTTAAACATGCCTTTTCACTTTCTAATTGAAATCCTCAGCGAAGAAAATAAGCCAAGACATGAAAAGTCCCTAATTGCCGCATTCGGAGGATAGGGGCTTTTTTGGCATGTGAAGGGAGGGTGATTGATGGAGAAAATTGAAGGATTATCGATAGGACTCGGATTAGATACGTTAAAACTCGATAGTGGATTAACTGATTTGAAGGAAAAATTGAAATTAGTTAATAGCGCGATGAAGGCAAATATGTCCGCGTTCGATCGTAGTGATAAATCATTAGGTAAATTTGAAACTCGATTACAAGGACTAAATGCTAAATTAGAAACTCAAAAGGCTGTCACTGATAAAGCTCGAAAAAGCTATGAAAAAATGGTTAAAGAGCATGGTGAAGGTTCTAAAGAGGCAGATGAAGCTGCCACAAGCTATAACAATGAAGTGGCTTCTCTAAACAACTTAGAACGTTATGTAGGGAGAGTACGAATTGAATTAAAAAATCTCCAAAAAGAGCAACGACTTGCGGAATCCGGTTGGGGCAGGATGAGCAAACGATTAACTGTCTTTTCAGGTAAATTGAATGAAACCGGTCACGAAATGAGCGAAGTTGGACAAGGGATGACTAGCTCATTTGGTGTGGCAACAGCAGCTGTCGGAGGCGGTTTAGCCTTCGCAACAAAAAAGGCTATGGACTTTGAGTCTCAAATTTCATCTATGAAGTCTGTTATGTCCCCAGAAGAAGCTGAATCGTTTGGTAAAGAGCTTGAAAATCTAGCCATAACGATGGGTGAGAAAACAAAGTATTCAGCTACCGAAGCTGCCCAGGGAATCGAAGAACTAGTCAAAGCCGGTGTATCTGTGAAAGATATATTAGGCGGTGGATTAGAAGGAGCATTAAATTTAGCCACAGCAGGTACGCTTGAGTTGCAAGAGGCTGCTGAAATAGCCTCCACAGCTTTGAATGCATTTAAAGATGATAATATTTCAGTAACACGGGCGGCTGATATCCTTGCAGGTACGGCAAACGCTTCAGCTACAGCAGTAGGTGAAATGAATTTCGCTTTGTCAGCAGTTTCAGCAGTTGCAAGTGGTGTGGGGCTTAACTTTGAAGAAACAAGCGCAACCCTTGGTGTATTTGCTCAAAACGGATTAAAGGGTAGCGACGCAGGTACGTCTCTGAAAACCATGTTGCTAAACCTTTCCCCGCATACAAAGGCGGCACGGGAGCAGTTCGACGAATTAGGATTATCAGCTTATAACGTATCAGCTGGTTATAAGTACTTAGTTGATAAAGGGATCACTCCTACTGAGAGAAGTGTGGAAGGTATCCAAAATGGCTTGAAATTATTAGCCAAACAAGAAGCCGGAGCAGTTGCATCAAAAGCTGACTTAAAAAAGGCCTATGACAGAGTTACAGAAGCATCCGGTTTGAATTCTAGCGCCTTCTATAATGAACAGGGCGAAATTAGATCCATGTCTGAAATTGCGGGTTTATTAAAGAAATCGATGTCAGGATTGAATGACGAGCAGCGACAAAATGCTTTAAATACCATGTTTGGTTCGGATGCTATCCGAGCAGGTAACATTCTCTACAAAGAAGGCGCTAAAGGCATAGACGGTATGACGACAGCCTTAAATAAGATTAAGGCATCAGATGTTGCTAAACAAAAGCTTGATAACCTAAAAGGCACCATAGAAGAATTAAAAGGGGCGCTGGAAACCGCGGGAATAAGTGTCGGGACAGAACTTCTTCCATCATTACGAGGTCTCGCTGAACATATTCAATCTAGTGTGGAATGGTTCAACAATTTATCACCATCTATGAAGCATACTATTGCCATAGGTGGAGCGTTATCAGTTGTTGTTTTAGGTCTAGGAACTGCAGTTGGTGTGCTTCTATCTTTATTAGGTAGTGCGGCAACAGGAATAAGTGTATTATCTGCAGGTCTCGGAAAAGGTATTGGCCTGTTCGGTAAATACCGCATTCAAACAGCACTGGCCAGCACCTCTGTTTCTAAGTTTGGTAATTCCGCATTAGTTGCTTCTACAAAAATGAATACGGCGAATGCTTCAATGGCAAAATCCACGAAAGGTATGGGAGCTCTACGAGGTGGCGCTGTAGCCGCAGGCGGAGCTATGACCATGTTTGGAGGTAAGTGGGGAGCTGTAGCAGGAATTGCGACTATGTTCTTGCCGGAGATATTAAAAGGCGGGAAAGCCGTTCTAGGATTTGGTAAGACTGCCCTTGCTTCTGTCGGTGGGATAGGTACTCTTACAAAAGGATTAGGTGCAGCACGTCTTGGCGTAGGTGCATTGGGAGGACCAATTGGACTATTAGCCTCATTTGCCATCCCTCAACTAATTACTGGTGGTGTAAAGCTTTATAAACACCTTAAAGAAGAGCAAATCCCTGCATTGAATGATTTTGGCAATAAGGTTTCTGATTCAACAACTAAAGCTGTTTTAGGCTACAAAAAGTTGAATGACGATGCTACTGTGCAATTAAACCTCATGTCTTCTTCAGGAAAAGCAGTTTCTCAAGATATGGCTGATAATTTGGTAGCTACATTCAGTAAAATGGGTGGAACTATTAAAGATAGTTTGAAAAAGGACTTTGAAGATAGTAAGAAAAATATTGAAAGCGTATTTTCAGGCAGTGTTCTAACCGACAATTACCAAAAAGAATTGCTTGGAAAAATGGAAACAGCTAATCAAGAGAAACTTGCTAAAATTCAGCAGTACGAAGACAGAGTTAAAGAAATTACTGATCGAGCCGTTGCACAAAAACGGGAAACTTCTCAATTTGAAAAAGCTGAAATTGCCGCAATAAATCAACAAATGAGGGACATGGCAGTTAAAACTTTGTCAGAAGGTCAAGTAGAACAACAAGCCATCATGGAGGAATTAAGACTTAATGCTAGTTCAATTACAGCTAGACAGGCTGCAAAAACGGTTGCTGACAGTAAGAAAGCTAAAGACGGAACCATTAAAGAAGCAAATGAAAAGTATGAAAAAGCTAAAGCAGCTATCATTCGTGAACGGGATGAAACGGGAAGTATCAGTGCTGAAGAAGCTGATACATTAATACGTGAAGCACGACGCCAAAAAAATGAATCTGTAAAAAAAGCCAACGAAATGCATAAAGGTGTGGTCAAAGCTTCTAAAAAACAAGCTAAAGAGCATATCGATGATGTAAATTGGGAAACAGGTGAGGTTCTAACTGGCTGGGATAAGATGGTTGGTGGCGTTAAAAAAGCTGTCGATTGGTTTAAGGATGTATTTGGACAAAGTAAAACAAAAGACAAACCGTCATTAAAAAAACCAAATAAAAGTGTAGCCAAAAAACCAGTACCTATGATGGCAAAAGGAACACCAAATGGTAGTCATCCCGGTGGTCCTGCTATTGTATCTGAAAAGGGGCGAGAATTAATACATGAACCAGGCAAAGGAACGTATTTATCTGGAAGTAAAGGTGCTGAGCTTCGAAATTTAGCTCCTGGAACCAGTGTTTTACCAAATCACCATACAGAAAAAGTTTTAAAGCGTTATGGTATGCCTGGTTATGAAAAAGGAACAGGCGACTATTTTGATTGGATGCTTAAAGGACCTAAACATTTTCTTAAAAAAGGATTTGAGAAATTTAACTTGAAAGACTCCATGATTCCTAGCTGGATGAACAATTTAACTGGCAGTCCAATTAAATCAATGATAAATATGGGTACTGGCTGGATTAAAGGATTAATGGATAAGTTTTCATTAGGTGGTGGCGGTGAAGGTGGAGGTAATGCTCCAAACATTTCAGGCGGCGCTTCAGCTTGGAGGGGTCAAATTTTAAAAGCTGCTATGGCTATGAAAGAAAGCATAAACAGCTCTGAAATAAATGGTATCATCGCACAAATTCAAAGAGAATCAGGTGGAAATCAAAGGATTACACAAAGTTCGGCCGTAGTCGATATTAATACCTTATCAGGAAATCCAGCACGTGGATTGCTTCAGTACATCCCGCAAACGTTCCGGTCTTATGCGGTGAAAGGCCATAATAATATTTATTCTGGTTACGATCAACTGTTAGCTTTTTTCAACAACAAAACATGGCGCAGAGACTTACCTTACGGTAAACGAGGATGGAGTCCAAGAGGTGGAAGGAAATTTGAAACAGGCGGATTCGTCAAGAATGAGGGTCTCTATAATTTGGCTGAAGGAGGATGGCCAGAATGGGTTATTCCGACTGACCCAAGCAGGAGAACAGATGCGATGAAACTACTTGCTTTAGCAGGAAAGTCTATTGAGGGAGGAAATAAGCGCCCTAATCAATTGCCTAATGTACGTGGAGGTAGCAGTAACGATTCAGTCATGAGCCAACTTTTAAACGCGACATTAAGGCAAAATGAGATTCTTTCTAAAGAGATAGCTAATTTATTGAGGATTATTTCGGAAAAAACGGGAGACATTTATCTTGGCAAAGACCAGGTTGGCCGGGTGCTTGATAATCGCAGTACGAATGTATTAAAGAGTAAATCTTTTAACATGGGGGTTAGGTGATGGGAGAGTATGATTTATTAATAGATTTCGGAAATGGTGAACAGAAATTAAGTGAGTTATTACCAAAAGTAAATCTCCTATCATTTAGCCCACCAGCTCCCATTATCGAAAGGGATGTACAGTCCATTCCAGGTAAAAGTGGATTGATTCAAACCAATCAAAAAAAGGTAGTCTACAAAGAAAGGCCAATACCCGTAAAATTGCTGATTAAATCAGTAATCCCTCAACAATTTTATTTGTGGAGAAGTGAAGTATATAGATTGTTAGTAAGAGATCATTCTTACTATATTTCTAATACATTTGAGCCATATAAAAGATGGTTAGTCACATGTGATGGGAATTTTTCCATTGAGAAAGAAGCGCAATACAGACATAAGGAATTTCAAGTTGAATTCACATGTCTCCCAGGTGTGGCGGAATCCAAATATAATACAGATTCTGCTTATAATTTAAGCAAAGAGCGATTCGGTATTGGAATGAATATACCTAACGAAGATCTTGTCTATCTTTTCGAGGATAGTAATGCCCAACTCCCTTATCAATTCAGGGTTTATAACGGGGGAGATATTCGTTTATACACTACGGAACATGACTTTGAAGTGGAGTTGACCCTTACAGGTAAAGACGTAAAGATCAGCAACAGAAATACCGGGGAGTATTTAATGATCAATGAGACATTAACTAAGGCGCAGGTAGTTATTTTTCGTCAATACGTCACTGTGAATGGGAAAATTGCTAAGACTACCGGGCGTTTTCCTTCACTTCTCCCTGGCTACAATCTCATGGAAGTATCCGGAGCTAGTCAGAAAAGCATCAAATTTAACACAAGGTTTTATTATAAGTAGGTGATGGAGTGATTAAAGGGATTGATGTATCGCATTGGCAAGGGTCCATTAATTGGGGTCTGGTCGCGGCTGATGGTGTGAAATTTGCTATTATTAAGGCTACACAAGGAACCACTCGTATTGATTCTACATTTAAAATGAATATAACCAATGCCAAGAAAAACGGGTTAAAAGTGGGTGCCTATCACTTCGCCAAATTCAAGTCCAATTCAGAGGCATTAGCTGAAGCAAAATTCTTTTTAAATACCGTCAAAGATTTTGAAATGGATCTTCCTTTGGTGCTGGATATTGAGACAGACGAAGGTAATATTGGAAAATCAGCTTTGACAGCAGCTGCGAGAACTTTTCTTGATTATCTAATATCTCAAGGCAGAAAAGTAATGATTTACACTTATCTTTCCTTTTACCAAAATAAAATCGATGCCAGTGGTTATCCGTTGTGGATAGCAAGATATACAACAGCATCAGACCCAGATATTACCGGCTGGACCGTTTGGCAATACACACAAGAAGGAAAAGTTAATGGAATAACCGGAAATGTGGATGTGAATCGAGCGATCGATTCTTTTTTTGATAACCTAGAAACTTCTACTCCTACACCTGAACCACCAATATTGGATACTCCTAATTTGGAAGTGACAGGCGATACAACATATGAAGTGGTTAAGGATGTATTTTTAAATCAAATATTTGTAGAAAACAAAACTACAGGGGAACGAGTTGAAATTGTGGACGTAGTCCCTTCCATAAGTGATGGGTTGAATGGAAAAAAGGAATTGTCATTTACGATTAGTCGAACCGAGGAAAATCAAGTGGAATATGACATGTTGGTCAATGACAACATCATCGTCATCGATGAAAAGAGATTTAAGGCTCAGAGATATTTCATTTTAGATATAGATACAGATAATATAGCGTTTACGAAAACCATAACTGCTTCACATACGTATGTAGCAAGGCTGGTTAACAATATGGTAAACACGTCCAAAACGGGAACGTTGAAACTCACGGAGGCTTTAGATATAGCTTTAAAAGGAAGTGGGTTTAGTTATGTATTGGATGCCTCTGCAAAAACCATAGAAGCAGTAGAACAGGAGAATTTTGGGGAACAAAATTCCCAAACGTTGATGGATGAAACCATTGAAGATTATAAGATTGAATTGGATGTAGACAATACAAAAATTTATGTCTATAAACAAATGGGTAAGAAAGTGAATTATTTATTAGACACTCGGTATAACGTAGCTGGATTGCAAATTTCTTCATCCACACGAAACAGTACCACAAGGGCATGGGGATATGGAAAGCAAGATGATAAAGGAAAGTATCTATTTGATCCTGTTTTGTATGTCCATCCTGAAGAGAAGAATTATCTATTGGATGGATTTCCTCGGTATGCTGATGATATTAGAGATGACAGGTTCACTAAAGAAAGTAGTATAAAAATCGCTTTAGAAAACTTGGTCAATCCCTATCCGGAAGTAACTGCAAATGTAGACCTGGCTATTTTTTATGACCCGAGACTTGAAGGCTTTGAAGAGGTTTTCTTTAAGGGAGATACCATAAGTATGATTGCTGATAAAGCTGGCGGTGGCACCTATCAGGATGAGCTTAGAATCATTGATATGAAGTACAATCCACTTGATCAGTACAGCAAACCAGAATTGAACTTTTCTACATTCCGGAAAGACATCTATGATATGCAGGTGGATGACAAAATACAAATCAAAAGGCAATCGAAATACATCCGAAATACATCGAGTGGGATTAGAAACAGCTTACCCCAACAAATCATGTTGATCTTACGATTTGACGGGACGAAATGGACCATTAAAACAAGCAACCTATCATCAGCGAGTGTCTCTGTTCAAGGAGATGCTCTTTTTGTATTGACCGGTGGGGTTTCCGTTAACACCATATCCATCGTCATCAACGAAGATTTATTACTTAAAGGAAATGGTTTTGATGCGTTGACCGATTACGAGACAGCGGACAACGCTATCAAGATTAATCTAATGAAAGATAGGGTAATAGTATCTCCTGAAACCAATATACCAACAGGTGCGCAAATTACCGTTTCCGCCTATCTACAGTAAGGAGTGTGAGAAATGTCTTTTAATTTAATAAAAAATTATGATCCTACTAAAAATGCAAAATTTCTTTCTGAATTGGATCAAAACGCAAGATATACAGAATACGCCCTGAATCAATTATTAGGGGAGATTAGAAATCATATTCTCACTAAAAAGGCACATGATGCCCGTGACATATTCTTTGATGGAGATTCGGTGTACGACCGGGTAATTAATACTAACAGGCGTATCAATAATTTAATCTTGAACACGGCTGAACTAGCCGAAGTTGTGGATGGCCGTCTTGATACAGAAGGTGTGATCCATCCAGTATTAAAAGACAGGTTAGATAAGGAATACAATAAATTAAAGAATCGGATTGACCGAGTGGTAAATGTTAAAGACTTTGGTGCTGTCGGTGACGGTGTCACGGATGATTCAGAAGCCTTTAAGAGGGCATTAGGAAACGGTCGAGTAAGATTGCTTGTTCCCGCAGGTACCTACATTATCCGAGGGTTAAAGCTACCTTCCTGGACCTATTTAATTGGTGACGGAAAAGGGTTAACGATCCTAAAATTACACGAAGACACACCTGCAGGCGAATGGGTCATCACCAATAATGATTATCTAAACGGAAACAGGAATATATTCATCCAAGGCATGTCATTGGATTGGAATTCAGACAGGCAAGGCGGAGTGGGAGCAGCAGGTGGACAAAAGTCTAGTTGTTTAACTTTAGCTAAAGTGTCGTATGGGTGGATAAAAGATGTTGAAGCGATAAATGCTGGATTACATGGATTTGATATTACATCACCTGTCTATAACCATGCGTCCGATACAGATTACACGAAAGATGGTTGTCGATATATTTGGATTGATGGCTGTGTAGCTTATGGTTATGGCGATGATGGAATCACCACTCATTATAGTGAGTATGTGTTTATTAGTAATAACTTTTGTGTTTCTCCTAGTGGTAATGCTCATGAAGATGGGATCAGTAATTCAAATGGGGTTGAAGTGGATGACGGTTCCAAACATGTATGGCTGACCAATAACTTTACGAGTGGAAATATCCGAGGGGTGGAAGTAAAGGCACATGCCGACTGGCCAGCATCCCAGGATGTTCACATCATTGGTCATGTCTCTTATAGAGATGTTCGGTCTTATGATTTCCGCCATATAGGTCATCATGCTGCAACAGATCCAGTTTCCACAACGGCTTTCGATATCAATGTAACCAACTGTACAGCAATTGAACCAATTTTCAATGGTTTATACGAAGGATTAACACCTCGTGCACTTGCTATTTCGGCTTATCAAAATGTGGCGGTTTCAGGATTCACAGCGATTGGAGACCCCAATTATGACTATCAAAACAATCCGGTTATTGCGATTCAATATAAAAGTAGAAATATCGGACTTCATAATATAAACATTCGAGGTTTCAAGAAAGCAAGCACCGATATTAGATTGTTTGGTGGGGATCAAAATACAGATTACATCAATATAAGTAATATCCAAATTCTTAATTCAGCAAAAGAGGGAATAGGCATAGGCGGGGCCATTTATCATGTGAATATTTCAAATGTAAACATGATAAACGATGGTAGTGGAGAAACGGGACTCATTTCGGTTAATTCCCAGGATAGTATAACGGGTGTTTTTGCAGAAGGTTATGCTAACGCAGCTATGATTGCTGGTAACATCTATAAAGATTTCGTTCCGAATAATCTCAAGGGCGGAACAAGGATAGCTTCATCTAGTGGTCAACCTTCAACAGAGACTTCAGCAATTATATCTTCAACGGTAGACTGCAAGGCAACTGGAGATAAAACAGCCGTTATAGCTTCTTCTAATTCCGAGGCAGCAGGGGAAGCAAGTGTTATTATTGGATCATCTGGGGGCTCTAAGACAGAAGGCGGCCGTGATGTTATTATAGGTTCCAATAATTCAAGGACACCCGGAAAAGATGAAAACGGGAAGATTATTTTAGCCAGTAACAGCGTTGTGAATGACAATAACTATTCTGTTCGTGGTGGGTATGGGGCCAGCGAAATTCCAACAACAGCTAATGCAAAATGGGAACTCGATTCGATGAACGGTAATATCAAAGGGGCAGGCAGTATAACCGGGTCCTCTTCCTTTTCCGATTATGCGGAGTACTTCGAATCGGTTGATGGTAAACCAATCAAGACAGGAACTATTGTCACATTAGAAAATGAAAAAATCAAAGCTGCTGTTGAAGGGGATCATATGCTAGGTGTCATTTCCGAAACAGCTGGTGTGGTTCTTGGGGAAATGACCTTTCACTGGAAAAACCGATATATACTTAATGAATTCGGCGGATTGATTTATGAGGAAACAACCGTCAAAATCATCAATGATGAAACCGGAGAGGTAACGGAAGAAGTCAGAATGATGCCTAAAGAAAATCCTGAATGGATAGACGGGGACTATTTATCAAGGGAGGAACGTCCTGAATGGAATATTGTCGGTCTTTTAGGACAAGTTTATGTACGTATTGATGGGACTGTTGAAGCCGGCAATTATATTAGATCTAAAGAGGGGATTGCTACACGATCTGAGGATTTCGGGCAAGGATGGAGAATCATGAAAATCACCTCTAAATACGACCCGGATAAGGGCTATGGAATTGCATTATGTTTCATTCGATAAGGGCTGGATATCCAGTCCTTTTCATTTTGTTTAAAGAAAGGTAGGGATACCATGGTAAATGAAATTTTTAAAAGTGCTTTCATTAGAGCCAATGTTGCCGCCACATCCAACACAACTAAAACATCCATTAGGTTCACAACGCAAGACAATGGTACAGCAAAACTTGTATTTAATATAAATAAAGATAATTTGCCCTTACCTTTAGGTTCCGCAGCTACTGCGAAAATTTTTCTCAGAATGGCAGATGGAAGTGCGTTCGAAAAGGATGCAACTATAATTGATCCTGTGAATGGGCAAGTGGAATATATCCTCGTTGAAGAGATCAATCATCCTGGCGTAGTAAAAGGAGAAATGAATGTTTATTTTTCTAATGGCCAATCCATGACTGTTTGCCAGTTTCAGTTCACAATTGAAAAAACCTTGAAGGATAGAGATATTGTTCCTTTAGCTGATTATTACGTGAAGGATTTTGAATCATTAAAAGGGGTTGTAACGGATCAAGCCGCAGAAGTGGAGCAAGTACTTATCAATACAAATGAGCAACTCGAGCGATTGAATGAGGAAACAGGTGCCAATATTGCCGTTCAAGTGGATACATCAAAGAAAGATACAGAAGGGGTCACACACGTTGATTTACCCTCCAGATTGAATGCGGATTTCGGAAAAGTTACCACACAGTTGGCGGAAAAAGCGAATCAATCAGAAATTATGTTAGATAAAAAAAGTTTATTCCTTAATTCAGACTTTGAAACATTGCCTTATATTGAATCAAGGAGTGCGGTCTATCAATTTACCGCAGGGGTAACGTCTCCACAATATAAAGAATATAAATCCTTGAAGATTGAAGCCGTAGGGTATGAGGCATCACAAGACCCGAATAAAGATTTTGCGCTTATACTAACAGAAAAAATACTGAAATCAGAGAAGTTAAAAGTTTCTTTTATGGCATATCCATTAATTTCAGGTAAGACATTAAATATAAGAATGGCTTATGGGAGTGGTCCCTCTATTAGTTTAGGGAATGCTAATCAATGGAATAAGATTGAAACAGTTTTAGATCTTACAAATATCACACAAGAAAACAATTATCTGTATTTCAATTTACTGTCATCCTATGCTTTCTATATGTCAAAATTGAATATAAGTGTTGAGAATTCAGAAGGTGAGATTGAACAACTACCAATTAGTTTCATGGAAATCAACGAAAGATTAGTTGAAAATCCATCCGTTATACAAAACTCTAACGGTATTGTCGAAAGAATGATTAACATAGGTAAAACTTATTTAGATAAAATTGCTCAATTCGTTTACGGAAATACTTACACCGCCTATGATGCAACCCAACAACTAGTGGGTGGGAAATTCCAAATGGATTGTAGCTCGTTTGCTCATTTAATTATTCATGGTATACCTTTCGAAAATTCAAAGTATAGTGGTAATACTGAAAACAAAGGATCTAATCTATTTTTCCATAATATTGACCCATATAAATACCGTTTTGCAAACCAAATGGGTAAATACGCATTTGAAAAAGGGTATTCATTTACTCCCAAAGCAGATTTTTCTAATGTCCAAGCAGGTGACGTTTTATTCTTTAGTTGGAATAACTTCACTGGAAATGGTGACTTAACAGCAGAACAACGTGAACAGGCTTTTATGAAAATTGACCATGTGGCGGTTTTCCTTCATAGGAAAAACGATAGCAAATGGGCAACATTACAATTAGATAATGGGATAAGTACCGTTTTTTATGATGCATCTAACGAATATATGAGCCAATGTGTTTTAGCAGCTCGGTTTCCTTATGCGAATGTAGAAAGTTTATACAGACAGGATAACTTGGTGATTGATGGAGATGTACCGACCAGCACAACCACCACTTCAACAATCGGAAGCTATAAATTATCAGAGCCTTTAAAAAAAGGAAGATACTACACTATGGTTGTTGATGGTCAAATAAATACTAACAATGGTTATTTTATTATCCAAACACGAACTTACCAGACAATTTATTCTGACTTGGGTAAAATTCTTCCATACCAAGGAGTAACTGAGCTTCGTTTCCAATATCCTTTTGATGAAGTGACAGATAAACTAAACATTTCAATTGGCGCACCAGGTGGAACTCCTGCTGAAAGAAGTGGTAACGTGAATTGGTGCGCTTTGTATGAAGGTTATGTGAGGGATAAGAAGTTCTATAACAAGGGTAGTCAAACGGACATTACTAAAAACTTTTCTTTAGACCCTACTTTAGTACCGGATTTGGAAACAAACTATGTGCCTTATTACAAATACTCAATAGATGGAAATAAACTATTTGTGAATTTCTCTTTACCATTTAAAACTCTAAGAACCGGTTCGTTAGTGTTAGGTAATATCGGGAATGATGCGCCTAATAGTACACAAAGGATTCCTGTAAATTTAAATGGAGCAAGTGATGTAGGAGTTAATGGAGTCTTGCAAATTAATTCAAGTGGAGTTGTTTCCATCATTCCTTATAACAATACAGTTCAATGGAGATACGCCTTAGCTAATGGTTCTATTCTCAGAGTATAATCATATTTGAACCAATGTTGAGATAAATTAGAAGTTTCGTAGTAAAAAATCCCTGTTTTCAGACAATAGTTAATGATATACTATCCTAGACTATTTTTTTGAGGGGTAGAAAATGTTTATTTTAACTAGGTGTGTGTTGTTAATAGGTTCATTATTATTCTTTTTAATAGGGGTAGGATTTCAGAACCCTAAAGTTTTATTAATAGCTACATTGATTATTTTTTCTCACAATATAATTTATTCACTTAACAAATTCTTTGAAAAAATTATATTTTTTTGTTTTAATGTAACATTTTTTATTTTCTTGATAGGGAGAATGATTGTTACAGAATTTTTCGGATATAAGAGTAACTTATTGGGGGTTTTCGGATTAGCGTTTTCTGATTTAGAAATTGTTAATGTGGTTATTATTTGTCTATATCTTAGCCTATTAGCGATTTATATCGGCTATGTACTCATCCAAAAAATCGATTTGAGTTTTTTAAAACAAAAAAAAGAATTAAACCCTGGGTATGTTAACGCACTTAGACTATTCAGCTTAATGTTTTTCTTTTTTAGTATGGTTTTCCGTTTAATATATGTTTACCAAATGCAACAAGCAGCTGTCACGGAAGGTTATTTTGAAAGCTTCGCAAATTTCAGATCATCTCTTCCAGGTGTTTTAGAAACCATAAGCAGAATGTATGATGTAGCTTTTTTTGCGTATCTTGCAACAATGCCTTCTAAAAAAAGAAGCTTTTTCCCGGTGATGTTGTATATAGTCGAGGGATTTCTTTCAGCTTTAGCAGGAAGACGTTCAATCTTTATGCTTAATTTATTAATTGTGTTCATTTACTATTGTGTAAGAAGTATAACCACTAAAAAGAAAGATCCAACTAATCAAGTAATTAAAAAAGAAAGAAAGTGGTTCGGTAAGTTTGAATGGATATTAGGTATAGTTGCATTACCAGTATTATTAACCTTTATGACCGTTATAGGAAAGTTAAGGTCTAGTAATTGGCAATCAACTGAAAAAATAAGCTTTTTGGATTCTATATATGAATTCTTTTATACGCAAGGTATTAGTGTAAATCTAATAGGTTACACCCAATTGTATGGGAACTCTTTACCTGAAGGGAAATGGTATACTTTTGGTCCATTATTCGAGTTTGTAGATAATAGAATAATAAGACCTATAGCAGGAATGCCTGAACTTTTTGGGCAAACAGTTGAAAGAGCTATAGACGGTTACTTATATGCGCATGCATTGTCGTATGTAATAATGCCTGATTTGTATTTAAAAGGAGTAGGATACGGTTCTTCGTATCTGGCTGAACTATTTAAAGACTTTTCATTTACAGGAGTGTTTGTCGGTAGTATAGTGTATGGCGCCTTAATATATGTTCTTTTTTATATGCTTAAAAACTCCAATTATATATTAATTATCTTTACATTAATGATGATTAGATCATTATTATTTGCACCTAGAGGGGCATACCTGTCCTTTATAGTATCTTCTTTCTCAATGCCTAAAATTCTTGCTGTGATTTTCATTATTATTGGTGCAAAGTTATTATATTCATTAATAGGTAATCGTAAGATGAAGTTTAAAAGAATAACGTGGAATTAACGTGTATATACACGTATAGAAGTATGAAATGGCAGGAACAAACTGTGCGGTACTGAAAACTAAATAGCAATACAATCCAAGTCGTCCACAAGGGCGGCTTTTTATTATGTATAAAATCAACCTAGACATACAGAGATAGAGAGAATTTTATGTTAAAGGGGGTCATGAACATTGAACAATACGGAGGTGCCTCATGACATGAACGTTTACGAGAAAGAATTAGCTGAATTGAAAACAGATTATAAAAATCTTGAACAACGTGTTGGAACTCTAGAGAGAACAACAGACAGACATGATCAGCAAATCATTAATATGACAGAAAAACTAAATAAGATTGATGATAATACGACCTGGATAAAACGGACCATTACTGGTGCCATTATTACTGCAGTTAGCACGGGAATTATTGGTGGAACTATAGCAATTGTATTTGGTGTTTGGAAAGGATAAGGGGGAAATAAAATGGATAAGGCAAAACAATATGTAGCAATGATTGGCGGTGCTCTTGGGGCACTGCTTTTATTTTTTCAATCATTAGGTTTTCAAATTGAATGGTTCAATGAAAATACGATCAATTCATTTATTAACTTTTTAACGGCTGCAATACCCCTGGGATTTGCTTTGTATGGAGTATATAAGAATCAATATTTAGTGACTAAGAAAGCTCAAAAACAAGAAGAAGTCTTGAAAAAGAATGGATTAAAGTAAGCTGCCCCCTGGGTGGCTTTTTATTTTAAATTAAAAGGAGACGATGGAAATGAACTTTATTAAACTTCCTCAATTAGTCGATATGAGAGGGAAATTAGAATCAAAAGGCACTTACTCAAAGCGAACCAAATCCATTACTCATCGTGTATGGCATCATTCATTAACTAAAAAGGGGTTAGCTGGCTCAGATGCTGCAAGCTTTGCCAAGTACCATGTGCTTACACTAGGATGGCCTGGATGTGGCTATGCGTTGGTTATTGAGCCAAAAAATATAATTAATACTCCGAATGGTAAAAGGGCTAGGATTGTATATGCAAACGATATTAACAAACGTACCTACCACGTTGGAAACAGCAATCAATTCTCACTTGGAATTTGTGTTGCTGGTGATTATCGCTATGACAAGATGGACGATGCCACTCTTGCAAGTATTGCAGAACTTCATGCTGCACTCGTTAAAGATGGGATAGGAAAGTATGATAAAGCCCATAATGAAATGCCAGGTTATAGTTGGAAAGCTTGTTGTGAGTACAATTATAGGGGTGCATTTGATTGGAAAGGTTCAAAAAATCCATCCAAACCGGAACCGGCTCCTGATGTTTATACAATCCAAGAAGGAGACACTTTATGGAGTATTGCACATAAGGATGGAGCAGGTGGCGTCCAAGTGGAGGATCTGATTAAAGCAAATCCAGGCATAAATCCAAATAAATTAAAAATCGGTCAGAAAATCAATTTTGGAAATGCTAAAGAGGTTATTATTCAACCTGATGTAAAAGAGGAAGACGAATCTTCAAACAATGGAGATGAAGTGATTAAATCCATTCAAAAAACCTTAAATAGCCGTTATAAATCTGGCCTTATTGTGGATGGAATTAATGGTATTAAAACTAAAACTGCATTAATCAAAGCATTACAAACTGAACTTAATAAGCAGTTTAATAAAAAACTTGTAGTGGATGGTAAATGGGGAGCTAAAACAAGGGCTGCAATAGTTACTGTCGAAAAAGGCGCAAAAGGCAATCTTACTTGGATCCTGCAGGCTGCACTTTATTTGGAAGGTTATAATCTTGGATCAATTGATTCTATCTTTGGTAAAGGTACAGAATCGGCTTTATATAAGTTCCAGAAAGCACGTGGTATTTCAGCTGATAAGAAGGCAGGCAAAGCTACCTTCACGGAATTGTTTGCTGCATAATAAAAAGCGGGAATATAAAGGGTTATAATGGTTACAATACTAATGTGACTGGCCCTCACAAGTTTTACTCATTGTAAAGCCTTCTCTATATGGAGAGGGTTTTTTTGTTGTGTAGGATGAATACAAAAGAATAATATGGATACCATAAGTTTAGACCTTGTTTTTAACTGCGAAACATCGAAAAGCCCTTACTCGCTGAGTAGGGCGCTTTTTGTATTATAGGATGAATAATTAAAAGTGGAATGGAGATAATTATTATTGTACTATCCCTAATAGTGCGCCATTCAGAAAAGCCCTTCTGTAGTGAGAGGGCTTTTTTTATTTGTCGTGTTGGTGAATAAAAGCCATCTATTCGTGGCATAGTATTAATAACCTAACGGTTAAAAGCAACTTATTGCAGATAGTCCCTGCCAAGCTGGTAGGGGCTTCTTTTCCTTATTATTTAGGTTTAACCTTCTTCACTAACTCCGTAATATCAATATCCTCGTTATAAATTACTTCATCTATTCTAAAATCATCACTGGCAGCAAACTTGATTTTAATCTGTTGAATCCATTCGTAGGCCGCAATGGCTGCAGTCCAGTCTGGATCCTTTTTAAAGTCTGAATTCATAACAGGAAAGCTGCCACTTTGTAAAAACTTCGTTCCTTTTGAATGTAAGTAAACCTTGATATTTATATTCATTCTTACTACCTTAAAGAAGAATCATACCAACGTTCACCAATGATCATATTCTCACCATTTTTTGTATAAGTGAATTTTGCTACGTTTTTACCTTCTAAATGATAAGGTACTTCCCAGAACACAACTAATTCACTAATGTCGCCCTCTTTAGCAAGATTAGCTGCTAAATCATCACTATACATTTCAAGTAGAGTTTTAGTCCTCTTTGCATTGTTCTTTGCATCCCATTTCAGATGTGGTAAAACTATATAACTCCCGTCATTAAGCCCTAAGTTCTCATTAACGTCTAATTCTTCAACCTTAGTAAAATTATAATTTATAATCCCTTTAGCCTTTTCTTCAATTTCTTCTTCCCGAGTTATTTCCACATCCTCATCATTAGCCTCGGGTTCCTCCACAGTTGGTTCAGTATAAGTTGTTTCAACTTCAGGTTCTGTATCATCTAAAGATTCTGCTTCTTCATTGGATATCGCGATAAATGCAACGACAACAAGTAAAATGAACGATCCGACAGATGATAATAACATTTTCTTAACTTTCCCTGTTTTTCTAAAGGCTGATATTATTGCTGCAAGGATAAAAAATACTGTGGCAAAACTAAAAAGTAATCCTAAAAATCTAAACATTGCTGTCCCTCCATCAAATGATTATTCCGTATCTTCTTCATATAAATCATCGACCTTCACTCCTAATAATTTAGCTAATTTATAGGCTTTAGGCATTGGGATGTAACTTTCTCCAATTTCATAGTTCCTCAATTGTTTTGGTGAAATTTCTAATTTTTCCGCAACAAACCCCTTTTTTAGCCCACGATCCTTAATCAACTTTTCAATATTACATTTCATCTAATCACCCATGGTTATTATTCTATATTCATTCTCCAATTCCTTTATGTAAACTTTATTACTGAAAAAACTATAAAAAAACTTCGTAAGACAGGCAATAAAATTTCCTATCCACATAGGCTATTAACATGAAACCTACACAGTTGATAAACAGCAGCTAAACAGTAGTGTAATGAATTCGGATGATTTCAAAATCAATTCCGTAACAGATTCAACATATTTGAGTAAGTGCACTTAAACAAGGTATAAAGCAAGTACAGCAACAAAAACAAAATCTGTTAAAGAAGAGTGGCCGAATGAAATGAGGGGAAAACGACCGGTGCCCATTTGAATAAAGTTTTATACATGAATTCTGAAAAAAATAAAATATTTTTTTGGGAGTTGAGCAGAATGTTCAGAAAACAAAAAATAGAGACCATCGACTTTAAAACGTTCCTGGCGGGGAATCGCGTTAAGCAGTCGAAGAGTCTCTTTAATAACAGTATATACGGATTTATGCCGACGATTACAATGAGTGGATTCTTTACTCCGGACATAGCAGGCCTCTACGCTGTTGTCCTTGGAGTAGGTGCTATTGCCTTATTATCACATTGTCTTGAAGTTACCGCGGCAAATCACGGTCACGAGAACCTTGCTGCAACAATTGAAACAGTTACACGACTTGCTTTTCCTATAGGTGGTTTTAGCTTTATTCTTTGGTTCTTATTTTCATTATAAGGAGGCGGCAACATGTTGAGGGAATTTCTATTCAAGTCGAGGGCAAAAAGTGAGCTTATAAAGGCATTCCGGAGTGCTGGCCTATTCAAGCATTATGTGAGCAAGGGCGGCAATGAGCGAACTATTTATCCTCAAATACACGATATCTACCTAGATAAATTTGATAAATCCCTACGTTATACATTCACATTGCTAAATGGAATGGATCCTAAAGAAATAAAGAAAAAGGAATATGTATTTAAACAGCATTTTGGCAAAAGTATTGAAATTGAAGGTGATTTAAAGAAGTTTATCCTAACGATTCATGTTAAGAGCTTACCTAAATCTGTCTCCTACGATTTTAAAGAGATACTGCAGGTAATCGAACAAGATAATATAACCTTCCCTATTGTGGCTGGTAAGGATATTCATAATAAACTACGTCTTTATGATGCTACGAATAACCCTAACTTACTGATTTTTGGTCAGCCGGGTAGTGGCAAAAGTTCCATTCTACATTCTATTCTTTGTACCTTGCTTCAATTGTACAGTCCGAATGAACTGCAGCTATATCTAGCAGATTTCAAAATGTCGGAGTTCAATTTATACGAAGGCGTCAAACATGTGAAAAGTGTTAGTTATCTTCCCAGGGAGTTAGGGCCTGCCTTATCACATTTGAAAACTGAACTAACAAAGCGAGGACAATTATTAAAAGATCATGCAGTCCGGCATATAAACAAATTGCTTGAAGATAAAAAACCGCCTTACATTGTTCTCTGTATAGATGAATTCGTCATGATAAAAGACGATGATATTATGGCGGACTTACTTCAAATCGCTTCTCTTGGTCGTGCATATGGCATTTATTTAATCCTTTCAATGCAAAGGCCTTCACATAAAATTCTAAGCACAGATGTGAGAGGCGTTTTATCAGTCAGGATGGGTTTCCGTACTGTTGACCTTCGAAATGCCATGATTGGCGAAACTCCAGGTAGTGAAAAAATCAGTAAGGATGAGCCAGGAAAGTTTCTGCTGAATTTAGATGAATTAACCGAACTTAAAGCGCCATATCTGGATGAAGATAAGACAGAGAAAGTCCTGGCAAACTTCAAATCAGAATACTGGAGAAACCATAGCTTTAAGAAAATAGTGGATAAAAATGAATCTAATGATAATCCAATGGAATTAAGCAAGCGAATTACTGAAAAGGATGTGTTTAATGATGTTAACTAACCGAGATAAAGCAATCATTAAGGACCTTAATAAATTTCGTGTGATGGATCGTGATTCGATTGCGGAATTACATTTCAGTAATTTGAAGAATCCCGGGTATGCTGCCAACAACGTTCTATTACGATTATTAAGGGATGGAGAAATTCAGAGAAGCACCGCATTCGTACCTTATTGTTACTTTGGGCCAGACGTCCACATGAAGCAAAATAGTGCGAAAATAGGTCACTTTCTAGCGATATTAAATGTTTATAAAGAAATGAAGCAACTTGGTGAGCTGTATTCGTTTCTCGTTGAACCTAAGTATGGTAAGAAAGGTGAGGGAGCTGAACCGGATATTTATTGCTACTTTAGAAAGACACCTTTTTTCATCGAAGTTCAGAGAACTATTTACAGCGAAAAACAAATGAATGATAAGTTAGCTCGGTATGTGGATTTATTTAATAGTGGCGTATTAGCTGACAGTCCACATGTGCTTATCATTTCTGATCAAAGATATGCAATAGATGGTGAATACCCATTTAAAATATTCCAAGCAGAGTCCTTCACACAATTTATCCAATCTTTAAAGCAGGTAACTATCCCTGCACCTATAAAAGTAAATTCAGGCGGCTTAAAAAGGGTTGTTAGATAATCAATTCATAAACTCAGCATCAAAGTATAAATCGTTCATAAGCTTGTTCACAATCCCGTTGAAATAAGCAAACTGTCCCTTATGCATCTTAACTCCACTCTTAACCTTCATAACAAATTCCTTGAACGCTTTGGTGCCTATCTCTATTTCTTGCTCCCTTGTGAATGCACGTTTGTTAGTAGAATAATCAACCACTCTATTACACTGCTTAATAACCTTCCAGAATTCCTGTATAGTTTCAGCTTTTTCGTAGAAAGAACCAACTAGATTACTAAATACACCTGGAACCCAATGGGCTACGAAATTCGCTTGTTTTAAAGTGTTTTCTGGAGAATTATCCAAATGAGAGAATTGAGCAACGGCTTTACGTTTATTGTTTTTAATATTTTGTTTTAAGAAAGTAGTAGTTGTCTTAATGGCCGGACACTTCTTGGACTTTTTCACAGGGGTCTTGCCGGTCATTTCATCTTTCACAGGTTGAATAATGATGGCATTAGCTGTTTGCATCATATCCTTTTTTCTCTTCATAGGTACCTGGCGGATCATACCAAGGTCTTCAAGTTTTTTCATTAAACGTTGAACGGTTTTATAAGAAATTTCAAGCTTAGCTGCAATGGTATTCTTACACATATAGCTCACACCGATTTGCTTGCAACTGTGACGTTTTAATAGCTCCAGGAGTGCAATAAGTCGTGTTTGAACATCGGAACGCTTTACGTCCACACGAATGAGGTCTCTGTAAACTCGTACCGTTTTATTTAATTCTTCAATATCTGTGAAAGAGGATAAATTGTTATATGATTCTTCATTTGCGATTACATCAATTCGTTTCTTCATTTTGCAGTCTCCTTAGACAACAAAAAGCAACGGCCCCTATGTAAGCAAACCGTTGCTAAGAAACCCATGATGTAATAAAATACATCTAAGGGTACAGCAAGTGTTTGCCTATCGTGAGTAGGCGGACGGTATAAGAGTGCGACCAACACTACTTATACACGCTGTGCTCTTTTGTTTTAGTTATACTTTTTCATGCCGGATTCGTGCCGATTTCGTGCCGACTCCACTTGGTTTTCATTGATTTAAAATGATGATATAATAATTAAAAACGTTGATTTTACACCGGCTTTCTTCTATATATAAGGGATTCTGATGTTGTCCATTTATCAAGTTCGAAATGGAAGGCTCCATCGGATAATAACCGACTGGCCTGCCTGTAAGGCGATTTAGAATAACCATTCATACAAAAGCCTGCCGGGCATGACTGGCAGGCTTTTTGTTTTGATATTCCACACCCTTATACGGAAGATTAGATATGGCTCAATAAGGGTAAAAAATAATAAAAGAAGAAGTCAGGAAATGGTCCTGTCCCAAAGGAGTGATGATGCAGATGATTTATGTTGGTGTGACCGGTTGGGGTGATCATGATAGTTTATATCATGGAGGTGTTTCCCAACGTGAAAAACTCAAAGAGTACGGCGCTCATTTTCCCATTGTGGAGGTGGATGCCTCATTCTATGCAGTCCAGCCAAAGAGGAACAGTGAAAAATGGGTATCCGATACGCCAGCATCATTCCAGTTTGTCGTTAAAGCCTACCAAGGGATGACAGGACATCAACGTGGGGAAATCCCATTTGAAAGTAAGAAGGAGATGTTCAAGGCGTTTTGCGACTCACTAGAAGCATATCGGAAGTCCGGCAAGCTCGCGATGGTCTTATTTCAGTTTCCGCCATGGTTTGATTGTAAACGTGAAAATGTGAATTATCTGCGATGGTGCAAAGCTGAAATGGGCGATATCCCAGTTGCCATAGAGTTCAGAAATCAAAGCTGGTACAGGCCCAACGTAATTCAGCCAACTTTGGATTTCATCGAAAAGGAAGGCTGGATCCATACTGTATGCGATGAGCCGCAGGCTGGTGAGGGATCCATTCCTGTCGTTTTGCATGCCACCGATAAAGATAAAACCTTGGTACGCTTTCATGGCCGTAACCTGCATGGCTGGCAAAGGCCTGCTTCGGGGGATAATTGGCGTGAGGTCAGGTACCTATATCGATATAATCATCAGGAATTGACTGAATGGGCGGAGAAAATCAGGATATTGGAAAAGGAATCCAAGGAGTTATATGTCCTGTTCAATAATAACTCGGGCGGGGATGCCGCTGATAATGCCAAACAGATGATTGAGTTGCTTGGTATAGAATATGAAGGGCTGGCTCCTAAGCAGCTTGGTTTGTTTTAAGAGGAATTATATAATGAATAATGAGATGATGTGACAAGCTAGTAGAGGCAATATCCTCACAAACAGGTAAAGGCGGATTTTTTCATGGTATGGTTAGTATTAGTGGGTATTGGATTATTAGCGGGATCAATCGGCGCTCTTGTCGGTCTGGGAGGCGGCATCATCATTGTGCCTTCCCTTTTATATTTAGGAACATCTACAAATATTATCGATGAGCTGACTCCACAGGTCGCCGTTGGTGTTTCAACCGTAATCATGATTTTTACCGGCTTATCTTCCACTCTATCTTATTTAAAACATAAGGTGGTGGATTATAAGGCCGGCTTAATCTTTTTCATTGGCAGTGCACCTGGTGGAATAATGGGGGCCTATGTGAATAAAAACCTTAACGCCGAAGCTTTTTCATTGTACTTTGGAATTTTCATGGTTTTCATGGCCATCGTGTTATTAGTGAAAAATCGTTTGAAGCCCATGCTTTTCAAGCCTGGAAAAGGGAAAATAGTGAAAACGTATAAAACCGAAAATGGACATTCATTTTCCTATGGTTACCACCCCCTGTTAGCTGTATTTATTTCTTTTGTCGTGGGATTCAGCTCCGGGTTATTTGGAATTGGCGGCGGAGCCTTAATGGTACCCGTCATGATGCTTCTTTTCTTCTTCCCTCCGCATATGGCTGTAGCGACTTCGATGTTCATGGTATTTCTATCTTCCATCACTAATTCGATTACGCATATTTCCCTTGGAAATGTAAATTGGCCATATGCTTTTGCCCTGATTCCGGGTGCGTGGTTCGGTGCTAAATTGGGCGCATTCATAAATACGCGCCTAAAGAGTGCATCGCTGGAAAATATATTGAAAATAGTGCTGATAATCATTGGTTTACGTCTAATATATCAAGGCATTACAGGATAAACGAGGAGGAAAAATGATGTCAGAAATCATTCATTTGTATCACACCAATGATCTCCATAGTCATTTTGAGAATTGGCCTCGTATTGATAAGTTTCTTAAAGAAAGAAGACAACTTCATCAAGAAACGGGAGAAGAAGCGATCATACTGGATATAGGCGATCATGTGGACCGCTGGCATCCATATACAGAAGGTACGTTGGGTAAAGGGAATATTGAACTGCTTAATGAAGCGGGCTACCAATATGTGACCATCGGCAATAACGAAGGGATCACTTTACCTCATGATGCATTGGACTCCTTATATGATCAAGCAAGGTTCAAGGTCTTGGCAGCCAATATTTATTATGGTGATAATGAAAGGCCGGAATGGGCGCTTCCATTTTGGATACATACAACGGTAAAAGGCACCAAAATCGCGATGATAGGTTTGACAGCCTTTTTTCAAAAGTTTTATTCTGCGATGGGCTGGGAAATAACGGAACCATTCATGGAGTTACAGGCACAGCTCGAAAGGGTCAAAACAGAGGCGGATGTAATCATCATCCTTTCCCACCTGGGCATCAATGATGATGAGAGGATGGCAAGGGACTTTCCGGAGATTGACATTATACTTGGCGCGCATACCCACCACATCCTCCACCAAGGTAAATTGATCAATGACACACTCCTTTGCGGGGCAGGGAAATATGGTTTTTTTGTTGGACAGGTGGAAATGACCGTCAATCAGGAAAAGAAAATTAGCCAGAAGAGAGCCATTCTTTATGATACCAATGATTTTTTGGAATTGGAGAATGAACGTTCATGGATTGAAGAAATATACCAGGCCGGGGGGGAATCGCTAAAACAGGTTGCTGTGCACTTACCGATGGCACTGGATAATGAATGGTTCAAACGAAGTCCTTTGACGGAAATTCTTGTTGAGGCCCTAAGGGAGTGGAGTCAGGCGGATTGTTCCTTTTTGAATGCAGGTCTTCTGCTCGAAGGGCTTCCGAAGGGACCTGTCACAAAAGGAGATATTCACAGAATCTGCCCACATCCCATCAATCCGTGCGTAGTTGAAGTCGATGGGAATGAATTAAAGGAAATCTTAATGCAATCGAGAAATGAAGAGTGGCCTCATATTCAGGTGAAAGGTTTCGGTTTCCGCGGAAAAATCATGGGAGCCATGCATTATGATCAAATTGAATTTAACGAAATGGAGAATGGAATCGTAAAAGAGATCCTTATAAAAGGAGAGAAACTGCAGGCGGATAAGTCCTATAAATTGGCAATACCTGATATGTTCACGTTCGGGCACTTCTTTCCAAGTATCCATCGCTCCAATTGCAAAGAATACTTACTGCCGGAATTCTTACGGGATATCCTTTTATGGAAGCTGAAAAAAATATACACGAACCCCTGATACAAAATCACGGTTTTGCCCTTTTTTTCATAAAGTATGGGGAAGGAAGGGGCGAAACCAATTGATTAACATGATCCCAATAATTCTTGATAATCATACATTCCTAGCCATTTCTGTCCGACTGCCGAAAACGAATTTACTTGCTGTCGCGTCCGAAAAGGGGTATATAATGTGCGGTGCGTTAGATGTTGGACTGCTGAACGATAAATTGAGAGATCGTAAAATCCTTGCAGGGAGGGCCACAGGGGTTAAATCGATTGAAGAGTTATTGGAAGCGCCGCTTGAATCAGTTACCTGGGAGGCTGTTGAAAAGGGCATACATCCAGGAATGATTGGTAAAGAGGCATTAATCAAAATGATTTGAAAAGGTGGGCTTTCTTTCTTCCGGAGGGGGCCTTATTTTTTTTACCAAAGTAAATGCTGATATTTTTTCAATAAATATGTTCTAACGGATTCATTTATAAAAATATGTTCCGATAAAACTTAAAAAGGAAAGAATCGGTATGAATTACAAATATTGAATGGGGAAACGGAGTACAAGTATGAGGCTAGCTATTACAAAGTCCCTAAGACCTGGAGCAAGGCTCGGTAAAAACATCTATAATGAGCAGGGCCATATCCTATTGTGCCAGGGCCTTACATTAACGCAGAAGATGATCAATCGACTGGTTTCCCTTAATATTCCCTTTGTTTACATTCAAGATTCCAGGACGGATGACATTATTCCAAAGCCCCCAGTTTCCGGGAAACTTAGAAGAGAAGCCATTAAAACAATTGAAACCACTTTCCTGGACATGAAAAATAAAATGAACCTGGATGGATCATTCACGATAGAGCAGGCTAACGTCAAATTAACTCAAATAGTCCGGAACATCATGGGCGAGCTGAAAAGGAATAAAGAGCTAATGACTTTATTGGCCGACGTTTATACATACGATGACTATATCTTCACACATTCCTTCAATGTGACCTTATATACCTTGGCGATAGGGGTGGAATTGAATATCAATGATAAGAATCTCGAAATCCTTGGGCTTGGAGCGATTTTACATGATGTCGGCAAAATGCTCGTGCCTTTGGAAGTCCTCCGTAAACCCGGTAAGCTGACGGAAAAGGAGTTTGAACAAATCCAAAAACATGCCGATTACGGATTTCATCTAATTAAAAATGTTCATACGGTTCCACTTTTAGTTGCGAATTGTGCCTATCAGCATCATGAAAGGTTAGATGGATCTGGATATCCCCGTGGGATAAAAGGGGATGAAATCCATTATTTCGGCAAGATCATTGCCGTTGCCGATGTGTTTGATGCCGTTACTTCCAATCGGGTTTACCGTAAGGCCATGCTGCCGCATCAGGGATTGGAAGTCCTTTATGCAGGAGTCGGGAAAAAGTTCGACAATACGATCATCGAAGCTTTCCGCAGGGCTGTTGCCATTTATCCCAATGGTCTATCCGTCGAATTGAATGATGGGAGGAAAGGGGTAGTATCCTCTCAAAATGAAGGGATAGGAGACCGCCCCATGATAAGGATACTTGAAGAAGATGGCGAGCAGATAAAAGAGCCCTACGAAGTGGACTTGAATAAAAACCTGCAACTGCTCATCATGAAATGTCTCGATATACAAGAACCAGCCTAACCTCAAGGATAAGCTGGTTTTTTCATTCCTTGTTTTCCTTCATGATGGCAGGTGCAACCGAACCGTTTCCGTTACTGAAATAACTTGGAACATCACCTTCGATCAGCAGGCTTCCGACTGTCACTTCCTGGCTCACCTTGGTCTCCTTCGTGAAAGAGGGGATGACGATTTGAATATTGACATCAAAGTCCACGATCAATTCATAATAAACATTATTGATGCCTGCGTTTGTCAGTTTTGTCCTTAAATCGGATTCAACATTCCCGATGACTGACATTTTCACTGGGATTTCAGGTCCGTAATTGGAAAGGAGGTTATTCCCGGTTACGACACCAAATGGTATATAATACACCACACTTTTATATTGTTCATCATTTATTTTGGCTGAACCTGTTTTAAAAGGGTTTCCCTGTTTGATGCCAAGCTTCTTTTGAATATCCTTCGTGATGTTAGCCCGCAATTCACTATATATGACTGGATTGAAGCTATAGGAAGAACTGGAGTCATCACCACCCTTGTTGTTGGTGATGATTTTGTTCATGTCAACCTTGGCTATATTCTCATCAACCGATTCATGAATCGTTTCGGTTGCAATCCGTTTGATTTCATATTCGGCTACACTCATGATCACGGGTTCGATCGATTTGTCCACGTACCAAAGAGTCATGATGCTTGAAATGATGAAAAGGATAAATGAATAGAGAAATACTTTTCGGGTGGGAAGAGGCCCCTTTTTTCGGAATTTCTTCGTTCGAAATCTTTTTCGGAACACGCTTTAGCCCCCTTTACTAATAACTATGCATCAAGTTCAGGGGTTTATGTTCGAATCAAAAAAAAGCAGCGTAAAATTCACGCCGCTCACTATTTCTTTTTGGCGAGATCTTTCCTTTCCCACAATTTTAAATAGGGGTAAGGGTCAAAGCTCCATTCTGTGATTCCGTTGTCTTTGTACATTCCGTAATGAAGATGAGGAGGGAATTTTCCGGAAGTTCCTGGAGGACCGTAGCCCGTACTGCCGACACCCCCGATGACTTGTCCGGGCTCAACGATTTGACCGACTTTCAACCCTTTGGCGAAGCCGCTTAAATGGGCAAAGTAATGATAGGTATTATTTAAATCCCGTATCCCGATCCTCCAACCGCCGAATTTATTCCAGCCTTTCATTTCAATGATTCCATAGCTCGTGGAACGAACGGGAAGGCTATAATCCGCAAAAATATCGGTGCCCTCATGGATTCTTCTTCCGCCCCATCCGCGAGCGCTTCCCCATGTATTCAAGTACGTATAATGAGTCCGCACTGGAACCGGGAAGGCTTTTTCATGTAGATCCAACCGGCCGTATTTCTTATAAATCTCGGCATTGCCGATAATGATGCTGACGGCTTTATCGCGTTTATAATAATCCCACAAGCCGATCCGGATATTATCTTCATCTGCACCATATGCTTGGAGATGCTTCGAAAAAGCATACAATCGATCGGTATCATTAGTGATATCCGCTTTGCCATCACCATTGCCATCCTGGCCCAACCCATCAAAAAATGTAATCGTGAGCGGGTTCACATCGTTTAAGTCTGGATTGAGAGCCCCGCTCCACTTTGAAGGCTCGATGTGGATGCCTATAAAACCTTTTGCCGGCTCTAAATCCCTTCGTGCGGCCCTTAGGCTGTGCTCATATTGATCTGCTCCAGCAAGGTAATACCACGGGATTTGGAGGGCAGCCTCCATATTTTTATATAGCGCCATTCTCCCGGCATAAACATCAGGGGTATTGGCAGCATTGGCGACTTGGCCTGGTGCCAAGATAAACAAACAAGTTATCGTTAGAAGGAATAATTTTTTCAACGGGGCAGGCTCCTTTCATGATATTCTCCGTTATTAAAAGACATCAGTCCATCCATCTTTTATAGTTTTGCTGATTTGGCAATAAACATGAAAAATAAATAATGGGAAACCAACTATAACTTGTATAAATGCTTTTTTATTGTTAAAGTAGGGTGTGTTAATTTCTATAGAATGGAGTGGCATTTTCATGTCTTCTAGAAATAAAGAAATTCTTCGAAAACCAGATTGGTTGAAAATAAAGCTTAATACTAACGAAAATTACCTCGGTTTAAAAAATATGATGCGCGAGAAAAATCTTCACACTGTCTGTGAAGAGGCAAAATGTCCGAATATTCACGAATGCTGGGCAGTTAGAAGGACGGCCACTTTCATGATTCTAGGTGAAATCTGTACAAGGGCTTGCCGTTTTTGTGCAGTAACAACCGGACGTCCGAATGAATTGGATTGGGCTGAACCGGAGCGTGTTGCCGATTCCGTTGTTTTGATGAATTTAAAGCATGTCGTCATTACAGCTGTTGCCCGTGATGATTTAAAGGATGGAGGCGCTGAAGTTTTCGCTGAAACGGTCCGTGCCATCCGCCGCAAAAATCCATTTACATCAATTGAAGTATTGCCGTCTGATATGGGCGGGGTGTTTGAAAATATCAAGACTTTGATGGATGCTAAACCGGATATCCTGAACCATAATATAGAGACTGTCAGAAGTTTATCCGACCGTGTACGGGCTCAGGCCAAGTATGATCGTTCATTGGAGCTTTTAAGAAGAGCCAAGGAACTGTATCCGGAAATACCGACAAAGTCCAGTTTAATGGTGGGGCTGGGTGAAACGCGTGAGGAAATCCTTGAGACAATGGATGACCTAAGGGCTAATAATGTGGATATCATGACGATCGGCCAGTATTTGCAGCCGACTAAAAAGCATTTAAAAGTGCTGAAATACTACACGCCTGAAGAATTTGCCGAACTGAAAGAACGTGCATTGGAAAAAGGGTTCAGCCATTGTGAATCAGGTCCGCTTGTCCGTTCGTCCTATCATGCGGATGAACAGGTTAATGCTGCGGCTAAACATAAGCAGAGCAAAGGTGAAGAATTATTGAAATAGAGTGAAATAAAGGACCGAAAAAATTCGGTCCTTTTGTATTCAACGGTTATCCATTTTTTGATGGATGTTATCGTGATGATCTCTTTTATCGTTAACCATTTCGCCGTTTTCATTTTCACCATCACTCATTTTGTATCCTTGAGGCGACTTCAGCATTCTTTTGATGGTTTGTTCAATCGTATAGTCAATCCCTCTGCTGCCGGATTTCACTGTAGCGAAATTCTCGACATCTTGGGCAAGGGTTTGATAATCATCACTGACATAGACATGATAGTAGCGAGGCACGACGGACATGGCAGTACGTTTAACCTGGTCTGCGGTTTCCGTCCGATCCTTTGCATTGGTATCATATACGACAAGCACTTCCTCATCAGTAACGAGGGTAGCGGCATCATTGACATTTGGAATCTGAACACTCAGTTTAGAGATGACATCAGAAAGTTGTTCACGGTCAATGGAAGCAGCTTTGTTGGAAATGTTACGGCCGTCAATGGTTGCACTATTTGTGCGGGTAAAACCGAAATCATCACTTTTATTGTCATTATTACGATAATCCTCGTCATAATATTGAGTTGGATTATTTACGTTCGTTGGGTTACCGGCATTGTTTTTTGCACCTAGCCCCTGGTCTTTTTCTTTATCAGCACATCCGGTTAGTGCAATAATCGAGCTTAAACCTATCGTTATTATCGTTTTTTTCATCAATAACACCCCCATAACTTTAGGATGAACATATTTCTCTATTTTTCGCTTAGTAATTGATGGGGAATCAGTTATAATTTAAAGAAGGAATTTATATATGAGAGGTGAAAACATGATTAACATCAATAACATGACCTATGAAATAATTGAGGATGAAAGGGAAGGCTATAACGAAGAAGCGTTTAAAGCCAGATACAGTGAGATTTTAACGAAGTATGATTATATAGTGGGCGATTGGGGTTACGGGCAATTGAGGCTGCGTGGATTTTTTGATGATTCCAATCAGAAAGCCACCTTTGATACGAAAATAAGCACGCTGAGTGAATATTTATATGAATACTGCAATTTTGGCTGTCCTTATTTCGTCGTGAAGAAAATAAAGAAATAAAAAGGCCAGAATTCACTCTGGCCTTCCATGTTAAGAGTTACCATATCCTTTATATGGAGGCTGTTCGTCTTTTTCTGAATCATCATGTGTCGGATGTGCCCCAGGATATTGTCGAGGCATACCCTCATGTAACGATTTATTTTCATAATTAAAGGCACTTTGATATCGTTGCCCTTCCTGCCACGGGGTATTTTTATTCTGAACTGGTTCATCTTTTGCTATGGCTGATCCAAAAGGTCCTTCGGGAAATTCTTCAGGAATTAAATAATCCCTCTGTTTTTCGACATTGGAAAAATCGTGGTATTCTTCTTTGTCCAAGATTATCCCCCCTCATGTAATCGGTCTTACACTCAGTAGGTTTCCCGTTTAAGCTAAAAAACTTCAGCACTCAGACGATTTCCATTAAAAAGTGACGAAGTTCTTCGGCTTCCGCTTCCGACAATTGAAAGGCATGCTCAAGATAGCCTTCCTCTTCCAAATCATCAGGCCCAATAATCGCGAAACGGTTACTCTGCATATTTAAAACAAGCTTCTTTCCATAGAAACGATCGGTTGCCGTAATGGCCAGATCGAATCTTGATTCCTCTCCCATGAAGCTTATGAACCGGGTTTTTGAATCAACGACGTCATTGTATAAATAAAAACGATCTTCCATAGTATCATTCCCTTCTTATCTTCACATTTGTAGTTCCATCATAACAAAGTGACTTCAATAGGGGAACAGACATTTTTCGGGGGTTCCGGTTGAACATTTCGCTTCGGCAATAATGGCATTCATCGATTAAATGAAAATGGCAAGAATATAAATGGAATCGGGAGTGTACGTCTGGAAATGCATCCCCGTAGAAAAGGCAATGTGTGGTTGAAGGAATTGAGAGTAAGGGAGAAGCTATGGTATCATCAAGGAATAAGGTTGGTTCGGTACAGCTTTTAACTATGCCGCTCACTCAACCAATGATTCCCTATATCATCTTAGATCAGAAAGGATCTGGAAAAAATGTACTTTGTAGACCGCCAAAAGATTGAACAAATATTAGGTTTTCTTGAAAAGCAGCTTGGACTTTTTGAGGGGCAGGATAATTGGGATGGAGAGCATTCGGAACTTATCGCTGAAAGGCTTATACAAACTTCCATCGATTCCGTGTTGGATGTAGGAAATGCGGTAATTGATGGTTTCATTATGCGTGATCCAGGAAGTTATGAGGATATTATCGATATCCTTCAAGATGAAAAAGTGATTTCAGAAGAAAAAGCGATGCAATTCAAAAAGGTTTTGCCATTAAGGAAAATGCTGGTTCAAGACTTCATTGAAGTGAACCACAAAGAACTGCATGCCGTATTTTCGGAAAATATCGAGGCATTCAAGCAATTCCCTGATTTGGTGAGGAACTATTTAACGAATGAATTGGGACCTGTTTCAGCTTTTAAAAACTAGCAGCGTTAGGAAGGCGAATTTCAAATGAAGTCGTATAAAGGATATTTAATTGACTTGGATGGCACCATGTATCGCGGAACGGAACAAATTGCGGAAGCGGCAGGGTTTATTAATGACTTAAGGAAAAGGGATATCCCTTATTTATTCGTCACCAATAATTCATCCCGAACTCCGGCACAGGTAGCGGATAAATTGAGAAGCCTCGGCATATCGACGGAGGATGACCAGGTTTTCACGACAAGCATGGCCACGGCCATTTACATAGCTGAACAAAAGAAAGGTGCATCGGTCTATGTGGTGGGTGAAGAAGGCATCATCGAGTCTCTTAAGGAAAAAGGAATGAAGCTTGTGGAAGAGCATCCGGATTTTCTGGTCATGGGCATCGACCGCGGCATCAATTATGAAAAGTTGTCAAAAGCCTGTCTTGCTGTAAGAAATGGTGCTGTTTTCATTTCGACCAATGGTGATATTGCTATTCCTACCGAGCAAGGCCTTTTGCCTGGGAATGGTTCCTTGACCTCCGTTGTTTCCGTTTCGACCCAGGTACAGCCGATTTTCATCGGAAAGCCAGAATCCGTCATAGTGGAGCAAGCCCTAAGAGTATTGGGGGTTCCTAAAGAAGAGACAATCATGGTTGGAGATAACTATGATACGGATATCCTTGCCGGCATTAATGCTGGGATCGATACACTGCTTGTACATACTGGCGTAACGACAAAAGAACGTTTAAAGCAATATAAGGAGCAGCCTACGCATGTGGTGGACACCCTTGACTTATGGCGCTTTGAATGAAAAAAACCAGGTCTGCGAATGCAGCCCTGGTTTTTTCATGTCGGAATATCATTCGTTTACTATTCCGCATTTTCGGTTCTATGGGCAAGCCGGCTTGAAGCGGCAGCGGCAATTGCCCCAACGATATCATCTAAAAAGGTGTTCACCTTACCTGTGCTTTTATCGTTTAAATATTTTAAGATACCCGGCTTTTGTTTATCGATGAAACCATAGTTGGTAAAGCCGATGGATCCATAAACATTCACAATTGAAAAAGCCAATATTTCATCGACCCCATATAGGCCTTCGTCTATTTCAATGATGCTCAGCAGAGGCTCCTCGAGCAGTTTTTTCTCAGCCAGAATATCCAACTGTATGCCGGTAAGGATGGCATTTTGGACCTCACGTTTTGAAAGGACCCGTTCGACATTGTGAAGGCAATCAGACATTTGGAGATTTTCATGGTAGCTGGATTGTAAATACATGACAAGCTCAGCGATATCCTCCAATTTCACTCCTCGTTCAATTAGCCATTTCCGAGCCGTTTTTTCAGACATTGATTGTTCAATATTAGCCATTTCATCACCCATTTCTCTATATTTTAAAGGGATAGTTCTAATGCAGGCAGTTTGGTTTGATTAAACTTAAAACCTATGGAGGATGTTTTGATTGGAATTTCTAATAAGGTTTCGATAATCATTCAGAAAACGGGTTATTCCACATATATATAAGTATATGATGTCCAATATTTCTATTATATCCATTTGATGAAGGAGGCCATTCCATGATAGAAGAAATCATTTTTAATAATTATGGCATACAGGTGGAGCTTGAAGAAGCCAATGTCAGGTTTCCAAGCTTCCGTTCAGGAAATATGGTGTACAGTATCGTTCCCATTGAAAATATGGAGCAGGAGGAAATAGTGGAACGGTATAAAATGTCTCAACATCTGATTTCACAAGGTGATCGTCACGTATCCGCCTTTGTCCTTGCCAATCATGGAAGTTATGTTTCGGAAGCGGATGAACAATTATTCATCCTTCTCGCCAATCAGGCATTGGAAGGTCCGAGAAATTTCAACCCGGGAAGACGTCTGGCAAGATTCCATCAGCGTGGGAGAACGATTAATGAAACGATTCGAACATGTTCAAGAATCGGTAAATGGAAAGAACTCTGGGAACGAAGGATCGATCAGTTAGAAAAGATTTGGCGGGATAAGCTCAACGCCCATCCTGATAACCAGTTTGAAAAATTATTTATAGAAACCTTTCCCTATTATATGGTCCTAGGTGAAAATGCGATTCAATATTTAGTCGACACGGAAATTGATGATACCCCGCAAATTGTCGATAGCGGAACCGTATGTTATGAACGGTTTTTACATGATACCTGGAAAAGCAATAAGTGGATGAAAAATCCGTTCGATTGGGTATTTGACCACGGAACAAGGGATGTCGCGGAATGGGTGAGGGAACATTATTTTCAAAATGTGCATACCCATCAGCGGGGCATTGGCCATTTCTTTCACGAATATCAGTCCATTGAACCCTTCTCCAGTTTTTCAGCCCGGTTGTTATATTCGAGGATGCTGTTTCCCATTCATTATTTTGAAACGGTGGAAGAGTATTTTTCAAAAACGACGGAATCAAGGTCGAATGAATTGGAGGATAAAATAGCCTCGATCGCGAAATCCTCCCAACTTTATGAGTCCTTCCTCAAACATTTTTATGAATTGGCAGAGGTCCCTGCCAAGCATTATGATTTGCCTAAAATTGACTGGATTTAGATAAAAACGGAAAAGAAATATGATTCATTCTTACTTACTATGTTATGATGATAACAAGATTTTTTAGAATAATTAGTTATTTAATCACTGCGGAAGGATGGGATCATGAAAGGATTGATGATGGCCGCCCTCATAGCCTTTTTAATCATCCAAACAGCGAATCTTGCGAAAGCTGAATCGAGAACAAGTTGCGAATCCGCTCAATACAAGATTGTCTTGAAGTCTGAAGCGGATGTGAAAGAAAAGGCGTCGGCTGCCAGTAAAACGTTAAAAACGTATAAGAAAAACAAAGAATTATCGGCAAGCGGGAGAACTGGAAACTGGTATAAAATCTGTCACGCAAATAAGGCCGCATATATCAATATGGCAGATGTAAAAGAGGTTTTCAGTACCGATGAAAAAGCTCTTCTGAAGAAATTCGATAGGAGGAAAGGCGTTAACCAAGTTGTATCGGCGACAGGTAAATCGATGAATGATACGAAGGTCACGATCCAGACTTATGAGAAGAAACAAGGGGAATGGCGCCGGGCATTGAAGAAGATGGAGGGTGTCATTGGGAAGAACGGCTTCACGAAGAGCAAAAAAGAAGGGGATGGGAAATCCCCGGTTGGAATTTATTCCTTTGGTACGGCCTTTGGAAGCGAAACGAAGCCGGCCGGAATGAAAATGGGATATAAGAAAACGACCAAATATGACTACTGGATTGATGATCAGACATCCAAGGATTATAACAAGTGGAAAACCTATAAAGGGAATCCTGCAGTTAAATGGAAGTCTTTTGAAAGGATGAATCATGAACTGTATAGGTATGGAGCGGTCATCAATTATAATACGGATCCCATCATAAAAGGAAAAGGCAGTGCAATCTTTCTCCATATATGGAGAGGGGGTACAAAACCGACGGCGGGATGTACAGCCACGGCCGAAAGGAATGTCCTCAGTTTACTGAAGTGGATGGATCCCGTGCAAAAGCCACATATTGTAATGGGTACAAATGATTCATTGAAGAGCATTAAGTAATAATCATCAAAATGGTTTTCCCATAAAAAAATTAACGGTACCCGTCCTTACTCGTTCAAGGGATGGACGAAAAAAGTTCGTGCATCCATCTTTTCTAACTATTGATAATTATGTGAATTGAACTTATAATGTCTACTATACAAATACAAATGTTTTTTACAGGCAAACAGTTTTAAGGGGGAACCAAATTATGAAAGCCATCTCGATCGGTTTATTGGGGTTAGGTACAGTCGGATCAGGAGTCGTCCAAATCATTGAAAGGCATCAGGACAAGCTCATGCACCAAGTGGGCTGTTCCATATCCATTAAGAAGATACTAGTGAAAGACACGACGAAGGAGCGGCTTGTCGCGATCGAAAAAGGAATGTTAACGGACAATCCTGAGGATATCCTTTCGAATCCCGAGATTGATGTTGTAATAGAAGTGATGGGCGGAATCGAAGAAACACGCGGCTATCTAATAGAAGCGATAAAAAATAAAAAGCATATCGTTACGGCCAACAAAGACCTAATGGCTTTACATGGACCGGAACTGTTGGAATTGGCCACCGATAATCAATGTGATTTGTTCTATGAAGCAAGTGTTGCAGGGGGAATTCCGATTTTACGCGGTCTTGTCGATGGGTTATCTTCTGACCGCATCACGAAAATGATGGGAATCGTAAATGGAACGACAAACTTCATTTTAACGAAAATGAGCAAGGAAGGCAGAGCTTATGATGACGTATTGAAGGAAGCCCAGGAGCTGGGATTTGCTGAAGCCGATCCGACAGCCGATGTAGGCGGATTGGATGCGGCCCGTAAAATGGCGATCCTATCAACACTCGGGTTCTCAATGAACATTGGTTTGAATGATGTTGAGGTACAGGGCATTACCGAAATATCCGAAGAGGATTTGAGATATAGCAAGAAGCTTGGGTATACAATGAAATTGATCGGGGTCGCTTCCAGGGCGGGGGATAGGGTCGACGTAAGTGTCCAGCCTGCACTTCTTCCGGAAGCACATCCATTGGCATCGGTAAATAATGAGTATAATGCTGTATACGTTTATGGGGAAGCCGTAGGGGAAACGATGTTTTACGGACCGGGGGCTGGCAGTCTTCCTACTGCGACTGCAGTCGTTTCGGATATGGTGACGGTCATCAAGAATATGAGGCTGGGCGTAAATGGCCGCAGTGCCGTTGCACCTCAGTACCCGAAACAATTAAAGGATGCCACTGAGATTTTCGCTAAATTCTTCATTCGGTTACATGTTCAGGATGAAGTGGGCGTTTTAGCCAAAATCACGAATTTATTTGCCGAGCACGGGGTAGGATTCGATAAAATCCTACAATTGCCTCTGGATGAAAAGGAATCTTCCGAAATCGTATTAGTTACGCATACTGCCACAAAGGCAGCATTTGAGCAAATAATACAGAAATTACATGATTACAATATGGTAAGAGAAGTGAAAAGCACATACAGAGTTGAAGGAGAGGACATCAAATGAGCTGGCAAGGACTTATAAGCACGTATAAAGATTTTTTACCCGTTAATGAAAACACGCCTGAACTAACCCTTTTGGAGGGCAATACACCTTTAATCAGACTGAATCGATTATCCGAAGAGTGGGGAATCGACTTACATGTAAAATATGAAGGGGCAAATCCAACTGGGTCATTTAAGGACCGCGGAATGGTCATGGCCGTCGCCAAAGCGATAGAAGAGGGCAGTGACACGATCATCTGTGCTTCCACTGGGAATACATCAGCCGCTGCAGCAGCTTATGCGGCCCGTGCAAACCTGCGCTGTATCGTCGTCATCCCGGAAGGTAAAATAGCGATGGGCAAGCTTGCCCAAGCTGTTATGTATGGAGCGGAAATCATCTCGATCGAAGGGAACTTCGACCAAGCTTTAAAGATCGTCCGTTCACTTAGTGAGAGTTCACCGATAACTCTTGTGAATTCGGTCAACCCATACCGGATTGAAGGGCAGAAGACAGCCGCTTTCGAAATTTGTGATGCTCTCGGCTCCGCACCGGATATTTTGGCGCTGCCAGTCGGGAATGCAGGGAATATAACGGCTTACTGGAAAGGCTTTAAGGAATATAACGAATCGAAACAAACGGGCCTTCCTGAAATGAGAGGGTTCGAAGCGGAAGGAGCGGCTGCAATTGTCCGGGATAGCATTATTGAAAATCCAGAAACGATTGCAACGGCCATCCGGATTGGAAATCCTGCTAGTTGGAAGTTTGCTGTGGAAGCGGCAAATGAATCAAAAGGCAAAATTGATGAGGTGACAGACGAAGAAATTCTGGAAGCCTACCATTTCCTTGCTAAAAAAGAAGGGGTATTTGCAGAGCCGGCATCATGTGCTTCCATTGCAGGTATCTATAAACAATTAAAAAGCGGTGAAATCAAAAAGGGAAGTAAGATTGTTGCTGTATTGACTGGAAATGGATTGAAGGATCCGAATGTGGCAGTCAATACGAGTACGATTCAACCTACATTGCTGCCAATGGATGAAGAAGTCATTTTGGAACATCTGCAGGGTGTGAAACAGGCATGAGTGCGGAATCAGAGATGTTCTTGATCCGTGTACCGGCAAGTACGGCCAACTTAGGGCCAGGATTCGATTCCATCGGATTGGCGCTAGGACTTTACTTGGAAATACACGGATCAACATCAGATCATTGGGAAGTCGTCCCGCTTTCAGAGGAAATGTCTGTTTTTCCAAGGGATGATCGTAATTATATCGTCCAAATTGCCAAGGAAACGGCGGCTTCCTATGGAAAGGAACTATCCCCATGCCGGCTTTTCGTCTCTAGCGAAATTCCACTGGCGCGGGGGCTTGGAAGCAGCGCCTCCGCCATTGTGGCGGGAATTGAATTGGCGAACATCGTTGGTGAGCTTCATTTATCAAATGAGGAGAAGAATAGGCATGCTTCCCTCTTTGAAGGGCATCCCGATAATGCGGGGGCATCTGTGTATGGCGGATTGGTTGTGGGCCTTCATACGGAGGAAAGGACGGATGTCCTGTCGTTTCCGATCGAGGGAGTCAAGGTCATCGCTGTCATTCCCGATTTTGAATTGCTTACTGAGGATTCAAGAAATGTCCTTCCGAATTCGCTTTCCTATAAAGATGCGATAAGCGGGAGCGCAGCCGCAAATGTAATGCTTGCAGGCGTTCTATCGAAAGATTGGAAACTTGTTGGTGAGATGATGCAAAGCGATCGTTTCCATCAGCCATATCGAGCGGAGTTGGTCCCTCATTTAGCGCTTATAGAAGAAGTCGTCCTTAATGAAGGCGGATTTGGTGCGGCACTAAGCGGAGCAGGTCCAACTGTTTTATGCTTGGCATCTCCAGAAAAAAGTGAAGGTTTGCTCACTGCATTGAAGGGTAGATTTCCGGAATTCCATGTGAAGGAATTGGAAATCGATAATGATGGAAGTTATACGGCAATCCTTTCTGAACAGGAAAAAAAGGAATTGAAGTTTTTGAAATCGTGAGCGGTGTTCATTTGCCGTCCACAAATAAAAAAGCTGACCCGTGTCAAGCCGTATCAATTCATTTGATAGGGCAAAAGCCGAGTCAGCTTTATTTTTATTACAGTCCGCAAAAAGATTCCGGCCTGCATGAAAAAAGGTTGAACGTGTAAAGATGAAGTGACCCTTCATCCATACGCTGCATGTTATTTAAAGGGCTATTAGAAAACTTGTTCAACTTCCACTACACCAGGAACTTCTTCAAGAAGGGCACGCTCAATCCCAGCTTTTAGCGTAATGGTCGAACTAGGACAGCTTCCACAAGCTCCTAGTAATCGTAATTTTACAATTCCATCTTCTACGTCAACTAGTTCACAGTCACCGCCATCACGAAGAAGAAACGGACGAAGCTTATCTAGGACTTCTTGAACTTGAACTTCCATTGTTTGTTCAGACATTGCAATCGACTCCTTTCCTAATCATATTATAATGCGAAGGTAATAAAAAATCCAACTGTAACTTTGCGGAAATATAATCTATATTATTCTGGTATGATGGAAACAGGTGAAGTTTTAAACATTATTCAAATGAAGCAACTATAATAAACTGAAGGAGGAAGAGTATGGTAAGGAAAGATATTGAAATAGAAGTGTATGGAGCGGAGCAAATTTGCGCGAGTTGTGTGAATCTCCCCTCTTCGAAAGATACCTGCGAGTGGCTTGAAGCCGCTTTAACGAGAAAATTTCCTGAGCAGCCATTCAAAATATCCTATATAGATATGTATAACCCACCAGAAACATTGAAGCAAAAGAGCTTTGCCGAGAAGATGATCGAGGAAGATTTATTTTATCCATTGGTCCTCATCGAAGGTGAAATCATTGCGGAAGGAAATGTCCGTCTCAAAAAAGTGGTGGAAACGATGGAGAAATATGGATACTCGGTGCGGGAGTGATATATAATGGAAGAAATAAGAAAAACTGACCCATGGATGGGCTGCATGCAGCTCAATGGGCCAGTTTATGAATCAACCGTTATGGTATTTATACATCCAGAGAATGCCTGATTTCATTAGGCGTGCCACTCTGCCGGTGATTGGGCGATTTGCAACAAGACCAAAACCTTGTTTCTTCCCAAGGGAACCTAATGTTCCTTTTAATTTCATGGTAGGGAAGCTTTCCGGAAGTGGTTCATTTGCCCATTTCTTCACAAGGACTTGGACGATTTGCTCAGCTTGGGACTCCGCTAATTGAGCACTAGGTGCATGAGGCAGGCTCGCGCAATCGCCGACTACAAAGATGCTGTCATCATTAGGAAGGAAATGCTGAGGAGTCAGAACGGCTCTTCCTTGACGGTCTTTTTCAATATCCATATCGCGGATGATCTTGCTTGGCTGAATTCCAGCTGTCCATACGATGACGTCGCTTTGAACGGCTTCGTCTCCATTATAGAGAAGGTTTGGTTCAACTTTCGTAATATTTGAATGATGGACGATTTCGATGGTATGTTTATCGAACCATGATTCGACAAAAGTACTTAATCTTTCTGGGAAAGCAGATAGAATATGCGGCCCACGGTCAAATAGCTTAACGTTTAAATCTGAACGGCTCTCAATCAATTCACTTGCAAGCTCAACACCGCTCAGTCCGCCACCAACGATAGAAACGGTTGCACCGGCACCTAAATTATTCAAAGCTGAATATGTGCGGCGTGATTTATCGATTGTTTGGATACTGTAAGTGTGTAAGTCTGCACCAGGAATATCGTGGTATTTATCTTCGCAGCCAAGGCCAATGACTAAATCATCATAAACGACAGGATCTTGATTTTCTATAATGACCTGTTTATTTTCCATATCGATGGAAAGTACTTCTCCGTATACGTTCTTCAAGCGAGGATGTTCAGGAAATGCAACACGGATGTGCTGATCTGGAATGGTACCTGCTGCTAAAGCATAATATTCCGTTTTTAAGCAGTGATAAGGATTACGGTCGATAAGCGTGATGCTCACATTTTCAGGAAGCTGATTAGGCAGCAATCTTTGCAACATGCGCATACCACCATACCCGCCACCAAGTATGACTAGATTCTTCATATGATATTTTCCCCTTTATTTGATCTCTTGAAAAATTTGATTAGCACTTAACTATAGGATTCCCCCAAATGGTCCCCTTAAAAGTTTAATTAAATATATATACCCCAATTTGTAGTAAGAATAAAAAATTAGATAATTTTCTTTTTTTACGTACCCCGACAAAAGTATAACGAATATAAAAGGAAATCACAACCGATATCTTGAAATAGGCTTATTTTTTATGCGTAAATATTGACTGTTAATGGGAAAAGTAATAAGATGGGTTGTTAGTGACTGTGAGGTGAAACAATGTACCCGATTATTGAATTTTGCGTAAGCAATCTAGCCAGCGGGGCTCAGGAGGCTCTGGAAAGATTGGAGCGGGATCCGAATTTGGATATCATAGAATATGGTTGCCTGGGATATTGCGGCAGATGCTCCAGTAACTTATATGCACTTGTAAACGGTGAAGTGGTTTTTGGTGACACAACGGATGAATTGGTAGATAAAATATATAAGTACATTGATGAATATGAAATGTCTTAATCATCAACGGCAGATAAGAGGCTGTTCCTGGAAGGGACAGCCCTTTTTTTATCAGCGTTGCAGCAAATGGTGGGGAGTTTCCGGGGTCCGTTTGAGTTCCTGAAAGCGGTCCCTGGCCATCTGGATGATGGAGGCTTCCCGGGCATTTTTTTGTCTTTCGAACACCAATGAAAAAAACTTGATGGCTGCCTTTTCATTGCCTATCCTTCTTGAGATTTCGCCAGCGAGATAAAGGATCCGGGCTTCGGATACCTGGGTGCCGCTGAAGTCCCCTGTTGAATACGATGCTTCATATTCCTTTAGGGCGAACCTCAAAAATCTTTCTTCTTGTTCATTGTTTTGTTTGATCCGATATAACCAGGCAATCCGTAAACAGATTCCAGCAAGGATTATATGTTTTTCCTTTTTTAAAGATCCGCAATAACTCGCCAGCTTGTATGTATTGATCGCGTCTTTAATGGATCTTTCCTTGCTAAAATGTTGGGGAACCCACTGGGAGCTGACTTTTTCCAAAATGATTTCCATTGTAGTGGGGGGGAAGTGCCGTGAAAAATCCTCGGAATAAGAAAAGCCGCAGTGAGGGCACACAAAAATATTATAGTAAAGTGGGTTCACGGCTGAATCAGCATGAATGGGACAAAAGTCCGTGTCATATTTAGCAACTTTTACAAAACGTGACCGTACCTTTTTAGTGGTTGATTTTTGTTTGCATAAAAGGCATTCCATGCTTTTGTCATATAGAGGATGTATACTTTCGATGGTGATTACCCCCTTATTGTAATTTAAGATTGGGTTCAATGGATTGATCCATTATACCTATACCTATTATTATAGACTAATGTTAGTTGGTAAAATAGGTGGGGGAATATGAATTTTTCCAAGCTGGAAAATTGAGCGCGGGAATTTCTTTGGTATATACTATAAGGAGAAATGGTTCTATCTCACATATTCAGAAGAAGGAGGGATTTATTGTGAGTGAAGTTGTTCAAATAACGGAAGCTGCCGCTTTTCAGATAAAAGAAATGATGAAACATAATGGTGAAGAGGGTTCCTTTTTAAGAGTGGCCGTTAAAGGCGGAGGCTGCAGTGGATTATCCTACGGAATGGGCTTTGAACAAGAGCCCGGAGAAAAAGATAGCCAGCTGGAACAGTTTGAAATTAAGATCCTTGTTAATGCCGAGGATGCAGATATATTGAATGGAACGGTAATTGATTATAAACAAACGATGATGGGTGGAGGCTTTACGATCGAAAACCCAAATGCCATCGCTTCATGCGGTTGCGGGTCTTCCTTCAAAACGGCAAAAAACGCCGGCACGCCGGAGAACTGCTAAGTAAACTCCAATACTTCGGAAAAAGGGGGCACTTTAACAAGTGCCCCCTTTAGTTTGTTTTGACAAAAGGGATTCAAGGTGGTCTCATCCTAACACGAGACTAGATTATCCTTACTGTTTTTTATTGTAAACCTTATTGGATTGAAGAAATTTGCGACACTCCTGCCGAATAACTGGCTAGCCAAGACCCCACAGACGCTTGCGTCGAGGAGGCTTGGCAGACAGTCGGCGGAAAGGGAGCGGATTTCTGAAATCAACTACAACGTTTTTTAGAAAAAACGGTAGGCAAACATGCTTTTCTTTGAATGTTTCTACAGTCTAGTCCAGGGAGGAATTTAACAACTGCCCCTTTTTCATTCTGCCTTACATATTGTTCAGAGCCTTCTTGATTGGGAGCGTGCCGCATAATATCTCGAATGTTTTATTGAACGTTTTCTCCCCTGTGACAGATTGGGCAAGAACGGAAGCGACAACGACCCTTGGAATGGACTTTTTAGTATGACCCACTTTCACATCCGCAAAGATTTTTCCGATCGCTTGTTCATTTGTCAAAACAATCGGCCGGACAAACGTGTATGTCAGCCCGCTGGCTTTTAAAACATCGGCATCATGTATTGCTTCAAGATAATGGCGCATTCCTTCTTGGGCATGTTCCGGATTATCAGAAACCGACAGAGCTTAACATGACAAAACGTTCGATCCCTTTCTTTTTGGCGGCACCATCCAGTTTAATGGCTCCATTCTTATCCACAGTTGTCGTTTTATCCGGTCCTGTTTTGGGTCCAGATCCGCGGCAAAAATGATGGCTTCCATGTTATCCACTGCTTTATCCACATTTCCCTCTAAATCTGCAAGGATTGGATGCCCACCGAGTTCTTTTATCGTTTGAGCCTGTTCCTCTTTCCTGATCATCCCGTATACGTTCATTTGCGGATTTTTTGATAATTCCCCAATGATCTGCTTTCCGGTCGTTCCCTGGGCCCCTGCAATTAAAATATTCATGGATGCATTCCCCTTTCATGGCTTCTTCTACGCTTTACCCAAGAATGACAAGGGAGAGCACTGTGGATAACTAATTTAAAAACTTATCCACAATCATCGAATTGGGGACAAAAAAAACCGGCCATGAAAGCCGGTTTTTGCGTAATATAGTTAAAACATGGAAGAACTGTGCATCGGCTGAACCTTTGCTTTTGGGTCAATATATTGTTTGGCGTGATTGACGGCAGTGGGTGCCTCACCAAAACCACTGGCAATCAATTTTACTTTGCCATCATAGGTTGCAATATCGCCTGCTGCATAAATCCCCGGGATATTCGTTTCCATTCTGGAATTCACCAAAATGCTGTTCTTCTGGATATCAAGTCCCCATTCCTTAATGGGACCAAGAGAAGAAACAAAGCCGTAATTGACGATGACTGCATCTACATCCATGGTCTCTGTATCGTCACCATTTGTATCCTTGATGACGATTGTATGGATACGTCCGTCTGTTCCAATCAACTCTGCAGGTATGTATGGAGTCTTTATTTCCACTTTTGAATTTTTAAGTGTTTCTACACTATGTTCGTGGGCACGGAACTTATCTCTTCTGTGAATGATGCTCACTTTCTCGGCGATCGGCTCCAGCATTAAGGCCCAGTCCACTGCTGAATCCCCACCGCCGAAGACGACCACTTTTTTGCCGGCAAAATGATTGAGGTCATCGATGAAATAGTGAAGGTTGCCGTTTTCATATTTTTTTGCATCTTCAATTTCGATGCGGCGGGGTTGGAAAGCCCCATTTCCAGCTGTGATGATAATCGTTTTGGAGTAATGGATTTCTTTATCAGTCGTTAACTTGAACACTCCATCGGCTTGCTTTTCCACTTCTTGAACGGCTTGCTCCAGGACGACATCCTGTTCGAATTTTGCCATTTGTTCTTTCAAATTATTCACTAGCTCCTGAGCGCGCACTTTGGGGAAACCAGCGATATCATAGATGTATTTCTCAGGATAAAGGGCCGACAATTGTCCGCCTAATTGTGGCAGGCTTTCGATGATTTTTACGGATGCCTGTCTCATTCCTCCATAAAATGCAGTGAATAATCCAACCGGGCCTCCGCCAATGATTGTAATATCATAAACTTTTTCATTAACTTCCAACGTTATCCCTCCGATATACTAGGTTTGCTGAAATTTATTCTCTTATTTTAACATAGATGATCTTTTAAAAAACGGAGAAAGTTAGAAAAGTGGGAAAGTTTCGACTATATTTGTGCGGTTTCCTGATTGATGTTCTGTATCCGCTTTCAAATCCGGGTGAAATTGCCCTTTGCCAATGTTGAGCATATCGTATGAATATGGTCGCAACTGGGTGAGAAATAATGTTTTTCGGCTATATTTTAACCCGAAGAAGTTTGGTTTGTTACTTGAAAAAGGTAAGGAAAAAGACTAATATTTACTTAGATATCATTTGGTAAATTTTTTATGAATATTTTATGACATTTATGAAGTGTTACGTGAAATACGTCACAAATGTATAAGAGTGCTTTTTATAATGGAAATTATAAAGATAGACAATATATTTTAGTTATGGAAAGCATCACAAGAAAATATCGTAAAGGTGGAAGAATACTTTTGAAAAAGCCAACAATCGTTGTTTTAGGAGCAGGTTATGGTGGATTGATGACTGTTACTCGCTTACAGAAGGCATTAGGTCGAAATGAAGCAGAAATCGTATTAGTTAACAAAAATGATTACCACTATGAAACAACATGGCTGCATGAAGCATCCGCTGGAACGCTTCATCATGATCGTGTGCGCTATCCAATCAAAAGTGTCATTAACAGCAAAGTTAAATTCATCCAGGATTCCGTTTTGGAAGTGAAATCGGAGAACAAAAAAGTCATCCTTGAAAACGGCGAAATTTCTTATGATTACTTAGTGATTGGTCTTGGACCTGAATCGGAAACATTCGGAATCCAGGGGCTAAAAGAATATGCTTTCTCTATCTCTAACGTGAACACGGCACGTAAAATCCGTGACCATATCCAATTGCAATTCGCTACGTACAGTACGGAGGTCGAAAAGAATGAAGACCGCTTGACGATCGTTGTTGGAGGAGCAGGATTTACGGGTATCGAATTCCTTGGCGAATTGGCTAACCGTGTCCCTGAACTTTGCAAAGAATACGACATCGATTTCCAAAAGGTCCGCATGTACTGTGTGGAGGCAGCCCCAGCCGTCCTTCCTGGCTTCGATCCGGAATTGGTGGATTATGCAGTATCTTACCTTGAGAAAAAAGGTGTGGAATTCAAAATCGGCACACCGATCAAGGGTGCGACTCCTGAAGGCATCATCGTGGCAAAAGGCGAAGATGAAGTGGAAGAAATAAAAGCGGGCACCGTTGTATGGGCAGCTGGCGTACGTGGAAACTCCGTGATAGAGGCTTCCGGTTTTGAAGCCATGCGCGGCCGTATTAAAGTGAACCTTGACATGCGGGCACCGGGGCATGACGATATCTTCATCGTAGGGGATTGCGCTTTGATCATCAACGAGGAAATTAATCGTCCATATCCACCTACTGCACAAATAGCGATGCAGCAAGGTGAGGTCATTGCGAAGAACCTGACTAAATTGGTGCGTAACGAAAGCGACCTGGAAACGTTCACTTTCGAAAACAAAGGAACGGTATGTTCACTCGGTGAAGATAATGCGATTGGTGTTGTCTTCGGCAAGAAAGTTACAGGTAAGACTGCATCATTCATGAAGAAAATGGTTGATAACAGGGCATTGTTAATGATTGGCGGAGCCTCACTTGTTGCAAAAAAAGGTAAATTCAACGTCCTTTAATTTTTCGATAGATCAATAATGGCCATTTGGGGATTGTCCCTGAATGGCCTTTTCATTGGCAGCCCATCCATCGATGAGTGCGTCAGAGCGGAGTATGCATTTTTTTGTGTGGAATATAATGGGGATGATGAAGTTTGATCAAGGAAATTATCTTTGGCATCATCTTACTAAATAATGAATGTAGGGGAAGTGGGTTTTGGTGGAACGATGCAAAAATGTTTGGCTGGCAGTGTCCGGCCTTGTGATATCCGATAAAGGTGAGTGGCTTGTCGTGAACAAAAGGTATGGCGGATTGAAAGGGCAATGGTCGCTTCCGGCAGGTTTTGTCAAAAATGATGAAACCGTCGATGAGGCTGTCGTAAGGGAAGTGTTGGAGGAGACGGGCATTCATACAGAAATCGAAGGCATCGTAGGAGTGAGAAGCGGAGTCATCAAAGGGGATATAAGTGATAATATGTTGATATTTTTACTTAAACCGCTCAGTTTTGAAGTACATGCTCAATTGGATGAATTATATGAAGCTAAATTTTATCACCCTGATTTACTCATGAAGGAGGGGAAGCAATCGTTACTATTGGAACAGCTTTTAGCTTTTAAAAAGGAAAGAATGCAGACGATGCTTGACGGGTTGAATCCGGGAGATCAATTTGGATATACATCATATAAACTATTCTTGTAATTTGGGTAATTATCTTTTCTTCGGTATTATTTGGTATAAGTCGTTGACGCAGCAATTATTTTTTCAGTAAACTAAAGGTGTCGCTTTTAAGGAGGGTCAAGAATAACATGCCATTGCCTGTTTTAATTATCTCAATACTCTTATTTTTCATATTGTTTTTCGGAATTGGCTTTTTGCTGAATATGCTCTTTCGTTCTTCGTGGATCATGGTCTTCTTATTTCCAATCGTCTTCATCATCATTGTCAATGAAACAAAGCTAATAGAATATTTTAGGAATCCGGGAATATCTTTTTCCAATCTTGGTAAGAACCTTACATCCCTGCATATGGCAGACATCATTATTTTATCAAGCGGGCTGCTTGGCGCGGTTTTAGCCGGTGTGGTCATCAGGATTCTAAGGAATAAAGGATATCAAATGTTTTAATAAGGGAAGGGCCGTCATGTTTGGATGGTCCTTTTTTTTATAGGCTGTTTTGCATACTTTGTTGCTATTTACCAAGTAGTGCGGTGGGGTTGATTTCCCCTCCAGATTCTCGCTTTCCGCGGGGCGGTGAGCATCCTCGGCGTAAACCCTGTGGGGTCTTCACCTGTCCCGCTGCTTCCGCAGGCAGTCTGGCACTTCCGCTCCAATCAGCCTTAAATAGTTTCGTTTTAAAAACAACGATCTTTACGAAAAGACCCTTTTTTGTAAGAAAAATTGGTTCTTTCCATGCTTTTTGAATACTTTCACTCTGTTAAGGGAACAAATATCCTTGTGAGAGGAGTGGAATTGGTACATATGAAGATTGTAAAGGCATTATTTTTGAGGGTTGCTATTATCATATTATTTATCTTGGCCATCGAATCGACCTTGAATCATGTTTTTGGGGCAGTTCCTGAAGATCATCCTTTTGAAGAGGCAATGAGACAACATCGAATGCTTGGTCTCGAATATAAAGCGATTCATAGTGGGGGGCAAGTGGCAACGCTAATGGCATCGGCATCCGCGAGCAATGGTCCCACGACGATAGCGGAGGCGATCGAGCTTTCGAAATACCCGAAGCATGAAGTTTTGGCCACAGGATATACAGCAGGGTATGAATCAACCGGAAAGTACCCGGAAAGCCCATCTTATGGAATCACATATTCAGGGGTGAAGGTGAAACGGGATTTGTTTTCCACCATTGCCGCCGATCTTGCCATATTCCCTCTCGGAACCATCCTTTGGATTCCGGGCTATGGATATGGGGTTGTAGCGGACAAGGGCGGTGCGATCAAAGGGAATCACCTGGATCTATACTACGAAACGGTACAGGATGTGTACGAGAACTGGGGAAAGAAAACCCTTGAAGTATATGTTGTCCAAAAAGGGAACGGCGAGTTATCCGAACAACAGTTAAGCAGGTTGAATGAAACCAAGATCAAACAGGTATTCAAGCCGAAAATCGCTGAGAAAACATTGAATGAGAATGTAGCTTCCTTTGCTTTTTAAAGAGGAAAGTGAAAGGGTGCCTCAATTGAGGCACCCTTTTCTGTTTCATTTGGGACGTCCTTAGGGCATGCCTTTGTAGGCTTCAGGATGCAGAGTCTTTGCCAATATGGACAGCCCATCCAGCAAACGCGGGGAAGGCCGGCAGAATAAAGGTTCTTCCATGATGTGAATATGGTTATTCCGGACGGCCTTCATATCAGTCCACCCTTGCCGTTTCTTGACAAGAGCCGGGGTTACTTTACGTAAAGGGACACCGACCCAAGCTAAGCAAATATGGTCGGGATCCTTTTTTTGGACCTCTTCGGAAGTAACTTGAATGCTTGCCATATCGACATCCTCGAAAAGGTTATATCCTCCCGCAAGCGTACTGATCTCGGATAACCAATTAACTCCCCCGGGGCTGAATAAGGGATTAGGCCACCATTCCCAATACAGGGATGGCTTTGTTTCGATTTTATCGGCGATGTTTTTATATTGAAGGATGGCATCACGGAATTTGGCAGCCTGTTCCTCTGCTTTTTCCTTAAGATCCATCGCCTCGCCCAAGGTCAGTAAATCTTTTGCGATATCTTCAAGCGATTGCGGGTTGAAGATGATATGTGGGATGTTCCGTTCTTTTAGCCCCTCAATGTTTTTTTCCATGCCCGGTACACTCAGTGAAGCCAGCACCAAATCGGGTTTTAGTGATTCCACATGATCGATATCGATTGATAAGTCGGGCCCCACCTTAGGAAGATGCTGTAGGGTTTCAGGCCAATCAGAGTAGTCATCGATGGCGATCAGCTGATCTTCGATTCCTAGATATGTGCATAGTTCCGTATTGCTGGGGCAAAGAGAGATTATTTTCAAATTGAACACCTACCCTTGAAAGATGAAGAAGTGAAGTGCCAATGCAATGAATACTCCTGTCAAGGCTCCGAAAAATACCTCGATTGGCTTATGGCCCAACAGTTCCTTTAATTGCTGCTGTTTCTGTTTATCTGCTTTTTTCTGCCAGTTCTTTGCTTGCTCGACAAAGGTATTGAAGTCGGTAACGAGCTGGTTCAAGACGGCTGCCTGTTCTCCTGCCTGCCGCCTCACTCCTGTCGCGTCGAACATCGTGATGATTGCAAAGATCGCGGCAACGGCAAATACAGGGGAATCCATTCCGGTTTCGATCCCCACCGCCACGGTCAGGGCTGATACGGCCGCAGAGTGGGAGCTTGGCATACCGCCTGTGGAGTTAATGAGTGACCAGTTCACTCTACGAAATGCTATGAAGTGGATGGGAACTTTGATGAATTGAGCAAAGAAAATGGCAATCAATGCTGCGATTAAAGGGAAGTTGAGTAATAATTCCAAGAGTATCAGCCTTCTTTCTAGTTATAAGTAAAGATGAAATCCATATATGGGTAAATGCATCTGTTCGGAATAAGGACCTTATTATTAGTTCCATTCAGTCCTGTCGATTCCCTGCCGGCATAAGTATAAATATGATCTTTCTTATACTATTACTCTAAAGTCACCCATTCTAAACAATATACCTTGTTATTATTATTTTTGCGGACCTTATTCGAAAATTTTTGAAGATTTCGTTATAATGAAAGTAATAGAATGGAGGAGATAGCAGAATGTTCACAGTAAAAAATTCCTTAAATATAGATTTGATTGACGAATGCCTGGTTCTAGGCGTATTTGACAGACCCGTAAAGTTCACAGGGATAGGGAAAGAAGCGGATGAACGATTGGATGGCCAGCTGACGGAGTTAGTGAAAGCCGGGGAAATCTCTTCCAAGAAAAAAACAGTGGTCAAAATACATACATTAGGTAAATTAAGCGTAAAGAGATTGATTTTTGTAGGATTGGGCAAGGAAAAGGAGCTATCTTTTGAAACGCTCCGCGAAGCGTTGGGAAAAGCGCGTAAGACGATTAGAGAATCCAAGATTACGACACTTTCGATCGCGTTGGATACATTCACGACTGAAAATCCGGATGCATTGGACGCAGCGCATGCTTGTTCCGAGGCTTTTGAACTTGCTTCCTATAAGTTTGACGGATACAAGCAAAAATCGAACCAGGTCGAAAAAAGCCTTGAATCGATTACGGTTTACAGTGAATTTGATCAAGAAGAGGTCGGTGCCGCTCTTCATGTAGGGAGGATCTTCGGAAGGGCGACGAACTCAGCCAGAACTTTGGTCAATACACCCGGCAATTTGCTGACTTCCACAGATTTGGCGAATTATTCATCTGCCTTGGGCGAACGTTATGGTTTTGAAGTGGAGATCCTCGAGAAGGAAGACATGCTCAAGTTGGGAATGGGCGCACTCCTTGCTGTCAATAAAGGTTCGGTCGAGCCTCCGAAAATGATCGTCCTGAAGTATCAAGGTAAGGATGAATGGAAGGATGTTATCGGGTTGGTCGGTAAAGGAATCACATTCGATACGGGTGGATACTCATTGAAAACGAAGGCTGGTATCGTTGGAATGAAGACTGATATGGGCGGTGCTGCAGCCGTTTTAGGTGCAATGGAAATCATCGGCGAATTGGGACCGGACCAAAATGTCGTGGCGGTCATTCCTTCCACTGATAACATGATCAGCGGTGATGCATTCAAGCCCGATGACGTGATCACTGCCATGAGCGGCAAGACGATAGAGGTATTGAATACGGATGCGGAAGGCCGGCTGGTTTTGGCGGATGCCATGACTTACGCTAAACATCATGGTGCTGAGTATCTAATTGACGTTGCCACTTTAACGGGTGGTGTCATAACGGCTCTGGGCATGGATATGACGGGTGCAATGACAAATGACACGGAGTTCTATGAACAAGTGGTCAAAGCCTCAGAGGAGGCCGGGGAGCCCATTTGGAGATTGCCGATTACGGAAAAGGATAAAGAGCGGGTGCGCAATAGTAAAATAGCGGATTTGAATAATTCACCTGGAGGGGCGGGACATGCGATCATGGGCGGCGCCTTCATCGGTGAATTTGCCGAAGACACTCCGTGGGTCCATCTGGATATTGCAGGAACTTCCACAACCTCGAGCAACTCCGAATTATGCACATCGGGGGCTACCGGTGTCATGGCACGCACGCTTGCATTATTGGTTGAAACCTTTGAAACGAAAACAAGTTGAACCCAAATATCCGAAGCCGAAAATAGGCTTCGGTTTTTTTACCAAAAAGGTGTTAAACGGACGTTATACATCCCTCCATTTCAAGCTTACGATGATATGGCAATTTTCTTCCCCTGCTTTAGGATAGAAATCAAAACGTATCCCATCGGGGTTATACGTGATATCAGGTTCGTTCTTAATTCCTATCTTGCGGATCATATCGATCACGACATTTTTTTGCGATGCTTGGGCAGCGGTCATCAACCGGTTCGAGAAAGGCTTGGATGCGGCTAAAGTATCCATGACCTTTTTTACATCAAGCATCAAAAATTGCGAGGCATTTGCCGATTTGACTAGCAGATCTGGATTGGTTGCCGAGTAGGGGCGCAATGTCTGATTCCTGGCGTGAGGCGGAAATAGGATAGGATCATATAAAAAATAAGGGAAATCCTCCAAAAGGTTTCCTTCCTTTCATTAGGTCTGTCTATAGACACGTTTTCGTTATACGTTAAAATATGTATAAAGGCCAGCCGATATGATAGCGGTTTGTGTATGACCATTTTCTGCAAAAAAACTTCTTGGAAATTATGATCAAAGATACACTATTATTTGTAAACTGCTTCATTGACAGGTATAGTGTATAGTAATATACTTACTTACCTAAAGTAAGGAGAAGGCACACTATAAATTATAAAAATAGGTGATGTTAACATGAAAATAACCCAGGAAACAAAAGACCTTTTAATAGATAAAATGAATATCATCCAAACCCCCGGTAAAGCTGATATATGCCTTGTGGGACCTGTGAACCTGCCGGTTGAACAAGGAGATTTCTCAACGGTTTTCCAATGGTATACATGGCTACAGCTTGACGGTGCGGATAATGACAAGGATACGGTGCTTGATTCGCTTTCGGAAGCGAACCTCGCTTTTGGACAGCAATCCTCCGTATTGGTTTATGGTGATTTTGAAAAGTCGGAGGATGCACTTGTCCGGATGCATAGCATCTGCCACACAGGTGATATCTTCGGCAGTAAACGCTGTGATTGCGGCTATCAGCTCCACCAATCGATGAAGATGATAGCCGAGCATGGGTGCGGGGCCATTTTTTACCTTGCGGACCATGAAGGAAGAGGGATTGGCCTGTTCTCCAAATCTCTTGCCTATTTGCTTCAGCAGGAAGGTTATGACACGGTCGAGGCGAATGAGGCTTTAGGATTCGAAGACGATACGCGATCTTACGAGGGAGCCATTCGCGTGTTGAGGGAACTGCGTAAGGATCCGGTTACTTTAATCACGAACAACCCCAAAAAGCTGGATGCCCTCATGAAGCATGGACTTGCGGCAAAGGACCATATTCCGCTTTGGGGCGGTTTGACGGAAGATAATAGTTTCTATCTCGATACAAAGGTTAAGAAGTCTGGACATATTCCCACAAAGAAGCCAACTTTGATTGTATAAGGAGAGCTATAGAATGAATGATGATCAATATTACATGAAGCTGGCATTGGATTTGGCGGCCAGTGCTAAAGGAAAGACGAATCCAAATCCAGTGGTCGGGGCAGTCATAGTGAAAGACGGTGTGATAGCCGGGACAGGGATCCACCGTAAAGCGGGTGAACCGCATGCGGAAGTACATGCTTTCAAAATGGCGGGTGAGTATGCAGAAGGTGCAACGCTTTATGTGACTCTTGAGCCTTGTTCCCATTATGGAAAGACACCACCTTGTGCAAATTTGGTGAAAGAATCAGGTGTCCGGCGAGTGGTGGTTGCGACTCAAGATCCTAATCCGGAAGTGGCCGGCAGAGGAATAACCATCATAAGGGATGCCGGCATTGAAGTCGAAGTCGGCGTCCTGGAAAAGGAAGCCCAAAGGTTGAATGAGCGTTTTATTCACAATATGCTGACGGATCGTCCATTTGTCATTTCGAAGTATGCGATGACGCTCGATGGAAAACTTGCAACCCACACAGGCCATTCAAAGTGGATAACAGGAGAAGAATCACGTCATTCCGTTCATTTGCTTCGTGATGAGGTGGATGCCATCCTAGTTGGTATCGGGACTGTGTTGGCCGATGATCCATCACTGACGACCAGACTTCCGGAGGGCGGAGGGAAAAATCCGATCCGGGTCATTTTGGACAGTGAATTACGGGTTCCATTGGATGCCAAAGTTGTACAAGTATCAGATGCGAAAACCTTGATAGTAACGCAGGAAAATGCACCTGCGGATAAAATGGACCTTTTACGTGAAAAAGGGATCGAATTCATTTTCGTCCCCAAAAACGAGACGGGACTGAATCTAAAGGCATTAATGGAAGAGCTGTATAAAAAGGGGATTACGGATGTCTTGCTGGAAGGCGGAAGCGAAGTGAATGCCTCATTCCTTAGGGAAGGGCTCATCGATAAATACTTGATTTATATAGCCCCTAAACTATTGGGCGGTAGAAACTCACTGACACCGTATACCGGCATGAATGTGGATACGATGGATGAAGCGATGGATGTTTCCTTCTCTGGCGTGGAAACGTTTGGTGAGGACATACGCATCACGGCTTATCCTAAATAAAATGGACAACAGGTGAAGAGGCATGTTGGTTAAATCAGATGTATGCATAATCGGTTCAGGTCCTGGAGGTGCCCTGCTGGCTTACCTATTGGCCAAGCAGGACATTTCAGTCGTATTGCTTGAAAGGCATTCTGAAGTTTCAAGGGAGTTCAGGGGCGAGTTCTTGAACGATGAAGGAGAGGGCATTCTTAAAAAGCACGGTTTATTCAATAGTGTGGAAAAACTTGGCTTGCTTAGGATGGAACAAATTGAATATTGGCATGGCGGCCAAATGTTCAAAAGCATTTTCCCGGAATGGCCTGTCGATCATGTTGGGATACATGTCCCTCAAAACCATCTGCTTAAAGCCATATTGAATGAAGCCGAAAAGCTGGACTCCTTTCAATTGATGATGAATACGAGGGTTACCGACTTGTTGCAGAATGAAATGGGCCGTTTTACGGGTGTCAAGGCCCGTAATGGCGGAAATGACCTGGAAGTGCAAAGTCCATTGATAATCGGAGCGGACGGCAGGTTTTCCATCGTTCGGAAAAAAGCGGGAATACCAGTCGTGATTAAAGATCATGGCTATGATTTACTGTGGGCAAAAATTCCTGCTCCGGAGGGGTGGAAGCCCTCGATCAAGATGGCATTGGTCAATGGCTCCCAGGTTGCCCTCTTCACCCAGGCCGGCGGTTTCATCCAAATTGGCTGGAATATAGAGCATGGTTGTTTTCCCCAATTGCGAAAACAGCATTTTGATCCGTTCATTGAAGATTTGCTTCTTGCCTTTCCTGAATTGAAAAAGGTCGTGTGTGAAAATATCCGCTCTTGGCGGGACTTCATTTTATTGGATGTTTACAGCAGCTATTGTGAAACGTGGACAAAGGATGGCGTTGCTTTATTAGGTGATGCAGCCCATACGATGACGCCTACAGGTGCGTTCGGACTCAATTGTGCCATGAAGGATGCCGATATATTGGCCGAGCTTATTTCTGGATGCATCCTGCAGGGGGATACTGGCTTCCTTGGACTTAAAACGGCTGAGCCAAAAAGAAAAGCCGAGATTGAAAGATTACAGGCCATTCAGGTGGACAAGGAGATGTCCTTCGCATCACAGTTTGCCGCCGCTTATGTTTGAATAGGAGTGAAGGATATGAAATTCGGTTTTGATATTGACGATACCCTTATTAACTTGAGGGAGTTTGCGTTCCATCTTTATAATGAAAAGCTTAATACGAACGTAGAGTTAACGAAATTCACGGCTTTAAAGACGTTGGAGATCCATGAAGCATTCGGGCTTGATAAAGAGGCTGGGGGCAAGATGTGGAACAGCCTTGCCGATGAAGTGTATTACTCATCCTGTCCAGCCTTCGAGGGCGCAGTGGAAACGCTGCAGGAGCTTGAACGCGATGGCCATGAAATCTATTACATCACCGCCAGAAAAGCGGAGCATGGTGAACGGACAAAAAAATGGCTGATCGAAAACGGCTTTCCGGTTAAGGATGAAAATTTTTACTGCGGGATGAAGGATCATGAAAAAATTGATACGATCCGCAAATTGGAATTGGATTATTATTTTGATGATAAACCGGCAGTGCTGGAAACTTTATTGGATATTCCAACGAAAGTGTACGCAATGGATAACTCCTATAACAGGGAAATGGATATTCCAAGACTGACAAGCTGGTTTGAATTAAAAGAAATCCTCTCCAAATAATACATTTACATGATTGAGGGATGACTTGATAGACTTGGGTCATCCTTTTTTTGTATACTAATATGAATAACGATTCATTTTTTGGTAAAAAAAACAAGAGAGTCGGGGGTAATGGGATGGAGAGAAATATTGAAAAGTCATTGATAGGCACGCTTGGGATTGAAATGAAAGAAGTAGGCGAGGGGAAAGTCATTGCGACGATGCCTGTCGATGAACGGACTAGGCAGCCGTATGGTTTATTGCATGGGGGAGCGTCCGTTGCCCTTGCGGAATCCGTTGCAAGCTTTGGCGGGATGCAGCTGGTAGATAGTACAAAACAAGCTGTCGTCGGCCTTGAAATCAATGCCAATCATGTTAGGGGCGTCCGTTCAGGTTTTGTTACCGCAGAAGGGAACATCATCCATCGTGGGAGGACCACGATGGTGTGGGATGTGAAGATCCATGATGAAGAGGATCATCTTATCTGCATTTCACGCTGTACATTGGCCGTTATCGACTTACCGAAGTCAAAGTGAATCAAAAGAACAATCGCAAATTGGCGCACTGATTCTGCATTATCCGGTTTACGTATAATAAGGGCAGTAGACTAATGTATGAAGAGAGGTTTTTTTATGCTGGTGGGTCATATTCAAGAAATCACCCGTCATCCTGTAAAATCATTCACTGGTGAACAGGTGCAAAAAACGAAGGTGATGGACTATGGACTATATGGAGATCGCAGCCATGCCTTTAAAGGCAAAAATGGGAAGTTCCTGACGATAACCCAAGTCCCGGAAATGGTCCGTTATCAAGCTGCTTTTTCTGGTGAGGAAGCACTTGACCAATATCCGGAAATCCAAGTGAAGACCCCTTCAGGAAACGTTTTGACATGGGGAGAGGGAGCCTTTCAGGAGGAAATGGAACGGTTATTGAAACAGGATGCAGAACCAGTTGTTTATCATCCTGCACATATTCCGTTAGGTGCGATTGAGGAAGAAAACATCCTGCTTGTCAGTGATGCCTCGATTGGCGAATTGACAAAGCTTTGGGGAAAAGAACTGGATGGCAGGAGATTCAGGCAAAATTTAATTATATCCTTAGTGAACAAAACCCCCTTTTTAGAAGAGCAATGGTTCGGAAAAAGGATTCTAATTGGAAATGAAGTGGAATTGGAGATCAAAAGGCATTGTGAGCGCTGTATGATCATAACTGTCGATCCAAGCGATTCACATAGAGATCCATCACTGCTGAAAACTGTCGTCAAGGAAAGGGAAAATCATTTTGGCGTATACGCCTCGGTCATGCAAACAGGTGAAATTAGAGTGGGCGACCAGGTACTTTTAATAGATTGAAATAGAAAAGAGCTGCTCTTGTAATCAGGGCAGCTCTTTTGCAATGGCAGGGATCACCGGGTTTTCTTTAAATCATCCTGGACACTCCGATCCCACATTTTTACGCCAGTATGATAAGCCGAGCGCATGATTAAATGTCCGGCAACAGGACTGGTCATGAAGATGAAGATGATCGCGAGCACGACCCGGAAATCGAAATGGCTATGTTTATAATAAAAATATAACAAGGTGCCGATCAGGATGAACATGATTCCAAGTGTCGAGCTTTTTGAGGCAGCGTGATTTCTTGTATAGACGTCGGGCAGCCGGATGATGCCGAAAGCCGAGACTAAAAAGAGAAAGACTCCCATTAATAGGAATAGGGCCGATAGGATTTCAACGATTGCGGTCATCTTCGATTATCTCCCCTTTCTCAAGGAATTTGGCGAAAGCGACCGTTCCGATGAAAGATAGGATTCCGAGCAGAAGAATGGCTTCCAGATATGCGCTTGTATCCATGACAATGGAGGCAAGTGCAACGATTGCGATAAGATTGATTCCCATTGCATCGAGTGCGATGACCCGATCCGGCACGGAAGGCCCTTTGATTAAACGGTATAAGAATCCTATCATGGAAAGGGAAACACCGAGCAACGCGATTTTAAGCATTAGATCGAACATTATTTGCCCACCTCCATAATCGCTTTTTCAAATGTATTTTTAATGCTGTCCACAGCCTCATCCTTGTCGGCAATATCCATCGCGTGGATATAAAGAATCCGATTATCTTCCGATACTTCAACGACAAGTGTTCCTGGTGTAAGTGTAATTAAATTCGATAGTATCGTAATTTCCCAATCCTTGGTCAGCACGGTTTCAAATGCGAATATGCCAGGTCTCATATCCAGGCTCGGTTTAAGCACAGCCTTAAGGACGCTTATGTTGGAAAGTATGAGTTCCCTTGCGAATATGAGCAGCAATAGAACGACGGCATTCACCCTTTTCAAGTAAAAACGATCATTGAAAAAATGACGGAAGACGAACATGATGCCGAGCCCCAATAAATATCCGATGATAAAAGTGCTCCCGTTAAACTCATTTTTTAAAAACATCCAGATAAACGCAAGGAACACATTCAGTAAAATTTGGAATGACATCAGGCACTACTCCTTTAAAACCGCTTTGTTATAGATTTCGGGATTCATTAATGAATCTACAGCTTGTGTAATGTATGGGTAAACCGATTCTGTCCCTATTCCGAATAAAACGGAAATGATGACGAGGAGGACTGCCGGAACCAGCATTTTATTAACCTTTCCATTAGTTAAGGCATAATCAGCTTTTGGAGTTCCCCAAAAGCCATTCATGAATATTTTCATGACGGAATAGAGGACCATCAAGCTTGAAATTAAGACAACGGCCATTCCCAAGTATGCCCCTTTTTCTGCAGCTCCCTGAAGAATAAGGAGCTTGCCGGCAAAACCGCTGAACGGCGGGATTCCCGCCAATGATATGGCCGCTATGAAGAAGGTCCATGCAACCGCAGGGTATTGCTTGATCAAGCCGCCCATGTCCCGTAAATCATCCGATCCGCTGATTTTGATCATGATGCCCACCAGAAGGAAGAGTGCAGCCTTGATCAGCATGTCATGGATGATATATAGAATGGAACCCGATAAGGCATGTTCATTCATGACGGAGATGCCGAATATGATAACCCCGACGGCGATGATGATATTGTAAATGATTATTTTTTTTACATCCCAATAAGCTATCGCACCAATGACACCGATGATGATGGTCAAGATTGCCAGTATCGCAAGGAATGTATGGGTGAAATCCTGGTCATGATAAAACATCAGTGTATAGGTCCGGAAAATGGAATAGATCCCGACCTTTGTCAGCAATGCCCCGAATAGGGCCATCACTGGAATGGGCGGAGCATAATAAGACCCGGGCAGCCATTGGAAAAGCGGGAAAATGGCTCCCTTCAAACCGAAGACGATCAGAAAGCCAATCGCTATCACCGAGATGATTCCAGGCTGGTTGACTTCCGTTATCCTCTGGCTGATGTCAGCCATGTTCAATGTGCCTAGAACTGAATAAAGATACGCCACCATGATGACGAAAAAGGAAGAGGATAGCACATTGACGATGATATACTTCAATGATTCCCTCAGCTGGATTTTCGTACCTCCCAGCACAAGCAGCACGTAGGAAGCCATCAGCATGACTTCGAAGAATACGAATAGATTGAAAAGATCCCCCGTTAGGAAGGCACCGTTTACCCCGATCAGCAAAAATTGAAATACAGGATAGTAATAATGTCTTTCACGTTCTTCCCCTATGGAGTAAAACGAATAAAGCAGTATGGCCAATCCGATGATATTCGTGGTCAGTACGAGCAGCGAAGAAAGCATATCTGCGACGATAACGATCCCGAATGGCGCCTCCCAGCTGCCGACGCCTAAAGTCAAGATCCCTTGAGAATGGACCGTAACCACTAAATAAAGGGAAATTACAATTCCGATAAGAGAGGAAAAAAGCGATATCCCTCTTTGCAGCATGATTTTCTTGGCAAAGAATATGAGTAGTATGCCTGTGAAAAGCGGCCATAAAACAGGCATGAAAGTAAGATTATTCATTCGTTTCCGTACCTCTCATTTCTTCCATGTCATCCGTACCGAGTTCCTGGTAGGTCCGATAAGCAAGTACCAGCAGAAATGATGTAACCCCGAAACTGATGACGATCGCCGTCAAGATAAGCGCTTGCGGAAGCGGATCGACATAGGATGCAGCTTCATCACTTAACAATGGAACGGAACGGCCTTTCAAACCGCCCATAGTCAAAATCAAAAGGTGGGCGCCGTGACTGAGCAGCCCGGTACCGATTATGATTCTTAAAATGCTTTTGGAAAGCATTAAATAGGTCGCACACATAAATAGTATTCCAATGACAATGGCCATTAAAAGTTCCATTATTCACTCTCCCCTATCGTTTGAATAATGGTCATCGTTACACCAACAACCACAAGATAAACACCCAGATCAAAAAGTACCGCGGTATGAAGCGAGATGTGCCCAAGAAGCGGAAGATCGACATATTGATAAACATGTGTCATGAGGGGCACCCCGAATACCAGCCCGCCTGCCACGGTCAGGCTTGATATGAACAGGCCTGAACCGATCATTAACTTATAGTCGATCGGCAAAATGCCGGTGACGGTTTTAATGTCGAAAGCGAGCAACAGCAGGACTATGGCGGCTGAAGTCATTAAACCGCCGACAAACCCGCCGCCTGGCGAATAATGCCCGCCTAAAAAGATGGCTACCGCAAACAGCAAGATAACAAAGGCGGCGACTTTCGTAACCGTTTGGAGAATCAGGTCATTTTGCTTCATGATTTATCTTTCCCCCCTGTCAAACGCAATTTGATCATCGCGAATATCCCGAGCGCAGCAATGGAAAGGACAGTGATTTCAAACATTGTATCAAGTCCGCGGAAGTCAACGAGAATGACATTTACGACGTTTTTCCCGCCTGCTTCCTTATAAGCATTTTCAAGATAGTAACTGGATATGGAATCAAATAGTTTATTGCTATGTGCCGATAAGGCGATCAATGTCACGATGACTCCTACACCAATAGATATCATGGCATTATTCAACTTGAACGTCATCCGCTCTTCCTTTCTGCTTGCCATTAACGGGAGGTGGTAGAAACAGAGCAAAAACAGCGATACCGAAATCGTTTCGATGACTAGTTGAGTCAAGGCTAAATCCGGTGCCCGCAGCAAAACGAAAAATAGGGAAATCGTATAACCGACGGCTCCTAAGATGATTATGGAACTTAAACGGGACTTTGCAAACAGAATGGCGACAGAGCCAATCACAATGATTCCAGCCAATACCAATTCATATATGCCGATTGGGGCAAAATTCCCTGCATCCAATTTAAATGCATCCTTCCAATAGAGGGTAAAGCCCAAGGAAAGAATGAAGAAAAGGAAGATTGATAGCAGATACGTCCTAATCGAACCTGTCATTAATACTTTCATGACGAAGGAAGCTGAACGTTCGAGCCCTCTTACCCCGTTATCATACAAAGCATTAAGGGAGATGCGTTCAGGAATCCACTGAGTGACTTTCTGCCACTTCGGAAGCGTTTTGTATAATAGAATTCCAAATGCTATGATGCCGATGGTCATCCATACTTCTGGTCCGAATCCATGCCAGAAGGCGATATGGACTCGGAAATCCGGTCCCGCCAAGCTTGGCTGTATGCCGGCTACCGCAGGTTTAATGATGGATGAAGACAGCAAGTTTGGAAAAATACCGAAAACGATGACCAACGAAGCAAGGATGATCGGGGATATCAGCATCCCGACCGGTGCCTCGTGGGGTTTCTTTTCCAAAAGTTGTAACTGAAGTTTACCTGTAAAGGGTTTGAGCACGACAATCATGCTATAAATAAAAGTGAATACACTGGCTACCCATGCAACCACAGGGAACAGGAACCCCCATGTCTCCATATTGAAGATATTCAATTCCAATACATTCACCATGCTGGCCAGGAACATTTCCTTGCTTAAAAAACCATTGAAGGGCGGAAGTCCAGCCATTGAAAAAGCACCTATCACAGCGACAGTGAAAGTGATGGGCATCAACTGCATCAATCCGCCAAGCTTTCTGATATCACGCGTACCGGTTTCATGATCAATGATGCCTGCAACCATGAATAGGCTCCCTTTAAAGGTCGCATGATTAATCAAGTGGAATACTGCTGCAACCGTGGCTGCCAAGTATATATTTTCCCCCAACGTTTCATAGTGGAGTGCCGCAGCACCAAGTCCCAAAAGCGACATGATCAATCCGAGCTGACTGATGGTGGAAAAAGCGAGAATCCCCTTCAAATCAGTCTGCTTGATTGCAGAGAATGAGCCCCAGAACAGGGTGATCAAGCCGGCGATCGAAACGAGCCAGAACCATAATCCTGATTCTGCAAAAACAGGGCTTAATCGGGCAACCAAATAAATACCAGCCTTGACCATTGTGGCGGAATGAAGGTAAGCACTGACCGGAGTAGGGGCTTCCATCGCGTCAGGAAGCCAAATATGGAACGGGAACTGTGCGGATTTAGTGAACGCGCCAAGCAGCACAAGCAAAAGGGCAGGAACGAAGAGCGAGTGGTCCATAAGTTCCCCGCTTTGGGCAATCAATTCACGTATGCTGAATGTGTTCCCCATAATGGAAAGGAGAATGAAGCCTCCAAGCATGCTTAAGCCCCCAAGCACAGTGATCAGCAGCGATTTCTGCGCCCCATAACGTGAACGCTCCCTCTCATTCCAATATCCTATCAATAGAAAAGATGATAAACTCGTGAATTCCCAAAACGAATAAAGGACTATTAGATTATCGGAAAGGACGACACCAAGCATCGCCCCCATGAAAAGCAAAAGGAAGACGTAAAATTGGTTCAGCTTTTCTTTTTCCTTCGATAAATAGAAAATTGAATAAAGAACGACGAGTGAACCAATACCTGTAATGAGCAAGGCAAACAAAAGCCCTAGTCCATCCACATAGAAATCAACATCAATTCCGAGAGAAGGAATCCATGTTGCGCTTTCCATGATGATATCCCCTTGTTTGGTCAAGGAAATGAACCTTGAAAAATAGGTGAAAAGGAGAATCGGTAAAATCAATACAAACCATCCTGTATGTATTTGTCGAAATAGTTTGTACAATATCGGTACAATAATTGCTAATAGAAACGGTGATAATACCGCCCAATGAAGTAAAGACATAAACTCCCCCCCTTTTTTTAAAACGAAGTCAGTCGTCTTATTATGCTTTTTTCGGGCAATCCTAGACGTTAGGAAACTTCGTTGAATATGTATTTTTTTATCGAATCCTTGCCTCGCTTAAAAGTATAACGCAATTTATGTGGGTTTGCATGGCTTTAAAAACGGTGAAGGCCAACTTGAATGATGTTTTATATATAGGTAGAAAAGGAGGGGTAACCACCCTGAAAAATTTATTAAAAAAAGTTTTTCAACGGTGAATGAGTGGAGTACCCATTGTGAAATCGTGGATTATCTTGCATAATATAGGATAAAAGGCGCATGGATGGAGAAATCATGAAAAACACCTATTTATTTAGTTATTTACCAATCATATCAACACTATTATTCAGCCTCTCCTTTTCCATTTATGGGGAAATGCAAATGCTCAAGTTATTTGGAAATTTGGGAATCTACCAAGGGATGCTGGAGTTCTTTTCTGAAGCCGGCATCAAGCTGGCGCTGCTGATCGTATTGCTCCTTTTATTCTTCATGGTTTTTGCTGCATTGAAGCTGATTTCCGATACGATAATGGAGCTGTCTTTATTATTCTTTTCCAAGGATTCGGAGGGGAAAGCCTTGAACAGTGTAAGAAAGGGGTCAGTCATTTATGTGATTGGCGGTGCCTGTTCATTGTTCAGTGTTCAATTCATCTTCGGACTTGGGTCGATCTTTATCGCGACGAATGTCGTGGCTTTAATTTATTTTGTCAATAAGTTGAGCCCGAGCCTGAATTTGTCGAGGCTAGTGGGATTGGTTTTCTTTCCAATCTTCGTTTGGACGGCACTGATTTCAATAGTCGCTTTTGCGGGATTGAAGCTCTATAACAGCGTCATTGCAAGTCTTCCCATATAGCAAAAAAGAAGGTGCCATGCGGCACCTTACAGACTGTAGACAATATAATGAGTTGCCTACAGTTTTTTTGTAAAATTAAATGAACGTTGATTTCCACTCCAGGCACTCGCTTTCCGCGGGCGGTCAGGGAGCCTCCTCGGCGCCAGCGCCTGCGGGGTCTCCCTTCGACGCGCGTTCCCGCAGGAGTCTCGTACCTTACGTTCCAATCAACTTTGTTTTAACATTTAGATGGAACTTCTTTTATCGACAACAGGAAGGTGCCATCAGAATGTAGACAAACTTAATAATAATGGAGTTGCCTTACAGTTATTTTGAGGGAGTGTAAAATTAAATGAACGTAGATTTCCACTTCAGGCTCTCCCTTTCCGCCGGCTGTCTGCCAAGCCTCATCAAAGTAAGCGTCTAGCAGGGGCTTGGCTAGCTGGTTATTGGACAGGCGTGTCGAGAATTTTTTCAATCGATTCAGGTTTCATCCCCTGTCAAACAAATCATGGAGTAGGACCATGTCTTGTTTTAAAATCATGGTAATAATTCCATGATTAAATCGTGCAGGGATTGAGACCATTCCGAACCTCATTTTATTGACAAACTAAGAAGGTGCCACATCGGCACCTTCTTTTTTCACTCGGCAGTCTGGCTGATATCTTTCCAAATCAATAGATGGGGTGAATGTGAATAAATGGATTGTAGATTGGATGGCTTATCCCTTCCAATCCAAACCCCTGTTGTATAGTTTGCTGTCAGACCGACGAACCACATGTCTTTGACATCATTGGTCGTACCGGTTTTACCGCCGACATAGTCTGTAGGAAAGTAGGCTTTGCGGGCTGTCCCGGAAAGGGTTGTTTCATGGAGCAGCTGCCGCATCTTGGCTACGGTTCGTTTGTTCCATATCTCTTTAGAGCGATCTTTCCATTTATAAAGGACTTTACCTTCTTGGTCGGTGACTTTTGTGATGGCACGCGCTGGCTGATAGTTTCCGTCATGGAAGGAAGTATAGGCATTTGTGAGTTCAAGGGGACTCATGCCATATTCGAATCCGCCTATGGCCGAACTCGTATGGTGGTCTTTTTTGCTCACCTTTTTAAAGTCGAAAGCATCCAGGTACTTGAAACTCGTTTCCACCCCCGTCTTTTCAAAGAGTCTTATGGCAGGTGTATTATAGGACTGAGCGAAGGCAGTTCTTAGTGTGACCATCCCATAGCTGTCGCCGCTATAATTCTTTGGACAATAGCTATTGCTGCAATAGCTTGCTCCGCTTATGAGCTGATTGATGCCAGCATCCGTTTCTTCTAAATAAGGAGCATAATCGAGAAGTGGCTTAATCGCTGACCCTGGCTGCCTATAGCTTTGGTAAGCCCGGTTGAAAGAATTTTTTTTATAATCTTTTCCCCCAATCAAAGAGACAAGCTCGTGCGTATGATGCTGTATAACCACTAAAGCTCCCTCGATATCATTGACACCGATTTTTGATTGTACAGCAGTCTTTGATTGTGTTTGCAGTTTAGTATCGAGTGCGGTATGGATGGTTACACCGGAATTTAAAAGCTCTTTGACCTTTTTATCCAGCTCGGCTTCCGCGTTCTTACGTATAGCGACATCAGTGCTTTGCAGAGATTTGTCGAGACCCTCGGAGGATGCCACCAGGTTTTTCAATTCCTGATGAACATATGTTACGTAATCGGGATATAGGTCGACCGGGGTGGACAAGTCTAATTTAATCGTACTTTTGATAAGCCTTTCGTACTCGGCCTGTTCTAAAGCACCATTGGCAACCATTTGTTCCAGCATTCTCTCCTGCCGCTTTTTCGTCGCATCGAAATGTTCAAGGGGATTATAGTATTCCGGATTATTAGGGATTGCGGCAAGGAAGGCAAGTTCCGCCTTGGTTAACTCTCCAGTCGGTTTACTGAAATAATATTGGGAAGCAGCTTCGATTCCATAAGCTCCATTACTGAAATAGATGGCATTCAAATACAGTTCCATGATTTCCGGTTTTGATTTTTTTCGTTCTATCTGATAGGCATAAATGAGTTCGCTGAGTTTTCGGTTATATGTCCTATCATGTGATAGATAAACATTCCTGGCAAGTTGCTGGGTAATGGTGCTGCCGCCTTGTTCGATTGTTTTATTTTGTGAATTGATAAGAAGCGCCCTGCTTATGCCGGATAGGTCGACTCCTGCATGATCATAAAATTTCTGGTCCTCTGTAACGATGAACAGATTTTCCAGGAAAAGGGGGATGTCTTCAAGTTTTAAGTAAGTCCGTTTCTCACCAGTGGAAATTTCACTGATGACCTTTCCATTTGCGGCCTTCATGTAACTATTCTGAGCCAGTTCTATCGATTCAACAGGAATCCGCTCGTCGAGTACATGATAGGGAGATTGCGCTAAGGACCACTCCTGATGGGAAAGGAAAATGAAAAGGATCAATACGGGAACTAAGAGGGAAATCGTGATATAGCCAAGATACGTGCGCATAGTTCAACTTCCTAACTAATATATTTTTAGTATGTCCTTGGAATGAAGGCGTGGAAAAATGGTACTTTTGGTTCATTCATCCATCATAATCCAAAAAAGGTAGACAATAAAGAGTTTTGGGTAAATTAGGTATGACAGTAAGCGCGGTATCCGAATGGTGTGTTGCGATCCAAAGAAAAAAATTTCTAAATCTTCTGTTATAATAATCTCGTGAGAAAATCCATGTTTGTTTATATGTTGATGTCAGGAATATGAAGGGGGTCATAAAAATGGAGGAACAACAGCAATATGTATTCATAGATTTTGAATTTACGATGCCGGAAGGAAAAGCCAATCCAACGGGGTTTTATCCGGAAATCATTGAGGTTGGTTTAGTCACGGTCATTAATGAAACCATTGAGGAACAATTCTCATCTTTTGTTAACCCATTGAAATTTCCAGTTTTAACGGGAAGATGCAAGAAGTTCTTGAACATTACCCAGGATCAGGTGGACCGGGGGATATCATTTGAAGAGCTGGTTGCGTTATTGAAGAAAATAGATGAACAGCACCCGACGACGATTGTTACTTGGGGAAATATGGACATGAAGGTGCTTCGCCAGAATTGTCAGAAGGCAGGATTGGATTTCCCTTTTTCAGGGAAGGAAAATGATCTTTGCCTGGAGTATAAACGCTTTTTCGGGGATCAAAATCAAACCGGACTTTGGAAGGCTGTACAGGCCTATGGCAAAGAAGGGACAGGCAAGCATCACAGGGCGCTGGATGATGCGATTACGACATATAATATCTTTAAGTTAGTGGAGAAAGATAAAAGTTATATGAAAAATCATGAACCGACGACAATTGGCGACCGCATTGATTTATCAAAAGTATTGAATCATTTAGCGTTATAAAAGCCAAATCATATACTACTGATTTGGCTTTTAAGCTTTATTTGAAATAATCCGCCGCTAGATCTTCAAGCAACTGTAAGCTTTTATCATTCCACTCTGTTTGGGCTTCGCTTAAAGTGCCTTTCATTTTCGCAACAGCTTCTCTTAAGGATTCCTTATACTCCGGAATCTCCTCATTGAAAGTCCTTACCATATTCTTTGGTACATTGGTTTGCTCCCGGAATGCAAGAGCACGCCGCTGATGGAACATGGACACTTCCGTTTGCTTCGGGTTATGAAGGTCTCCCTGCATGGGGTGCTTCAAAACAGCCAACACTTTAACAAGATATGCAGCAGGTCTGATATCGGTGACTTCCCCGATGTATTTTCCAGTTTTATATATGGCGATAACCTTATCGCCGATTTTAAAATCCTGTTCTGACATTTCCCTACCACCTTTCTTTTAACTCCCTTCATGATACATAAGAACAACGATTTTTCACAGCGAATTTGTTCAATTTCGTAAAGATGCTTTTTTTATGAAAATCGTGTAAAGTGTACGAATGAAGATGAAAAATGGTGTTTCATGCCATTTTATTTTAAAAAGAAAGAGGTTATGTACAATGACAAACTTTCCGCAATTAACAAGTGAAGTTTTGGAAAATGAAAAAGCGGTCATCATGCAAACGACGATGGGCGATATTAAAATTAAACTATTTCCTGAACTGGCTCCAAAGACAGTGGAGAATTTCTTGACACATGCTGAAAACGGTTATTACGAAGGAATCATCTTCCACCGTGTCATCAAGGATTTCATGCTTCAAGGCGGAGATCCTACAGGGACTGGAATGGGTGGAGAAAGTATTTGGGGAGCTCCATTTGAGGACGAGTTCTCCATGCAATTATTCAATCTGCGCGGAGCTCTTTCCATGGCTAATGCAGGCCCGGGAACTAACGGCAGCCAATTCTTCGTCGTACAAGCCCAGCATGTGGACAGCAGGATGGGTGAGCAAATGAAGCAAGCCGGTTATCCGGAAGAAATCATCAGTGCTTATATGGAACAAGGAGGCACACCATGGCTGGATCATAAACACTCTGTTTTTGGACAAGTGGTCGAAGGCATGGACGTTGTTGATACGATTGCTAACGTAGAGACAGTTGCGGGAGACAAGCCAGCAGTGGACGTTGTCATTAAAGGGATCACCATTTTATGAATAAAAGAGAAGCGAGGGGCTCAGAGCCTCTCGTTTTTTATGTTTTAGTGGATTAGGCCCACTAGTGGATTGTTCTGGTAATTGATATAATGAGAGAATGCAGTTTAATTCCCTATCAGGAAGGATGTAACGGATGGACTTTCTCAATCATGCTTTACTAGGTTTGTTTCTTTACTTTCCGGAAGACAAGACTGAATATATCTCGGCTGGTATAACTTGCTTCATTTTTTTAGTGGCGGCCGTTTTTACGATGAGGGCAATTATAAGATATTCAAAGAAGGAAGAATTGAAAACGAAGCAATTCGAAGATGAGGTCACCAGAAGGAACCAGCGTATAAAGGATGATACCATTTCCTGATCCCGGAAGGTGCCTGCATCGCGAGCCCCGTTTTTGGATATGATTATCTGAATATGAATGGTATTATGTTTTGTTAGAAGGTCGTAAAGAATTAAATGTTCCCTTCTTAGCATAAGCATTTTATACTAGAAGCATAGAGATAGAAATTTTGGGGGCGTAATTGGTTATGCAAATCGTAGCTAAAAGAATGATTGCGGCAGATACGGTCAAGGATTTTTTCATTCAGCACTGGGAGACGACTCAAGTCGTTTTTTCAAGAGGCTTGTTTCATTATGCGGAACTTGAGGGTGTTGGGGTGGTGGACGAGAATGGAAAAATCACGGGGTTGGGAACATACAAATTATCCGACCATGTATGTCAGATCATCTCTTTGAACAGTGTGCATGAGAATCAAGGTGTGGGCTCATCATTGCTTTATGTGATGGAAAATATCGCTAAGGAAAAAAATTGCCATACTATTAAAGCAATTACAACGAACGATAATCTACAGGCGTTGAAGTTTTTTCAAAAGCGTGGTTATGTCATTTCGGAAATCGTTAAAAATGCCGTGGAAGAATCACGGAAGATCAAGCCGGAAATACCATTTTACAGTTTTGATGGAATTCCGATCCGAGATGAGATCATACTGGAGAAATGCTTATAATAAGGTGAAATTCACCTGGATATTGATAGGGGGAATAGTTATGTTTAAGAAAATGGCGGCTGATGCCCTTGGTCTTAGTGACATTGGAAGTGTGATTAGTCCTGCAGATTTTGATAAGGTGGATGCAGATGATTATATCATGCATGAAGATGGGGAAAAAATTTATTTCCTGATTAAATCGAAAACCGATGAGTACTGTTTCACGAATCAAGCGTTCATACATTTGGACGGCACAAGTGCGATTAGCAAAAAGCGAACACTTACAAGATATAGCTACAGCCAGTATACGATTTCCAATGCCACGCTTGAAACAGCAGGTACAGTGGATTTGGATGCGGAAATTAAATTTTCGATCGGTGCAAAGACTTTCTCCATTGATGTCCATAAGAAATTCATTGAAGAATTAAAGGACTTGTTCAAATCACTCGTGAAAATATCGGAAATTTGCCATGAGAATGAGTTTGCCCTTCAATATGCCCAGCAAAGCGTAAACCTTGCTTCTTCCACCTTGAACCAGGTTCGAACTGATGGAAGCCAAATGGCTGCAAGTTTCAAGGAAATTAATTCGGCCGCTTTTGAATGGTTGATGGACAGCCGGAAAAAGTACCATGTGAAAGATTTTGGCTTTGTTTTTGAGAAATATATCAATAATTAAAAAAGAAGGCGAACACAGAATGATGTGTCCGCCTTCTTTTTTAATTATTCAAATCACTCAATCCAGGGCTATGTTCATTAGGCATATCCGGCATTTCAGGCACAGGGAATCCTTTTGGCGGCTCGGTAACAGCAAGGTTTCCGCCATTTCGGCTCGGGGTCTCGCCTTGGAAAATCTGACTGATACGTGTTTGGTCCATCCTGAAATTGAATTGGGCATTATGGTAGCCTAAATCCACATATTTGCGGCATTCAGGATATTTGTTCAAGTCATAATTAGGTACAGGGAAGATTTTTCCCCAGTCGACCCCAAGCGTTTCCAGTGCCTTGGCAAATGCATTTTGGTGGGAATTGTCGCGAACCATTAAAAATGCCAGTGTTTCGCGCATTGTTTTATTGGAACTCATTTCATAAATCCTGGACTTTTGCAGGACTCCCGTAGATTCAAGCATGACATTGTTCAAAAGGTTGGCCACAAGATTACCGTGATCATAAACCCATGATCCGTTCCATGGATTGCCGCCAGCATCGACGGGCAGGGATGCTTTCGCACCGACGATGAAATGGTGGGGGTTTGCACCGCCTTTGATGACTTCATCCAATGGGGCGCCATCGATACCGGAATCTCCAGGCATATCCCCGCCAGCACCATTCAGCAGCTGATTGATGGTTGATTGGACAAGTTCGACGTGGCTCAGTTCCTCTAAGAAAACCCCGCGAATTAAATCACGATATTGTTTAGCTTTGCCGCGGAAGTTGGCGCTTTGGAAAGAATATTGCATCATTGTCCGCATTTCCCCGAATTGCCCTCCAAGCGTTTCCTGAAGCACTTTTGCTGCATTTGGATCAGGCTTATCGGGAACGATCATATTGATTAAGTCTTCTTTATAGAAATACAAATGGAAGCACTCCTTAAAATTAATATTTCTAAGTTAGCTTCTGTTATCTGAATTAAATTATTCCTAAGGTAAAAAGTACCTTTATGGAATGACGGGAAGAGAGAAATACTAGAGGGAAGAACGATTTTGAAAGGATGTTGCACATGCTATCCAATCAGCAGCTAAAAGAATTTCAACAGCAATTGCAGCAAACGAAGCAAGAGTTGGAAGAGCGATTAAATGATTCAGGCAACCACGATTTAAGAAGAAGCCTGGAGGATTCGACTGGTGAGTTATCGAGTTACGATAATCATCCCGGAGATGAAGGAACCGAGTTATATGAACGGGAAAAGGATTTGGCCCTTTCCGAGCATGATCGGGATGAAATAAGGGATATTGAACGAGCGCTTTCTGCCATCGAGGCAGGTGAGTATGGAAAATGCGAGGTTTGTTCAAAGGAAATACCTCTTGAACGTTTGAAAGCAATCCCTACTACGACTTATTGTGTCGAACATACCCCCTCACAGGAAACTTCGGACAATAGGCCGGTGGAAGAGGAAGTGCTGGGACCCCCATTCGGGAGGTTTGATTATGATGACCGGCATGAATCGGTCGCGTACGATGCGGAAGATTCTTGGCAGGATGTTGCCAGTTATGGAACATCTGAAACGCCTTCCGATTTCGTAAATCCGCCAAACGATTACGAAGATATGTATGTCGAGTCCGAAGAAAATGTCGGCTATGTGGAAAATTATGAAAATTTCGTTGGTGTGGATATATACGGTAAAGAGGTAACGGTTTATCCGAACTCCCAATATGAAGAATTGAAGGAAGAACTTTTTGAAGAAAATATTCAAACCCCGTTTGGGGATTTGCCCCGATATGAGCATGATCCTTATGTGGATGAAGAAAAAGATTGAAAAAGAAGAACCAGGATTCTAAGCCTGGTTCTTTTTTATTTAAGAAAAAGCCAATTTCAACCGGTTTAGCCCATCCATCAGGACGCTGCGTGAACAACCGAGATTCATGCGGACGAAACCTTCTCCGCCAGGTCCGTATTTAGAACCAGGCTCCAATGCCAGCTTCCCTTGATGGATCAGTCGATCCTTTATTTCCTTGTCGTTCAATCCAAGGTCACGGCAGTCAATCCATAAAAGGTAAGAGGCTTCCGGATGCATGACATGCAGTGAAGGAATTTCGGCTGCAATGAATTCCTCTGCCACTTTTATATTCTCCTCAATGTAGCCAATCATGTCTTCAAGCCATTCCAAGCCCTCCCGATACGCGGCTTCCATTGCTGTTAAGGCAAAGATGTTAAGGCCATGGAAGGCCAGTTTCGTTTGCGCCATTTGCAATTGCTTCTGCAATCTTTCATTACTGGTGATCAGGAATGAAGCCTGAAGGCCGGCAATATTGAAAGTTTTGCTTGGCGCCATCAAAGTAACGGTCCTATCCGCTAATTTTTCTGAAAGCGAGCCGATCGGATAATGCTTGGATGTTGTATGGAATAAGTCGGCATGTATCTCATCACTGACGATGACTACATCATATTTTTCACATAGCTCCCCGATCCGCAGGAGTTCGTCCTTTGTCCAAACGCGTCCGCCAGGGTTATGCGGACTGCAAAAAAGGAATAGTTTCACTCCGCTTTTCAGCTTGTCCTCAAAATCGCTGAAATCAATCTCGAAGCGGTCCTTTTCTATGATAAGGCGACTATTGACCACTTCCCGGTCATTATTTTTGATCATATCAAAAAATGGGGTATAGACGGGGGATTGTAACAGTATTTTATCACCCGGGTTCGTGAATGCCTGGATCGTTGTACCGATTGCGGAAACGACACCGGAGCTGAATGAAATCCACTTCTTATCGATTTGCCAGGAGTGCCGGTCTTTAAGCCAGCTTTGAATTTCAGTGAAAACTGTTTCAGAAGGGACGGTATAGCCGAAAATCGGATGATTCAAGCGTTCCATCAATGCCTTTTGAATGCCCTCAGGAGATGGGAAGTCCATATCGGCAACCCACATTGGCAGAACATCCTCGCGCCCATATAAGGATGTGAGGAAGTTTTTATCCCATTTTGCAGACCCTGAATTTTCCCTGTTGATTTGTTCTTCAAAAATTGATTTGTTCAAAATATACACCACCGAATAAAAATTTGTCGTCTTCGCGAAAAGCCTGTTGTTATGATACTATGATATCATGTTCTTTGAAAATATTGAGCAGGTGATAAATTAGATGGATACACAGCAAATGAATTTAGCATTGGTTGCCGTTTTACAAGAATGGGACCCTTTCAAGATAGGTTGGGATCTATATGAGCCGGAAATTGCAGATACGGTCGTAGCAATCCGGGATATAGATGACCCGAAGGAACTGGCGGAAAAAATAAAATCCATTTACGAGTTCGCATTCGATGAATCCATTCAGATGGAAAAGTGCCTGGACGTTGCGCGAAAGCTGCTCATCATAAAAAATGATGCCAGCTGTTCGATATAAAGGTGAAAAAGGTGTACCCGGAAATCAGGGGCACCTTTTTTACGTTGTTTTTTTGCTCTATACCCATAGTTTGTTCAGTTAACTGATGGTTTGTGCAGATTACTCGTGAATTTCAGTGATTTACTCGTGAGATTCGGCGATTTATTGGTGAATTGTGCTTTTACTCGTGAGTTTGTGCAGTATACTCGTGAGTTTCAGTGATTTACCCGTGAGTTTCGCCCATTTACTCGTGAATTTCGCCCATTTACTCATGAATTTCACCCATTTACTCGTGAGTTTACGTTGGGGTGGCTACTCCGATAAACCCCTTAATTAGTTGATACACTTCTTCAGGTTTCTCCTCTGGAAGAAGGTGCCCGGAATCCTCAATGACAACAAGCTCTGAATTAGGCAGGTCTTTATGGAGCCTTTCGCCGATATTCAATGGCACCACTCGATCATGTCTTCCCCAAATAAGCAGGCATGGTGTATGAATATCACTAAGGTCCTCCTTCAGCAAATCGATTTCCTTATCTCGAAGCATCCTTCCCAATGCCCGGAAAATATCATGCTTCTTTATGAATGGCCCTAGATATCCCTGCCGCATTTCATCGTCAATCATCGCCGGGTCATGGACGACATTTTTCAAGTTCTTTTCGATACCCGATTTTTGCAGATACCGTTTTATCCCGTATGAAAAGAAAGGCAGGTAACTGACCATCTTCATTTTTTCCGAATAGCCGGGCTGATAGCCTGAGCCGGCAAGTAGAATGGCATGGTCGACAAGAGCAGGATATGACTTGATGAGCTGCAGGGATATCTGCCCGCCCATGGAATGGCCGATGATATTGAATTTCCTGATGCCTTTTCCCTCCAGGAACATAACGACGGATTTAGCGATGTTTCGGAATGAATATGTATATCGATAATCTTTTCCGCTTTGCCCGAATGGCGGGAGGTCTATGGAGATCACATTATATTCCTTGATTAAATGGGGGACTAATTTACGGAAACTGAAGCTCGATGACAAAAATCCGTGAAGCAGGACAAGGGTGGGGAGAGAATCATCGATTCGGTCATATTCAAAATAGATTTCGATATTCCCTACCCGTTCGAGACCTTTGATTGTATGCCTTTCCATATAAGCTCCTCCTCCGTTTTGTTCCATAATAAAAAACCCATGTTACCCTGGATATTCCAAAAAAGGTCCTATAATACTGTTGCATAACAGTAATTGTAATAATAACGATGAAAAAACACAATTACTATAACAGGTATTCAACCAATTTTGATATAATAGTGTAAGTTTATCCTGACAGCATAGGACTTATTAAATTATATTGTCATATAGGTTTTTTAAAAAGTCTAATAAGGTAATTCGTGAGACTATCTGCCAGCCGAACCATCACAGCTAAATTAGTGAATTCCAAAAGGGGGGTTTTCCAATGCACTTGAATGAAGAGGAATTGGAAGTCTTGAGAATCATTGAAAATAACAGCCGGATTGATCTGAAGGATTTGGCTAAAATGACCGATCAATCAAAATCGGACATTGAAATAACATTAAAGAAATTGGAAGATATGCGGGTCATTGTACGTTACTTAACAGTCATTAACTGGGCTAAAGTGGATGAATACCATGGTGTCACAGCGATGATCGATGTAAAGGTCACTCCAAAACGCGGCGTCGGTTTCGATGATGTTGCAAAAAGGATTTACAAATTCAAGGAAGTCGAGTCCGTATATTTAATGTCTGGGGCTTATGATCTTTCAGTCATTGTCGAAGGGCGTTCGATGAACGAAGTGGCAAGCTTCGTTTCGGAAAAACTTTCGACACTGGATTCCGTCATTTCTACGACGACTCACTTCATAATGAAAAAATACAAGCATGATGGCACCATTTTCGATCAAACTGAAGAAGATAAGCGGATAGTGGTGTCACCATGATTAAAACGAGTTATGTTTCAAAAACGATTGCAGAGCTTAAGCCATCAGGCATCCGCCGCTTTTTCGACTTGGCAGCCAATTTGGAAGGGGTCGTCTCGCTTGGTGTAGGTGAGCCGGATTTCGTTACATCTTGGGCGGTAAGGGAAGCGGCGATCAACTCCCTGGAGGAAGGATATACCTCATATACGGCCAATGCCGGATTATTTGAATTAAGGTCGGAAATCAGCCGGTATATGGAGAAACAGTTCCATGTTTCGTATAGACCGGATGATCAAATCATTGTCACGGTCGGAGCAAGCCAGGCCCTCGATATTGCCCTGAGGACCATCTTGAATCCAGGTGAAGAAGTCATTGTCGTCGAACCTTGTTTCGTGGCCTATGCACCGCTTGTGACAATGGCAGGGGGAATACCGGTCACGGTCCAAACATCCAAGGAAGAAGACTTTAAGTTGACCCCCCAACAACTCGAAGCGGCGATCACGCCTAAAACGAAGGCCGTTTTAATCTGTTCACCGAATAACCCGACGGGAACCCAGCTTGGGCAGGAAGAATTAGTGATGCTTGCTGACATCGTTAAAAAGCATGACTTGCTGGTGATTTCCGATGAAATCTATGCCGAACTTGCTTATGATGAGGAATTCACTTCTTTTGCTGCCGTTGACGGCATGCTTGAGCGGACGATTGTCATCAATGGGTTTTCGAAAGGATTTGCGATGACTGGGTGGCGTCTTGGATTCGTTTGTGCACCTAAGGAAATTTCCGAAGCGATGCTTAAGCTTCACCAATATGCGATGATGTGCGCGCCGACCGTTGCGCAGCATGCTGCATTGGAAGCTTTAAAGAACGGTATGCAGGATGTGGAAGAAATGCGTCGGAGTTATCGGAGAAGACGAAATTATATCGTGAAATCATTTAACGATATGGGGCTGGATTGCCATAATCCCGGCGGCGCTTTTTATGCTTTTCCATCAATCGAAAGAACGGGGATGACTTCGATGGAATTTGCTGAAAAACTTCTGACGGAAGAACTTGTTGCCGTTGTACCGGGAGATGTGTTCGGGGAAAGCGGTGAAGGTCATATTCGCTGTTCTTATGCATCCTCCATGGAACAGCTTCAGGAGGCCCTCAGAAGAATGGAACGTTTCATGAAGAATCATTGCCAATAAAAGCAAAAAAATAGGGATCCGGCCATTAGCAGCCGGATCCCTTTCCATAGGGGGAATTAGAAAAAAGAGTTAATCTAATGGATTAACATAGAAAGTGTTAATCATAGTATATCCAGTACCCAGAAAAAAAATACATATACTACGACCCATTTTTTTGAATTAAGCTTGTGTATTATATAAAGTATGCATAACTTTCAGAATTTGTTCTTCGCTAAAGTCCTTGGCTGTTCTTAGAATGAGCTCAGCTTTTTTGGTTCCGATTTCTTCAATCAATTTTTTTATGTCCTCGTCGATACCAGCGGCGTTACCGCTCTCCTTCAGGAATTCTGAAGCCGGAATGTCAAGAACGGTGGAAAGCCGTAAAATGGTTTGTGTATCAGGAACCGATTCACCCGATTCATACTTTTCGATTTTCTTCGTGCCGATTCGTAATTTCAAAGCCAGTTCCTGTTGAGTTAGGTTGTGATCTTCTCGGTATTGACGGATATTCTTCGCAATATTTGACATGGTCAGACACTCCTTTTTCAGGAAATATATTTTTATTATGTAATTATTTTACCATATTATTACTTAAGTGAAGGAACGGAATATGTAAGTTTTGTGAAAAAAATGCCGCATCGGGATTAACGAAACGGCACGTTGAATGTTAAATGAGATTAGTTGACTTAAGGAATACGAGTATGATCATGATCGGCACGATGTAGCGAATCAGGAAGTACCAAAGTTTAAAAAGTGATCGGCCGGGATCAGCGCCAGTTTCGAACTCTTTTTGTACCTCGATCCTTTTCATTTGATAGCCGATGAAAAGGGATATGAACAAGGCGCCGACTGGCAGCGCGATATTGCTTGTCAGATAATCAGCGAAATCGAATATGGATAAATTGAAAACCTTCACATCCGAAAGCACCCCGAAAGATAATGCGCTTGGAATCCCAATCAGGAAAACGGTGATACCAGCTATCCAAGAAGCCTTCTTCCGTTTTGCGGAATCCCCCTTGATCATGGCTGCAACGACGATTTCGAGAATGGAGAATGCCGTCGTAAGGGTGGCAAATAATAATAATATGAAGAAAATGGACATGAAGATCCCGCCAAGCGCCATTTCATTGAAGACGGCAGGCAACACGACAAATACCAGTCCAGGCCCGCTTGAAGGGCTGAAACCCAGTGCGAAAACAGCCGGGAAAATGACCAAACCTGCCAGCAAGGAAATGAAGATATTCAGTCCGACTACCGAAAAGGCCGATTTTGTAATATCTTCTTTTTTACTTAAATAGGATGCGTAGGTTACCATCACGGAAACACCGACACTTAGTGCAAAGAAGGATTGGCCGAGTGCCAAAAGGATCGTTTCCCCCGTTAATGCGGAAAAGTCGGGTTTCAAGAAGAATTTAACACCTTCCATCGCTCCATCCAGCGTCAAGGATCGGATAAGAAGGATGATGAAAAGAATGAACAATGAAGGCATCATATATTTATTAGCCTTCTCAATTCCCTTGGAAACGCCGCCTTGCACGACCCAAATGGTAAAGACCATGAATAATAACTGAGCGATGACCGTTTCATAAGGATTGCTGATTATCGTATTGAAGAAGTTCCCATATTCCTCTTGCGTCAAGTTTGAGAGGGAACCTGTAAAGCTCCTTGCTAAATAGGAGATGATCCAGCCTCCAACAACACTGAAGAAGGAAAGAAGGATGATTGAAGCGACGACACCGCCATATCCAATCAATGCCCAAGGCTTTCCAGGGGCGATATGTTTATATGCGCTAATGGCATCTTTCTGTGCATTGCGGCCAATCGTGAATTCCGCTATTAATATCGGTGCCCCGATAAGCAGGGTGAATATAATGAAGAGCAGGAAAAAGACCCCACCGCCATTTTCCCCAGTCATATACGGGAGCTTCCAGATGGCGCCCAATCCAATAGCGGATCCCGCGGCTGCCAGGATGAACCCAAGTTTTGAAGTCCATTGATCTTGTTTTGACATGATGGAAAAACTCCTTTAGATGTAAAGAATATCTAGCTGTATATTATTTTTTTTAAAACATTTTCTCATCTTACTATGATTATGGGCAATTGGATAGGTTTAATATTACAATCTTTAGAAAAATGAGTAAATATCTTAAGGGAAATAGAGGTTATTTGCAAATTTTTAGGTTAAGTTATATACAAAGATCTTATAATATTTATTATTTCCAAAAAACAAACATTTTTAATGAGTAAAATCCCGAAAAGTATGGTATACTTAACTTTGATTATTTTCCAATTATGTGATATAATTTTTTATTGCGTGAAAAGACGAAAAAATATATATAAAATAGGAGTGTTACCATGTCTGAAAAATTCGAAATTGGTGCGGTAGTTGCTGGTAAAGTTACTGGTATTCAACCATACGGTGCATTTGTTGCTCTAGATGAATCAACTCAAGGTTTAGTTCACATTTCTGAAATCACTCACGGCTTCGTTAAAGATATCAACGAACATTTAAAAGTGGGCGATGAAGTGAAAGTTAAAGTTCTTTCCATCGATTCAGCTGCTGGAAAAATCGGCTTATCGATCCGCGCTACAGAAGAAGCTCCTGAGCGTACTGAAGCTCCGAAAAAAGCTCCGAAAAAACGCCAAGCATCTGTTAAAGCGACATCTCACATCGAATCTACTGAAGGTTTCAACACATTGAAAGACAAACTTCAAGAGTGGATTGAACAATCTCAACGCGAAGACTTAATCAAAAAATAATTTTTTAGAACCGGCAGATCCTCGATCAGCCGGTTTTTTTTGTCTTGGGGCATATGAATGAAATAAAGCCGGGTCATGTGTTTATCCATGGTCCGGCTTTATTTTATAGAATATAACATTGTCCAGGGTCAAGATCTCAACGAGTCGGTTTGGTTTCAGGTTCCCTGGAAATTTCAGGACTTGGTTTAAAGAGAAGACCAAGATTAATGAGACCGGCAATTCCAACCAATCCATAAACGATACGGGCCATTCCAGCATCTTGCCCTCCGAAAATCGAAGCGACCAAGTCAAATTGGAAAAACCCTATTAACCCCCAGTTGATTGCTCCGATTATTGTAAGAACAAGTGCAATTCTTTGTATTCCACTCATTGTACAGCCTCCTTTTTTTTGAAAAAATCAGTTCTTTATTTATCATGCATTTTCAGCATGTAAATATACATCCACTCAAAAGTTCCGGGCGGATATTTTGTATTTAAATGGAACATTGGTCATAATGAATAAAGAAAAACTAGCACTTGGCCCTGTCGTTCATTTGAAAAATGGGGTCAATGTGGCATTAAAGGAGAGATACCATTGGAGAATTTCACATATAAAAATCCTACAAAAGTAATTTTCGGGAAAGGTCAGCTTGAAAGCTTAAAAACTGAAATTCCCGCCTATGGCGATAAAGTTTTACTTGTATATGGTGGAGGAAGCATAAAGAAAAATGGCTTATATGAAAAAGTGATCAATGTCTTGAAAGAGGTCGATGCAGAGGTGCACGAACTTTCCGGAGTTGAACCGAATCCACGAATCTCAACAGTCCGGAAGGGTGTTGACCTTTGTAAAGAACATGGGATCGACTTTGTTCTTGCGGTTGGGGGGGGAAGCGTTATAGACGCTACGAAGGCCATCGTTGCAGGTGCTAAATATGAGGGGGATCCATGGGATCTTGTCATTAAGAAGGCACCAGTCGAAGAGGCCCTTCCATTCGGAACGGTGCTGACTTTAGCGGCAACAGGCTCTGAGGCGAATTCCGGATCTGTCATAACAAACTGGGAAACGAAAGAGAAATATGGATGGGGAAGTCCTTTGGTATTTCCGCAATTCTCCATTTTGGACCCTGAAAATACTTTTTCAGTACCAAAAGACCAGACGGTATACGGAATGGTTGATATGATGTCCCATGTATTCGAAACGTACTTCCACCCGGAAACGCATGCACCGCTGCAAGACCGTTTTTGTGAATCGCTGTTATCGACGGTGATTGAGACGGCACCTAAACTATTGGAAGACCTGGAGGATTATGAGCATCGGGCCACTATCCTGTATGCCGGAAACCTAGCTTTGAATGGGTCGCTTGGGGTTGGTTACAGCGGTGATTGGGCAACGCATAACATTGAACATGCCGTTTCAGCTGTTTATGATATCCCGCATGCAGGAGGATTGGCCATCTTATTCCCGAATTGGATGAAGCATGTGCTCCATGAAAATGTCGCACGCTTTAAACAAGTTGCAGTCCGTGTGTTCCATGTGGATCCGGAAGGTAAAACGGATGAGGAAGCGGCCCTTGAAGGCATTGAAAGACTAAGGTCATTTTGGAGCAGCTTAGGGGCGCCGACCAATCTTTCGGATTATGGCATCGATGACTCACAATTGGAAGTCATGGCTGATAAAGCGATGAGCAGAGGGGAATTTGGACGATTCAAAGTCCTCAACCGTGAAGATGTCCTTGCCATTTTACGGGCTTCCTTATAAACAAGTGATATGATCCAATCTCCCTCCGTGCCAGGTGGGAGATTGCTTTATATGCATAATTCGTTATTTACTTGATCGATTTCTTGATTATGAGAATTACATCAGATAAAGTGAAAGGGAAACTAAAGAATTCAAGGAGGAATTTGAATGGCCCATATTCGTTTCGATTATTCAAAAGCCCTGCCGTTTTTCGGGGAGCATGAAATTACCTATCTACAGGATGCTGTAAAAGTGGCACACCATTCCCTGCATGAGCAGACAGGGGCAGGCAATGAATATCTTGGCTGGCTTGATTTACCTGCCAATTATGATAAAGAAGAGTTCTCAAGAATCAAAAAAGCGGCCGCGAAAATAAAAGAAGATTCAGAAGTGCTGCTGGTTATCGGAATCGGTGGATCATATCTGGGAGCACGGGCAGCAGTTGAGATGCTTCAACATAGTTTTTATAACATTCTACCTTCGGATAAAAGGAAAGCACCGCAAATTTTATTTGTCGGTAATAATATAAGCTCTACATATATGCAGGACGTGATGGACCTATTGGAAAATAGGGATTTCTCGATCAACGTCATCTCTAAATCCGGTACGACCACGGAGCCTGCACTGGCCTTCAGGATTTTCAGGAAACTGCTTGAACAAAAATACGGCGTTGAAGAAGCTAAAAGCCGCATTTATGCTACGACTGATAAAGAGAAGGGCGCATTAAAAACGGTAGCAACGGAGGAAGGTTTCCAAACTTTCGTCATTCCTGATGATGTTGGCGGACGTTACTCGGTCTTAACGGCTGTAGGGCTGCTTCCGATTGCTGTCAGCGGGGCGGATATCGATCAAATCATGGAGGGAGCCGAGCGTGCCAGGGCCGACTTCAGTTCTTCCGAGCTAGGGGAGAATCAGGCATACCAATATGCGGCGGTTCGTAATATCCTTTACAATAAAGGGAAAACGATTGAAATGCTGATAAACTATGAGCCTGGACTTCAATACTTCTCTGAGTGGTGGAAACAGTTATTTGGGGAAAGTGAAGGAAAGGATCAAAAAGGGATTTTCCCTTCATCGGCTAACTTCTCGACTGACCTGCATTCATTAGGCCAGTATGTCCAGGAAGGACGGCGTGATCTTTTTGAAACGGTCATCAAAGTGGAAAAGGCCCGTCATGAAATCTTGATTGAAGAAGCGGCCAATGACTTGGACGGCCTGAATTATCTAGCAGGTGAATCGGTGCAATTCGTGAATAATAAAGCATTTGAAGGTACGCTGTTAGCCCATACGGACGGTGGCGTTCCCAACCTGATCGTAACGGTTCCTCAGCTCGATGCTTATACTTTCGGCTACCTTGTATATTTCTTCGAGAAAGCTTGTGCAATGAGCGGTTACTTACTGGGTGTAAATCCATTTGATCAGCCTGGAGTGGAAGCCTATAAGGTGAACATGTTTGCTCTTTTAGGCAAGCCGGGTTATGAAAAGAAAAAAGCGGAGCTTGAACAGCGCTTATAAAAAAAAAGGCATCAAGCCGGAATAACCTCCGGCTTGATGCCTTTTTTGGTTGAACGCCAAAGGGTAAGAATAAACATATTCGATACTGGTATCGAAAATGAAAGTGGGGGGAATTAGTATCGAGGAGCTAGAGAAACTGAGAACGGTTACCTGGTCCGCAAGAAGCCTGCCTGCCGGATGGAAAGAAGAAGATGTAAGATGCTAAAACAAGAGAAAATCAAAACTGGAGGAAATCATATTGGGAGAACTTAAATGTTTTTATATCGTTTAGTGCTAGGGTTTTATCCTTTATCTCTCCTTGCTGTTAGCCCTTCCTTGTAACCCTTGGTTTGTCTACAGGTCAGATGTTAATAATACAGAAAGTGAACCTGACTAAAAAAGAAGGCAAAGAATTATTTGAAAAAATCCTAGTTCATTCAGTGAAAAAAGGAATTCCCACTTTTCCCAAAAAGAAAAAAGCCTGAAGCGGTTTTTCTGCTCCAGGCTCTTTTTTTTAGCTTTTGGTCTTCATGTAAATTTGAAACAAAGTTTGATCAAAACATGCAATGAATATATTTAGTTTAGCATTGAACTAAAGAATTAATACCAAAGAGTATATAACTATTCCCACCAATGACCACCACCATATACACCTTGAGAGAGAACATTAGCAGTAGCGCGTGCAGCATACCCTGCACCTGCATAAAGTTTAGTGAAAAATAGATTTAAAATGACCTAAGATACTTGATTGCAGTCTCAGCATATATCTCGGCAGATTCTACTAAGTTCTCCACTGAAACCCGTTCATCGTACCCATGGATAGTGTGTTCCAGCCCAGGACCGTAAAGGACGGTTTCAATGCCATGGCGCCGGAAGTGACTGGCATCACTTGAACCAAGCAAAAGTACGCTGAAGACGGGTTCCTCCATTCCAAGGACACGCTGGATTCCCAGTTCTATGGCCCTCACAATTGGACGATCCTCTAAGGTCCAGTTCGGGTTAGTACAGGGTACCATTGGCTCTGCAACCGCACCTGGCGCTACAGCACTAACAAGATTCCTAGCGACATCAAGGACAAACTCGGGCTTCATACCGAATGGAACCCGGGTATCCACTTTAATGATACACTTGTCTGCGACGACGTTCACATTTGTTCCGCCCTGGATTACACCTGGATTGTAAGAGGGACGATAAAGTAACTGTGACAGTAAGGGATTTCCTAGATTCTGAGATAGGAGCCACTCAGTATTGTACAAAAGTTGACAAGGCTCTGGCGGAGGCGTTGCCTTGAGCTCCCATAGCTTGGTTAGTGCTTCGACCGCGGCTGCCCCTCTTCGTACGGCGGAGATTCCATAAAGCGGTTGTAGGCTGCCATGATCCGTCTGACCTGGTATGATCACCTGCATCCATGCCTTGCCCTTTTCACCGGCATTCGGATGGTAGCGGTCCGTTGGTTCACCAATCAGACAAGCATCACCCTTAATCAATCCTTGATCCAGGAGCGAGGCCACCTCAATGCCGCCAGTCTCTTCATCCGGAGAGGCAATAACTCCTAGGCTACCTTTCAAATTAAGAGTGGGGGCGAACTCCTGAAGTAGTCCAGCCACAAAAATCAGTGATGCCAAGCCTCCTTTCATATCGGAGGCTCCCCTACCCAAAAGCATACCTGCTCTGACTTCTCCTGAGAAAGGATCGAAGATCCAATGTGAACAATCGCCTGCAGGTACGACATCTGTATGTCCACAAAATAGGAGCCGTGGACCAGGTACCCTGGTTAAGGGAGCATCACAGACCACGGTAACCAGCGCATTTTCGCTACGGCGGTGCTCGGTAATCAAGAACCCTTTTGCTGCTAGGTATCGGCTAATATGGCGTCCCATTTCTGCTGACCTATTCTTAAACTCGGGCGATGGATTTTCAGATGGAATTCGAATAAATGAAGCAGCAAGTTCGACTAATTCCTGTTGCCTTGACCTTATCAGTTGCCGGATCATTCTGGTACTCATATAAATACATCCCCTCCATGTCCAGTATTAGCCGCAGTATTTCTATAATATTCTATGTGCTGTTCCTAGTTCATATTTCTGAGGTTAAAAGTGGGGGATTTAAAGTCTCGTTCAATGCTATAGTTAAACTTAATGAGCCAAAGAGCCAAAGTTATATATGGGTAGCGTCAGGAAAATGTGCTTAACGTTGTAAATCCGCATTTTCCTGACGCTGCCAGCAGAAAATCCAGTAATTACGAATGAAGGAGGAGGAGGGAGCGACGAAGCTGAAATAAAGCGTAAGGAAAGCTTGGAAATCAGTGAGGAAGCCAATCTTCCTTTATGCTTGATCAAGGGGACAATAGAGTTGTTCCAGGTTTTTTTTTAGGCACTTTGGTTAAGCTAATAGAAAATTAGCGAAAGAGGTTTTATACAATGATTAAGATTTCTTCTCAGTTGGAAGGGAAAACATTCGGTTTGTTCGATCTGGAGACAAAGTTAAAACCGGAAGGATATGCGATAGGCGGAGGATGGGATTATGATCACGGGTCTTTTGATTATAAGATTGATGACAGTGATGGCTACCAATTCCTGCGGGTCCCTTTCAAGGCTGTGGATGGTTCACTCGATCAGGACGGGGTGATGGTCGAACTCTTACAACCGTTTTTGTTATCTCATAAGTACGAGGACGGGATGGACGATGAAGGAAATATCGGAAACCTTTCCGCTTCCTTCAATCAGTTTGCCGAGCCTGAAAATCCGGATGCAGAATTTCCGGAAAACTATATCTCATTAGGAAAAACGCTTGTCCGTAATCTGGAAAAGCTTTTATTGCATTAATCATCAATGATGATTAGGGTGTCATCACGATGGATGATTACATCTCCGGGGGGCTTGATTAAGGTCTTGCCTCCTGAAATGATGCCGACCAATAAAATGTCTTGATCGAATAGCTTAACGTTCAGCTGTTTGAACGTCAATTCCGCCCAGTCATCCTGGATGGGCAGCTGTTTGAGGCTCAATCCATCCCGCTCATTCTGTTCGCTGGCTTCCGTTATGATCCCCTTCGATAAGCAATCCTGCATATATTCACTCGCGAATTTATTCGTTTCGACTATACCGTCCGCCCCAGCCCGTAAAGCATTTTCCTTTTGTTCATGCGTCAATATTTCCACAAGACAATACACATGCGGATTCAGCCCTTTGACGGCCAGTAACGTTAAAATCGAGAACATATCCGTTTGCAGCTCGTCCTGCTTAAGGTCAGCCGTAATAAGGACGCGTATGGCTTGTTTAATATTGGCTTTCTGCAAAACGGAATCCAATGTAGCTTTTCCTTGGATAAAGTGGATATTCGTTCGTGGAAGCGGGTGCTTTTGCAGAGTATCATCGATAAGGACAATGGATTGATGGTGCTTACGATCATGAATGTTTTGGATGATTCTCTTGGATCGGCCATTCCAGCCCACAATGATAATATGTCCGCCGCCGCCGAAGACTTTCTTACCAGTTAGAAATTGCTGTTCATTGGATATGGAGATTTTAGCGATGTACGCAAAATAAGAAGTAATCAGGCCGGCCCCTGACAAAATGAGGACCATCCCAATGATTTTGCCAAGATTGGTCACGGGAGTGAAATCTCCATAGCCGACCGTTGACATCGTCACGATTGCCCACCAGATGCCATCAAGTAAGGTGGGGAATCTCTTCGGCTCAACAATGTGGATCAAGACCCCGAATGAAAGTAAAAATAATGCGATGATGGAAAGCAATCTGATGAAACGCGGAAATCTGGGAACGGTACTGATGTATGGACCGATTCGAATCATTTTTTTCACACCCTTTAAGCTGTTTCTAATAGTATGGTCAAAAAAGGCATGGCTCATAAGGGTCCCGACAGACAAACTTTGAATGATGAATATCGGCATATTGCCTGATCGAATCCGGTAAATGATAAAAGCCCTCCGGAAGATGTCGGAAGGCTTTAGTGCTGAGTCACGTATCCTGAATGGACTTCATGCTCGATGGTTGATTATATGCCCATTTCAGCTTCGGTATTCCTATATCTCTTGTTAAACCCTTCTCCGTACGTTGAAGTTATCACTGATGAGCAGCCAGTTTTGGGGGAAGGCTAAGCCGAGTTTCCAATAACTCATTCCCCTTAAGTTCAATTCTTTGAGTAAATCGAATTTTGCCTGAATCGATCTGGCATCTTCAAACCACACCTCATGCTGCCTATCCTCAATATCGGTATAATTGAAGTGAGGGGCCTGTGCGGTTTCATCATACTCGATGGAAACATCATTGTCCGCCGCAATTTGGATGGCCTGCTGCGGACTTACGGCCTTGGCAGTGGATCCCTGTACAAAAGGCAGGGTCCAATCATAGCCATATAGATTTTGCCCCATCAGGATCTTGTTGGAAGGAATATCGGTGACGGCATATTCGAGGACTTCCCGAACAGGTCCGATAGGTGACACTGCCATTGGCGGTCCGCCGCTATATCCCCATTCATATGTCATGATGATGACGAAGTCGACGATTTCACCATGTGCTTTATAGTCATGCGCCTCATACCATCGGCCTTTTTGCTCAGCACTTGTTTTAGGGGCCAGTGCCGTGGAAATGAACCATCCTTCCTTCTTGAAGCGATCCCTGGCTTTTCGGAGAAATTGATTATAGGCTTCTCTGTCGGCAGGCCGTAAATACTCAAAGTCAAAGTGGATATCCCGGAAACCATATTTCTTTGCCGTTGTAACGATATTGTTCAAGAACTTATTCTGAACGGAAGTATTCGTTAAGATGATTCGCCCGAGCTCATCGCTGAATTGGTCATTCTCCTGATTCGTGATCACCATCATCAGGACATTTTTATTTTCCCTGGCGATGGCAGGGAAGTCATCGAGTAATGGCTCTTTTAAGGAGCCGTCTCGCAGCGCCTGGAAGCTGAAAGGGGCTAAGTAGGTTAAATAGGGCGCAGCTTCCCTGGCGGCCGTCACAAGGGCCGGTGCAACCGTCGTACCCCTCGGCTCGACATAGCCGTTGAATTCGGCGGTCCTTTTCCTCCGTGCCGGAATATAAAGCCGGTATCCAACGGATAGGCTTTGATTTTCGGAAATGCCATTTATATTTGCCAATTCTTGAACAGGGACATTAACCCTTTGGGAAATGGAATAAAGACTATCACCCGGTTGAACGAAATAATAACTGCCGACGATTGGAATGACAAGGGCCTGCCCCGAAACAAGATTATTTGGGTTAGGGATCTTATTTGATTCAACGAGCCTGTCAACGGTTACGCTGTACGTCTGGGCGATGCCATATAACGTCTGGCCTGGCCTAACCACATGTATTTGCAATTCTTTTCCCTCCTACTGAAAGTTTCCTAACAGTTTATGAGCATAAAAAGAAATTCATGATAAAGAGCTTAGGATTGAGAGAAATGCAAACAAAAAAATTCAATAAATTGGCAATAATAATTTAAGCTTAAAATGCTAATTAATATTAGTAGGAGGTGAAAACACATGGCAAACAACAATAACAGCAATCAACTTTTAGTATCTGGTGCAGAACAAGCTCTACAACAAATGAAGAATGAAATCGCTAGTGAATTTGGTGTAAACCTAGGTGCTGACACTACTTCTCGCGCTAACGGATCTGTTGGTGGGGAAATCACAAAACGTTTGGTTCAAATGGCTGAACAACAACTAGGCGGTTCAAACTTTTCTCGTTAATTAATTGAATAAATATGGCTTAGAAAGAGAAGGGGCATCGCTCCTTCTCTTTCGCATGGTTCAGCCATGTGACTGCCAAGCTTTTAAAATCTTGATTGCCCTTTCAGGGAAATCGGTCATGATGACGTCGACTCCCAACCCTGCCAGCCTGACGATGTCGGCTTCATCATTGGCGACCCAAGGTCGGATTTTATATCCAAGTTTTTTCGCTTTTTCTTTAACCGCTGGAGTCAGGCTGTTTTTATCTGGATGAAAACCCGATTCTTTTTTATCACGTAAGATTTCTTCGAAGTTTTCAGGAAGTCCCTCGAACAATAATGCCCGTTCAAGATCTGGGGCAAGCAACTTCACTTTTTCAATGGATTGATGGTTGAAGGAAGAGAGGATCACTCGCTTTTCCATTCCATATTGACGAATTGAATCAATGATCTTCTGTTCGATTCCTTCATAAGCGAGTTTATCCGTCTTGATTTCGACATTCATCAACAAAGCATTTCCCTTAGCCCAGTCGAAAACGTCCATTAAAAAAGGAATCCGCTCCCCAACGAATTTATTGGAAAATTTGCTCCCGGCATCAGCCGTTTTGAGTTTTTGTGCCGAATGATCTTTTACATAACCAGTAAGGGTGGTCGTTCGATCAAGTGTTTCGTCATGGATGATGACCAATTCCCCGTCAGAACTGAGGTGGACATCGAACTCGATCCCCTCGGCCCCGATTTCTGCCGCCTTTTGAAATGCTGCCATGGTATTTTCAGGATGCGTCCCCTTGGACCCCCTATGGGCGAAAATCAGTATGTTTTGCAAAATCATCACTTCCCCTTTAAACTTTATCTTGAACCCTATCATACATGTACGCTTGAATTGTTTCAGCAATGTTTAATAGACAATATTTTAAACAACGAGTAAAATACATATGGTATTTCCATAAATAGGTGTTCGAAATATGAGGTGAATAAAATGAATATGTGGGAAATTTTTGTTGCAGTTATTCTTGGACTTGTAGAAGGATTAACTGAATTTGCTCCTGTATCATCAACAGGGCATATGATTATCGTCGATGATTTATGGCTGAATTCGAAAGAACTTTTCGGGAGTGAAGTGGCCAATGCCTTTAAGGTGGTCATCCAGCTTGGTTCGATACTCGCCGTTGTCGTGCTCTTCTGGGGGCGATTCATGGACTTGCTTGGTTTAAGGAAGCTGAAAGGCACATCCGCTGCGAACGGCCCAAAGCTTAACCTATTGCAGGTTATCGTCGGATTGTTGCCGGCGGGCGTATTAGGCCTATTATTCGAAGATTATATTGATGATCATTTATTTACGATGAAGACGGTTATCGTCGGATTATTCTTAGGCGCATTTTTGATGATTGCTGCGGATAAATTCCGTCCAAAGCTGACTGCAGAGACGGTTGACCAAATCACTTATAAACAAGCCTTTGGTGTAGGGTTAATTCAATGTTTGTCACTATGGCCGGGATTCTCACGTTCAGGCTCGACCATTTCTGGTGGAGTGCTATTAGGGATGAGCTACCGGGCGGCTTCCGATTTCACGTTCATCATGGCAGTGCCGATCATGGCTGGTGCCAGTTTGTTGAAAATCGTGAAATATTGGGAACACTTCACACCTGAAGTTCTGCCATTCTTTATTGCAGGTTTCATAAGCGCATTTATCTTTGCCTTATTCTGTATCCGCTTTTTCTTGATTTTAATCAATAAAGTTAAATTGACTCCTTTTGCCATTTACCGGATCGTCTTGGCGGTTGTGCTTCTATTCATTATTTGGTAATACGAAATGAAGCTTGGAATTGGAGTGGAACCACCCCGTTGATTCGGGGTGGTCTTTTTGTGTGTCCGAAAATAAGCAGAGTTCCCATAAAATTAATAACGAATGATAGTTGAGTTTAGGAGTTTTTAATTCGTTATTTTTGATTAAAAATCCAATAAATCTTTTTATAATAAAATAATATTCGGATTTTAGTGCAGTTCCAGTCATAATTAGTAAAAAAAATATAAAAAAAATAAAGCTGCCTGAGCGTAATGATACCAACGTGTTTGGGTATTTTTTAAAATATTCAAATGATTACATAAACTATTTCCAAATAATTTATATGTTATAATTTTAGTATAAATAAAGTACATGTGTACACCTGGGGAGGACAACATGGGAAATGACCAATTGAAGAAAACGATTGGCTTTTGGGTTGGAACATCTATTGTAGTTGGTACAGTTATCGGTTCTGGTATTTTCATGAGACCTGGTGACGTGCTTGAATTGAGCGGTAATTCAACCATGGCCTTGTTAGCTTGGCTGATAGGCGGTCTGATTACCCTTGCAAGCGGGTTGACGATTGCGGAAGTGAGTACACGGATTCCTAAAACGGGCGGCTTATATGTCTATATGGAAGAAGTGTACGGTAAAGCATGGGGATTCCTATGCGGCTGGGTTCAGACATTGGTATACGGACCTGCAGTCATGGGTGCCCTCAGTTTATACTTCGGGTTATTAGTTGCAGGAATATTTAAGATCGCTTCAAGCTACTCTTTGGCGATAGGGATTCTTACGATTGTATTCATAGCAGGCATGAACTTGCTGGGGACAAAATACGGAGGTATCATCCAAACCTTATCGACTATTGCTAAATTGATCCCGATCATTTTCATAGCGGTATTCGGTATCGCACAAGGTGATATGCCTGTATTCAATATCGATAGCGAAAGTTCAATGAAAATCAGTATGGCCGGTGCGATTTTGGCAACGCTCTGGGCGTATGATGGCTGGATGAATGTCGGCTTCATGGCAGGGGAAATGAAAAATCCGCAGAAAACGTTGCCGCGGGCAATCATAACGGGATTGGTCGTGGTCATGGTCGCTTACTTGGGTGTGAATCTTGCCATGCTTCATGTATTGGGGGCGGAGGGAGTCATAGCCCATGGTACGAATGCAGCGAATGTTGCAGCAACGCTTCTTTTCGGAGAAGTGGGCGGGAAATTGATATCGATCGGAATTGCGATTTCAATCTTCGGTTGCTTGAACGGAAAGCTTTTGACCTTTCCGCGCATTACCTTGGCGATGGCGACTGATAAAATGATGCCAGGCCATAAACAAATCGGCAAAATATCGCCCAAGTTCAAAACGCCTATAAATGCCACGGTATTGCAAGTGATCATTGCAATCATCATGATGGTTGCAACAGACCCTGACAAACTTACCAATATGGCTGTATTCTCTGTCTTCTGTTTTTATGGATTAGCCTTCTTTGCGGTCTTCATCTTACGCAGAAAAGATCCGGAGGCAAAAACGTATAAAGTGCCGTTTTACCCATTCATCCCCATCGTGGCGATTGCTGGTGCAATATACATTGTTTTAAGCACGTTAATCCAAACACCTTTAAATGCCCTGTACTCAGTGATCATCCTCATTATCGGTATGCCAGTGTACTGGCTCCTGAAGAAAAGCGAGCGGGATGGCAAACGTTCAAATTAATGAAAAACCCTTCACTGCATGCAGTGAAGGGTTTTTTAGTTGCTGGAATGAAATTTTCCCGTTGGACAAAAGTGGTGAAATAGACAACTCGGGAAGTTCGTATTAACATAGGGGGAAAGTTAAATAGTGAAGGGTCTGAACAAAAGTGAATTATATCGAGCCTGCTGGTAAATCATTCAGGAAGACGATTTTGGCTTTATTTCTTGGTAGCTTTGTAACGTTTGCGGATCTGTATAGTACCCAACCGGTCATTCCGGTTTTCGCAAAGCAATTTGGGGTCTCTCCTGCAATGGCAAGCCTTACATTATCTTTCGCGACTGGAACGCTTGCACTCTGTTTATTGCTTGTTTCTTTTTTCTCAGAAAATATCGATAGGAAAAAAATAATGGGGACGGCGCTCACTCTGTCTGCATTGTTATCCATATGTGTCAGCTTCATCCAGGATGATCTATACATCCTGATCGCGATTCGGGCGATTCAAGGAGCGGTGCTTGCAGGTTTCCCGGCCATTGCGATGGCCTATATCAATGAAGAGTTTCATCCGAAAAGCCTTGGCTATGTGATGGGGATCTATGTGAGCGGCTCGAGTATCGGAGGATTGGCGGGCAGGCTGATTGTAGGGGTGCTGACCGACCATTTCTCATGGAACATAGCGATTGGAAGCCTTGGAGCTTTAAGTTTGATCATCAGTCTGGCTTTTTGGTGGATGCTACCGCCTTCGCAGCATGCTGTCCGCGAACGGATCTCATTATCGAGAATCAAAACCTCCCTTATCAATAACTTAAGGAATAACAGACTAGTACTCTTATTCGGCATGGCCTTCCTATTAATGGGCTCGTTCGTTACCGTTTATAACTTTGTGGGTATACCTTTAATGGGACCGCCATATCATTTATCACAGACATGGATTGGCTTCATATTCATAATCTATCTTGTGGGGACGTTCAGTTCAACATGGATGGGGAAGCTTGCCGATCAATATAGTCGGAGGGGTGTCCTTCTTATCGGAATCGCAATCATGCTGATGGGCGCCCTGTTAACTTTATTGGACCCGCTTCTGCTGAAAATAATGGGGCTTGCCCTATTTACATTTGGCTTTTTTGGAGCTCATTCCATTGCGAGCAGCTGGGTCGGCAGTTTGGCAGATAAGAGTGAAAAGGCACAAGCATCCGCATTATATCTCCTGTTTTACTATGCAGGATCAAGTCTAGTGGGGGCATCTGGCGGTTTATTCCTGATGAAGTTCGGCTGGGGAGGGGTCATCTCGGCTGTATCCATTCTGATCCTCCTTGCTGCCGCTTGTGCGATGATGGTTGAAAAAGTGAAAATCGTTAAATAAAATGATCTTTTCTATCATGTTTTTCCGGAATCCTGAATATAATCTAGTGAAAATGGATATTGAATAATAGATTGATAAGAGAAGAGGGTAATAGATAGAGTGAAACGAAAAGCAGTAATTCTCATTGGGTTAATAGCCGTTTTAATTATATTATTCGTTGTATACTTAACAAGTCCGGGCAGATTGCAAAAGGTGCAGATTGTTGAAAAATACTATCCGCATTTCTCCGATGGCAAGGCAGTCGGTTTTAAGACGAACGAAGTCATTGATGTGACGGAAACCGAAGAGGGATCCAATTGCGCAATGAAATTCGACAATGGGAAAACGTTTGAAATTGATTGTGACCGTTATTTAACATACAAAATTGATGAAACAGTTTATATTACTACTGAAGGGAACCATGTGAAGGAGATCCGGAGAAAAAGGTAGTGGCTTATCGATTTTTAATGACGAAAGAGCTGGGCTTGCCTAATGAACAACTCAGCTCTTTTATTTTTATCCCATTCAAAAAACCCAGGCCAATTTGGACTGGGCTTTTTCATTTTTTATCTTTGCCTTTACTTTTATCCTTTTTATTACGCCGAAGTACATTCAAGATTCTGCGGCTGTTATTTTTACTGTTTATGAGCTCGACTAAATCGCTCATGTTTTCAGATTCGAAGTCTTGTTGATCTTTTTTCATGTTCATCCCTCCAAGTCATATATCATAATACCCTTATCAAGAAAAAGGTAAACGTCTATTAGCATATTGGTAATAGAATGATTTTATATCCTAAACCCTCGTTTATTTGCTAAAATATGATAAAAGCCCTGTATGGGAGGTCCATATGGAAGAATTAAGAATGATCGGCGAAAAAATTGAAAAATTTAAATATATCTTAGTGGAGCATATCGAGTTGTTTGAAGAAGAGGAACCGCTCTATGATTTAGAAACCAGTAAAGAGGTACGGTCAAAACTTATTCAAATTCATGCAGATGCCTTGATTCATGGAAAGGCACAAGCGATGGAAAGCATGAAAATAACGGGTATGGAAATAGGTAAGCGCATCGTGGATATGGGCATTCCTTTAGATAAGAATATTGAGGAAGCTCAAGCGATGCGTAACCTTTTCTGGAGTTTCATTGAAGAAGAGGTGAGCAACCGATATTACTCCATTGAAATTCTGTTAAAGGCAAGCTCGATAATTGATGCAATCCTGGACCAGTTCATACACTGTGTGAGTATCAGTTACGTGAATCATTATAAAGAAATGGCGAAAATGGCAAACGATTCTTTGCAGAAGATAAAGGAAAACCAAGAAGTCATGGAAGAATTGTCCACCCCGATTGTTCAGACCGTATTAAAGGATGTGCTGCTCTTACCGTTGATCGGACGCATTGACGATTGGAGAATGGAGTCGATGCTATCGACGGTGCTGCAAAAATGTGCAGATCTGCATGCGGAAGTATTGATCATGGATTTCTCGGGAATTATCTTTACGAAGGAAAGTGATATGCTTCCCCTGCTGGATCAATTAGTGGGGGCATTGGCCTTGATGGGAACGGAAACGATGTTTGTCGGTTTTACCCCTGATGTCGTGAAAGGGATCGTCAAACATGATTTTGCAAATCAGGTAAAAGCCTTTCTATCGTTCAGGAAGGCCATGGAATATCTGTTTAATCAAAGAGGGCTGGCTCTTCAGCCAGTATGATTTTTAGGGTATCTTTTTTTCTATGTCAGGCTAACATTCCTGCTGCTCCCATATTTAATCGCCCATCGATATTTCTCCATGTTATAGTGAAGTGACGTGGACGGACATGTTGTTTTTGATTTTAATTAAATAGGACATGTAAAGCGTGTAAGGAAGGTGGTTGAATAGTGTTTTTCAAGAAAAATGAAGGACCTGAATATTACGAAAAATGGTATTGTGTAGGAATCATGACGGATAATGGGCTGGAAGATGAAGAGTATGATGCTTTGTCCAAACGCATCCTCGACTCGGTCCAAAATGTCTCGGTCATATCGGACTTGGTAAGGGTGGAATGGGATCGTGACAAATTGCGAGCCTTGAATGAACGTTTTGGGGACCCCTCACTTTCCGACCCATGGTTTATCATTAATGAATTCATACCAGAGGATATAAAAAAGGAAAGAAAACTTCTGGAGAAAACTCATAAATGGAAGAGGATATTTGGTCTCCTTTCCCCGATTGAATATATGGAGGCCGAGACGAAGGCGGCCCATGACTTTGATAAAGCTCTTTTTTATACAGACGATGCAGATAAAGTGATTGAATACATTATTGCAAATAGCTAGCATTCCCTGCCACATCGATACATTGTATCGGTGTTTTTGCATTTGATTTACTGTTTATCGGAACAATTTCACGGTGAAAATTCGACCTTGAGCGAGTTGATTCGACCTTGAGTGTAATAATTCGCGTTTGCTCGGAATAATCCGTACTTGCACCTTTCTTCCTCCTTGAAATAAAAAGAGAGAATGTGGGGAGGGTGGTAGGAAAGATGGAGTTAAACGCGGAATATCTTAAATAGAAAGAAAGAGAGTTTTAAGGGGAGAGGAAGATGAATCGATGGAAGTTGCCGTACCTCAGCAAAAGCCAAAACGGAAGTGGAGAAAGCGGGCGATATGGAGTTTTGGAATCCTGATCATACTTTTGCTGTCAGTCTTGATTGCCGTAAATATATTTCTTTCAAGATCCTTGCCGGAAACAAAGGGGGAAATATCGCTTCCAGGTCTTTTGAAACCGGTTACGGTGGTGAGGGATTCGAGTGGGGTCCCCCATATCAACGCAGCGAGTGAACATGATTTGTATTTAGCCCAAGGATATATCCAGGCACAGGACCGTTTATTTCAAATGGATTTGAGCAGGCGTCAGGCGTCAGGTAGATTGAGTGAAGTGATTGGTGAGAAAACCGTCAAAAATGATAAGTATTTCCGCACACTTGGTTTGAGGCGGGCGGCCGAAGCCTCTTATGCTGCATATTCAAGTGACGGAAAAGAAGCCTTGGATATGTTTGCCGAGGGTGTAAATCTTTATATCGATGAATTGAGGGAGAATGGGAAATGGCCGGCGGAGTTCACTTTGCTTGGATACGAACCGGAGCCTTGGACACCCGTCGATTCGCTGACCATCGGTAAATATATGGCCTTTGATTTAGGCGGGAACTGGGAAGATCAGGCGTTTAGGCAGTATTTGCTGCAAACGTTCCCCAAGGAAAAGGCATATGATTTATTTCCTGATTATCCAAAGGACGCTCCATATATCATCAGCAAGGAAGAACTGGATATTGAAAAAAGTTTTGCCGGGGCCGTTATTCCTTATGAATTCAACGGCAGCAATAACTGGGTCGTTTCAGGCAAGAAAACGCGATCCGGTCAGCCGTTATTGGCGGATGATCCCCATCTGGGATTGGCTACACCGTCGGTTTGGTATCAAATGCATTTGGAGGCCCCGTCAGTCAATGTGAGCGGTGTTATTTTTGCCGGGATTCCGGGAATCATACTAGGCCATAACGAAAAGGTCGCCTGGGGTGTGACCAATACCGGTCCGGATGTTCAGGATCTGTATATTGAGAGGAGAAACCCAGAAAACGAGAAAGAATTCTCCTACAAAGGTAAATGGGAAAAAGCTGAAATCTTGGACGAACCCATCAAGGTGAAGGATGGGAAAACACTGGACTATCAAGTGACGGTTACCCGCCATGGACCCGTTGTCTCCGAGTTTGCCGGGAAAAGCGGAAAAGATAGCGTGCTTGCCTTAAGGTGGACGGCACATGATCCATCTGCCGAGCTTGAAGCGGTACTGAATATGAATAAGGCGGGAAGCTGGAAAGAATTCGAAAAGGCCCTCTTGAAATTCGAAACGCCGGCACAGAATTTCGTCTTTGCCTCAGCCGATGGGACCATTGCCTACAAGGCGAATGGGAAAATCCCAATCCGGAAAAAAGGTGATAGTATGCTGCCTGTACCTGGCTGGACGGATGAATTTGAGTGGAAAGGCTATATTCCCTTCGATGAACTTCCAAAAACGTTGAATCCAAAAGAGGGATTCATTTCGACAGCGAATAATAAAGTCATCTCGGATGATTACCCTTACCATATCAGCAATAACTGGGCACAGCCATACCGCCAGATGAGGATACAGGAGTTTTTAAAGGCGAATAAAAAGCTTACGGCCGAGGATATGCAAAGCCTGCAGATGGATAAAGTGAATTTGCAAGCTAAGGAGTTTGTTCCTCGATTCGTGGAGGTATTGAAAGGTCCATCTGGAAAACAGGAAGCCCAGGCACTGACGATTCTGAAGAAATGGAATCATATCGATTCCGCTGATGAAGCGGCACCGATGATTTTTAATGTCTGGATGCGAAATATAGGGGATGTTCTGCTTAAAGAAGAAATACCGGAAGAAACCCTTAACCTTTTTAATGGAAGGCGTTCGGCCGTTGATGAACTACTAAGGCGGGCACTGGACGGTAAGCCGGGCCCTTGGATTGAAGAGGCAGGCGGACTTGAGCAGGTGCTTGCCAAGTCGTTACAGGTGACGTTAACGGAACTGGCAGAATCACAAGGTGATGATATAGCTGATTGGGAATGGGGAGACTATCACCAGGTCAGGTTTAACCACCCGCTATCAAGTGTCGCCCCGTTACATTATTTATTTAACGGCGGCGGTGGCATTCCGGTAGGAGGCAGCAGTGTCACCGTACAGGCGGCGGCATTTTTAGATGATGGAACCGTTAATCATGGCGGCTCCTGGAGATTCGTCATCGACCTAGCCGACATGAAACAAGGATATCACCTTGTTGGACCGGGTCAATCAGGTAACGTTAAAAGTGAGTGGTATCACGACCAGCTTGATGATTGGGCAGAGGGTACTTATCACAAAACCACGATGGACGATCCAAAAGGGGATAAGCTGACATTGAAACCATCAAACTGAGATTCAAAAAAAGTACCAAGTCCAGCATCTTTCTCTGGACTTGGTACTTTTTCATTGTTTTTGCTTAGTCAGGAATTCTGCAAGGAACTCCTCAAAATTAGGGGCTTCGATTGCTGCGATTTTTTCATATGATTCAATGATCTTAAGTTTAATTTCTTGCTCCAGATCATTCCGGTCTTGATAGTTCGTGTTTTTTAATGATTTTTTTATTTTAGGATTCAAAGAGTCGATTAGATCCACCAATTCTTCTTTTGACAGTTTTTTATCCACAATGGCTTTTCTCCTTTCTAACATATACCTCATCCATATAGTGCTTTCGAAGTTTTTTAAGAGCTTGTTTACGGATACTTGAGATATTCTGTGGCGACTCCTGGAAATAGGCAGCGATTTCCTTGTTGGATAGGCCGTAGGAAAAGATCATGGTCAGCACCAGGTTTTGTTTGGCTGTTAACTTCTTCAAGGCTTTTATCATCTCTTCATCACTTATGTGTGAAGCGAGTTCATTCGATTCCCCCATCTTTTCAAGTTGAACATCCAAGGTGCCGATTCGATCGATCAATCCGCCAGTATCCCTTGGTGTCGCATCAAGTACCATTCGATAGCGTTCCCGCTGCTTCCGTGCCCTTTTATCAAAATCAACAGAGAAAAAGTAAATTAAGGAGCACATGTATTTGTATACTTTAGCCCGGTAATAGAAAATTTTGAAAGTCTCGTTGAGATGATCAATGTTGTGGGAAGAAGGGGAATCAAGAGTTTCAGTGAAAATCTTTAAATGCTCTGGGTTCTGTAAGAATAATTGAATGATCGGTTGTGCAAAGAAAGATGAGTACTGTTGCTGCAGAAACTCCAATGAATGAGAAAAAAAATGAGAAGTTAATTGGTTCATTGTTATCCCTCCTTTTATTAATAAAGTGATAGACAAGGGGAATAAATCAATTATATAGGAACATTCGTTCTTTTTTCCATAAATCAATAGTGCTAGATTGATTTTTTTTGACAAGTTTCACTTTAGATATCAGATACAAGAAAAGGGGTGAAGAGGATGATGATTGAGGATGCTACTATGTGGGTTTCATTAGTTAGCGAATTTGGCTATCCATTCGTCGTTTCTATGTTTTTGCTCTTCCGCTTCGGTAAACAATTAAAAGAACTGACAACGGACGTAGAGAACTTAAAAAAGTCCGCTCATAAAACAAAAAAACGATAACCTCAGGACGTAAGTGCCGGATGGTAAACACCGAGTTTCGGATTCTATACTAAAAAGGGTCCGGAATTCGGGTATAAAGAAATGGGTACTAACTGATTAAAACTTTTGTTAAATCCCTCCCTTAACCTAAAATAAAATAATAATAAACCATTATTTGGAATATAGCACAAAATAGGTAAAAAATAATCGTCATTTGGAATCATTTTACTGCTATAATTCATCCGTCAATGGAATTAGATAGGAAATCCTCCCCTCGTAGGATTTTAGTTTTATGGATTAAAGTGAAAATACTTTTAAAAAAACAACATTCATCAATAAACTTCTGAATAGTGTGCGGCACCCAAGTAAATGGGTGCTGCTTTTCTAATTTTTTGGTAATAAACTGATAATATGGAAAAGGGGTGGCAAATTTGAAAAATGAACAGCTGGAAGATATTCGGATCCTGCAGCAAGAATGTGAACGGGAAGGTTTTACGTTAAAACTGAATTGGGAAACGCTTCGCAATCGAAATGGTGTTCATAAGAATGATTTTCTCCACTATGATGGATTGAAGCTTGTTGGCTTTCTTGGTCTTTACGATTTTGGAAACAAAGCGGAGATGTGCGGGATGGTGCACCCCGACTACCGGAGGCAAGGCATTTTTACTAAGCTGCTGGAAGAGGCGATAAAGAGTGCCGTGGAGCGCAACTATAAGGTGATTCTCTTGAACTCACCTGCTCAATCCCATTCAGGGACAGAGTTTTTGAAACAGCTCCCATGTGAGTTTGTTTTCTCAGAGTTTCAAATGAAGTGGTCCGAAACGGAGCTTGATGATTATGATGATGCAGTCGTTCGCCCTTCACGGAGAGATGATGAGGAAACGGAAATTCAGCTGGATATTCAATGTTTCCGATTTACGAAACGAGAGGCGAAGGATTATTATCAGCGCATCCTACATGAGGATACTCTGAAAACCATGATGATTGAAAAGGGCGGCCGCGCAGTCGGCAAGATCCGTGTTGATCACTCAGGACGGGAAGCTTGGATTTATGGATTTTCCATTTTGCCAAAATACCAGGGAAAAGGACTTGGAAGAAAGGCGTTGAAAAAGGTCGTAGCCGAACAATGCCAGCTGGGATATGATATTTTTCTCGAGGTCGAGGCGACTAATGAGCATGCGTTAAGACTCTATGAATCTTGTGGCTTCAAAACGATTCAAAGACAGGATTATTATCAATACAAAGGCTGAAGGGATTTGACGACAAAGAGTGTTGGGGGGATGGGATGGATGTTGACATTATTCAATTATAACTGGCAGGTGAGAAGGGAATGGTTCAAGTGGTGCCGATCCTTACCGAATGAGGAGCTGGAACGGCAGCGTACGGGAGGGATGGGCAATATATTGCGGACACTTGCCCATATTATCGATGTCGAATCCAGCTGGATCAGGGCCATACAAGGGAGGCCTGATGTCGCGATCGATTTGGACACTTATGATACGATCGGAAAAGTGGAAGATTTATCTAACCAATATCACTCAGAGGTCATGGACTATTTGAACTCGCATGCAATTGAAGAAGAGTGTGGAATGGTTCAGCCATCCTGGATGGAGGGGACATATGAAGAAGGCAGGATACTGCGCCATCTCATAGCGCACGAAATCCACCATATAGGCCAGCTGTCCATCTGGTCGAGGGAGATGGGCATCGAACCGGTATCCGCCAGTTTAATAGATCGGGATATATAGGTTTGCCGTTTTCAAAGGGTTTCCCTGAAAAAATGAGAGTAAGGAACGATCTTTGAAATCCATACGATGTTAGCAGGCTGGTTCATTTTCATGTGCCAGCTTTCTCTATCAGGAGGGGACAGTATCCCTAAGGATTCAAAGGGATTCTTTGATGATTTTTATACATGATTGAAGGTATATAGATCTAGGCGATCTGGATGGGAATGGATAAAAAGTACCATTTATGAGAAATCCGTAATATTACGGTAAATTTTGGCGATAATTCGACAAAATCATGATATATTATTCTAGCATTTTACAAAACTAGAAGGGTTGTGAAGTATGTCGTACAAGATGCATGTTAAGAAGATGCTCGCCCCGATTCTTGCTGTGAGTTTGATTACAGCGCCATTTACAGTACCGGGGGAGGCATCGGCCAAAGAGTCTAATAAGAAACCGGACACGACTGAACCATTTATCATTTCAGCTCCTACTGTTCATTACTCAAAAGGCACCAAAGCGACTGTAACGGTCACACCGAAAAAGGGGAACAAAGGAAATGAAACCGTTGTCTTTCAATTAATGAATGGGACGAAGGTCATTTCACAATCAGCCGTTGAGGCGGATATTAAATCGGCCCAAAAGTTCTCGGCGTACTTCAACTCGTACAAATCGGGTTATTGGGTTAACGTATCGGTTGTCTCCAATTATAACGGCCATACGAGTGACTTCGGCAAAAGCCTGGCAGCCTCCGTTTCGGATGCGCCATTTGAACTAAGGGTCATGGAAACGACTGATATACACACTAATCTGGTGAGCTATGATTATTATAAGGATGCCGTATCGGACTCCGTCGGCTTTTCCCGCACGGCATCTTTAATCAAGCAGGCACGAAAAGAAGTGAAGAATAGCGTTTTAGTGGATAACGGCGACCTTATTCAAGGGACCCCCCTAGGTACGTACAAAGCGAAAATAGCGCCATTGAAAAAGGGTGAAGTCCATCCCGTTTATAAAGCGATGAACTTGCTTGACTATGATGTGGCCACATTCGGCAATCATGAATTCAATTATGGTTTATCTTATTTGGACGAGGCCATCAACGATGCGAACTTCCCTTACGTCAATGCCAATGTTTATAAAAAGGATAAAGACAATAATCCAAAGAATGATAAAAATAAATATGCTCCTTATAAAATCGTCACGAAGAAAGTGAAGGACATCAATGGAAAAGAAAAATCAGTAAAAATAGGATACATTGGATTTGCCCCTCCGCAAATCATGGATTGGGATAAACCGAATCTAGACGGTAAGGTCATGACAAAGGAAATCGTCACGACTGCAAAAAAATATGTACCTGAAATGAAGAAAAAAGGCGCGGATGTCATCGTGGCCCTCACACATTCCGGGTTTAATGGCGATACCAAGAATACCGAGGATGTCATCTATTCATTAAGCAAGGTATCCGGCATCGATGCCATCACGTTCTCCCACACGCATAAAGTCTTCCCGGCACAAGATGAGGCTTCTTTAGACAGCCTATTCAAAGATAGCCAAGGAAAAGTCCTTGAAGGCGTGGATAATAAAAAGGGTACCATCAATGGTGTACCAGCCGTTCAAGCAGGATATGGCGGCAGTAATCTCGGGATCATCGATCTTGATATCCAAAATATCAAGGGTAAATGGAAAGTCGTCAATTCCGATTCATCAACACGGGCAATCAACGACAAGATAACAGGAAAAAAAGCGGCTGAAGATGCAGCTGTCGTCAAAGCCGTGAAGAAGGATCACGAAGGAACGATCAAGTATGTTAACACGCCAATCGGAACGACTACAGCCCCAATTCATAGTTATTTCGCCCTTGTTCAAGACGATCCTTCCGTACAGGTCGTGACGAGTGCGCAGAAATGGTATGTAGAAAAATACATTCAAAGCAACCGCCCTGAATACAAAGACTTGCCCATCCTCTCTGTAGGAGCCCCATTCAAAGCGGGTCGCAATGGCGTTGAGGAATTCACGGAAATCAAGGAAGGCGGACTGACCATTCGCAGCGCCGGTGATTTATATTTATACGATAATACCTTGAAGGCAATCAAGATTAAAGGGTCCGTGGTTAAAGAGTGGCTTGAGATGTCTGCCGGGAAGTTTAATATGATCGATCCTGCCAAGTCTGAGGAACAGGAGCTGCTTAATGGAAAGTTTGCCGTCTATAATTTTGATGTGATTGACGGTGTCACTTACCAAATCGATGTCACCAAGGCTCCGCGCTATGATGAAAAAGGGGTAAAAGTGTCGGATTCAAGCAGGATTGCAGATTTGAAATATAATGGAGAACCAGTGGACCCGAATCAGGATTTCATCGTCGTGACGAATAATTACCGTGCTTCGGGCGGGGGGAACTTCCCGGGAGTCAAGGGCAGCGAATATGTGGTTGACTCTGCGGATGAAAATCGCCAGATCTTGATGGATTACATCACACAAGAGGGTGAGATCAATCCAACCGCTGATAATAATTGGTCGATAGCCCCGATTTCAGGCAAGGTGAACGTTACTTTCACCTCATCGCCAAAAGGTGCGGAATATTTAAAGGAAGACAGCCCGATTTCCTATACAGGCAAAAAGGATGATAAAGGCTTTGGCATTTACAAATACAATTTGGGCAAAGAAAACGTTAAGGTTCAACTGCTCGGAATCAATGATCTTCATGGCCAGCTTGATACCACCTCCGATTTTGGCGGCATCAAACAAGGGCGTGCCGATTATTTAGCCGCACACTTGAAGCAGCGTAAAGCTGAAAACCCTGAAAATACACTTTTACTTTCGGCAGGGGATGCTGTTGGGGCAAGTGCACCCGTTTCTTCTTTGATCCAGGATAAACCGACGCTTCAGTTTTTGAATAATATGAAATTCGATGTCGGAACTGTTGGGAACCATGAGTTCGACAAAGGGATAGAAACCTTGATGGCTCAGATTAATGGCGGAAAGTCGCCAACATCCGAAGTGGTATTCGATAAATTGAACTTTCCTTATGTAGTGGCCAATGTCGTATATAAAGACACGAAAAAACCGATTTTGGACCCTTACGTCATAAAAAAGGTCGGCGGGGTTGATATTGGGTTCATTGGTGTAGTCACGAATGCCACACCTCAAAAAGTAAGTCCGGATGGCATTAAGAATGTGGAATTCATAGAACAGGCACCTGCCGTAAATAAGGCGGTTAGTGAGTTGAAAGGTAAAGGCGTCAAATCGATCGTAATCATCTCACATGACCCAGGCACTGAAAAGGAAGGGGTCATCACAGGCGAAGTGGCTGATCTTGCTAATGCCGTGGATGATGAAGTGGATGTGATCTTAGCCGGAGATAATCATGCAAAGGTCAATAACTATGTCGATAATAAATTGATCGTACAAGCTTACTCTTATGGAACCGCTTTTGAAGATGTGGATTTGGAAATCGATCCAAGCACACGGGATATTGTCAAAAAGTCAGCTGAGATTGTTACGGTTACACAAGATGGCATCACACCGGATGCCGGGACGACGAAATTCATCAACGACTACCTGGACATGTTCCCCGAGCTGAAAGTTCCGCTTGGGACAACGGATGAGAAAATTATAAGAACCAATGCCTATACGCAGGAAACGGGCCTTGGGAATTTAATTGCCGATTCAATGAAGGCCGATTTGAACTCCGATTTTGCCTTCATGAATCCAGGCGGAATCCGTGCAGATATTCCAAAGGGGGAAGTCACTTTTTCCGATTTAGCGAAAATCCAGCCGTTCGGAAACGTATTGGTTAAGCTGGAACTGACTGGAGCGGAAGTGAAAACGCTGCTACAACAGCAATGGATCGTGGAAGGATCTCCGAAAACTTTGCAAATTTCTGGACTGAGCTATACAGCCGACTTCAGTAAACCTGTCACGGAACGTGTTACCTTATTGAAGAAAGCGGACGGAACACCGATCAAGGATACCGAAACATACACGGTGGCCGTCAATGATTTCATGGCAAGCGGCGGTGATAACTATACCGTCCTGAAAGGAAAAGAGCGTGTGTTTGGACATGCAGACCTGGAAGCATTCGTTAACTATGTGAAAGAGACCTTTAAAGGCGGAAAGATCACGGCAGAAATTGAAGGCAGAATTACGAATATCAATAATTAGTTGAGGTTTACTCGTGAGTTTAGCGGGTTTAATCGTGAAAATTGAGCATTTATTCGTGAGTTTAGCGGGTTTAATCGTGAAAATTAAGCATTTACTCGTGAGTTTAGCAGATTTACTCGTGAAAAATGCACATTTACTCGTGAGTTTTCGACTTTTAATCGTGAAATTCTAAAAGGGAGCGCTCCTTAATTAAGGGGCGCTCTTTTTTCTGATTAATTGTTTCTGAAAATGGAAAAGTTCAATCTAAATAGCAAGGTGACCCATGCTATATAGGGAATCATTGCTAAACCTGATGTACGGTCTATTTTATAAAACTCGAATGCCGTCAATGTAATCAAGGTCAGCAGTGCAGCCATTTCAATAAAGGCTGTTCTGCGCAAGCCCCATTTGAAGAATAAAAAAGACCATTAGAAATTCAACCCTAGTTGAGTATCATAGAGGAGTTCAGCGGACTTCGATTCTTTTTCTTTGGATGCAATGCGATATTTCGCTATTCCCATAATCGTATAAAGCTTGGTCCAAGCAACGGGGAAAGTCCAGGAGGGAGGAGCAAAAGCAGGTGGTCATAAATTTCTTTTGAATTCCTTGTGGCGAATATCCCCACAAGTGAACCTCCGACCCCGGGTACCAATACACTTTTAGCCAATTTTCCGTAGTTCATAATGCAATCCTGTTCTTTCTTCATTATTTGTATGTTCTTATACCTGTACCTTCGCACCTGAAAATAAAACATCCCCTTTAATCAAGAAGTGTAACTTTCTTCCAAACTTTACGTCGGTACTATTAAGAAAAGGGGGGATACCGATGAACCGTAAAACAATGATGCTCATGTTCAGTTTGTTCCTTTTACTTGCTGGATGCAGCAGTAACGAAAAAGATGATTCAGCATCGGAATCACAGGATGAAAAGGCGGAAAGTAAAATGGACGCTTCCATTTCCGGGAATAAGGTGCAGGAAGAAGCAGCGGAAAAGGAAGGGATGACGGATGAAAGAAAGGTCATACATCAGGCCCAGCTCGAGTTGAAAGTGAAGAACCTTGAAAAGACACAAATGAAGATTGAGAATAAGGCGGCTGAATATGGCGGATATGTTGTTGAGTCCAATGTATACAGGGAAGATGAAGAACTGGTGGAAGGAACGATCACTGTTCGGGTCCCTGAAGCCCATTTTCAGGATTTTCTAACCGATAGCGAGGGCGAGGCTTCAGAAGTGGTCGGAAGGAATGTGACAGGTCAGGATGTAACGGAGCAATATGTGGATTTAAAAGCAAGGTTGAAGTCAAAGAGGGCAGTGGAGGAAAGGTTACTTGCATTCATGAAGGATGCTGAGAAGACGGAAGATTTGCTGAAAATATCATCCGACCTTGCCGTGGTGCAAGAAGAAATAGAGCAGCTGACCGGGCAAATGAAGTATCTTGAGAACCAGACCTCATATTCGACGGTCACCATCACGTTATCACAGGACAGGATAGTTGTGCCGGGCATTGATAATAAGGAATTGAATACATGGGAGAGGACGAAGAAACAACTTGCAACGAGTGCGAATCTATTACTTAAAGCGGGTTCAGGAATCATTGTTTTTATAATCGGAAACTTGCCGCTCCTCATTATTTTAGGCGGAACTGGTGCGGTGGTCCATTGGGTGATCAAAAGAAGGGGCAAAAGGTGAAGGAATGAAATAGAGGGTGCCAATTAGATTGGGCACCCTCTGGCATTTATCTTTTCCGTTTATGCAAGCCGGTCACATAATACAGGACTACCAACAGTAAGATCCAAATCGGACCAACGATTAGAGCGATTCTTGTATCTGCTGAAAAACCGAGTACGATCATTACGAATACTAAAAAGGCTAAAGTGAAATAAGAAGTGAATGGGAAAAGAGGCATCTTGTAAGATAAGCCTTGTTTTTCTCCCTGACTCATTTTTCGTCTAGACATAATCTGTGTGACAAGTATCGTTCCCCATGTCCAGAGGGCGCCGAATGTAGCGACACTTGTGACGTAAGTGAAAACTTTATCGGCTTCCATGTAGTTAAGGTAAACGCCGAAAAGAAGTACGATAGCCGAAACGATAATGGCCACGCCAGGAACGCCTGACTTTGTTGTACGTTCGAAACTTTTTGGTGATTCACCTTGCTGTGCCAGGTTGAATAACATTCTTCCCGTACTGAAGATCCCGCTGTTACAAGATGAAAGGGCTGCTGTCAGTACGACAAACTGAATGATTCCTGCTGCGCCTGGTATACCGATTTTATCAAACATCATAACGAATGGGCTGTTTTCTCCATTCATTTCATCCCATGGAGTGATGGATAAAATGACCGTCAGAGCTAAAACGTAAAAAAGTAAAATCCGGTAAAAAACGGTATCGATGGCTCTTTTTAATGATTTTTCAGGGTTTTTAACTTCACCTGCGGTTACACCGAGCATTTCAATTCCCAAATAGGCGAACATGACCATTTGGAACGAGAGGATGACCCCAGAAATCCCATTAGGGAAAAATCCGCCATTTTCAACAAGGTTGCCGAAACCGACCGCGATTCCGCCATTCCCCAAACCAAAGATGATCATTCCGAAGCCAAGGACAATCATCAGGATGATCGTTACGATTTTAATAAGGGCGAACCAAAACTCCAATTCGCCGTAAGCCTTTACAGCAAGAAAGTTAATTGTTGTCATGATGGCAAGTGCGGCTAATGCCCAAGCCCATTGCGGAGTATCAGGGAACCAAAATTGCATGTAGATTCCGACTGCCGTAATTTCAGCCATACAGGTGGCGATCCAAACGAACCAGTAATTCCATCCGGTTATATATCCGGCAAGAGGACCGACAAATTCGCTTGCGTAACGGCTGAAGGAGCCTGCGACTGGATTTTTTATTGCCATTTCACCCAGAGCACGCATGATAAGATAGATCATAAGTCCGCCAATGGCATAAGAAATGATGATGGCTGGACCGGCTAATTTAATGGCAGATGCCGAGCCGAGAAATAAACCGACTCCAATGGCTGCGCCAAGAGACATTAATGCGATATGTCTTTCTTCCAAACCTCTATGTAGTTGAGATTCTTTGGAGTTTTGCATAATTTTCCCCTTTTCTATGTTGGAGTTTAATTTTCTCTATCTAGCATTTTATCACTAGTAGAGGTGAATACATATTATTTATTGATTTTTCACATAATATTACAATTAAATAATATATTTTAATAGTTAGAATGTAAAGAAAAATATGAAAACGCTTACTAAGAAAGTGTTCCAAAGATTTTTCATCGTAATATAATCTCTAAAACTAATTATAATGCTATACAAACAAAATATAATTATGTGATTTTTCTAAAAATTTAGACATTTGAAAGTGAAAAAAGGCTGTCCCGAAGATAAGGGACAGCTTGAATCGTTTCATCATTGCCAGATGGCGGAGGCCCATTCAGGATGATCAATGAAAGGGTTGCGATTATGCTGATATTGATTATAAATGATCTCATTTCGGTTACGCTCGAAGGCATCTACAGGATCCTGTTCATTCCACTCCAGTAAGACAGCCAATTTACCATGATAAGGGGCGGTACCATTGTTCACTTGATTATTCAGCTCCAAATTGACTTCCCCTGCATCACCTTCGTAACGAACCGCCATATAAAACAGCATCCGGGCGACATCACCTTTGACGCTATCGCGAGGTTCCCACGAATCAGAATCATAGTAATTTCCTGTCGCTTCGGAATGTTCAGAACCTCCATTATCAAAGTCCAGGTTGTTTCTTGTACTGTTGACGGAGACATCAGCAGGCCGAAGGTGATGCAGGTCGGTGCCGGGTCCTAAAGAGGTACCAAAATCACCATGTGATTTTGCCCATACATGCTCACGATTCCAATCATTAACACCTGATCCGTTCAGCGTTTTTCCTTGGGAACGCCCTGTATAAAGTAGAATGACATTATTGGCGTTATTTGGGTCCTCATCGGTTATCCGTAAAGCTTCCCAGACATTTGAATATGATATTTCCGTATGGTCATCTATGATTTCATGGAGGGCCTTCTTTAATGACGCCCCTGATTTTCCGCTGGCTGAATCATAGTATGAGCCAACCCCCGGTGTCTCCGGTTCCGGTGAATCATTCCCTGAAGACATGGCAGATACATCTTTTAAGCCAGGATGGGTGAAATAGGCACTCAGAGTACCGGTGACGGTGACTTTTTTTCCTTTTAATGCAGGATTTGTTTTTAACCCAAATTCTGAGCGGAAGGAGGATGGAACCTGAGCATAAACCATATTGGTAATGTTTGTTTCCGATGAGCTGTCTGCCAGTGCTATGGCATAATCATTCGGATAGCCGCTCGTAATGACGGTATTGGCTGACGTGGGCTGTCCCACCACATATCCATTGACCGCTTTAATCGTGCTGTCTTGATTCGCAATGGCTTGGGAAACGGAGTAAGGAGATGACAAGCTGCCATCGCCAGCCGCGGCTAGTGATGGAGTAATGAAAAGAGCGGGAATAAAGAAAGCGAGCACGAGTAAAATGGACAGGGCAAATCTTGGTTCATGTTTTGTGAACATGTGATTCCTCCATAATTCGATTCATACCCATTTCCAGAGAAATTGGCATGTATATGTGAAGTTATGGATATTAGCCGCTTTTTCCTTCTGGATTGTCAAAAATGAGTGAAAACAGCTAGTGATACTTAGCGGAATTTAGTGAAATAGCCCGGGAAATATCGAAGGCTGTCATGGAAATGACACGAAAAAACCGTCAGCATGCTACTGACGGTTTTTTTTACTCTGTTTTATAAGAAGACTTTGAATGATACTCAATAAAAATGATCCGATTAAAGCCCCCCAAAAAGAATCTATTACAAAGCCACTGACAACATAGGAAGTGATTTGGAATGTGAAGGCATTGATAATGAAAGAAAACAACCCGAACGTCAGGATGGTGATCGGCAATGTGATAAGTTGGAGGATGGGTCTAACCAGCAAGTTCATGATCGATAATATAAAAACCGCCAGCAAGGCAGTTCCGTAAGATTTGATCGTGATGGAGTCGAGAAGCCAGTCAATAACGAGCAATACCAGCCCGTTGATAAGAAAACGCATGATTATGTTCATGAAAAACTCCTCCTGAAGTCACTTTCTACAAGTCATTATACTAAAATTTGATGAATTTCAGTTATATGTTTGCAGAATTGTCACAAAAAAAAGAGGATACGATATGCATTCCCCCAGAATGGAATAGACGCTTTTTAGGGTCTTAAAAGAGTTTTTCTTTAAAAACAGTCCAGTTGATTGGAACGGAAGGAACGAGACTCCTGCGGGAAAAGCGCGTCTACGGGAGACCCCACAGGCGCTCGCGCCGAGGAGGCTCGCGGACCGCCCGCGGAAAGCGAGTGCCTGTAGTGGAAATCAACGTTTCATTTTACAAACCCTCAAAAAGGACGTTTTATCTAGTTTTCTTCAATCCGGTGAGGGTTTTATAAAACAGTAAAAAACCATGAAGGATAACCTGCATTCCGAGCCCCATTTGTCTACAAAATGGGATTCATGAGGTTCTCTTTAGTTGTTGGCAATGATCTTTTCGAATTCACTTAATTCCAAAGTGTTTTTTAATTTGGGATTGGTGTTTAAGGAAAGCAGGGCACTTTCAATAAGAAAGGTTCGCGGTTCAACGTTTTGTAATAATTCCTCTTGGATAAAGTGAATCAATTTTAAGTTTTTAACCCGTTCCGCTTCATCATCTTGGCAAAGCCTCAAGATCATCTTTTTTAGGTCATTTGCAGAGTGCAGGAGTGCTGTATGAAAATCCTGCTGGTTATGGAAGCACTCAGGCAGCCATTGCTTGATGAGATCGGGTTCCAAAAGCTGTGCATTTGACTTGCTGACATCTTCGAAAATCGATTTAATCCTATCGACACAATAACGGATAATTTCAGTAGGGTTGAACTCGGGCTCTTTAGCCAAGGCATTAAAATGAATCGTTTGATGCATCATTCCCGAGTAAAGAATGGCACAGTCCAAAATATAAGGTTTTTTATCAGCACCGAAAATATCCAGAAACCGTTTTGATAACCAATGGATATGCTGGAATTTAGCATGTGTTATGAAGTTCTTAAGTTCGTTATCATTTGAAATCATTACTTCTTCATATAAGAAAAAGATTTTGTTGTTTTTGTTTGAGTGCATTTGTAATTCTGATTGTTTGATGAATATTTCAATATCTGCAAGGTTTTGCCCAATCAGCAATTCATTCCGCTCTTTTTCGAATTTCTCTTGCGAAGTTAGGAAGACTGCCTTAAGCAATTCGCTTTTAGAAGAAAAATAGTTGTAAAATGTTCCTTTTGAAATGCCGCTATAATCTAAAATATCCTGAATGGAAGTTGCTTGGTAACCCTTTTCAATAAATAATTGGTGCGCATATTTAACTACCAGTTGTTTGCGCTCATTCATATATATCACCCTTACTCTTATTGGACGGTCATTTTAACGTAATAGTATCTTATTTTCTATATGAACACAAACCGGTATGTTTACAAATTCTCTAGCAAAATAAGGGGGATGGCCTTTTGTTTAAGCTGATTCAGGAAGGGTTCTGCTGAAAGATAGGATTCACAAAAAGCAATGAAAAATTCAGTTTCCATGCATGCATCCGGTTATTCTCATTCTGTAAATAAAGGCTGAGGAAGTGAACAAAGTCACAGGAGAACAATTTGGTTTGTTATAAGATGAATAGAAGGAAAGAGGTGAAGTAGTTCAAAGTATCTATGATTATTCGTTAACCATTCTCGATTGATATCCCATTGGTAGGAGAAATGATAAAATCACTCGTCATGAAGGAAAATCGCCTATAAGGGTCGTATACCATTATTAGGAATGGGTTTATGTGAATAGACTGTTACCCCAACGTTTATACCTTTTGGACTATACATATTATGGATTTGTTTGGTGTATATCATCAGCAAGTTAATAATGAATTGATTATTATATTAAAATTATTATAAATAAGTATTGATTTTTTTCTGAGAAGCTTTATCATTATATACATAAATAATAATGAAAAGGTGGTTCAATTATGTCGAATAAGAAAAACCTTACTACAAGCTGGGGAGCCCCAGTTGGAGACAATCAAAACTCTATCACTGCCGGCGAACGCGGCCCTGTGCTCATTCAAGATGTACACTTATTGGAAAAGCTAGCCCACTTCAATCGTGAACGTGTCCCTGAACGTGTGGTTCATGCGAAGGGTGCCGGTGCATACGGCACTTTCGAAGTAACGAACGACCTTTCTCAGTACACGAAAGCTAAACTTTTCAATGGTGTGGGCAAGAAGACGGATCTTTTTATTCGTTTCTCCACGGTTGCAGGTGAATTGGGTTCTGCAGATACAGTCCGTGATCCGCGTGGATTTGCCGTTAAATTCTACACCGAAGAAGGAAACTACGATATCGTCGGTAATAATACGCCAGTATTCTTTATTCGCGATGCGATTAAATTCCCCGACTTCATCCATACACAAAAGAGAGATCCTAAAACACATTTGAAAAACCCTACGGCTGTTTGGGATTTCTGGTCACATTCACCGGAATCTCTGCACCAAGTGACGATCCTGATGTCCGATCGGGGCATTCCTGCTACACTTCGTCATACACATGGCTTCGGTAGTCACACATTTAAATGGGTGAATGCAGAAGGAAAAGGCGTCTGGGTGAAATACCACTTCAAAACAGAACAGGGCATCAAAAACCTCGATGTGGATCTTGCTGCAAAACTAGCAGGGGAAAACCCTGATTACCATACGGAAGATCTTTTCAATGCCATTGAAAAAGGGGACTTCCCTGCATGGAAATTATATGTTCAAATCATGCCTCTGGAAGATGCGGATACATACCGTTTCGATCCATTCGATGTGACGAAGGTATGGTCTCAAAAAGATTATCCGCTGATTGAGCTTGGCCGTATGGAATTGAACAGAAATCCTGAAAACTACTTTGCAGAAGTAGAGCAAGCTACATTCTCACCGGGAACATTCGTACCGGGAATTGAGGCTTCCCCGGACAAGATGCTTCAAGGGCGTCTATTCGCATACGGAGATGCACACCGTTACCGTGTGGGCTCGAACCATAACCAGCTTCCGGTTAACCGTCCGAAAGTGGAAGCGAACAACTATCAGCGTGATGGCTTCATGCGTGCAGATGACAATGGCAAGGGATCGGTTTATTATGAGCCGAATAGTTTTGGCGGCCCTGCCGAATCAACGGAAAATAAAGTCACTCCTTTCGAGGTGACCGGGAAAGCTGCACAAGTTGGTCATAATAGTGATGATCACTACACTCAAGCAGGCGACTTATACCGTCTATTGAGTGCCGAAGAGAAAACGCGCCTTGTTGACACGATCGTGGGCGCAATGAAACCTGTGGAATTAGAGGAAATCAAGCTTCGTCAAATCGGTCATTTTTATAAAGCCGATCCTGAATACGGAACACGCATAGCAGAAGGTTTAGGTTTATCAGTACCGCAAGAAGTGTAATATATGGTACTCCCAATCTGGTAAATGCAACAGGCATCCATTCATGAATGGATGCCTGTTTTGTTTACGCAGGACGCCGTTTTTAAATGACATCCGACAAGTTCGGTAAGAATATATAGTTATAAATGTCTTCAGGGAAAGTTTTGCAGTCAGATTAATTGGGGGCCAGTTAAGATTAATGGTAAAGGGTGGTATTAATGACGAGTAAAAAGGTTCGGGTGTTAGTGGGCAGTCCAATTTACCAAAAACCACATATTTTACAAAAGTTCCTGCTTTCACTCAAACGGTTGGATGCGGCGGGGAAGGAACTTGCCTATTTCTTCATTGATGACAATGAAGATGAGCGATCAAGCAAGATGCTCGAAGATTTCAGTCAGGAGCAGAACAATGTCAAATTACTGGCATCCAATCAAAGCGATGTTTATGTGTGTAATGGCACTACCCATTACTGGAATGAAAATCTGGTATGGAAGGTCGCGGATTTCAAAAATATGATAATCGAACACGCGATTAAAGAACAATATGATTATTTATTTCTAATCGATTCAGACCTCCTGCTATATCCTCAGACCGTCAACCAGCTTATTTCTGCAAATAAGGATATCACCTCTAATATTTTCTGGACAAAATGGCAGCCTGATGCCGAAGAGCGGCCTCAAGTATGGCTATATGATGAATATACCCAATGGGAGATATCACGCAATCAGGCGTTGACGGACTCGGAGATCAACACACGTTATCAGTCGTTCATCCGACAGATGCGAACACCTGGTGTTCATAAAGTTGGGGGACTGGGTGCCTGTACACTCATCAGCCAAAGAGCTTTGAAAGCTGGGGTGAATTTTAATAGAATCGAGAATCTGTCATTTTGGGGTGAAGACCGGCATTTTTGCATCCGTGCAGCAGCTTTAGGGATTTCGATGTATGTTGATACCCACTTACCCGCTTATCATATATACAGGGATTCGGATTTGGAAGGTGCGATGGAATTCCTTGATCGAACGGATATGGGGGAAGGTTCAGAGGCATCACGTCCTAAAATAACGCTGAGCATGGTCATGAAAAATGAAAGCGAGCGCTATCTAAGGAAGGTTTTAGAGGAAATTCGTGATTATATTGATGAAGCGGTGATTATTGATGACGGCAGCACGGACAATTCCGCAGAGGTTTGTTTAGAGGTTTTGAACGGGATACCGGTGCGTATGATCAGGAATGATATCTCCAAGTTCTCCAATGAAATTGAACTTCGTAAAATGCAATGGACAGAGACAGTGAAGTCAAATCCCGAGTGGATTTTAAATCTTGACGCCGATGAAGTGTTTGAAAATAGATTCAAAGAGGAAGTCAGGCAGCTGATAAGCGATCAAGAAGTGGATGTATATTGTTTCCGGTTATATGACTTTTGGAATGAAACCCATTACAGGGAGGATGAACACTGGTACGCTCACCAGTATTACCGGCCGTTCCTTGTCAGATATCGGGAGGGGTTTGAATGCAAATGGAACGATAGGCCGCAGCATTGCGGTAGATTTGCAGAAAATGTCTTTGAATTGCCTCACAAGTTATCCGACATACGATTGAAGCATCTGGGCTGGGTCAAAAAAGAAGATCGGATGGCGAAATTCAAAAGATATCGGGAATTAGACCCTGATGGTACGTATGGAAGTACTGAGCAATATCAAAGCATTCTGGATGAAAACCCCAATTTGGTTCGTTTTGAGGAGTGACTTTTGCTTTGGCAATAATTAAATCGAATCCGCATACTTTTGGTTAAGAGGAGGTGCAGTATGGACGTTTTTGTGCGGCAAAATGATTCCTTGTGGTATTATAGCCAATTATTCAAGGTGAATTACCAACTTATCATTGATTCCAATAGTGGGATTGATCCACTTGCACTTATGATTGGCCAACAAATCAAAATACCTGGCTTTACGACGACCGGCTATAGCATAAAGCAAGGTGATTCGTTATGGGCAATTGCCAGGTCCCGCAATCTTTCATTGGATGCCCTATTTTTAGTTAATCCAAATCTCAACCCGAATGCCTTGCAAATCGGTCAGACAATATCTGTGCCATTAAGGATTACGTGGAGGCTCATTCAAGGAAATCGGGAATATGATTATGGGACGATGATGACCGATGTTAGACGTTTGAAAACAATCTATCCATTTATAAAAACCTCCCCCACCGGGGACTCCGTGCTTGAAAGGGATATCCCCGAAGTTCTGATTGGAAATGGCAACAAACGAGTTCACTATAATGGTTCCTTTCATGCGAATGAGTGGATAACGACGCCTGTTATCATGACCTTTTTAAATGATTATTTACTCGCAATCACGAATCAGGCTGACATCCGGGGTCTAGATATGTTTCCCTTTTATCAACAGACGATGCTGTCGATCGTCCCAATGGTGAATCCGGACGGAGTGGAGTTGGTTCTGAAAGGGCCGCCTGCAGATGAGTCATTGAGAGGACGGCTCATCGAATGGAATAATGGCAGCGAAGACTTCTCTGGCTGGAAAGCCAATATTAATGGGGTGGATCTGAATGATCAATTTCCCGCCGAATGGGAACTGGAACAAGCCCGTAATAATGTAACGGAGCCAGGTCCGGCTAATTATCCAGGGGAAGGGCCGCTTACACAGCCAGAGGCTATTGCAATGTCAGAGTTGACAAAAAAACGTGATTTTGGCAAAGTCCTTGCGTTTCACACCCAAGGAGAGGTGATTTTTTGGGGGTTTGAAGGTTTGGAACCACCCGAGTCGGAAACGATAGTCAATGAGTTTGCGAGGGTCAGTGGATATGAGCCTGTTAAATCCGCCAATAGTTATGCAGGGTATAAGGATTGGTTCATTCAGGATTGGCGCAGGCCGGGATTTACCGTGGAGCTGGGCAAAGGAACGAATCCCCTTCCCATATCACAGTTCGATGAGATTTATCAGAAGTCGCTTGGGATTTTCTTGGCAGGGTTATATATGTGAAATCTGACCAAATGAAAAAGCTCAACTCCGTTTCCATGGGGTAGAGCTTTTTAGTCTTATAAACTATTAGACTTGAAACGATGAGGGCTGCTGCAAAAAATAAGTAAAGTTATGCTTTACTTATCGATTGCATGATTAACTCGCTTTTCAACTTGAAATGAACGGGCATTTTCCATGCCTCGGTGATTTTGCAGCCCCTACCAAAAGGAAATCTAATAGTTTTACGTTAAAGAAGTTTACCTTCCTTAGCGCTAGTATTGGCCCCACCTACGCCAGATACTGTGACGGCCACGCATGCCATCCAACCTAATTTCATTATAATAGAAAGCGCTTACATTTTCAAAAATTATCGTAATGCAAATTTCGACATTTGCTTCATTTCAGCAGAAGATAATGGGGATTCGATTTTTTGCGGAGTGAATTTCACCGTAATCAATGTTGAATGGGGAGGATCCAGTGAACGGGTCAGCTTATGAGGTGTTTTTTTAAAAAACTTAAATCAATAGCTGTATTTATATTTATTAAAGTAATACTAAGTGTAAATACGAATAAATATTTATGTTTATTCGTTTATAGTTCGTATATAATGTTTTTGAGGAATTAAGGAGGAGAGACTGAATGTATAAATCGAAAAAGATTTTATTATTGGGCTCGGGTGAATTGGGGAAAGAGGTCATACTGGAAGCTCAGCGACTTGGTGTGGAGACCGTTGCTGTAGACCGCTATGAACATGCCCCTGCCATGCAAGTCGCTCATCGCAGTTATGTGATCGATATGCTGGACGCGGAACAACTAAGGGAAGTTGTAGAAAAAGAACACCCCGATTTGATTGTACCGGAAATAGAAGCCATCGCCACATCCGAATTAGTCAAGTTGGAAGAGGAAGGCTTTCATGTCATTCCGACAGCAAGAGCCGCTAAATTGACGATGGATCGTGAAGGGATCAGGAGGCTTGCTTCTGAAACTCTGGAGATTCCGACAGCAGCCTACAAATTCGCAAACACTTATGAGGAATTTGTCCAAGCTGCCAAGGAAGTTGGATTTCCCAATGTCGTAAAACCGCTGATGAGTTCTTCAGGTAAAGGGCAAAGTGTGTGCCGTACGGAAGGTGACCTGGAGGATTGCTGGAAAACCGCGATGGAAGGCGGCCGGGTTCAAAATGGACGGGTGATCATTGAAGAATTTATCCGTTTTGATTCGGAAATCACGCTGCTTACTGTCAGGGCCGTAAATGGTACCATGTTTTGTGCTCCCATCGGTCACATTCAGCAGGGCGGGGATTATATTGAATCCTGGCAGCCGCATAATATGACAGAAACACAAATAATGGAAGCGAAAAGAATTGCCCATGCCATTACGGATGAACTTGGCGGGTACGGATTATTCGGGGTAGAGCTGTTCCTCTCAGGGGATAAAGTCTATTTCAGTGAAGTTTCCCCACGTCCGCACGATACGGGGCTAGTGACATTGGTGACTCAGAATTTGTCCGAGTTTGCCCTCCATATTCGGGCCATTCTAGGATTCCCCATCCCGGAAATCAAGCTGATCAGTCCGGGTGCCAGCCGTCCATTAAAAGCGCAAGAAGAGTTGTCGGAATATTCAATAGTCGGTGTTGAACAGGCTTTGGCTTTACCTGATACACAAGTGCGTCTTTTCGGAAAACCTGTTACAAAGGCAGGTAGAAGGGTTGCGGTCGCCCTGTCGTCTGCCGATTCCATCGAGGTTGCGAGAGTGAATGCGGCCCGTGCTTTGGAATGTTTAGTTGTAGGGAAAGAATAGTGAAAAAAGCGCTTCAGATTGTCGGACAAGAGGAAGCGGATTTCTGAAAACGACTGAAGGCTTGGCAAAAGGTTCAACTGAAACGTTTTATAAAAAAAATGTAGGTAAACTCACTTTCTTTGACTTTGTCTGCTGTCTGACTATGAAGCATCCTAATTCGGATGCTTTATTTCTTTACTCCATTAATAGCACATTAAACTCCTGACAACCACCCGATTTGAAGACGCAAAATGGCCTGTAATATACCCCAGATACTGATGGTTGCTATGAATAACCAATTCCACATGCTGTCTTTACTTTGTCTTAACAATTATCCTGTCGCTTTTTTACATAGCCTTGACATTGAGTTCATTTTCTTCACCTATAGTTAAATTAAATAGAAAACATTAACGGGAGGTCATTCATTTGAATCGCACTTGGAGTAAAAAGGTTTTACCCATCACGCTCGTTTCTGCATTGGCATTTGGAAGTTTATCATGGTCCGGTGCGGATCGAGTTTCGGCAAAGGGGAACCCAAATAAAGAACCGGAAATCAAGAACGTCATTTTCCTTATCGGTGACGGCATGGGAGTTTCCTATACCTCCGCTTACCGGTATTTAAAAGATAATCCTGGTACGAAGGTGGCAGAACGGACAGAGTTTGATAAATACTTGGTTGGCCAGCAGATGACTTACCCAGAAGACTCTGCACAGAATATAACGGATTCAGCTTCAGCCGCTACGGCAATGTCTGCAGGAGTGAAAACTTATAACGCTGCCATTGCAGTGGATAATGATAAATCCGAAGTCAAAACCGTATTGGAAGCAGCAAAGGAAAAAGGAAAAGCGACGGGATTGGTTGCCACTTCGGAAATCACTCATGCTACGCCTGCATCTTTTGGCGCCCATGATGAAAATCGGAAAAACATGAATTCAATCGCAGACGATTATTATAACGAATTAATCAAAGGTAAACATAAAATTGACGTCCTATTGGGCGGAGGGAAGTCCAATTTTGTCCGGCCTGATGTCAATTTGGCGAAAGCCTTCGAAAAAGACGGTTACAGTTATGTGACGGATAAAAATCAAATGCAAAAGGACAAAAATGAGCAGGTCCTTGGTTTATTCGCTTCTGAAGGACTTCCGAAAATGATTGACCGCCCAAGTGAAACGCCTTCTTTGGCAGACATGACAAGTTCGGCGATCCAGCGCTTGAATAAAGATAAAGATGGATTCTTCCTTATGGTCGAGGGAAGCCAGGTCGATTGGGCAGGACATGATAATGATATCGTAGGTGCAATGAGTGAAATGGAAGACTTTGAAAAAGCATACAAAGCGGCCATTGAATTTGCGAAGAAAGACAAACATACCTTAGTGGTGGCTACTGCGGATCACTCTACAGGAGGATTCTCGATCGGAGCAAAAGGAATATATAACTGGTACGGTGAGCCAATCAAGGCAGCCAAGCGCACTCCTGACTTCATGGCGGATGCCATCGTCAAAGGCGCTGATGTCGAAAAGACGTTAAAGCAGTATATTAACCAGAATGTAGTGAAGCTGACTGACGGTGAAATCAAAACGGTAACTGAAGCTGCCAAATCAAAAAATGTGACGAATGTCGATAATGCCATCGAAGCCATATTCGATAACCGGACCAATACTGCCTGGACTACTGGGGGACATACGGGTGAAGATGTTCCGGTCTACGCATACGGGCCATATAAAGAACGTTTTGCCGGGCAGGTCGATAACACGGATCAAGCCAAAATCATTTTTGATCTATTAAAGAAATAATGACTTCAGGGAGGGATTCAATGAACAGACTGATGATTGGTGCCCTGTTATTAACGGCATTTGGTGCTCTTAATACCCAACCAGCTTACGAAGAAGAAACGACAGCTAAAGAAAAAACAGAGGAAATTGCACGACCACTGGAAAAAAAGGATGTCTATGTTCCGAATCCGCAGCTTCCTGATGATATAAACTTGAACCAGATCGGACAGAACGTTTCCGATGCCAAAGGCGAATTAACTTTGAAGGCCTATAAAAAAGTGAATGAAACGTTGAATGTTGGCCCGATTGAGGTTGAAGTCAAAGAAATGAAAGTGATGCATGCCACTCCGGATTACAGCATGATCGATTTCTTCCACGGCTATACGCATGATGAAGATTTTGATATCGTAAAAGTGAACGTGGAAATCAAAAACAATTCGGATAAAAAAATTAAGTTTTCGCCAGTTGCTTTCCTTGAAACGGACAGAGGAGAACATCTGACATGGGAAGATGAGATCTATTTGGAAGAACTTACTGGTGAAATAGAAGGAAACGGTTCAAAAAGCGGAAACATTGGTTTCATTCTAAATGATGGAAACATAAAAGGCATATCCGTCATGTCAAGTGATGCGGTGGATGACGAAGGGAAAGTCCTTGCAAAAGGCAAGTCAGCTGAATTCACTTTTTAAAGGATATGTATAATTGCCTTGGAAAAATAAGATACTAGAACAAGTGATGGGGATTACTATCACTGAACGGAATATCCAAATCCTAATGATGAGGTGACACAGAATGAGTTATAAAGATCAATTAGATCCACATTCTCAAAAGTTTCACCATAATTGGACAAGACCTAAGCGTTCAAAATCTCAAGTTAATGGCCATACGCAAGAATCGCAAACAAACATTATACTAAGAAGCAATGCAAAGGCTCACAGGTGGTAACGGATATTTCCGATAAAGAAGGAGGCTCCCAGCGGGTCTTCTTCTTTATATTTAGAATCATCTTAAACTAATCAAGGCATACATGGCTTTTCATTCATAATTATGATACCATTTACCTTTAAGATTATAGTGATTAGCTTCCGTGAAACCGTATTTTGATTCCGATTGAAAGTTTCACCTTATACAAATAGAGGACGTGAATTGTAATGATTAAAATTGAAATCCCTGCAGCGGATATAAGCATCAAACAAAGAAAGCAAGTGATTGAAGGAGACGAGCCTGTCATTCCTGAAATTTACGGGTTTATCGATTTTCATTTGATTCCCCGTGATAAAGGCGGCATCATCTTGTTTTACAATGAAAACGATGAGCTGATTTTTGTCGGTAAAGCACGTAAATTAAGACCAAGGGTCAAGAAGCATTTCGAGGATAACGTATCTCCGCTTAAAGAGCATCGTAATGAAGTCAAGAAAATTGACATTATTTTAGTTGAAGATGCTATGGAACGTGAAATCTATGAAACGTACATGATCAATAAACTTCATGCTAAATACAACGTCGATAAAGTGTTTTATAAATAAGAAACACCTATGAAAAGCTGACTGCATATGCACTCAGCTTTTTTATGTTTACATATGTACAAAAATAATTTCGTACATTTACAGCAGCTACATGTTAGGTTAACAATGTTGGTTTATATTTAGAGTATTCCAATACATTCTCGGGAGGAAGCTATTGAAGAAAATACTTTGTAAAAAGGTGTTAGTTATCTCGATCGGGACAGTGATTGCCTTTGGGAATTTAACGTGGTCCGTATCACAAGCTTCTAAGCTGGCGAAAAAGAGAGAGATTGAAACTTTTGAACAAAAGACAGCAACATCTTCAGGGTGGGAAATGGCGGAATAAGCACAATGGCCAATAATTTTTTCCTCGATTAGCAACAAAGAAAAAGAAAAATGTATTGGATAATGAAACGTTGTTAATGAGCAGCTGTTTGTAAATATAGAAGTACATTAAAAAGATTAAACTGCAATGGAGGTTCCTTACACATGATGTAATGTGTGATTGGGCTTCCATTTAATTTTATTGTTTTAATGTCACCCCTTTCGTTTATCCGTTTGTCGGTGCAAGCGTGGTTACATGGGTTCAGGAGAAGTATTCGTAAGCAATTTTGAAAAAAACTTGCAAATAGTAATGATTACGTTTTATTATTAGAGAGTGTTTTTATATGGAGATTGCTTCGGTTTCTAAATCGTAATGATTTTGATTTAATTGCAGCAAAGAAATTAGGTAAAGGAGTGGTATGGGATGGAGATGAAGAAAATTCCGGTTACGGTATTGAGTGGATACCTTGGTGCCGGAAAGACGACGCTTTTGAATCATATTCTTGAGAATCGGGATGATCTGAAGGTTGCCGTCATCGTTAATGATATGAGTGAAATCAATATTGATGCTTCGCTGGTCAAACAGAGAGGGTTTACCCGGACGGATGAAAAACTGGTGGAAATGCAGAATGGCTGCATTTGCTGTACGCTTCGTGAGGATTTGATGATTGAAGTGGAGAGATTGGCGAAACAAGGGGACATTGATTACATCGTGATTGAATCGACTGGGATAAGCGAACCGGTCCCTGTAGCCCAAACCTTCTGCTATGTTGATCAAAGCATGGGAATTGATTTATCGAAATCTTGCCGGCTTGATACGATGGTTACCGTTGTTGATGGGTATAATTTTTGGCAAGACTTCACTTCCGGAGAAACGCTTATTGACAGGATGCAGGCAACTGATGCTGCGGATGGCAGGGAAGTGGTCGATCTATTAATAGATCAGATAGAGTTCGCCAATGTCATCCTGTTAAATAAGGTCGATCTGATGGATGCTGATTCCGTTGCGGAATTGAAGGCGGTTCTACATAAAATGAATGCCGATGCGAGAATTATCGAAACAGACCATTCCAAGGTGCCGCTAAAGGATGTATTGAATACACATTTATTTGATTTTGAAGAGGCAAGCCAAGGAGCCTGCTGGATAAAGGAATTGAATGAAGAGCATATCCCGGAGACCTTGGAGTATGGGATTTCTTCTTTTGTTTACAGGAGGGGAATACCCTTTCATCCAGAACGGCTGATGGAGTGGTTGGAGAACTGGCCCGTACAAGTGGTGAGGTCGAAGGGATTCCTTTGGCTGGCATCGAGAAATGATACGGCAGGCTTGCTTTCGCAGGCAGGACCGTCATTGACTTTCCAAGCAGCCGGTAAATGGATTGCAGCTTACCCTGAGGAAGAACAGCGCCAAATTTTAATTGAAGCACCTGAATTATTGGAACGGTGGAATGCAGTTTACGGTGACAGGATGACGGAGCTTGTGATGATTGGCATTCAAATGAATCAACAGGAAATCGAAAATGAATTGGATCAATGCTTATTGACGGAAATGGAGATGCAGCAGGATTGGTCTCTTTATGAAGATCGATTGCCTGCATTTACGGAAATCGTTCATTAAAAAACTTTAGGAGGAAATAGAAATGAGAGTAAACATTACGTTAGCATGCACAGAAACAGGGGACCGAAATTATATTACGATGAAAAACAAGCGGAATAATCCGGACAGGATCGAATTGAAAAAGTACTGCCCGCGATTGAAGAAACACACGCTCCACCGTGAAACGAAGTAATTTTAAGGTTTAAATCGTAATGATTATGTTTTAACAAGAGAGAATGGATGTAAAAGGAGGGAAGATTGGCTGACGCCAGTCATCCTGTCGCATGATTTACGCTGCGCGTATCGCAGTCGCTGCAGTGGGGACCTGGTTTATATGTCACGGGTGCATTGGCTGAACTTGAAATGGGACCGATATCCAGGAATATATCGGGAGCAAGACAGGCAGCGGAACGAATCGTGAATAGTTTATAGATTTTTCATACATTCAAGATCTTAAAAAAGGAGAATATAAATGGCGAAAAAATCCAAGGTGATAAAAGCGCAAAAACAGTTGGCAATGGTCGAAAAGTATGCAGAACTTAGAAAGGAATTGAAGGAGAAAGGGGATTATGCCGCATTGGCCAAACTCCCTCGTGATTCCTCGCCTACAAGGGTTCACAATCGTTGTGGAGTAACGGGGAGGCCCCGTGGATATATGCGCAAATTCAACATGTCGCGTATCGTTTTTAGGGACCTTGCTCATAAAGGGCAACTGCCGGGTGTCAAAAAGTCAAGCTGGTGAAGCGGGGAGTTCTGAATCATTCATAAGAAAAGGGCCCATCAGTTTGGCGACAAAAGGGGGATGGAGTCCGAATAAGGGGCATTGTAGTGCTTGTTTATACGGACGAAACCTCATTAGATTGAAGAAATTTGCGACACTCCTGCCGAAAAACTGGTTAGCCGAGACCCCACAGGCGCATGCGCCGAGGAGGCTTGGCAGACAGTCGGCGGAAAGGGAGCGGATTTCTGAAATCAACTGGAATGTTTTCTAGAAAAAACTGAGGGCTGTCTCATCCCAACTTATATTTAAGACTAGTTTATCCTTTAAGTTTTTCACCTGTAATCCCCATAAGATTGAAGAAATTTGCGACACTCCTGCCGGAAAACTGGCTAGTCGAGACCCCACAGGCGCTTGCAGTGAGGAGGCTTGGCAGACAGTCGGCGGAAAGGGAGCGGAATCTGAAATCAACTGGGACTTTAAATAACTTGTTTACAGTCTGAGGAGCCCTTGTTAAAAACAAGGGCTCCTTCTTTCAAAAGTGTTGCTTACTTGACTGCCTTTAATGCTTGTTCGGATATATAGAAGTCTTTTCCGTTGTAAACGGTGATCGCATTAATTTCTTTTTGTTTAGTGGATTTAGGAGTCTTGCTGATAACGATATTCTTATTTGCAGGCAACTCCACTTTTTGCTGCCCCTTTTTCGCTACGAAAACCGGGTTATTCGGGTCTGTAACATCAATGCGGGTTGTATATCCTTTTTTCTCAAAGGAATCTTTGGCATTCATGTATAGTTTGTTCGATAATTTTTGTAAATTGAAGCCCATGAATTCGGCCATTTTTTTAGCGAGGTCTGTATTCTCCACTAATCCAGTCGGTTTTGAAGGGCCATAAGAATACAGGAATACGTCTTCCCCTGTATGACCGCCAGTTGTAAAGCCAATGTTGGCACGGTTAGCAAGCAGCTTTGTCATTTCAGCACCTACGTTTTTAGAATAGGTAAGTTTTGCTGTTTCTTCAGAAGTCAGATTATCCAGTCCATACAGTGCTGCAACTTCTTTCAGATTGGAATGATCTGGTTTTAGCTTACTTAAGGCCCCTTCAACAGTCATTTTCGCTTTCTTTAATGGATCGATATAAGCTGATACGGGTGTTTCCGGGTAGGAGGAGTTCGTGTTTACGTTACCCATTGTAATTCCGCTGTTCCCATGGTCCGTTACAGCAATGACCATCGTGTTTCCGTCATTTTTTGCAAACGTAAGGGCTTCGTTCACGGCATCATCAAAAGCTAAAGTATCACTAATCATTCCGATCGTGTCGTTTCCGTGAGCAGCCCAGTCAATCTTGCTTCCTTCAACAAATAAGAAGAAGCCATCTTATCTTTTTTCAAGGTTTTAAGGGCTTTATTGGTCATTTCAGCTAAAGTGGGTTCACTTGGCTTTGTTGTTTTACGATCTAAATCATATGCCAGGGCGCTAGGTGCAAAGCTTCCCCAAATTTTATTCGATTTGGATTTTAACAGCTCGTCACGGGTTTCAACAAAATCATATTTGTCTTCATCGAGCACTTCCAAAAGGTTTTCTCCATCAATTCTTGCATTTTTTGTTTTACCTGGTAAAAGGGATTCTTTGCCCCCTCCCAAAACGACGTCAATCCCCTGATAAACCTGCTGTTCCGCAATATCACCATAATTGCTTCGATGTGTCACGTGAGCGGAGAAGCCGGCAGGTGTAGCATGCTGGATTTCAGATGTAGAAATGATGCCAGTAGCCTTTCCAGCTTGTTTCGCACCCTCCAAAACGTTAGCGACTGGTTTATGGGCATTTTTCGGATTAACTGGATCGAGCCCTGGAGAATTAACGATGGTTGGCAGGACACCGACAAATTTATCATTTGATTTATTTCCTGTCGCAAGCGCTGTTGCTGCAGGAGCTGAGTCGGTGATCGCCGATTCAGCCGAGTATGTACGCATGCCGCCAGACAGCATTTCGTCCATGGCTAGATTATCGCCTTTATACCACCTTGAAAGGGTTGTGGCTCCTGTGCTTGTTCCATCCATCACCATCATGATGACGTTGGTTGGCTCTTTTTTCTTGTCTTTAGCCTGAACATCTTCCTTCATTGTTGAAATACCTAGTGATGATATGGCCACCGCGCCCGCTAAAGTAATTCCAGCTACCTTTTTGCTCACTTTCCCCAAAATGCATACCTCCAAAAATATGATTACATTTAGGATAAATGCAGTATATTAAGAAATTACTTCATATAAGTAAAGAAAGGATTTTTATCTGTAAATTTTGTTTGAAGTAGCCACTTGCAGAGTGAACGTTAAAAAAAGCAGAAGTCTACAAGACTCTGCCTTTTTAGGATGGTTTTTTACCTTTGGAAAAATTCAATCCACTCTTTTTCCGGCCCATATACGTAGAAATAGCGATAACCATTCGGAAGGGTGACAATCACTTCATCAATCAGTTCGGTGTTATCCAAGCTTTTGATCCGGGCATATTCTTCTTCGATATCATCAACGGTAATGGCAAAATGGTGGATCGTTGCTTCGGAGGGAAGGGTGTCGCTATATCCCTGAATCAATTCTATTTCTGTTTCGTCCGACTCTTCGTAACCGAGGAATGCCAGTTCGATCACTCCATTAGTATGAGTCATGCGTTTCTTTAATTTCAAATCCAGCACATCTTGATAAAAGGCGATGGACTTTTCGAGATCTTTTACAACAACGCCAATGTGATCGACCCTTTTTACAGCCAAGAAATCTTCCTCCTTCATTAAATCCGGATACAACTTGCTAAAGCATATATAAGATTATTCGGAATTAAATTACTTTTTTATAGCCGTTTTTAGATATTTTTTAAAAATGATGGTAATAAAGGAGGAAAATTGGTAAATGATAAAAGGTGACAAATTGGTATAATACTTTTCTTCCGTAGTATCTCTTGATAGATTCTTTTCTTTGGGAGTAAATGAATTCATCATTTTCCAGGGCAAAAATTTGTTTCTAAATGGAATAGCCGATATACTATGGAAACAACTCCATTATTAATGGATAGGAGAGGAGAGGTAGTATGGGAAAAATTCGTGAAGGTGAAGTTTTCACTCTTACTGATGACAGTGATGAAGGCCATGAAGTTGAGGTTTTAGGTTCATTGGATGTAGAAGGAACGGAATATGTTGCAGTAGGCTTGCTTGAAGATATTGAAGAGGATACGGATGAAGATATCGATATTTTCTTTTTCAGGGTCGAAGGCGAAGGTGAACTGCTCGATATCGAATCGGATGAGGAATTCGAAAAGGTATCATTGGCGTTTGAAGCGGCATTTGAAGCGAAAGAATGACAAGATAAAAGACGGCACAATGTGTGCCGCCTTTTTTATATGTATAAGGAAAGTACCGGCCCCGCCTTCGCCAAATACCATGATAGCCACGCGTGCTATCCAGCCTTACTTAAGTATAGGGTTGTATTATTGATAGGACGTGTACACCGTATGAAGATTTTGTTAATAAACGGAGTATTTTTCCATCTCATAGGCATAGGATAAAAAAAGTGGAGGTGATGGAATGGCCGTTGTAAAGCACACTGATGCCGATATAGCCTTATTGGCAAGATTGCTTAGGGCGGAAGGAGAGGACGAAGGTGATCAGGGCATGTTGATGATCGGTAATGTAGGGATCAATCGGATTAGATCGAATTGTTCCGATTTCAAAGGGCTGAGGACGATTCCAGACATGATCTATCAGGAGCATGCCTTTGAAGCTGTACAGAAGGGGTATTTTTATCAGCGGGCAAGGGACAGGGAAAAAAGACTTGCACGACGAAGTGTAAATGGTGAAAGGATATGGCCCTCGAAATTTAGCCTATGGTACTTCAGGCCACAGGGAGATTGTCCGGCAACCTGGTATAATCAGCCCCTGGTTGGGCGTTTCAAGCTCCATTGCTTTTATGAACCAACAGGTACAGAATGCCCGAATATTTATAATACATTTTAAGGAACAGGCTGAACCTTACGGGGGTTTAGCCTCTTTGTGCATCAATCCTTAACTTGTATAAAACATATGATAAAACTGGCAAATGATTTACTGATACTGTAAAATTGAGACTGTAAATTTCCGGATAAGAAAGGAATAAAAAATTGATGAGTAAAAAGCTTATTGATTATGGACAAGGGCAAATGGGAGAACAGCCGGAGGATAGTACCGGGAAATTCAAGTCTTTCATGGAGAACAACCCGGACGCCATTTCCATTGTTGATCTGGAAGGAAAGACCCTTCAGGTGAATGCAGCTTTTGAAGAGTTTTTCGGATGGACGAATGATGAGCTCATTGGCATGCCGTTTCCAATTATTCCTGATTTCTTGAAGGAGTCAGTCAATGAATTGCATGACCAAATTAAGGCTGGGGTACAAAAGAAAGGCTTTGAAACGGTCAGGTTAAGGAAGGATGGCCAGTTAATCGATGTAAGCATCTCCCTGTTTAATATCCGCGATAATGAAAATGAGCCGTGCGCATTGGTTTTCGTTTATCGGGATATTACGAATCAAAAACTTGCTGAAGCTGCCTTGAAGGAAAGTGAACAAAGGTATCGCAGTTTAGTGGAGGTGTCACCTGAAGCGATTTTTGTACATCGCAATGGGATCATCGAGTATATGAATCCCATGGGGGCAAAAATGCTTGGGATGGATAGTGTGGAAGATATTATCGGTAAATCGGTTTTTCAGTTCGTCCACCTGGAGTCCCGGGAAAGTGTACAAAAAAGAATCGAAATCATGAGGGACGATCATCAGGCGGTCGGTTTACTGGAACAAAAGTTCATTCGGCTTGATGGACAAGAATTTTATGGTGAAACACTCGGTCTTCCGATTATTTATAATGGGCAACCAGCCATACAGGTATTCTGTAGGGATATTACAGAGCGTAAAAAAACCGAAGAGCTGCTCTGTAAATCCAATATGTTATCGGCGGTAGGACAGATGGCTGCAGGCATCGCACATGAAATAAGAAATCCATTAACTACGGTCAAAGGGTTTTTGCAATTATTAAGGGAAGACCCTGAGCAAAAGGACTATCTTGAAATGACGGTCAGTGAAGTTGAAAAAATCGAAATCCTGGCCAATGAGTTTTTAAGTTTAGCAGAGCCTGAAGCGAAGGTTTGTGAATTCATTCAGCTTAATGAGATATTGGACAGTGTGGTTACGTTAGCCGAGTTTCAAGCGATATTGAATGATGTCGAAATCATCAAGGCATATAATACGGATTCGGCATCTGTCTTTGGCGAACCGAATCAGTTAAAACAAGTATTCACGAATGTCGTCAATAATGCGATAGAAGCCATGCCGAATGGCGGCAAACTTCATATACAGTTAAACCATGAAGGTGACTTTGCGATGATCCGGTTCATTGATCAAGGCTGCGGAATTTCAAATGAGCGCATGAAGCATCTAGGGCAGCCTTTTTATAGCACATCTGAAAAAGGAACAGGGTTCGGGCTCATGGTCAGCACCAAAATCATCCATGAACATAATGGGGAAATTCATTTCACCAGCGAAGTGGGAGAAGGGACGATTGTAGATATCAGTCTCCCTATCAATGAAAGTTCACAATGAAAAGTGACGAGAAGCCATGCTCTCGTCACTTTTTGGTTCAAAGTTTAAGGATCGTCCTGCCTCTTGCTTCCCCTTTTAGTAGGGTAGGAAGGACGTCAGGCAATTCCTCAAGTGTAATTTCCTGTTGAACGAGCTGTTCCAAATCCTCCAGTTTAAAGTCGGTGGCAAGGCGATGCCAAACTTTCAATCTTGTATCCATCGGGCAATTGACCGAATCGATCCCAAGTAGATTAATACCTCTTAGGATGAATGGAAAGACGGTGGCAGGAAGGCTTGTCCCGGCTGTCAATCCGCTGACCGCCACAGCTCCGCCATACTTGATTTGACTAAGGACCGAAGCTAACGGTTCACCGCCGACGGGATCTACCGCCCCGCTCCACTTCTGTTTGCCCAGAGCCCGCAGCTTGCCATCATATACATCTTCACGCGATACAATGGTCGCCGCACCGATTGCCTTCAAATATCCATGTTCCGATTCCTTTCCAGTACTCGCCTCAACGGAATAGCCAAGTTTGGAAAGGATCGAGACGGCAAAACTGCCGACCCCGCCAGTTGCACCAGTGACAAGAACGCTCCCTTGCTCAGGTGTGAGGTTATTTTCTTCCAGCCGCAGTACCGATAGTGCTGCAGTGAAACCGGCCGTTCCGATGATCATCGCCTCTTTCATTGTTAGGCCATCAGGAAGCGGGACGACCCACTCTGCAGGAACACGGGCAAATTGACTATAGCCCCCTGATTGGGAAACGCCAATTCCGTAGGAGGTCGCAATGACTTCGTCTCCTTCTTTAAAGCGGGAATCCTCAGATGAAATGACAACACCAGCCATATCAATTCCCGGAACGATCGGATAGCTGCTGACAATGTTTCCATTTGGAATAGAAGCAAGGCTATCTTTATAGTTCACACCGGAATAATGGACACGGATGAGCACTTCGCCTTGAGGTAGATCATCAAGTGATAGCTGCTGAATGTTAACGGTGAATTGATCATCTTGCTTATTCACGACTAATGCATCAAATTGCTGAATCATGGTTCGTTCCCCCTTATAATAATGAATCTACCCCATTATAAAAGAAAAAATAGAAGAATGTATAATGATACAATTCGAAATAAGTAGCGCTTCCTTTTCTTTCTGCTTCTAAAAATGGTACTATTAGATTTGATTCAGTTCATATTAAAGGAGATGTTTAACATGGCTAAAAAAGGATACATACTTATGGAAAATGGGGAAAAAATCGAATTCGACCTTTTCCCGAACGAAGCACCTAACACAGTGGCTAACTTCGAAAACTTGGCAAACACAGGATTTTATAATGGCGTAGTCTTTCACCGTGTAATCCCTGGTTTCGTAAGCCAAGGCGGAGATCCAACAGGTACAGGCGCAGGCGGAAGCGGAACGCAAATCAAATGTGAAACAGTAGGAAACCCTCATAAACATGAGGCAGGCAGCCTATCTATGGCACATGCCGGAAAAGACACAGGCTCAAGCCAATTCTTTATCGTGCATGAACCACAACCGCATCTTAACGGTGTTCACACAGTATTCGGTAAAGTGACATCTGGACTTGAAACAGCCAAAGCTATGAAAAATGGCGACAAAATGGAAAAAGTCGAAGTTTTTGACGCTGAATGATGGAAGCGAAAAGAGGGGGCATTATGCTCCCTCTTTTTTTTTGCGCTGTTCATGAGCGAAATTATATAAAGTCATTTAGGTGTGATGCTTTCAGTGAAACGATAGTTGACCCCTGTCAAAGTTTCTGAAATATCCCATAATCTTTTCGATGTTTCTTCATTATATAAGGTGTCGATGATCTTGTCTTTTCTGGGAAAACCTTTTCTTCCCTTCTTTCCATCGGGTCCGATATACTCCCCGCCTGTCAATGAAGGTTCCGTTGCGGCATAAAGAGTAGGCAATGCTCCCATACTTGCCGGCTGGGTAATGGTTTTGGAAAGAAAGTGCACGAATTTATTTATGGGTTTGCCAGAACCGCGGGACATGAGATTAGTATGGGAAAGGCCCGGATGACAGGCAAGACTGATCGGGGTTGCGCCATGCTGGTTGAATTTATTTTGTAATTCGCGGGCGAAGAGCAGATTGGCCAGCTTGCTTTGCCCATAGTATTTCATTGGTTTATAACCGTTTTCACCATTTAGATTTTCGAAGTCTATATATCCATTGATGGCGGCCAAGCTGCTCAATGTGACCACACGCGATTTTGGCGTAGAAAGGATACACGGAAGTAGTAGGCCTGTCAAAGCGAAATGACCGAGGTGATTGCAGCCGAATTGCAGCTCGAAGCCATCCTTCGTCCTACTGTAGGGCGGAATCATCACACCTGCGTTATTGATGAGGACGGAGAGAGATTCATAGTTTTCCTGAAAGGAAGCGGCAAAATGCCGAATGCTGCTCAAATCACTTAAATCCAGCTCCATCACACGTACATTAGCCTTTGGGTGGACCGATAAGATTCTATCGACCGCCTTTTCACCCTTTGAAGCATTCCGGACCCCAAGGATGATCTCTGCCCCCTTACCGGCCAGTGCAAAAGCCGTTTCGAAGCCAAGCCCGCTATTTGCACCAGTAATCACAATGGTTTGCCCCGATACATCTGCCATTTCTTCGCCATTCCACTTTTCAATCATCCAATCACACCTTTCCACACAGTCTTTACCTATCATATACCCAAATAATTCCTATATGTCACATTCTGTGCGGGGAACAGTGTGCTGTCGTCTATTTTTTTAAAAGTTTAGCCGCCCATTAAGTAATCCATTATATTTTTCACGATCAAAATGACGGTCACGATGATAAATAATACTCTTACATATGCCACTCCTTTCTTAATGGCAAATTTAGAACCGGCCAACGCTCCTGCTATCATGGAGATCCCCATTGGGATTCCGTAGGAAAAGTTGACGATATCAAGGAATATGAACATGATCAGTGCCGCCAAATTACTTCCAAAGTTCAAAAATTTGGCATTTCCTGCAGAGTGCAAAAAATCAAAGCCAATCATTAAAAAGGCAAACAAAATGAAGGATCCCGTTCCAGCGCCTAAAAAGCCATCATAAAAACCAATGGCAAATATAGCGAACGCAAATAGTGCAGCCTTTTGCCATGTGAGTGTATGGTAAGTCGACTTCTGGCCCCAGTCCTTTTTAAAAAAGGTATAAATGGCAATAGCTATTAATAGAACCAAGATCATTGGCTTTAATAATTCAGGCGAGACGAAATTGACAACCCAAGCTCCCAGCAGGGAACCTATGAAAATCAATGGGAAAAGTTTTGAAACCAATTTGAAATCAACCTTACCTGAGCGAATGAAGGCAATGGTGCTTGTTAAAGACCCCATGGAACTTGCTAACTTATTCGTAGCGATCGCTGCTGACGGGGAAAGTCCTGAAAATAATAAAGCGGGTATCGAGATCAGGCCGCCGCCGCCGACCACGGAATCAATGAATGCTGCCAAAAATCCAAAAAACATCAGCAGCAAAAGTGTCGAAATATGTATATCTTCCATCCAAGAAGCCTCCGTATCAATGGCATTATGGCTGAAATGCTTGTTTTGCTGAAGCCATAAACCACGTTTTATTATATTAGTCACTATTTAAATAGTAACTAATGTGGACCGTCCTGTAAATAAGAATATTTGAGTCATACTGTTTGATATCGAATAGATTTCGATAAGAGATTTGGTATGATAGGCATATAACTTACTAAAAGCACTAGGAGGTACTATGCAAGATATCATTCAAAAACTACAGTCTCTCGGGTTTAGTCAATATGAAGCAAAGGCTTATGTTTCTTTGGTTCGCCAAGGACCAACCAGTGCCTATCAAGTAAGCAAGGAGTCAGGGATTCCAAGGGCACGCATCTATGAAATATTAAATGGCCTGCAAGAAGAAGGAATCGTCTTAAAAGAGGAGATCAATGACTCGATAAAATATTCACCGCTGCCAGTCGATATTTTTTTGGAATCGGTTCAATCAAAATGGGACAATACCTATCAATCCATCAGCCATACATTAAAGCAATTCGAGAAAAACGAACCGAAGTCAGACAATCGTGTAATGACGCTTAAAGGTGAAGGGCACATCCTTTCCTTCTGCCGTACTTTGATTCACAAAGCCGAGAAAAGGGTGGTGGTTTCCCTGTGGGACGAGATGTATGGAAAACTTGAACAAGAGCTAATAGGAGCCGCCGCGCATTGCACGCTCAAGGGGATTGCATTTCAGGTTGAAAAACCATTATCAGGTATAGATATACATCGCCAAACAAGCTATGTGGAAAATATCGGGGAAAACAAATGGTTCATCTTATCCATTGATGGCAAGGAGACGATTTACGGCCCTTCGCCCGAAACGAGAGAAACGGCGTTCTACACAGATGATCCCATTCATATCAATTTTCTCGAAAATTATATTTGGCATGATATCCTCGTTAACCGCTTGGTTAAAAAGGATGAAGAGGATGCCGAGAAATGGATTTCAAGTGAAAGAGACCGTTTTTTCTCCCTATAAGATATGAAAAAAAGCTGATAACCCCATATGCAGGGGAGATCAGCTTTTTTATTTTTGTACCGGAGTCATTCGGATAAAAGGGTTTTAGGAAATCTAATGGCCGTGGGCAAGCTGGATTTATCTCGATAAGACCTGTAAGACACAATCGTATGATTATGCGCTTGAACATCCAACTGGAGAACCTGTGAGCTTTTCATTTCCAAATAGTACGTAACGTCTTCTTTTTGTAAATGATAAAAGGAAAAAGGTATCCCTAAAAGGCTTTTCCTGATTAGTTTTGTTTCGGGCTGATTGATGATATGCTCACTCAATTCAGCTATCGTAACAGAAGTTGTTCCTGTAATGGCTGTTATTTTTTCTTTTGCATAATCGACTGCATGACTGAAAGTGCCGGCAATGTTCTTCAAGATTCCGTTCATGGGTGCATCTCCTTTGAATTAGGCTATGTATGTAGTATTATACGCGGTTAATGGTTTATGCAAAAAATCGGCAATGATGATATAGAATCGTCACTTTATGAACATGATTAAGAAGTGTGCGACAAAATCAATAAAATGGGAATCAAGAAAGGACAGAAGGTCAAAGAATGAGGAATAAAAAAATATTTATGGGCCTGCTTTTCATCGCAATCCTCGCTTTTTCAGCCGTGTTCATTCAGATGAATATGGATGGCAATTCCAGAGCGGAAAAAGGGAAAGGCGCCGATGCAGATAATCATGAGAGAATAGAAAAATTGCTGAATAGTATGACGCTTGAAGAAAAAATCGGACAGCTTATGATGGTCGGTTTCAAGGGAACTGAAAAGAGCGATGAAATTACCGAACTCATCGAACAAAAACATATAGGGGGCGTCATTTATTTTGACCGCAATATGAAATCACCTAAACAAGTGGCCCGGTTATCCAACTCGCTCCAGCAAACGGCCAATCAAAGTGCACATTCGCTTCCGTTGATGGTGGCCATCGATCAGGAAGGCGGGGACATCATCAGGATGAAGGAAAGGGTATCGCCCCTCCCTGCACAACAGGATCTTGGTAAAAATGCCTCTATTGAAGACATGTACAAGGTGGCCAGATTGAATGGGACAGAACTGGGATCCATGGGGATTAACATAAATTTTGCCCCTGTACTTGATCTATCAAAAACGGATAAACGTTCATTGGGGCAAGATCCGGAAAAGGTCTATCAATACGGAAAGAAAGCCATTCAAGGCTTGAATGATGTATCGATAACGGGTGCATTGAAGCACTTTCCCGGCAACGGACGCAGCGAAATCGATCCGCATGTCGAAACTTCATCCGTGGAGGCCAACCAACTGGATCTGGAAAATTCGGATATCTATCCCTTCAAGCAAATCATAAGTGAAATGGATAACCAAAAGTTTTTCGTGATGGTGACCCACATTAAATATCCGGCCTATGATAAAGAAAAACCAGCAAGCCTTTCTAAAATCATCATAGAAGACCTGCTTCGGGGGAAGCTCAAATATGAGGGTCTTGTCGTCACCGACGATTTGGAAATGGGGGCTGTGAACAAGTATTTCTCCTATGATGAGATGGGGAAGCAGGCAATCCTCGCAGGAGCTGACCTTTTGCTTGTCTGTCATGAATATTCCCATGAGCTTGAGGTATATAACGGGTTACTGCAAGCAGTAAAAGCAGGGGAAGTTCCAATGGATAGAATTAACGAGTCAGTGAAAAGAGTGCTGACATATAAACTTAACAACATGAAGCAAACGAAAGCTGACCCGGATCAAGCGGAAAAAGTCGTGAAAAATCCCCAAAGCATAAAGTTCATCGAAAGCCTGAGCGGGGATGAATAAACGCGAAACCGCTCTCTCCAAAGGATGTTTTTGTTTAATTCAGCCCGTAGAGGGAACACTATATAGGACTAACTTGAAGGAGGAAACTAACATGCCATCAAACAAAATGCTTGGAACCGTCCTGATAGGAGCAGCCGCATTTTTAATGCGCAATAAGAAAACCCGTGAAAAAACTATGAGTCAAATAAGATCTCTGGCCACCCCGGAAACCATTGATAAGGTGAAGAGCCAATTCCAATCAATAACCAAAACAAAATCAAGTAACCCTTCCGTACGTTAAGGTAAATTGACCCCATTAGTTATTCTTAATGGGGTCAAACTATAGACAAATTAGAGAACTTTCCGCCGACTGTCTGACAAGCCTCCTCGACGCAAGCGTCTGTGGGGTCTCGTCTAGCCAGTTATTGAGCAGGAGTGTCAATCTAGAAAGGGTTCCATGCCAACAGATAATCAAGTTTAAAATCATGGTTCGGGGTGCAAGCATTCCGAAATCAAATTGACCCCATTAAGTTTTCTTATTGGTTTTTTTTTATTGCTTAATATTCTCTTAGTAAACAACTAATACGATTTAAAATCACCGTGAAACCTTCAAGCTGGTGAAAGGAAAAAGGAAAAGCACTCGTTTCTTTCGAAAACCATGGATAGGCATTCAAAAGTACAAGTGCTTTCATGAGGGATCAATGATCATTCAGCTTCATCTTCGCCGTCATTTTCTTTATTGAACCAAAGCGGGTCCTCATTATCGACTTCACCATTATAATTAATCAGGATTTCTTCTCCTGCTTTTATGTCGGTGTAAGCAAAGAAATCAAACGTATGATTCTTGAAGTTTATGTCATACGTAGCGTTGGGTGTATAAGAATGATTAAACAGCATGCCATAGCCTAAAAGCATGGCAGTATGGTTAATTCCATATTCAAACGCATAATCAGCCAGCAATGTCTTCTCAATGAAAACATGCTCCTCGTTCGGATATGCAATGACAGGTGCCTCATGCAAAAGCTCACCTTTTTTAATATCTCGTGTTGCGAATACGCCTCTATTGAACTCGCCATCACTGAGTGTGGAAGTTTTAACTTCAATCATGTTCGTCACCTACTTGTTCTATTCAATATAGTCCAGATCATCTAAGCTTGACAGTTAATAAGAAGAAAAGCAACTATTTTACGGAATTAATCATTTTCAGTAAAAGAATCAGTTTGTTTTTATTGAGGCTCCAACTGTACCGTAGGACGGAATTCTTCGCATGAAGGACGAAAAAAGGGAACGAACGTCCGAAATGATCCTCGGATGGTAGACCGATACATAAGAAAAAACACCTCCGCTAGCAGGGAAGCTAGGGAGGTGTTTGATATATAGGTAAATCTCTTAATTCACACCGACAGCTGTAAAGGCATTTTTGACAGCTGTGACTTCTGCACTGCTTGAACCGTATAAATCAGAGGCCGATTGTATGACCGCCGCCCTTGCTTGTGAAAAAGTCGACGAGGAAGTTAAATATGTTGTGTTTGCCCGATAAAAGATGGTTCCTAGTTTATCAATGCCGATTCCGGACACACTCACGCCATGGTGGGTTCCGCCTGCAGAGATTAAATAAGCTGCCTTATTAATGATCCCGCTGTTCGTGTGGACTCCGCCATTATCACCCGTTCCTGTATAACGGTCCGAATAATGGTCAGGGTCCCCATTCAATGTTGGATTAGCCATCGAGCGGAGTGCATCACCTGAAATGTTAGGTGTGTAAATATCTTCCCCGACCAAATAATCGGCTTTGGCACTTTGATTCTTAAATTCTACGACCGTGCCAAAAATATCAGATATGGCTTCATTCAAAGCACCGGATTCATATTGATAGGTAAGGTTCGATTCTGAGGAAGTGACGGCATGCGTCAATTCATGTGCAACGACATCGAGACCGCCGGACAATGGGATGAATGTAGTGCCATCTCCATCACCGTAAACCATTTGGGTGCCATCCCAGAAAGCATTATTGTATCTTGAGCCATAATGGACGGTTGATTTCAGGATGGTTCCATTACCATCATAGGAGTCCCGGCCAAATGTGGATTTGTAATAATCATAGGTTTTACCCGCATAATAATGGGCATCCACCGCAGCTTTATCGGCAGAAGCAGTAAAAGCATTTGTTGTGTTGGAAAAGAGTGTACCAGGCAATCTTGAACGGTTATTGGCGTTATACGTGTAGATGCCTTTACCGCGTGTATTGTCTTGTAAGTAGTATTGACCGTTGGATAAGGTAGTGTTCAGCGACACCGTATTGTTTAAGACGCCAGTGCCCGTTCCGACGGAGTTGGTCCCGGTCACTTCATCCAGTGTATTATATTTATTCAGGATTTTACCCGTTTTGACTGAAATGAAATAATTATGATTTCCTGGTTCCGGACTTAAGAATTTCAAATTGACTTTATATACATAATCGGCCTTGCCTTCATTTGCGTATACATACAGGTCAGATTCAGGTGATTGCTCGTAGGCAGGGGTGAACCCCAGATCCGCTTCAGCTATTTTGATAGCTTCGGATTCACTGATGCCTTTTTTAGCCTTTTTCCCTAATTTCGTGTTTAGATTGGCTTCAACCGTACCGGACACGACGGTCAATACACCTTTAGCGTCAATCAATACGGCTTGTGTGGAATTCCATACAGGTACGCCTTTATAGGTTTGTTGCAATTTAAGGACGGTATTGCCCAGTTCATCCTTGCTCTCTTTCTCGATCGTGAAGGAGTCCTTCGCCTTTTGCTTTTCTAGCTTGTAAGACTTTTTGTTTTCATCAAAAAAGGTAAGAATGATATCTTCTGCCGTTTGCTTTGAGGGGTCTGTAAGCTTCCCAGACTTGTATTCTAGCGAATCCCTATGCTTATTGTACTTTTCAACACTTAATACATTTTTTGCCGCTAAAGCTTCTTGATGGGGAATAGCAGAAAATAATAGACCGATGGATAGTGCAGTTCCTAAAAATACCTTACCTTTCATAACACTCAACTCCTTCATGAGAATATCTCATTTTTACATCGTTTCGTAATTATTATCAAATAGAGAAAACTCGCAAAAAATATGACATTTAAAGGAATAAAATGGTGAAAAATGGATTTTAATAGAAATATTCTTTGATTATATTCTTTTAGTAATATTTGTTAAATGTATTTAAATTAATCCAAATGAATAAATGTGCAAAAAAACATTGCATAAAGTGCAAAAAAACATGGCGTAACGTGCAAAGAAATTTGTCTATTGAGGGCATTTTTTTTGATAATTTGTTGAATAGTGCGCTTTGTAAAACTGGCATGAAAATTGCATATATTCAGAAAAGGAATTCGAATTGTAAATTAGGTCTATTTGAGAGTCTATGAAATAGGAAAATTTATTAAATGATTTCCCCATATATGAAAGCGCTTATATAGAAAGGGATGAAAAATTATGATACCAAAACAAGAAAATGACATCTTGCATCCTCCAAAGCAAGAAGAACAAGGGTTAAAGCGCGGTTTGAAATCCCGCCATTTAACGATGATTTCCATTGGCGGGGCTATTGGTACCGGGCTGTTCCTCAGCAGCGGTGCAGCCATTCATACAGCTGGGCCAGGCGGGGCATTACTTGCTTATGCCTTAGTTGGGGCAATGGTGTACTTCGTGATGACGAGCTTAGGGGAATTGGCAGCCTTTATGCCGACAAGCGGCTCTTTCAGTACCTATGGATCGAAATTCGTCGATCCGGCATTTGGTTTTGCCTTGGGATGGACGTATTGGTTCAATTGGTCGATGACGATAGCCGCAGAGTTGGCAGCCTCGACAATGATCATGAAATTCTGGTTTCCGAATAGTCCATCATTGTTATGGAGTTCATCATTCTTGGTGCTCATTTTCCTATTGAACTATTTATCCGTTAAAGGATATGGTGAAGGGGAATACTGGTTTTCCTTCATAAAAGTAACCGCCATCGTTATTTTTATTATCGTCGGGCTGCTAATGATCGTCGGCATTATGGGCGGCGAAGCGGTAGGCTTTAAAAACTTCACCGTCGATGACGCTCCTTTCCCGGGCGGGTTCATGGGTGTCTTCATCGTTTTCATAGCGGCGGGCTTTTCTTTTCAAGGTACTGAAATTGTCGGTGTGGCGGCCGGGGAAAGTGAAGATCCTGCACGGAATATACCGAAGGCCATTAAAAGTGTCTTCTGGAGGATCTTGCTCTTTTACGTATTGGCAATCTTCGTAATAGGACTGCTTATCCCATATACGAACTCAAGTTTGCAGGGTGATAACGTCATGGTAAGTCCATTCACGCTCATTTTTGAAAAAGCTGGAGTCGCCTTTGCCGCTTCGCTTATGAATGCCGTCATTTTAACAGCGGTATTATCTGCAGGTAACTCAAGTCTATATGCATCAACTCGTATGTTATACTCAATGGCAAAAGATGGGCAAGCACCGCGTATTTTTGCAAAACTTAATAAACGCGGCGTACCGGTTGCAGGCATGATTTTGACATGCTCCATCGGCATGCTGGCCTTTTTAGCCTCCATATTCGGCGATGGTAAAGTGTATATTTGGTTAATGAATGCCATCGGAATTACAGGATTCATCTTTTGGCTCGGCATTTCCATCAGCCATTACCGTTTCCGGAAAGCGTTCATCGCTCAAGGCCATTCATTGGAGAAGCTGCCATATAAGGCATTATGGTTCCCGATCGGACCGATCTTTGCCATTTTAATCGGCATGATCGTCATCCTGTCCCAAAATATCCAAGCTTTTTTCTCAGACCATATCGATTGGGGCAGTGTTGTAGCTGCATACCTGGGAATCCCGCTTTTCCTTGGTCTATGGCTTGGCTATAAATTTGTAAGAAAAACTAAATTCGTAAAACTTGATGAAGTCGAATTTGACTTTGACAAAAAATATGAATGAACGAGCTTTAAGTAAAAGCAGCCGGACAATGCAGTTTTAAATTGTCCGGCTTTTCCTTGTTTTCTATAGGCTATCATCAAAAGCCAGGAAGCTGATTCCTGGCTTTTAATTTTTATTAAATGGGAATTTATACAAAAATCATGGTAGGTGTTATATGATAATCGTAAACTCGGCTAAATTGCATGTACGGAACGACTGGAAGGCTTTTACTATTTTCAAGGGAAAGGGAAGGTGCACGCCTGATGACCTTATTGACTCATTTAAAAGTATTGGACTTTTCAACGTTACTGCCAGGCCCATTTGCCACTTTGATGCTAGCGGATTTAGGAGCGGATGTTTTGAAGGTGGAGAGGCCGGGGACAAAGGATTCATGGGGTGTGAACCAATATCTTAACAGATCGAAGAAGTCGATCACACTGGATTTAAAACAATCCGAGTCTATCGAATCCGTAAGAAACCTAGTTAAGGAATACGATATCGTCATTGAACAATTCCGTCCAGGTGTCATGGAACGTCTGGGACTGGGGTATGGGGCATTAAAATCGATCAACCCGAAGCTGATTTACTGTTCCATCACGGGCTACGGCCAGACTGGTCCTTATAAAGACCGGCCGGGACATGATATCAATTATATTTCGATAGCAGGCTTATCAGGCTATTCCGGTACGAAAAAGGACGGCCCGGCAAAAAACGGAACCCAAATAGCAGATCTTGCCGGAGGCTCACTGCATGCTGTCATCGGAATATTATCTGCAGTCATACACAGGGAAAGAACAGGATTCGGCCAAGCCATCGACATCAGCATGACCGACTGCAGTTTTGCCTTGAATGCCATATCCGCACCTCTGAATTTACAAGGGGGCCTTGAACTTGAACCAGAAAAACTGATGCTGAACGGAGGGTCTTTTTATGACTTTTACGAAACGAAAGATGGACGCTATTTTTCGGTAGGCAGCCTTGAGCCCCCTTTTCGAAAAGCATTATGTGAAGCGATCGGTGCACCCGAATTATATGAACTGAGCATGGAAAGCGATGAAGAAAGCGGAATCAGGTTTAAAACGGCCGTCCGATTTGCTTTCCTCGAAAGAGATTTTCATGAATGGCAGGAGATATTCGCTGATTTCGAGGCCTGCGCAGAACCAGTGCTGACCTTCAGCGAAGCGGCCGAACACCCCCAGTTGAAGGAGAGGGGAATGATCGTCGAGGTACCTGACGGAAAAGGAAATGTCCAGAAGCAAATCGCCTGCCCGATCAAAACATCGGTTTTCACCCCTGAATATAAACATGCAGGCTTGAGGCCAGGACAAAACAACACAGAAATCCTTCGCACCCCCAATCGCTAAATAAAGATGTAAAGGCTATCACTTTTCCGAGTTTTCGGAAGGTGATAGCCAGTTTTTTTTTGAATGCCGAAAAAGAAGGAGGAGGGGCGAAAAAATCGTTCCAAGATCGAAATGGAGCGGAAGGAGAACAATTATCCTCTTATCACTTGTGGAAGGCAACATATTATGACTGTGAAAATTTACTAGTTATAAGCAGTGTGGGCAGGGTATCAGAGTAGCATCCTGGTAAGGAGGGTTAGTTAAATATGTTTGGTCTCTCTGATATCATTAAATTTCTATTTTCCTTTTTTTTGATCATGCCGATCGTTACATTGATACATTTGAGCGGGCATATTTTCTTCGTTACGATCTTTGGGGGATCGGAAAAGAAAATATTGATCGGCTGTGGCAATAAGCTTTTCGCCTTTCGGAACATAGAGGTGAGGAAATACTATTTTTGGAATGGGACTTGCGAGTTCAAGGGATTGAAACATGATAATCGATTGACGAATACGCTGATCTATTTAGGAGGAGCTATCTTTAATTTAGTCAGCATGCTGATCATATATAGCTTGGTGTATCAGAATATCCTGGACAGCTCGGTAATCTGGTATCAATTTATCTATTTTTCTTTCTATGTTATGTTTTTCTCCTTGTTTCCGATGTATTTCTCGGACGGATCGCCTAGTGATGGGAAGGCTGCGGAATTGGCCTTGAGGAACAGGCTGGAAGATAGGGTTACGGATGATATATTCGTGAAGAAAATGGAGGATGATGATAGCTGCAAGTAAAAGGGAACGTGCTGGTGGCCGTTCTTTTTTTGTTTGCTTTCAGTTTTAGGGTTTTAAGTATAAACCTAATCGACACGCTTATATTGAAGCCGATTAGGTTGTTCACATCCTGTAAATAAGTTTTAAAGTCTCCGTAAAATAATCATTCCCATACTTCTTTTGCTACATCAACGACGAATTTCAGTTTTTCCCATTGCTGTGCTTCGGTCAGCTTGTTGCCGTGATGTGTGGAGGCGAAGCCGCATTGAGGGCTTAAACATAATTGTTCGAGCGGAACGAAGTGCGAGGCTTCTTTAATGCGTGCCTTAACAGCTTCCTTGTCCTCGATTTCCCCATTTTTTGAAGTGATGACACCCAGTACGACCCGTGCACCGCCATTTGGAATGTATTCCAATGGTTTGAAATCCCCTGAGCGTTGATCATCATATTCCAAGAAGAATCCATCCACGTTCTCTTTTGCCAATAAAGTAGGGGCGATACGGGCATAGCTTCCTTCAAACGCCCATGTCGACTGGTAGTTTCCGCGGCATAGGTGGGTAGTGACGATTAAATCTTCTGGTTTGCCTTCCAATGCGCCATTAATGACCCGGAGGGCAAGATCAATTAATTGTTCCCTCGTATACTTTCCATCTTTGAACTGGAAATCCGGAGCTGAAAGTCTGGCAATATATACATCATCCAATTGAAGATAACGCACACCTGCTTCATAAAAGGCTTTCAAAGCATGCTGATAGGCTTTGATGATATCATTTGCATAGTCTTCAATATCAGGGTAGACGTCTTCATTATGAATGCCTGCAGCAAATAATTGATTCGGACTGGGGATGGTTTGCTTGGCAACGGCACGTCCGTTCACGATTTTGTCCAATTCAATGAAATCACGAATGAAGGGATGTTCAGGGTTGAATGAAACCTTCCCGGTATTGCGAACATTATATCTCTCTGTTTCCACACCATCGAATGTGAGGCCTTTTTCAGTTACATATCCCTCGATGCCATTTAAATGTTCGAGGAAGTCAAAGTGCCACCATGTGCGTCTGAACTCACCGTCCGTAACGGCCTCTAAACCAACTTCAATTTGTTTATCGACGATCCGTTTGATTTCTTCGGTTTCAATTTCACGAAGCCGCTCAACTGAAATGGTACCTTCCTTAAAGTCCTTTCTGGCAATATGTAAACGTTCCGGTCTTAATAAACTACCGACGTGGTCCGCTTTGAATGGTGCTTTCGTTAATGTGATTGACATGTTGATTCCTTCTTTCCTTTAAAAAATAAAAAACCTCTTCTTAAAAATAAGAAGAGGTGTTGGCAACAAGGCTATATACTCTTCTTATCTTCAAGTTTTTACACTTCTGGAATTAGCACAGTACAAGATTCAGTCTGTTGCTGAGGCATCAAAGGGCCAGTCCCTCCACCTCTCTGGATAAGAGTTGTCTATTAAATTAACTATGACTATACAGGTAGTTTTTATGAAGGTCAAGGGGGGAGCTTGAATATTTCGAATATACCGTTTATTAATCCGGGCTGAAATGTTAACGGCATCAGGGAATCCGGCATATGCTTTGATTGGGGAGGGAATGCAAGGATGAGTCCATTCGAAAATGGCATACCGATTACGGTAACTGAAGCCATGATAGAGAGAATCATAAAAATGAAATCATCTGGTCAGGATATTAAAGTCGAGATTACGCCAAGGCATATTGTGCTTTCCGGAACGGTGGAAGTGAAAAAAATGATGTTTAAGAAAAACGTAGCTTTCCGGATTACATTAAAACCGGTTCATGTGGAAAAAAGAACGATTTCATTTGAATTAGTGGAAGTGGAACCCATTGACATGAATTTCATCAACCAAAGGATATTTAACAGACCGCCATTTTTTGAATATGAAAAAAGAGCGATCAAAATGGATGTTAATGCTTGGAGCATCGTGAGAAAAATCCCCATTGGCACAATTAAATCGTATGAACTCGCCGAAGGTGCATTGAAAATGAAACTTTCTTTATGATTCAAGGGGATATTTTACATATATCCTTAGCCGCAATCTATAAAGGGTGTGCCAGGTATGATAGTGTTAAGAAGACATGGTTCTGAAAAAAATGTGTTTGATAAATCAAGCTCTTTAAAATATACTAAATGACTTGAAGTTTTGAGTTTTTCTGGGAATAAGGAGGATAATGATGGATCAGAAGATTTTGCCTGCTTCAGCAAGCATGAAGGATTTTGAAAGATTTCTAGAAAGTTCCTATGAAATAGGTGTGTTTCTTGATTTGCATATCTCACAATTGAAAAATGTAAGTATGATGGCAAAGCAGCATAATAAGAAAATGATTTATCATGTCGATTTGATCCATGGCATAAGAAGTGATGAGTACGCGACAGAATTCATTTGTCAGGAATATAATCCCTATGGGCTGATCTCGACTAAATCAAGCGTTATATTGAAGGCGAAGCAAAAAGGGGTCATTGCCATCCAGCGAATCTTTTTAATAGACTCACATGCGCTTGAGAAAAGTTATAAGCTGGTGCAGAAAACCAAGCCGGATTATATCGAAGTATTGCCGGGCGCCATGCCATGGATGATAAAAGAAGTGAAGGAACGATTGCAGACACCGATTTTTGCAGGTGGCCTCATACGTACTTCGGATGAAGTCCTGAATGCCCTTGATGCCGGAGCCTCGTCAATCACCACTTCAAAAACTGAATTATGGGATATCGTCTAATAGGGGAAATTGAAAAAAATTACAGAAAAATAGATTAATTTTTCATAAAATATTGACAGCGTTTTCATAACCTAGTATATTTTACAGTACAAGTTAATATATGTGACGGAGACTAGGAGATTCACAACAGATCTATTCATAATTTTTTTATGAAGATAGTTCTGCTGTGGATCTCCTTTTATTTGTTGGCAAGGTTTAAAAAATTATCAGGGGAGGGGTTTTATCATGACTCCATTTTGGGGAGAAGTGTTAGGCACGATGATTTTAGTTTTATTCGGAGCAGGTATTGGGGCAGGTTCATCCTTAAAGGGTTCCTATGCAAAAGATGCTGGCTGGATCGTTATCACGATTGCGTGGGGATTGGCTGTTACCATGGGTGTTTTTGCAGTGGGTTCCATAAGCGGGGCGCATTTAAACCCGGCGGTCACAGTAGGGTTTGCCATTATTGGAGAATTTCCATGGAGTGATGTGCCCGGTTACATCGTTGCCCAGATGATTGGCGCGATACTCGGCGCAACTCTAGTATTCCTGCACTATTTGCCACACTGGAAAGCTACGGATGATCCAGGGGCGAAGCTTGGTGTATTCGCGACTTCACCTGCAATCCCGCACACATTTTCAAATCTATTAAGTGAGATGATTGGAACTTTCATCCTTATTCTTGGTTTACTATTTATAGGAGCCAATGATTTTACAGAGGGTCTAAACCCATTCGCAGTCGGGTTATTGATTGTCGTGATCGGGATGTCACTTGGGGGAACGACTGGATACGCCATAAACCCGGCTCGCGACCTGGGGCCGCGCATCGCTCACTTTTTGCTGCCGATACCTGGTAAAGGCAATTCCAACTGGGGCTATTCATGGATTCCGGTCATTGGACCGATTGTAGGGGGTTCACTTGGTGCCGTTTGTTATAAGGCATTCTTTATGGGGGAAATGACGGCAGGATTTTGGTCTGTTATGGGTGCAAGCCTGGTACTATTGATAGTAGCCTATGCTTTTGGTAAAAAACAGTCACATGAAATGGATAGCAGAAATATCGCTAGTTAATTAAAAGGAGGGGCATACACAATGGAAAAATACATTTTATCATTAGATCAAGGAACAACAAGTTCGAGGGCGATTCTATTTAATGAAAAGGGGGAAATCGTCCATTCCTCCCAAAAGGAATTCACGCAGCATTTCCCTAAACCAGGCTGGGTCGAGCATAACGCCAATGAGATTTGGGGATCGATCCTTGCGGTGATTGCCGGTGTACTATCTGAATCCGGTGTAAAGCCAGAGCAAATTGCCGGTATCGGGATCACCAATCAGCGTGAAACGGCAGTCGTTTGGGATAAGGAAACAGGTGCCCCTGTCTATAATGCGATTGTATGGCAGTCCAGGCAAACAAGTGGAATCTGTGATGAGTTGAAGGAAAAGGGACTTAATGATTTATTCCGGGATAAAACGGGATTGTTGATAGATGCCTATTTTTCCGGAACGAAAGTGAAATGGATCCTCGATAATGTGGAAGGGGCACGGCAAAAGGCAGATGAAGGCAAGCTGTTATTCGGCACCATCGATACTTGGCTGATCTGGAAGCTATCAGGAGGCAAGGCTCATGTAACGGACTATTCCAATGCATCCCGGACATTGATGTACAATATCCATGAACTGAAATGGGATGAAGAACTGCTTGAGATATTGACTGTACCAAAGTCGATGCTGCCGGAAGTGAGGCCTTCCTCTGAGGAATATGCACGTACAATCGAATATCATTTCTTCGGCCAATCGATCCCGATCGCCGGGGCAGCCGGTGATCAGCAGGCAGCATTATTCGGCCAAGCCTGCTTCAATGAAGGCATGGCTAAAAATACGTATGGAACAGGCTGTTTCATGCTCATGAATACAGGAACCAAGGCTGTCAGCTCCGAACACGGACTATTAACGACCCTTGCTTGGGGATTGAATGGGAAGGTTGAATATGCACTGGAAGGCAGTATATTCGTAGCTGGCTCCGCCATCCAATGGCTGCGCGATGGCCTGCGGATGCTGCATGATGCCAAGGACAGTGAAACCTATGCAAAACGGGTGGAAAGTACGGATGGAGTATATGTGGTACCAGCTTTCGTAGGACTTGGAACTCCATATTGGGACAGCGAAGTGCGGGGAGCCGTTTTTGGTTTGACGCGCGGCACGTCAAAAGAACATTTCATTCGCGCCACACTTGAATCACTTGCGTATCAAACGAAGGATGTCCTTGATGCAATGGAGGCGGATTCAGGAATCGAGCTGCAAACATTAAGAGTGGATGGCGGGGCAGTCAAGAATGACTTCTTGATGCAATTCCAGAGCGACTTATTACGTGTACCCGTCGAGAGGCCGACCATAAATGAAACTACAGCATTAGGTGCTGCATACTTAGCCGGCCTTGCTGTCGGGTATTGGAAGGATCAAGAAGAAATCTCCCGGCAATGGGCGGTGGACAAAACCTTTGAACCATCCATGGAAGATCAAGAAAGTGAAAAATTATATGACGGCTGGAAGAAAGCCGTACATGCCGCAATGGCGTTTAAATAAAAAACAACATGAATTCTTTCTCAAATGAGCTGGAGTATGCTATAATGAAATCAAGTTAATAACTCGGCCGGAGAACAGGAGAGACCATGAATGCGTTATCGAATTCGATAATGTGCATTTATGGTCTCTTTTTTTGTTTTTAATGGCAGATTAGGGATATTAATATCTATATAACTTATGCGAACAAATGAACCAATTGAATATAATGACCGAATTCACGAGTAAATAGCACGAATTCACGAGTAAATCATGTGAATTCACGAGTAAATAGCGCGAATTCACGAGTAAATCGTGGGAATTCACGAGTAAACGCAGAATTCACGAGTAAAAGTGCAGAATTCACGAGTAAATAGCGCGAATTCACGAGTAAATCGTGAGAATTCACGAGTAAACGCAGAATTCACGAGTAAATCGTGAGAATTCACGAGTAAATAGCGCGAATTCACGAGTAAACCGTGTGAATTCACGAGTAAATCGTGAGAATTCACGAGTAAACGCAGAATTCATACAAAAAAACAATAGAATGCAATACTTAAGGAGGAGTCAGGCATGAGGTTTTCAAATATATATCGGGAAGAAACGGTCGAAACTCTGAAAAAAGAGAAGTTTGATGTGGTTGTCATTGGTGGGGGAATTACAGGTGCAGGGATCGCTCTGGATGCAACGACCCGTGGGATGAAAGTGGCTTTGGTTGAAATGCAGGATTTTGCTGCAGGTACTTCAAGCCGCTCGACAAAGCTTGTTCATGGCGGATTGCGGTATTTGAAGCAATTTGAAATAAAAATGGTTGCCGAGGTTGGTAAAGAGCGAGAAATCGTTTATGAGAATGGACCGCATGTGACCACGCCGGAATGGATGCTGTTACCGATGCATAAAGGAGGTACCTTCGGGAAATTCAGTACCTCGATCGGGCTTCGGGTCTATGATTTTCTTGCAGGGGTTAAAAAATCTGAACGCAGGAAAATGCTTTCGGCGGATGAAACACTAAAACGGGAGCCTCTCGTTAAGAAAGAGGGACTGAAGGGCGGAGGCTACTATGTTGAATATCGGACGGATGATGCACGTCTTACGATTGAAGTCATGAAGGCGGCTGTCGATAAAGGTGCAACACCGATAAATTATACAAAAGTAGATAAATTGTTATATGAAAACGGTAAGGTGAACGGAGTCCAAGTGGCCGATTTGCTTTCAGGTGATGCTTATGAAATATATGCAGACAAAGTTATTAATGCAGCAGGTCCGTGGGTGGATTCCATTCGTGAGAAGGACCAATCGAAACAAGGGAAGACGCTGAAGTTATCCAAGGGTGTTCACGTGGTCATCGACCAATCGAGATTCCCGTTGAAGCAGGCGCTTTATTTTGATACGCCTGATGGCCGGATGATTTTTGCCATCCCGAGAGCCGGTAAAGCTTATGTAGGGACTACGGATACATTTTATGATGGTGATCCTGCAGTGCCGACCGTTACTTCCGAAGACCGTGCCTATCTATTAAAGTCCATACATTATATGTTTCCAGAAGTGAACATTACGGATGATGATATCGAATCCAGCTGGGCTGGGGTAAGGCCTTTGATTCTTGAAGAAGGGAAAGATCCTTCTGAGATATCAAGGAAAGATGAAATCTGGGAGTCCGACTCTGGCCTTATCACGATTGCGGGCGGGAAATTGACCGGTTATCGCAAAATGGCAAAAACGACGGTCGACCTTTTGGCAGGGAAGCTTGCCCAGCAGTCCGATAAAAAGTACCCAGCCAGCAGCACTAAAGGAATGCCGATTTCCGGAGGGGATGTCGGAGGGTCAAGCAACTTCTCCAATTATATCAAGCAACATGTTCAAATGGGCGTTGACTCAGGTCTCGCTGTAAAGGACGCCAAAGAGATATTAGCCATGTACGGGTCCAACGCACCTGTGTTATTCGATATCGCCAAAAACGAAGGAGACGGAGGAGCGACTAGCGGCATTCCAAAGAAATTGTTCGTACAGCTGAAATACGCAGTGGATCATGAAATGGCCGCAACTCCGGTGGATTTCTTCTTCCGCAGGACGGGGACATTGTTATTCGATATCGATTTAGTCCAAACGCATAAACATGCAGTGATCGATTATATGGCTCGATATTTTGGATGGACGGAATCAACAAAAATGGAGAGAACCAAACAATTGGAACAGGAAATATTGGGTGCGATTAAAGTATCTTGACTTATGTGCAAAAAACACGACGCCAGCGGAATCGCTGGCGTTTTTCTTGTATTCGTAATGTGATTATCGGGGTATTTGCAAGTGGAAAAATAAAAATGTTAATGTAAGGTTTCCTTACGCGGAAACTATTGTTTAATACATCAAGATGAAATATAATCATTAAAAGAAAAATTAGAATTTTCAAACTATAAAGGGGGAGCTTGATTGTCTGAATTTATTACGGCTTTAAATGGAGTTTTATGGAGTTCACCAGTCATTTATATTTTATTGGGAGTAGGTTTATTATTCTCGATTTTAACCCGTTTTCTGCAAGTGAGGCATATTAAGGAAATGGTCCTCTTGATGTTCCAAGGGAAAGTTCGGAAGCGGGGGTTTCCTCATTCCAGGCTTTATCCATAGCCCTTTCAGGTCGGGTCGGTACAGGTAACATTGCAGGAGTGGCCACGGCTATCGCCTTTGGCGGCCCCGGTGCCGTTTTCTGGATGTGGGCCATCGCCTTCATAGGTGCGGCCAGTGCATTTGTGGAATCCACTTTAGCTCAAATTTATAAAGTCAAACAAGATGGACAATATCGGGGAGGCCCTGCTTATTATATTGAAAAAGGGATAGGGTGGAAGTGGTTTGCTGTCCTTTTTGCATTTGCAGCCCTTATAGCCATGGCCATCCTTATGCCAGGTGTTCAATCCAATTCGATTGCTGCCGGGGTGGAAAATGCATTCGGCGTCAAGCCGGTATTCACTGGTTTGGCCATCGTTCTTTTACTTGGCTTCATTATATTCGGCGGTGTAAAACGGATAGCCAATGCTGCAACCTTAATCGTGCCTTTCATGGCCCTTGGTTATATATTGCTATCTGTTGTCATCGTCCTAATGAATATCACGGAATTACCAGGAGTCATCTCTTTGATATTCAGAAGTGCTTTCGGGTTGGATTCTGCATTTGGGGGAATCATTGGCATGGCGATAGCTTGGGGAGTGAAACGCGGCGTTTATTCGAATGAGGCCGGCCAAGGGACAGGAGCTCATCCGGCGGCTGCGGCTGAAGTATCACATCCAGCAAAGCAAGGTCTTGTTCAAGCATTCTCGGTTTATATCGACACATTGTTTGTATGTTCAGCTACAGCCTTCATGATTTTATTTACAGGCATGTATAATACACAAGCGGAAAATGGTTCATATATCGTCAATAATTTGGGGGATGTAACACCTGGTCCAGGGTATACGCAAGCGGCAATCGATAGCGTAATCCCAGGTTTTGGTGCTGGCTTTGTTGCAATCGCCCTTTTCTTCTTCGCCTTTACGACGATCATGGCCTACTATTATATCGCTGAAACCAATATCGCCTATTTAATGCGCAACCGGAATGGTAAATCGGCCATGTTCGCCTTGAAGCTCATCATCCTGGCGGCCAGTTTTTACGGATCCGTGCGTACGGCAGAGCTGGCTTGGGCATTAGGTGATGCTGGGCTAGGAATTATGGTATGGCTCAATGTCATTGCCATTTTAATTCTTGCTAAACCGGCGCTCATTACCTTAAAGGATTACGAAAAGCAAAAGAAAGCTGGGATCGATCCGGTTTTCAATCCAAAAGCTTTAGGTATAAAAAACGCCGATTTTTGGGAGCGTGAATACACCGGCGACAAGGAAAACGTTTCCTGAGGGAAGATGCCCTAAAATTAATTCAATATAAAAATTTACATAAAAAACCAGCTCGGGTTATTTGCGAGCTGGTTTTTTATAGTTTTGCGATAACCAAAGGGGATTATATGTTAGCCAAATTAGTCCAAGAAATTGTGAATATAACCAATGAAGTAATCGGCGATGATGTGCTTATTACGGATAAAACGGACTGGTTCTTGGCTCATGCGATGAGTTGAGAAATTCTTGTAGGGGGTACTCTACAAAGTGGAAGAACCATTGAAGTTATGGGGCTCAGCAAACTATCGAAAGAGGAAGTCATGGATTTCGTTCACACTGGGAATCCTAAAGCATCCGGATAAGGTGAGTCCAGTAAATAGGTAAAGAATAAATAAGGAGAGAAGAAACTGGCAGATCTAGCCGCGTTTCTTCTCTCCTTCGCTTATTGAATCACCCGAACTCAAAAACGGGACGTTCTTTAAGATCTCTGCTTTATAAGCTGTAAGTCGATGTATAGTTGCATTCTTGAATGAAAGTCATCAAGATCGATTGAGGTGAGATCGGTTATTTGATTCAATCTATATTTCAATGTGTTGGTATGAATGTATAGCTGTTCCGATGTCGGTTTGATCCGGCAATTGTTCAAGAGATATATTTCCAGTGTTTGAAGGAGTTTGGTTTGGCTTTCCAGGTCCTTCTTTTGAAGAGTTTCTAAATCCGTATTGATATAATTCGTTTTAGCATGATGGTTGGAGATCATTTCGAGGTAACGGAAAATCCCAAGTTTGCTATATTGGAAGGGAAGCTGTTCAGGTTCACCGATGAATTTGGCTGAGTTGATCACTTCCAGGGCTTCGAGATAGGATTTTCTTAATTGAAGAATCGAAGAGTACTCATTTCCGATTCCCGGGAATACCTTTTTGTCAGTGAATTGGGAAAGAACGGTGTTCGTTAAATCATTTGCGCTATCGGTTAGCAGGTCTTTCCCTTTTCCGTTGCTGCCAATCAGGACGATGATCTTCAATTGGTTTGTGAATACATGGGTGAAATGATTCAGCGCATTGGCGAACAGACTGACTGTATCCGCTAATTCATCGAAATGTTCTGCATCGGATTGAGCGATGGTAAAGACATTGACAAGGAAAGTTTCCGGAATGAGAAGACTCATATTGGCGGCTTCCCATTTTATTTGGTTTTCCGTTTGATAGACTTCGTCAATGACCTTTTGATAAAACTCGTTTTTTTCTTCATCTTTTTTCATGTTTATCTGTTTTTTCTGATAAAGGAGCTTGCCGATATGATGGGAAACTTCATGTAAAAATTCCAGATCGGAATCAGTCATCATTTCCGTTTCTTGGACCCAAATGAACCCGAAGACCTGTCCTTTATGAACGGCGCTCACAACGACCCTTTGATTTAACCCGATTTCCTCAATTTGTTTCACCCTAAATGGATGTTCAACTGTTTTAAGCTGTTCGACAATGCCCTCATCCATGAATTTTTCCAGGATTGGAATCGGCCAATGCTTTGTGAAGATCGTTTGCCGATTGGCTTGGTCGAAGTGTTCGATATAATATGAACTATATGCCAGCAATAAAAATTGGTCATTTTCGATGACGACTGGTTTTTTTAAAAAAGTGCTGACCATATCCGTTATATCGTTGATGTTTGTTAGAGTAAGGATTTTTTCTAATGACATATATGGCCCCCTGCAGTTTTTTGAAGTGTATGACAACTTAGTTTAATAATACTTTTAAACTAATGATGTGTATAGGGGCAAGAACAAAGAAGGAACGGTATATGAAAAAATACCGTTCCTTTTAGGGGTTTTATTATTGTTTTAAAGTTTTTTCGAATTCTTCGAATTTCGCTTCTACTTCTTTTGATGGTTTCGCTGTTAGAAGACTGACCAGGATGATGGCAATCAAGCTAGCGCCAAACCCAGGAATCATTTCATAAAGCGTATCGGATAATCCTGCCATCGACCAGATAATTACAGTAGCGGCACCAACGATCATCCCGGCTAAAGCGCCCCATCTTGTCATCCGTTTCCAGCAGAGGCTCAGTATGACCAATGGACCGAATGAAGATCCGAATCCAGCCCATGCATAGCCGACAAGTCCAAGGATTGTGTCATTCTGTTCCCAAGAGAGAATGAGCGCTATGACGGATATGGTCAGTACGGAAAGTCTGCCCAGGAAAACAAGCTCTTTATCTGAAGCGGAACGGCGGAAGAAGGTTTTGTACATATCCTCCGTTAATGAGCTGGCCGTAACCAAAAGCTGCGAAGAAATCGTGCTCATGATGGCTGCCAATATTGCGGAAATCAAGAAACCAGTGATAAGCGGGTGGAATAGTATTTCCCCTAACTCTATGAAAATCGTTTCAGGATCAGCTAACTTCAGATTGTTCTGATGGAAATACGTGATACCGATGAATCCAGTCAGCATGGCACCGATACTGGAGAAAATCATCCAGCCCATCCCGATAGTACGGGCTTTTTTGATTTCTTTAATAGAACTGATCGCCATAAAGCGGACAATGATATGCGGCTGTCCGAAGTAACCAAGTCCCCAAGCAAATAATGAGATGACTCCTAAAAAGCTCGTCCCCGTAAAAATATTCAATAGAGCTGGATCAATGGAACGTGGCGTGTCAATCGCAGGACCGAAACCGCCAATATGGAAAAGGGTGACGATAGGTACAAGAACCAAGGCGACAACCATGATGATTCCTTGAACAAAGTCTGTCCAGCTTACTGCCAGGAATCCACCGAATAAAGTATAGGCAACGGTGACGCCTGTCAAGATCCATAGGCCTGTATGGTAATCAAGGCCGAATGTACTTTGGAATAAGACTCCGCCGGATACCATTCCGGAAGAAACGTAAAAGGTAAAGAATACGAGGATAACCAAAGCCGAAATGAGCCTTAAGATCTGTGAGCCCTCGCCAAAACGATTTTCCAGGAAAGCGGGGATCGTAATCGAGTTATTGGCGACTTCCGTATAGGTTCTCAATCTAGGTGCAACATACAGCCAGTTCATATAGGCTCCTAATGTGAGACCGATTACAATCCAGATTGAACTTAGTCCTGTTGCGAACATGGCACCAGGCATACCCATTAAAAGCCAACCGCTCATATCCGCGGCACCGGCGCTCAATGCAGTGACGGCAGGTCCAAGACCCCGGTCGCCCAGCATATAATCATTTAAATTGGAAGTTCTTTTGTATGCGAAGTAACCGATGAGAAGCATGCCAGCCATGTAAATGCTGATCGAAATTATTAATGCGTAATCCATAAAAGACTCCCTTCTTGATGAAATATATAATTTTTTGTTTTAAAAGAGGAAGCAACCTATTTGTCACTTCCTCCATTTAACTTCATTTTGGCTTCCGTATCCAGAATGGAGGATACGGAAACCATAGGGGTTTCAAGTTATCTTCAAATTGCTTAATGAAACATTATCAGAATGTTTCAGATGTTGTTTTTGCTTGCATATGAAGCTGCAAGTAGTCCGGTCCGCCTGCCTTGGAATCAGTTCCTGACATGTTGAACCCGCCGAATGGCTGATAACCTACGATTGCACCAGTACAGCCGCGGTTGAAATACAAGTTCCCCACATGGAACTCTTCGCGTGCCTTTTCCATGTTAAGGCGATTTGTCGTAATGACAGCCCCAGTCAAACCATATTCAGTGTTATTGGCAATTTCAAGTGCTTCGTTGAAGTCCTTGGCTTTTGTGAAGGCAACGACTGGTCCGAAGATCTCTTCTTGCATCAAGCGGGCTTGCGGATCGACATCGGCAACGATTGTCGGTTGAACGAAGTAGCCTTTAGAGCTATCTCCTTCTCCGCCAGTCAGGATGCGTCCTTCTTGGTTCCCGATTTCAATGTAGCTCATGATTTTGTCAAAAGCCGCTTGGTCGATAACCGGACCCATGAAATGATTTTCTACAGGGTTACCAACTGTAAGTTGTTTTGTTAATTCAACAGCGCGAGCTAATACTTGATCATATACATCTTCAACGATGACAGCACGGGAACAAGCAGAACATTTTTGTCCAGAGAAGCCAAATGCAGATTTCACGATCGATTGAGCCGCCAATTCAAGATCTGCCTCTTTGTCGACGACGATTGTATCTTTTCCGCCCATTTCAGCGATGACACGCTTCAGCCAAATTTGGCCTTCGTTCACTTCTGAAGCACGTTTGTAAATGCGCAGACCTACATCACGTGAACCTGTGAAGGAAATGAAACGTGTTTTAGGATGATCGACTAGATAGTCGCCGACCTCTGCTCCGCTTCCTGGAACGAAATTCAACACACCTGCTGGAAGGCCTGCTTCAAGCATCACTTCAACGAATTTCGCAGCAACGATAGGAGTAGTAGAAGCTGGTTTCAACAGGATTGTGTTCCCGGTAACGATAGCGGCAACAGCTGTACCTGCCATGATCGCAAATGGGAAGTTCCAAGGAGAAATGATGATGCCTACTCCTAATGGAATGTAATCATAGCGGTTGAATTCCCCCGGACGGCTTTGAACAGGCACACCATCTTTAAGAGTCAGCATTTGGCGAGCATAGAATTCAAGGAAATCGATTGCTTCCGCTGTATCAGCATCAGCCTCATTCCAAGGTTTTCCTGCTTCTTTCGTCAATAATGCAGAGAATTCATGCTTGCGTCTGCGAATGATGGCAGCCGCTTTGAATAAAACGTCAGCGCGGATTTCCGGCTTCACTTTTTTCCAGCTTTCAAAAGCGGTAACAGCTTCCTGCATGGCTTTTTCAGCAAGATCCCTATTCGCTTTCGATACGCGGCCGATGACCTCTTGCTTATCTGCAGGGTTATATGAAACGATTTTCTCATCAGTCGTAACTTGCTCTGCCCCGATATAAAGAGGGTAGTCTTGCCCTAAGTAGCCCTCGACAGTTTGAAGTGCTTCCTGATATGCTTTTTTGTTTTCCTCGTTTGTAAAATCAACAAATGGTTCGTGTTTATATGAAATCATTGATAATCACACCTTTTAATAGATTTTTTGTAACAATTAATAATGTTGAAAGTATATTTAGCTTCTGACCATCCCTTTGAAGGCAAAGGCAATATTGGATGGCCTTTCTGCAAGCCTTCTCATGAAGTATCCATACCAATCCAGACCGTATGGTACATAAACGCGCATTTTGTAACCTTGCTTGACCAATTCGTATTGAGTCTTGTTCCTCATGCCATAAAGCATTTGGAATTCGAATTGTGTATTTGGGATGTCATATTTCTTGGCCAGCTCTTTTGTATATTCGATGATTTTGTCATCATGTGAGGCAATGGCCGTATAATTTCCGTTAAGAAGACTTTGCTTAATCAACTTTTTATAGTTTTCGTCCACATCATTCTTCTCGGGAAAAGCAACCTCTGGAGATTCCTTATAAGCACCCTTTACGAGACGCAGGAATGGCTTATATTGGCCAAGGTCCTCCAAATCTTTCTCTGTGCGGAATAAATATGCTTGTAGAACAGTGCTTATGCAGCTGTATTTTTCTTTGAACTGTCTAAAGATATCGATTGTTGCCTGACAGCGAACTTCATCTTCCATATCGATCGTGACCATGACTTTATGTTTTTCGGCTGTATCAAGAATTTTCGTCATATTCTCAATCACTAGTTTATGATCGATATCAAGTCCCAAAGAAGTCATCTTCAGAGAAACCTGTGAATCAAGTTTTTCCCTGCTGATCATTTCGATGGTTTCGATGCATTCTGCCGTCCGTTCCAGAGTCACTTCCTTGGAATCAACGAATTCCCCAAGATGGTCGACTGTAACCGACAAGCCGCTATTATTAAGTTGTTTAATGAATTTAATGGAACTTTGGAAATCAGTTCCCCCAATGATCTTTCCAGCAGCAAAATTTCCTCCGCTTTTTTTAGCAATATTATTAAGCAGGTTATTCTTAGATAAAAATAAGAAAAAGTCCCTTGTAATGGCTTCCATATAAAGCGCACCCCCTAAGAAGATGTATTTCTTAAATTAAGCTTAAGGTTTTTCGACAATATTCTCAATGTTCTCAAAAAACAATAATTCTGTCATTTCTTTGTCGGTTTTGGACAAATGAAAAGGTTTACATTTCTGCTGATGAACGAAGGTTTATCTTTTGACTTAAAGAGAAACGCTAGAGGTAAAGCCTTTATTATTGATTAGGACTTCTATGAATGCGTTTAAAAGTGGCAGCTCGACCATAATCATCCAATGCGTTATAATGGACCATATTTAACAGAATAGGTCAATGTTCGAAGAAAAAACGATAAATGGAGCGTTCAGACGTAAAATCGGTGAAAAACCGTAAAAATAAGTACATCGGCAAGCCGGGGAGGATAATGAATGGATGCTGTTCTTGAAGAACTTAGAGAAACATCGGGATTGATAGTAGGATTAATAATGGCCCTGGTAATTATGGGGCTGATCGGTTATGCCCTTACGAATGTACATGAATCCATCGTTTCACCTGTGGTTCAGTTCATAAAGAAAATGTTCAGCAGAAAATAGCTCAAGCGGAATACATAACCTTTTGTCCCTAATCTATAACTAGCCCTTGTTAAAGAAATCCCTGCAGGGTTTGTCTAAAAGGGACAAAGAACCCCTATATAAACATATCAGCCGAGAATGAAGAAAATCCCCCGCTCCTAATGGAAGTGGGGGATTTTAATTCAAGGTCGTTGAATCTCATCTGAACATTGAAAAGCTGGGGCCGTTGGAATGAAGGTTATTTCCGAAAGGAAAGCTTGGATTTTGGGAGCGTGGATAGGATAGTATGAACAAGAATTGAATAATACATTTAGGCCCGGCCATAAGCCAGGGCCTTTTTGTTTACAAATCAAAGTAGTCATCTGCCTTTGCGCCTGTATCTAAACTTCGAACCGCCTTCATGATTTTCTTTAAAACCCCGGCTGACGGCACATACTTGGGATCGCTGCAAACTCTGCTTATCGTATTGCGGGAGATTCCTGACGCACTTACGAACTCCTCTTGGGTATATCCGTGTTTATCGATTAATTTACCGACCTTGCTTCGCGGCTTTCTCTTCCCGAATCTAAACATTTGATAACCTCCTAGAATGATTTACTAGCAGTCTCGTCCAGCTTTCACAAAAATATACACATAGTTTCGCAAATGTTTGGGATGAAAAATTGAAAAGCGGTTCCCGGGTTGGTTGTATGATGAAGTTTCTATTTCTTTGAATTTATTTCCATTTAAATTATAATAATAAATAGGCAGCGAACACAGACTGAATAATGCAAGTGAATGGTTAATACATATGTACCTTAGGGGGTAACCATGGGAAGAATAGTTCATTTCGAAATTCATGTGAATGACATGGAACGGGCAAAGAAGTTTTATGGAGAGGTGTTCGGGTGGTCATTTCAAGACTGGAGTGATTATGCAGGGATGCCATACTTTGGAGCAGTAACTGGCAATGAGAATGAACATGGTATCGATGGTGCTTTGATGCAGCGTCAAAGTGCTCCGCCGGAAACACACCAAGCGTTAAATGCATTTGCGTGTACCATTGGCGTGGAAAATTACGATTTAACGGAAGCTAAAATTATTGAGAATGGCGGCAAGCTCGCAATGCCCAAATTTGCCCTGCCCGGAATGGCTTGGCAAGGATACTATATCGATCCCGAAGGCAATACTTTTGGAATTCATCAACCCGATGTGAATGCAAAATAGAGTGGATAATGGGTGAATTAAAACATGGAATCAAAGAAAGGCGGACGATCTGCCTTTCTTTAATTTTTTACGTGTAAGACGGACTCCGGAGTTAATATAAAGAGAGGGATTGTCGTCCCTCATCAGAAGAACGTTTAAAATTACTAATTTGTATCTTATAATAAGCAGCTAACTTTAAAGATTGCGAGAATCAATCAAGATTTAATTGAAGGAAAGGTGTTTGGTTGAAGTGAATGTTGAATCTTTTTTTTCCGAGAACATTAAAGAGGCACTTAAGAATGATCCGCCCGGTGCATGGATGCCAGATCTGCCAGATGGTTGTATTCGCTTGAGTTCAGGCTATCCTGATCCTGCTCTCGTTCCTGCTGAGGAGCTTAAGGAAGCTGTAGCCAGACTTCTTGATGAGGAGCAGGATTTGCCGCTCCATTATCTCGGAAGTCCGCGAATTCCAAGACTAAAGCAGCAAATCCAGAAAAGGTTGGCAGAGCGTGGAATTTGCGTTTTGGAAGAACAGCTTTTGATTACATCAGGAGCTTGCCAGGGGATTGATCTTATTGCCCGCGTTCTTCTTGATGATAAAGCGGTTGTAGCGGTAGAGTCGCCCACCTACATGGAGGCTTTGGAGATTTTTCAAAACTATACGAAACGGATCATTAGTATACCTATAGATGAACAGGGACTCCAAACATACCGTTTAAAGGAAATGCTGGATGAAAGGAAACGCACAGGTCAAACCCTCCCGCGTTTTTTATATACAATCCCAACTTTTCAAAATCCAACTGGAACGACTATGACAATTGAGCGCCGGAAGCATTTAGTGGAGCTTTCCATCGAGTATGATTTCCTCATTCTGGAGGATGATGCATACGGGGAATTATCCTTCGATGAAAATCCGGTCCCAATAAAATCTATTGATAAATGCGGGCGAGTCCTGCAAGTCGGGTCATTATCCAAGGTTGTTGCGCCAGGAATGCGGATTGGATGGATAGCGGGAGAAAGTGAATTCATCAAGTCTTTTGAGTGGTTTAAAAAAGATTTAGACCATCCGTTTGCTCAAAGTTCAATGGCAGTATACTTAGAAAACACCGATTTTGAGAAACGGCTCGACCTTCTAAAAGATACGTATCGTTCTAAATGCACTGCGTTAATCCATTCGATGGAACAATTCCTTCCAGAATCCGTTTCCTGGTATGTTCCAGATGGCGGTTACTTTGTATGGGTGAGAATTCCAGGAGCGGATACATCGCAGTTATTATCACAGGCTCTGGCTGATGGTGTTTCATATGTTCCAGGGAAATACTTTTTCTTGGATCAAAACGATGGAACTGAGTTTCTCCGACTCTCGTTCAGTTATGCCAAAGAGAAAGAAATGATCGAGGGAATACGAAGACTAGGACAGCTTATCGCATCTAGTGTACTGAAGGATTGTTAATTTGTTAATCTATAAGTTATTTCGATGTATTTGTACGCCTGCTTCCTTAAAGGAGGTAGGTTTTTTATTGATAAAAGCAAAAATATGTACCGACCATGAGAGAGGAAAAGGCTCATACATTACGTTCAAAAAAGCATGAAAATTTTATCGCAATGCCTTGAAGGAGATATTAGGGGGGAGTGGTGGACAAATTGACAAAAAGAAAAAACCCTTGATATATCAAGGGTTTTCGGAAATGGAGCATAGCGGGATCGAACCGCTGACCTCTACGCTGCCAGCGTAGCGCTCTCCCAGCTGAGCTAATGCCCCGAATTGAGGTACAATAATTATTTTATCGGATTTTGGTGAAAAGTCAATATAAAATATGAGATTTTTGCAAAAATGATAAAAAACCCGTTTGAGTGCAGTCAAACGGATCAGACTAGAGACTCGAGTTAACCTGCAGATTTTTTGCTAGACGATTGGGATGTAAAAGACCTGCCGCAAAAGATTACCAGTAAACTAACGAGATTGAAGACGGTTCTTTCACATGAGAACTGGAGCCAGCTGTCCCACTGAATAAACTGAAATTGAGATCATGTTGATCCATCTCTGGGATTATTTTTTCATTTATCATGTGCTTCATCAGGTTTTATTATTTTTTTTGCTTATCCTGAATTATATCCGTGATGGTGTATGTTTTAACATCAACACGTGCAATGGAGAAATCCCGGTTTAATACATAAGCCTGATCCCCATCCTGGCTAAAGACGATTGCTTGCCTTGGTTCTTTGAACCCCCCGATTGTTTTAACTATGCGGTGATCAGCGACATTGATCACGTCAATCGTATGATCAGCTTTGTTGCTTGCGAAAAGGAGTTTATCATCAGGCGATAGAGCAGCGCCATATGGCTCGCGTCCCACTTTGATTTCACCCTTTATATTACCGTCTAGCGTATCAACTGCGGAAATGCTGTTGCGTCCGCTGTTGGCGGCATATAATGTTCTTCCATCAGCGGTAATCGAGATTCCGCGAATACTGGAGAACCCTGTTATTTCACGAATGATTTTTTTGGTGGTGGCATCAACGATAGACACTTTATCTCCTTGAAAGTTCGTGACAAAGATATATTTTCCGTCCGAAGAGACTTTAATGCCCTGCCTTGGTTGGGCGAAACCGGTAATGACGTCAATCGGTTTTCGTTTTTCCAGATCCACGATCGTGACGGAATTGTGTGCTTGATTGTTCACATACAATGTCTTGCCATCCGGACTGACAGCAGTCCCGAATGCACCTGGACCAACGACAACTTCATCTTTCAAGGTGAAGTTCTTTAAGCTGTAAAAACGAATCGTACCGAGCGTACTGTCTGAGATGACAAACTCTGAGCCGCCATCAATAAACACGATGTTTCTCGGTGAACCGAAGCCGTCGATCTTTTTACGCAACTTGCCTTTGGTAAGATCATAGACCAGGATGGATTGTTCACGGCTATCCGAGACAATCGCTATTTGTTCATCCGGACTTACGGCAAGGGAATTGTTGGTGATGTGGGTGTCAAAGCCTGTCGCCAACTCTGGGCTTTTACTTTTAGCAGAAGAAGCACCTATTACATTTGGTATGAAAAACACAAATAGTAAGGGTATCCATATACTTTTTACCTTCATTTTTTTAAACATCACTCACCTCGGGAAATTATTTTCTTGATAATTTTTATATCCCTGTCAATATCATGCTGGTTGTCCTGACCACCTTCCTTTAAAATGTTTAAGCAAGCCGGAGTTCGTCCTTTCACTATATATAAACGTATAGAGCAGGATATCGGTTTGGTCATTTTGCAAATTTATAATAAATATATAGAGTGGACCCCCTTAGATGAATAATGGATTAGGCCACCAGTGAAGTCACGTAACACTAGACTTCCTCACTGAGCGATGGATGATAGTAAATATCCATATATAGGTGTTGGATTCTGATGCTGGAGATAAAAACTGAGGATTGTGGAAGTTTCGATTGGATTAAGCAGGCAATTAGCCATTAATTGATGCCCTATTGGACTTGCAAAGGGGTCAAAAATGGTTTAACAGAGGTATGAAGGAAAGTTGAGGAGAATTTCAAAAGGGGTTCGGAATGTTTAATTCCCAACCCTTTTTATCTAGTGAACCGTTTAGTGCAGTCAAACGGCCTTTTTATTATACATTTTCGATTTCCACCCGTGCAATTTCCTTAAGATTGGAGACGGTGTAATACACTTCCGATGTTCTGACTTTGTGATCGACCAGAACTTTAAGGGTCAAAAGGTGGTTGTCATTTGCCACATCTTTGATTCTAAGATTTTTGATGAATATTTTTTCGTCTTTGATTTTTTTCAGTACGATTGCAATGTCATCTTTATTTTGTACGACCAGCTGCAGAAAGATTTCTTTTTGCCGTAACTTCATCGGTCCGAGCCAGGTGACGATTGCGGGCACCAATTCCACACTAATGATCAATAAGATGACGCCGGCTATGGCCTCGAGAAAAAAACCAGCTCCAACGGCAATCCCGATCCCTGCCGCTCCCCAGATGATGGCGGCTGTCGTTAAACCGGATATGCTGTTGTTGTCACGCCGGAGTATGACGCCAGCACCTATAAAACCGACGCCGGAAACGATCTGGGCTGCAAGACGCAAGGGGTCCATTGTGATATTAACGTCGTCGCTACCCGGGAATTTATAAGCGGATTCCATGGAAACGATCGTTAATAAACAGCTGACGATTGAAATGACCAGGCTCGTTTTTAATCCAACGGGTTTTCGTTTCATTTCTCGCTCTAGGCCGATAATTAGTCCAAGGAGAGCTGAAATCCCCAATTTGATAAGGATTTGCAGTTCCGATTGAGGGTCGAATGTCCAATCCATTTTGTTTCACCACTTCCGAATTATTATCGAAGAATAAAATCGTCTGTTGCCATATACCCGTTTTTCAAAAAAAACTACCCTAATAATTTTAACATAGTAGAATAGAGTTCTATGTAACGTAATTCCGTTGAAAGGAGGAATCCAAGTGCAAATGCCAAAAGTGAATCCCTATGTAGCGTTGGCGATCGGTGTGGCATCCGTATCGTTTTCGGCCATCCTTGTTAAACTGGCAACCGCTCCATCTGGTGTTATCGCCTTTTACCGTTTATTATTTACCGTCCTTCTTATGTTGCCGGTTTTCATGGTGAAATACCGCTATGAACTTAAATTCATTGAAAAAAAGGATTGGCTGTATTCGATTGCGGCAGGAGTGTTTTTGGCTTTTCATTTTATTTTATGGTTTGAATCGCTTAATTACACATCGGTCGCAAGTTCAACTGTCCTTGTAACCCTTCAGCCTTTATTCGCTTTTGCCGGAGCCTACCTGTTTTTTAAAGAAAGATTTTCAATGAAGGCAATATTGAGCGGCATCATTGCGATAGCAGGCAGCCTTGTCATTAGCTGGGGTGATTTGAGAATCAGCGGCATGGCGCTTTGGGGAGATATTCTTTCGCTTATCGCATGTGCGCTCGTAACCGGATATTTACTGTTTGGTCAAAATGTCCGAAAACGCGTCTCTTCTATAACATATACATTTGTCGTGTATGCAATCAGCGCCGTCGCCTTGTTTTTCTATGTGATCTTCAAGGGAGAGGCATTGGCGCCTTATCCTGCTTCCGATTGGATCTATTTCGTTTTGCTTGCCATCTTCCCGACTTTATTAGGACATTCTTTATTCAATTGGTCATTAAAATGGTTAAGCACATCGACGCTATCGATGGGAATCTTGCTAGAACCGGTAGGAGCGACAATTCTGGCTTACTTCATATTGGATGAACCGATACTCTGGACGCAGGTTCTTGGAGGTACCATCATATTGGGTGGTTTGATGATGTTCTTAAAGGATGAAAAGAAAAGCAGGGATCATGAAGAGGCGCAAGTCTCCGTATAAAAGCAGTAAGTCTTCCGACTTACTGCTTTTATCTAATATGGATGAAACAAATAGGTGATCCGTGTGAATATCAAAGCGAAAGTAAAGCTGAATAAAAATGTCGTACCATTCACCTTGCCTTTTTCTCTGCTGAACTTGATGGCTTCATAAAAAGCGGTACTGAATAAGTAAAGAGCCATACTGTAGGAAATGAGTAATCCGATTAATGGCAGATTCATTGCTTCACCTCATGGAAAAAAGATATCTATATATGACTATTTGTGTTTCTTTGGAAATATGCTTCGTTTATTCATAAAGCATGGGGATGGCCTGGATGGCAGGGGGTGATGATGGTGTTGTAAAGAATATATAGAAGGAAATAGGTGAATATGTTTTTTTTTGAAAAAGTTTTAAAAAAACGTATTGCAAACATTTTTAGTACATGGTATATTATTTCTTGTCGCTAAGACAGCAACTTAAACAGCTAACAAGTTGTTAAAAAAGTTTTTAAAAAAGTTGTTGACGAAACGTGACGGAATGTGTTACATTATAGAGGTCGCTTCTGAGAGAAACGACATCGAAATTGCTCTTTGAAAACTG